>CAZDDI010000022.1:0-59032 GCA_964504195.1 uncultured Anaerolineales bacterium
TAAGGGGGATTTTACCATGTGCCGTGTTTTTAATCTAGATGTACGGTAGAAAATTACGTTTTACGTTTGATGTCCGCCTGTTTCACCAATGTCCCATAAACTTCTTCCACTGCTCGCGCGAGCTGCGCCCATCCGAACCGCGCGCGCACATCGGCGGCGGCGCGCGCGCTCATTGCCGCCCGGCGATCTGCATCGCCCAGCAGCGAGAGCAGCGCCCACACCAGCCCCGGCTCGTCATGCGGCGGCATTACCAGCCCCGTTTCGCCGGAAACAATCATATCGCTGATCTGGCCCACTGCTTCGCCCACCACCGGCACACCTGCTGCCAGCAGGTCGAGCAATTTTACCGGGCATTTGGTGCGGTTGACCAGAGTATCGTTGAAGGGATAGAGCGCCACATCCACCTGCGCGAAGTGGTCGGGCAGCGTTTCGGGAGCGACCCACCCGGCGTAGACCAGATCGGCCTCCGCGTCCGGCTCGCGCGCGATGCGCCATCCGGCATCCCGCGCCAATGCCATCAGTTCGAGCTCCTCGCCAGCAAAGCCCTGGCCCACCACCCACACCCGCGCCTCCGGGAGTGCGTCGCGCACCTGCCACAATACCCCCCACAGCCGCTCCAGATCGAACTCGAAGAAGCGCGTGTAGAGTAGCAGGGTGGGGCGGCGATGCGGGGCCGGCTTCACCGGCAATCCGGCCCAAGCCACGCCATTGGGCAGATAGACTACCCGGCGCGGCGGTACACCCAGACTCCACACCAGCGTCTCCAGCGCCCTGCTGGCGACCGTTACGGCACTCGCGTGGGTCAAGCCCCAGCGCTCCTGCCAGGTAAAAAAACGCTTGAGCAACGGCGGATAGGGGGATAGATCGTTCCAGCCGCCCGGCCCTTCCCAATCATCCGTATCCACCACTATCGGCAGTCGCCGCCGGAGCGCGCGCAGCAGCCAGTGCGTGAGTCCCGCATACGCCTTCGGCTTGAAGACATGGACGATGTCCGGTTGTAACGCGAGTGTCCGGCGCGTGAGGGCCATCGTCAACCACAGGTGGAACCAGCCGGGGATGCCGCGTGGCAGCGACATATTTTCCACATACACGCCGTCGGATTCCCACACCTTCCCGGCGTCTTCGGGATTCTGCCAGGGCGGCAGTAACAGCGTGACCGTGTGTCCCCGTGCCGCCAATGCCCGCGCCAACGGCAAGGCGCGGACGCTCATTGTGCCGCGCGGGCGCATTCCAAATGGTCCAACAAATACTACGTGCATATTACTCATCCACCCGTCTGTTCGCTTTTTCGCCTTCCCGCTTTTTCTCTCTGTCGCTCTCTCGTTTCACCGGCGCAAAGGTGAAGCGATGCAGCCTGCAAGGGCCAATCTCAGCCAATGCCGTCGCGTGCTGTTGCGTGCCGTAGCCCTTGTGCTGCGCCAGCCCGTAGCCGGGGAACTCCACCTCGGCGACGGTTGTTATCCAGCGGTCGCGGCTCACTTTGGCGATGATGCCCGCAGCGGCTACCGAGAGCGAGCGTGCGTCGGCGTAGGGAAAGGCCGTTTGCGGTAGCGCGATCTCTGGCAGGCGCAGCGCATCAATGATGAGCGCCTGTGGCGCAGGCGTGAGCGATTCAAGCGCGCGCCGCATCGCCAGGCGCGTCGCTGGAACAATACCCAGCGCATCAATCTCCGCCGCCTCAGCGCGCCCTACGCCCACCGCCAATGCTACTTCGTGGATAAGCGCCCATTGCGCCTCGCGCTGCCGGGCGGAGAGCTGTTTGGAGTCGCGCACACCGGACAGCGCCGCCGGTGGCACTGCAACGAGCGGTAAGATGACCGCTGCCGCAAAGACTGGCCCGGCCCAGCAACCGCGCCCGGCCTCATCCACCCCGGCAACGTGACGTAAGCCTCGCACCCAAAACTCGCTTTCGGCTTCCAGATCAGGTTGTATTCGCACTTGTTTGCCCATAATGCCTATTGTGCCACGCTTTCGCGCGATTGCAAAACGCCGTTTTTGACCATTGGATTTCACATCAATGTCATTAAGTTAAGACCTGGCAGGTTTTGCACAAATTGGGTGGGGCAGTATTTTGCCGGTGAATAACGACGTTTTGCAGGCTTAAGGCCTGGAAACCTGCCAGGTCTATGCCCTAAACTAATGACATTGCGCTGTACTCTTATGCGTTTCACGTTTGACAAACCCTCTACGTTAAATATAATTGCACCCATGCAAGTATACACAAGTGAGGAGTCTTGAATCTCATCATTCGTGGCCTCATGGAGGCCCTACGTCTCATTTTTTCCTTCGACCCAGCCCTGGCGGAAATCGTTAGCCTCTCGCTGTACGTCACTGGCGTAGCGCTGCTCTTCAGCGCCCTTATCGGTATCCCCCTGGGCGTGTTGCTCGGCTTGACCCGTTTCCCCGGTAGGCGATTGCTCATGGCCCTGGTCTATACCGGCATGGGCTTTCCGCCGGTGGTCATCGGCCTGTTCGTGTACCTGCTGCTCTCGCGCAGTGGGCCGCTGGGGCAACTGGATTGGAGCTGGCTGCCGCGTCTTTTTACCCCCTCCGCCATGATCCTCGCGCAAACCATCATCGCCTTTCCCGTCGTCGCCGGATTCACGATGGTGGCCGTGATGAGCATAGACCCCGCACTGCGCCAGCAAATCAGCGCGCTCGGCGCCACCCCCTGGCAGGCCGCCGCGACCATCCTCAGCGAGGCGCGCATGGGCCTGATCGTCTCGCTCATTGCCGGATTCGGCAGCATCATCTCGGAGGTCGGTGCAGTGATGCTCGTCGGTGGCAACATCGAACACCGCACGCGCGTCTTGACCACCGCCATCGTGCTGGAGACGCGCAAGGGCGCGTTCGATCTCGCCATTGCGCTCGGCATCATCCTACTGGGGCTAGCGTTCCTCGCCAACCTGGCGATGCTGCGCTTGCAAGGCAAAACGGTGGACGCATGACCGCGCCGCTTTACCATCTGGGAAACCTCACGCGCGTCTACGGCGTGCGCTGTGTGTTGGAAGTGGACGCGCTCGATATTTACCCCGGCGAGGTAGTAGCCATTGTTGGGCCGAGCGGCGCGGGCAAGAGCACGCTGCTCCGGTTGTTGAATTTTCTCGAACCGCCCACCAGCGGGACGCTGCGCTTTTGCGAGCAAGAGTTTGGCCCGCAGGATACGCCGCCGCTGGATCTGCGCCGCCGGGTGACAACCGTCTTCCAGCGGCCGCAGCTGCTCAATCGCAGCGTGTATGCCAACGTGCGCTATGGGCTGCAATTGCGCGGCGAGCGGAATGGCCGTGCACAAATCGAAACTATGTTGCGCGAAGTGGGGTTGGAAGCGCTGGCGGAGCAGCCTGCGCGCACACTCTCCGGCGGCGAAGCGCAACGGGTGGCCCTGGCCCGCGCCATGGCGCTCCAGCCGGATGTGCTGCTGCTCGACGAACCCACCGCCAACCTCGATCCCTGCAATGTGGGCTTGATCGAAGCCAGCGTGCAACGCCTCAACCATACCCACCACACCACCCTGGTGCTGGTGACGCACAACCTGTTCCAGGCGCGCCGCCTGGCGCAGCGCGTGGTTTTGTTGCTAGAGGGGCGCGTAATCGAAGCCGCCGATACGGAGACGTTCTTCACTGCGCCCCGTGACCCGCGCGCGGCAGCCTTCGTGCGCGGTGAGATGATTTACTAAAACGTAATGCGTAATGCGTAAATAATTTCATTAGAATTATCATTCGCCATTCGCCATTCGCCATTCGCCATTCGCCATTCGCCATTCGCCATTCGAGATTCGTACATTTTTTAGGAGGTTTTGATTTCCATGAAGAAGCTACGATGGTTGGTTTTGTCCCTGGTGTTGGTCAGTGTGCTGCTGAGTGGATGTGGCGCTCCGGCGACACCCGCCGAACCGCAGAAGCTGTTGCTGGCGACCACCACCAGCACGCAGGACTCTGGTCTGCTCGATGTCATCTTGCCGATTTTCGAGGCCGAGCACAATGTCACGGTGGAGGTGGTCGCCGTTGGCACAGGGCAGGCGCTCCAACTGGGCCGGGACGGCAACGCGGATGTGTTGCTCGTTCACGCCCGCGCCAGCGAGGATCAGTTCATGTCCGATGGGCACGGTATCCGCCGCGAGGATGTGATGTACAACGATTTTGTCATCCTCGGCCCGGCGAGTGACCCCGCTGGTATTCGTGGCACCAACAATGCGGCCGCTGCGTTGCAAGCCATCTCTGCTGCCGGCGCGACCTTCATCTCACGCGGCGACGAATCCGGCACGCACAGCAAGGAAAAGTCCCTATGGCAGGCCGCCGGCATCACGCCCGAAGGCGCGTGGTACGTGTCCGCCGGGCAAGGCATGGGCGCAGTGTTGACGATGGCTGACGAGCAACAGGCTTACACGCTCAGCGATCGGGCCACCTACCTGGCGCGCACGCTCACCGGGCTAAATCTAGTCATCATCGTTGAAGGCGACACGCGCTTGTTCAATCCTTACGGCGTCATCGCGGTCAACCCGGACAAGAGTACACACATCAACAACGCCACCGCCAACCTGTTCATGGATTGGTTAGTCTCGCTGCCTGCACAGGAAGCGATCGTCCAATTTGGCGTGGAAGAGTTCGGCGCACCGCTCTTCACCCCCGACTCCGCCGCCTGGCGCGCAGCGCAGCCTTGATTGAAACGTGAAACGTGATGCGTGAGCAAATCTCTGATTACGTTTCACGCATCACGTTTCACGCATCACGCCTCACCGCAACAGCGCGTTGAACTCCTCTGCCGCATCCACCAGCCGTCCCGGCTTGCGCGTGAGGCTGAACCAGTCCCACTGTTCGCTGTGCGGGAAATCATCCATGAACCAACAGAGCGCCTGTATCTGGGGTTCGGCGTCCACTTCAGCCAACGCTATCGTAAGCCAGCCGCGGGGATAGTTTTGCGCGGGCGGGATGTCCGCTTCCCGGTCGTAGGTGTTGGTCGAAATGATGTAGACCGGCAACCCGCGTGTGCTCGGCGCGCTGTTGATGATGTCGAGCCACTCGCGGTAGATGCGGAAGCCTGCTTGCGCGCCGCCCCACGCCGCGCGCGGCAAAGCGTAGCGCGGCTCTTCGGCGCGCGGGCGCCCCTGCATTTCGGGCGCATCGGGTCGCCCCGGCGCTTGTATATCGAAGCCATCCGGCGCACAGAGCGGAATCCCGGCGGCGGCTTTCGCCTGCGCCCCCGCATCCAACCGCGCAACCAGCGTGTGCATGTAGTTGAGCCACGGCGCATCTATCGTGTAGCGCTCCGCGCCGTTCCCATCCGTGTTCCACGGGCGCACTGGCCCTACGATGACCCGCAGATTAGGATTGACCGCCCGCACCCGCTGCACCACATTGTCGTCGCGGGCGGCATCCTCATCGTACCCGTTGAAAAGACGAGCGTACCACTCCGGCGTCGCCGGGCGGCTCCCGGCCAGCGAGTTAGCTTCCGCTGTGTTGAAATCGCTGCCAATGACCAGTCCGTACACATCGCGCAGCCGCGCATCACGGGCCAACCGCTCCACAAACAGTAGATACTCCGCGAGTGCCAGATAGTCCCCCTCTGGCGGCAGGCTTTGCTGCTGGGCGTACTCCACACGGATCAGCACGCGCAAGCCCTGCGCGTGCTGTGCAGCCACCCGCGTCGCCAAATCGTCCACGCCCCAATACATATCTTCGACCTGGCTGGCATAGGCGATCTCCACAGCCCAGCCGGAGCGCCCGCGCCAATCGCGCTCCGGGTTGGGGAAGACCATGCACAGTTTGGTGGGGATTGTGGTGGGCGGCGCGACGCGCTCCGGTTGCCGCCCGACAGCGATGCGGCCCCGCTCGATGCAGCCGGTGTGGCAATCGTGGTAGAAGACCAGCGCGTAGCCCGGTTGCGCCGGGGCTGTGAACGTCCAATCCCAGCGCCATACACCGCCGGGCAGTTGCGACCAGCCCGCAGAAGACGCCGCCTCACCAGCCACCGTGAGCGTCACAAATGTCCAGGGCTGGGTATCGGTGACACTGACCTTGACCAGCTCGCCGGGTCGCGGAATGAGCGGGTCGAGCTGGAAACGCGGCCCGGGTAGTGTTCCTTCATCGCCGGGCAGCACGATGATTTGCCCGGAAATCGGCAGCAGCCAGTATCCGGCCAGCAACGCCAGCATCAGCAATCCCCAGCGCCAGGTGCGTAACTTCGTCAAATCTTCTACCTTGGAGCAGGATGTACCGCGAAGCGTCCGCTTCGCGCGCGAACCCAACGGTTCGTGTTACATAACTGTGAAAACAATCACGTTTCACGTTGGTAATACGAAGCGCGCACAGGTCCCGGTTTCGCCCTCGGTGCGGCTTTCGAGCTCCAGCGCGCTGTCATGGCGACGCAGGATCTCCGTCACCAGCGCCAGCCCCAGCCCGCTGCCCGGCGTGGATGCGGGCGCGGCGCGGTAGAAGCGCCGTGTGACGTAGGGCAGCTGCTCGGCAGGGATGCCAGGGCCGCTATCGCATACGGCGCAGGCGATGCCGTTGGGCACGCGGTGCAGCGATACCACCACGCGGTCGCCGGGCCGGGCATATTTGAGCGCGTTATCCAGCAGGTTGAGGAGCACTTGCCGCAAGCGGTCATCGTCGCCCGGCACGAGCGGGAGCGGCGCATCGGCTTCTATCGTCGCCTGCATCTGCTGCTCGACCGCGCGCGGCGTCACTTGTAGCACCACCTCTTCGACCAACGTCAGCACATCGAGCGGGCGCTTGGGGAGCGGCGCGGAAGTCTCCAACCGCCCTAGCTCCAGCATCGCATTGACCAGCCGCGTCATCCGTTGCGCCTCATCGCGCGCCGCGCCCAGCGATTGGCGGCGCACATCCTCGCCCACATCCGCCAGCCCCAGGATTTCGATGTGCGTGAGCAGCGTGGCAATCGGGGTGCGCAACTCGTGCGAGAGATCGTTCACCAACGCCCGTGCCGCCTGCTCGGTCTGCTGCTGCGCGGTGATGTCGAACAGCAACACCAGATCGCGGCCCTCTCCGGCTGTCACCCACCAGCGCGCTGTCCGCCCGGAGGTAAAGGTTACGGTGCGATAGTGTCCACCAGCATCGCGGCGCGCGGCTGCGCGATCTTCATCCAGCAGGGGTGTCCAATCAGCAGCCGGAAGCGCCGTTATGCCATCGGGCAGATGCAGTAACCGCCGGGCGTAGCCGTTGCTGTAGCCCAGCGTCGCGCCTTCGAGCAACACCAGGCCACAGGGCGCGCCTTCCAGCGCGTTCAGCCACACACTGCCGGAACGCCGGCGACGCGCCAGCCACGCGCCCGCGCCCGCCGCCGCAATCAATAGCACCAGCAGCGCGAAAAGCAAGGGTTTGAGATCGAGAATGAGCATAGTTAATCAGTAAAATGGTAGACAGTAGACAGTAGAAAGGGAGATAAGATGCCGGATGATTTTTACCTATGGCTGCTATTGAACATCTACACTACTGTGCTGCGGTTCTTCGGTAACGATATTTCGAATTCGCTTCCACGATGTATATAGCCACCCCATAAACAACCCTGTGAATGGCAGAAACCACAAAGCATCAATCAAATTAGATATCCTCGAATCTTTGGGGAATATTACCCAGTCTGCGAGTAACCATGCAATCATCAGTATAGAACCACTTATATCTATTAACTGAGATGTTTTTCTTTTGAAGGCAAATACTATCTCTATACGGAAGAAATGCAAGAAGAGAATTAAGGCAACGGCTATGAAGACCATATCAAGCGCTGTAAATCCCCAAGTTTTGAAAAACGCCAGGGATTCAGTGATGGAGATAACCAAAGAGAAAACCATCAGCACAGAAGTGAAAACTATTGATGTGATTAATCGAGCTTTCTTCATGCGATTTCCTCCAGATAATGGCTTATCTTCACGTTTCACGCATCACGTTTCATATTCTACTCAAATCACTTCCGATGGCGGCAAATCTTCCAGGCTCAGGGAGAGCACTTGCGAGACGCCCTCGTCACCCATCGAGACGTCATAGATGGTGTCTGAGACTTCCACCGTGCCGCGGTTGTGCGTGATGATGATGAATTGCGTCTGGCGGCCCAGCTCGCGCAGCAGGGCGCGGAAGCGGCCCACGTTGGCCTCATCGAGCATCGCATCCACCTCATCCAGGATGCAGAACGGCGTGGGGCTGACCCGTAGCACGGCGAAGAGCAGCGCCACAGCGGTCAACGTGCGCCCGCTGCCGCAATCAGCAGCACCAGCAGCGCGAAGAGCAAGGGTTTGAGATCGAGAATCAACATGGTTAGTCGGTAGAACGGTAAACGGTAGCCGGCAGATAGGGAGATAAGATGCCGGATGATTTTTACCTGTGGCCGTTATTGAATGTCTATACTATTGTGCTGCGGTTCTTCAGTAACGGCATTCCGAATTTGCTTCCAGAATGTATATAGCCACCCCATAAATACTCCTGTAACTATCAGAAGCCACAAAGCGTCAATCAAATCAGATATCCTCGTATTTTTGGGGAATATTACCCAATCTGCGAGTACCCATGCGATCAGCAGAATTACCACACCCATCTCCAATGACCGAGGCAACTTTCTTGTATTTATCATCTTTATGCCGACACAATACAAGAAGAGAATGAAGGCAATGGCTATGAAGACCATGTCAGGCGCCACAAATCCCCAAGTTTTGAAGAACGCCAGGGACTCAGCGATGAACATGACTAAAGAGGAAAGCGTCAGCACAGCAAAGAAAACTATGAATGGAGTTGATGGTTTTTTTATCACACGATTTCCTCCAGATAACTTGCTCTTTGTCGCCAGAGTCTGTAGGTTGTTCCGGTAAATACACTTGTGCCTATCGGGAACCATAACACATCTATCAAATTCAACACCCTTAAGTCTTTAGGGAATGCTACCCAACTCATAATCAGCCAAATCGCACAAAGAATTAGCCCACTCACTGCTAATTTCCAAGACGATTTTGGTTTGGCCGTATCTAATAGGATAATCAATGAAATAGCCAAGGTTGTCACAATAAAAACAGCATCAATTTCTAAAAAGCCATGTATTTTTAGAAATTCGCTGTATTTAACAATACCCATGCCCAAAGATACCACACTGAATGCAGCAAACAAAATAATCGGTGCGTATACTTTGACTCTCTTCATGTGATTTCCTTCAGTTAGCGGTTTATCTTCACGTTTCACGCATCACGTTTTACATCCCACTCAAATAACTTCCGACGGCGGCAAATCTTCCAGGCTCAGCGAGAGCACCTGCGAGACGCCCTCGTCACCCATCGAGACGCCATAGATGGTGTCTGAGACTTCCACCGTGCCGCGATTGTGTGTGATGATGATAAATTGCGTCTGGCGGCCCAGCTCGCGCAACAGGGCGCGGAAGCGGCCCACGTTGGCCTCGTCGAGCATCGCGTCTACCTCGTCCAGGATGCAGAACGGCGTGGGGCTGACCCGCAGCACGGCGAAGAGCAGCGCCACAGCGGTCAACGTGCGTTCGCCGCCGGAGAGCATCCCCAGCCCCCAGGTGCGCTTGCCCGGCGGGCGCGCCATGATCTCCACGCCGCCCTGGTCGCCGTTCTCCGCGCTGATGGTCAACTTGGCCGTGCCGCCATTGAACAGCATCTCGAAAATCGTGACGAACTCCGCCGCAATCGCCTTGAACGTGGTCTCGAAGGCCGTCTCCATCATCCCATCGAGCTCCGCCACGATCTCCCGCAGGTGCGCCGACGCGCTCTCCAAATCCAGCAGCTGCTCGCGCAAGAAGCCGTGCCGCTCGGCCAATTCCTGGTACTCTTCCTGCGCGCTGTAGTTCACCGGCTCGAGCTGGCGCAGCTGGGTGCGTAGGTCGCGGATTTGCTGCTCCACGCCCTCCGGCAGCTCGGTCACGATGGGCAACGGCGAGACAATGGCCGTGAGCGGCAAGGGCTGCTGCGCCGTGAACGAGGCAGGCAAATCGCCCACCACAATCCCCAGCGATTCCTCGATCTCCCGGCGCAGACTTTGCACCTGATCCTCGCGGCGGCGCGCATCCAGCTCCACCTGGGCGAGTCGCTGCTCGGCCTCACGGAGCGCCTGGCGCGCGTCGTTTTCCAGCTTCTCGCGCGTGGATTGATCCTGCTCCACCTGCGCGAGTGCGGCCTCCAGCGGCGGAATCTGCCCGGCGAGCGCCTCGGCGGCGGCGCGTTCTTCGGCGTACCGGCTTTGCAGCGTTGTGAGCTGCTCATCCAGCCCGCCCAGTTCGTTTTCTAATCCGCGCAAGCGTTGCTCTTCAGCCGCGAGCTGCTGCCGCAGGCGTTGCTGCTCCCGTTGACGGGTCTCCAACAATACGCGGCGATTCGCGTGCTCTTGGGTCAGCAGGGCCGCGTGGGTGCGCCGCTCGGCCACTTGCGCCGCCGTGTCGTCTTCATCCAACGTAGCCAGCGATGCGGCCAGTTGCGCCAACGCGCTTTCAGCTTCGGCAATGGCGACTTCGGCGGTGTGCCGTTCCTGTTCCATCCGGGCGCGACCGGCTTCCAGCCGTTCCCGCTCCTGTTGGGCCTCTTGCAGCAGTCGCTCTTGCCAGCTCACCTCCTGACCGGTCTTTTCCAACGCGCGGATGGCCTCTTCGAGGCGGCGGTCGGCGGCGCGGCGTTCTTGCTGCGCCGCGCGCGTTTGCTCGGTCACGGTGCGCGCCTGCTCATCCACCGCGCGGAGCTGCTGCTCGCCCTGGCGCAGCGTCTCGCGGAGCGCCTGCACCTCGGCTTCCAGGCTCGCAATCTGCGTGGGCAGCTCGCGCCGCTCGCGCTCGCGGGTCAACAGGCTGCCGCCGCCGCGCTCGCGCTTATCCTCGCCGCCGGTCAGCGCGCCGCCGGAGCGCAAAATCTCCCCTTCCAGCGTGACGATCTGGAAACCGCCGCTCAGTTTCGCGTGCAGTGCGCGCGCCGCTTCGAGCGAGCGGGCCACAGCCGTGCGCCCCAGCAGCAATAGTACCGCCGGTTGAAAGCGCATCTCGTATTGCACCAAATCAGCCGCCAGACCCATCGCCCCCGGCAGATCCGGCACTGTGAGCGGGTTTGGCGGACGCAGCGTATCCAGCGGGAGGAAGGTAGCACGTCCGGCGCGCTCGCGCTTGAGCCATTCGATGGCCGTTTGCGCATCGCGCCAGGTCTCCGCGATGATGTCCTGCAACTGCCCGCCCAGCGCGGTCTCGATGGCGCGCTCCAAATCGGGCGGCACTGTGACCAGCGCGGCGACTGAACCAGGCAGCCCGTGCAGCTGCCCGCGCTCCACGGCTTGCAGCGCGGCGCGCACGCCCGCGTACAGGCCCGCGCCTTCGGCGTGCAGACGCTCCAGCGCCTCCAGGCGCGCGGTGTGTTGCTGTATCACAGCGGCTTTATCGGCGATGCCGCGCCGCAGCCGTTCCAGCTCCGTGCGCACCTGGGATTGCAAGCCTTGCAGCCGCTCATCTTCAGCAAGCAGGCGGGTCAGCGTGGCGTCGCAGGTCTCCAGCGCGCGGCGGGCAGCTTCGACCGCGTCCTGCTGGGCGCGGCGACGTTCCTGCGCCGCATCGAGCGTGGCCTGCTGCTGTTGCGCCCGCTCGCCCAGCTGCGCCAGCCGCTCGGCGGATTGCTCCAGACGGCTCTGGCGGTCGGCCAGCTGGTGGCGATTCTCCAGGGCGCGGGCTTGCGCGGCGCTCTGTTGGCGCAACAGGTCATGGCGTTGCGCCTCCACCGCGCGGTAGGCGGTCTCGGTCTCCGCCAGTTGCGCGCGGGCCGCATCGAGGGAGGCGACAGCTTCCGCTAACGCTGCTTCCAGCCCGGTGAGCGCCTCCACGCCGGCTTCGATGGCTGTGCGCAAGGGGATCAGGTTCGCCTGCCCCTCTTCCTGCCGCTCGCGGAGCAGGCGTTGCCGCTCACGGGCTACGGCGAGCTCGCGCTGTTGCGCTTCGGCCTGTGCGTGGCGCGCGCTGCTCTCGCGGTGCAGCGTGGCGAGCTGGGCGCGCAAATCCACCAACTGTTGGCGCAGCGCGCCGATACTATGGGTCATTTGCTCGGTAGCTTCCATTCGCTGCAAGACGCGCTGCTCGTGATAGTTCACGCGCTGGCGGGCGGATTCCAGTTCATTGAGATACTTGCCCCACCGGTAGCCGTACCAGATACCGAGCGTCTCACGGAGGGCTTCGGAGAGCTTACTGTGCTGCTCGGCGCGCGCGGCTTGTTTTTCCAAGCGGCGCAGGCGCGGCTCGATCTCGCCGACGATGTCCTGAGCGCGCTCGGCGTTGTGCTGGGTGTCTTCGAGCCGTTTGAGGGTTTCTTCGCGGCGTGAGCGGTAGGGCGCGATGCCGGCGGCCTGCTCGAAGAGCGCCAGCCGCTCGCGGGGCCGCAGCGAGAGCACCTGATCCACCAGCCCTTGTCCGATGAAGAGGTAGGCGTCGCGCCCTAGCCCGGCCCGGTCGAGCAAATCGCGCATATCCATCAGGCGAACTTTGCTGCCGTTGAGGAGGTATTCGTTATCGCCGGAACGGTAAGCGCGCCGCTCGATAGTGACTTCGGCGAAGTCCACCGGCAGCCAGCCGTCGGTATTGTCGAAGGTAAGGGCTACGCGAGACATCCCGGCGCGCGAGCGACGCTTGCTGCCAGCGAAGATCATATCCTCGCCGGAGCGTCCGCGCAGCGAGCGCATCCGCTGTTCACCGAGCACCCAGCGGATGCTATCGGCGACGTTACTTTTGCCGCTCCCGTTTGGGCCGACTACGGCAGTGATGCCGGTGGTGAAGACAATCGAAGTATTATCGGCAAATGATTTGAAGCCCTGCAAAGAGAGCTCTTTGAATCTGGGCATGGTGGCTCCTCGAGAAAATCTGCAAATCTGCGTAACAAACGTAGCGCGAACTTATGAATTTTAAGAAATTAATCCGTAAATAAGGTTTTGTGTAAAATTGGTTGTTCTAAAAATAAAATGATACCCCCTATCCCCCTGCCCCCTTTCCCCCGCAAGCGGGGGAAAGGGGGCTTTTTTTGCGGGATTTTTGGGCGGCGAGCCGCCGCCCAAAAATCCCGTTATTCTTCTCCCCCTCCCCACGCCGCTGCGCGGCGCGGGGAGGGGGTAAGGGGGTGGGGCAAAATTCTAAATTTGCAAATTTTCAAGGAGCGATTTTTGCAAATGATTTTATTTCCGGTTTATTTTCTTAATTTTCATTAGTTCGCACTGCCGTGGTAGCACTACCGTTCATTATAACAGACATTGGGGGAAATAAGCGGCGCGTGAAACGCGATGTGTAAAGGCTTCTTCACGTTTCATTCCACATTTTCGCGCTTCCAGACGGGAAGGAACATGAGCCACTGGGCGGGGTCGTGGCGGATGAAGTCTTCCATTTGCGCCAGGACGCGCTGTACGTTGATCCGCACGTCTTCGGCCTTGTCGCCGGTGCGGAGCAGCTCCATCGCCGGGTTGATGTGGATGTGATAGGCGCCATCCTCAAACAGGGTGGCGAGCGTCAGCACCAGGCAATCGGTGCGGAGGGCGAGGCGCATGTAGCCGGTGGGCAGGTAGGCGGTCTCGCCAAAAAATGTAACCGGCTCGTTGCCCTGCGGCACGGGCCGCTCGATGCCGGTGATGACGACGCCGCCTGTTTGGAGCAGGTGAATCGCTTCGCGTAGAGCCGTCGGGCTAACAGGTGTCAATATCGCTCCGCCCTGCGCGCGCAGGCGATTGAAGAACTCGAAGCTGGGAGGCGGATTGGCTGCCGAAAGCACCATCGCTGAGAACGAGAATTGTTGCGAGAAGGCAATGCCGCCCAGATCGAAGTTGGCGGTGTGGCATCCTAGGCAAAAGAGACCGCGTCCAGAGTCGAGCGCGGTTTGCAGGTTATGCAGACCGTCTGGGGTGATGCGCACCGGTGGCGAGAACTGCTCGACGCGTGTGCGTCCGTGCCCTACATTGTGGAAAAGCTCGTAATAGCCGCGTGCCGCGTTGAAGAAGACGCGGTAGACGGAACAGTGGATGGTTTTGCGATCTGTTTCTGGCCCTAGCACATGCCGCTGATTATCGTAAACCGCATGATAGATTGCCGGTTTGAGGATGACGAGCAGGCGTGCTGCAATGCCCGCGAAAAAGCGCGCGCTGCGCGGGGGGAGGTACTTGCCCAGATAAAAGCCTATCCGGGTGGGCCAACCTTTAGCGAAGAATTCTTTGATGTTCATGGTAAATCAAGTAAAGATTCACCACGGAGAACACAGAGAAAATCTAAAAATCTCTGTGAACTCTGTGTCTCGGTGGTAGAAATTCAATGTTTTGCCGGTGCTTGTAGGGCGCGGGGTGCTTCGATGAGTACCGGTAGCCCGCGCGCCAGGCAGATGGCGACGGCCAGCCAGACAATACCCTGCATCACCAGCAGCACCGAATCCGCGCCTGCCGCCTGCGCGGTCAACATGCCGCGCGCGATTGCCAGCCCCACAAAGGCGGTTATTTTTGCCAGCGCGTAGCCCGTGCGCATCACCGGGGATTTGACGAGGAACCGGCTCAGTGGCGCACGCGTGAGATCGAAGGGCGTGAGGCCTTGCGCGGGCGCAATGGAGCGGATGGTGTCCACAAACGTGCCGCGCAAGATGACGATGAGGGGAATCAGCACGGAGATCAGCCCTAGATGGGCGTAGACCACCCAAAGCAAGTATTCCACCGAGCGGTCGGCGGCGATGTCGAGCACGCTGCCTAGCACACTGGTCTCACCGCGCGCGCGCGCCAGCACGCCATCGAGCGTGTCCATTGCAATCACCATAAAGGTTAATCCGGCCGCGGTATAATGCGCTGAGGCGGCATTACTATAGAGCAGCCAGATGACAAGGCCCAATAGCGGGATGCGGGAGAGGGTGACGAGATTAGCCATGACAGACTCCAATTTGCCGTTACCCTTGCGAAGGTTTCTCCACCTTCGTAAGGGTAGATAAATCAGCCCATGCGCCAGACTGCCAGAGCGCGCGCAGACCGCGCAGGGCCAGCACAAGCCGCAGTGAAGCGGCGTCCGGTAGCGGCTTGGGGGTATCGAGGGTGGCCCAGGGGTGCGCCAGCAGCTCGCGCAGCGGCCAGGTGTCTTGTGCCAGAAATTCGCCAAGGGCGGTAACCTCGATGCGCAGTAGCCCGGTGAGTCGTTTGGCGTCGGGTGCGCGGTGTAGCTTCAATAGATAGATGGCCTGCACCAGGGCATCGGGGACCTCGTTACCGCCGCCCAGCCGGGGTGGGGTGAGGATGAGCAGGTAGGGTAGGTTGGGTGTGGTCAATGTTGCGCCGGGCAGCTGGGTTAACGCAGCGCCTTCAAGGACGTAGGCGTGCCCATGGGGGAAGTATTCGGCTTGTACGCGCCACGTTTGACGCAGGTGTTGTGCCAGTGCTGTGACGGGCGATTCTGTTTCCGGGACACGGCATTGCGTGCCGCCCACGCCAATCAAGGGTGCGGCCACGGTTGGCGGCATGACCCAGAAGCGCGGGTCGGCCAGCTCGAAGTAGAAGGCGTGAGCATCGTACAGCAGCGCGGAAAGCCCGATCAGGCGCAGGTTGCGTCCGTGCAAGGTTGGTGAATCGGATGCCGCCAGTATGGGAAAAGTAGCGAACAAGTCCAAGTATGTATCTCCTGAAAGCGCAAATCCAAAATTTTACGGCAGGCTGTACCCTAGTACGCGCCCGGTATGGGCATCGGCGACGTAGAGCGCCCCGGTAGGACTGACGATCAGGCCAACGGGAAAGGTCAGGCCCTGACCGGTGTCGCTATGTTGACCCGCCGACCAAAGGTAGGTGCCGTAAGCATCGAATACGACAATGCGCCCATCTTGGGGGTTGCTCACGTAGACATTGTTGTCAAATCCTACCGCCAGATAGGGCTTGTCTTCTGGGTCGCTCAAGTCCCACATTGAGACGTTCCATGCGCGCAGCGGATTGCCTTCGAGATCGAGCACTTGCACGCGGCGGTTCCAGCTATCGGCAAGGTAGATTTCTGCTCCGGTGACGGCAATGCCGACGGGTTCATTGAGCTGCCCGATTTCCCAACCTACACCGCCGATGGTGCGCACCAGCGTCCCCTGCGGTGTGTAGACCTGCACCCGTTTATTGCCGGTGTCGGTGATGTAGATGTTGCCATCATCGCCAACGGCGATACCGCGCGGCCCGAAGAAGATGGTTGTCGGATCGTTCTGTGGCCCATGCCAATCGGTGATGTAGCGCCCTTGCGCGTCAAAGACTTGCACGCGGTGGTTCCAGGTATCGGCTACATAGACCTGCCCGGCAGCATCTACCGCGATACCCCACGGCTCGTTGAACTGGCCCGGCCCTGTGCCCGGCCCGCCCCACGAACCGAGCACCCCTTGCGTACTCAGATGCCAGACCTGATGGTTGGTGGTATCGGTGGCATAGAGGGTGCCGTCGGGCGCGAGAGCCAGCCCGCGTGGGGTCGCGCCGGTAGGGAGCGTGATCGAGGAGATGAGTGGTAATGTTTGTGCGCCGATGGTGTAGGGGTCAAAGGCTGGGGTTGGCTCGATCCACTCCCCCGCAGGTGTTCCCGCCGAGCCGCTGTGTTGGCCCCAGATTTCGTAGGCGATATTGCGGCGGACGTAGAGGCGGAAATCCTTGCGCAGCGGCCAGCGGTTGGTGGTGAGCGTTTGTCCGGTAGCTGCTGCATAAGCGCGATAGTCGCGATCCCAAATGATGTCCCACAGTGCAGCGCGCATAACCGGGTCGGTCAGCGCAAAGCCCACGCGCTCGTTGGTCAAGCCGAAGTAGTCTTGAATGGGCCACCAGAGGTAGATGTAATCGTAGTAGATATAGTTGTCGCCTATGATGGCATCCACGGCTTGGTACTGTGCCGCGCCCGCGATGATAGCAGGCGATTCGAGCAGTCTGCTGGGATCAGGGGTAGTGCCGTAGAAATAGGCGTTGGGGTAGTCGGTCATGTACCAGGAGAAAGGCCAGGAGCCGTCTTCGCTGTAGGCTACAGCGATGTCGTTGGCTGAGCCGGTGGTGCGCCAGGAAACTTCTTCGATTTGCTGTAGTGCTATTTTGACGTGGGGCGCAGCATGTGCATAGACGAGGAACTCGGTTGCCATATCGTGGTTGACGTAGTTGAACATTACCATGGTGCGTACGGTGAGCAGCGAAGCGAAGCCCAAGAGGGCGCCCAGCGCTAGCCGGAGTAACTGCCCTGGCCCGACGCGCATTCCGGCCCATATCAGCGCGCCGCCGAAGATCAGCAGGCCGAGCAGTCCGCCGAAGAAATTCCCCATCAGTTGGAGTTGATCTAATGTTGAGCCAGCGGGTGTTGTTTCGATGCCAGAGAGGTTGCCGAAGCTTTGGGAGAGGATGATGATACCGGTTACAGTGAAAGGCAGTGCTAGCAGTGCTAGCCAGCCGTAGTGGGTGATAAAACGGCGGAGATCCAGGCCCTTAAGTATCTGTTCTGCTCCCCAGGCTGCCAGGAAGATGCTGGGGAGGGTGATATGCACCGCCAGCCAGGGCATTTTCTCGCCGGCCCACGAGTAGATGGCCCAGGCGAGTAGCGTCCACCCTAGCAAGAAGAGCGGCCAGAAGGTGGGCAAATGTGGATCGTGTGGGAGGCGAGTTTCGGTGTCCGCATTATGTTGGGAGGCGGTAAGCCCTTGGCGCACGGTGAGCACAAGTGCGCCTATAGCGCTGCCTAGCGAGAGGAAGACGGGGAGATAATCGTACAACGGTGTCACCAAGAAGTAGTAGTACCAGGGCTGTCCGCCGCGCACCACCCCATGTTGCGCCATCCAGTAGGCCAATCCCCCTAACATCCCGCTGAACAGCCCGATGGGATTGGTGAAGACGGTAGTATAAAACACGATGAAAATGGTGTAGTGAATGCCTGCGATGATGGGCCAGCGGCGCGGATCCCACCACATTCCCAGTAAGGCAGATGCAGCCAGCGTAACGAATAACACAATCACGGTGACGATCAAAGTTGGCCCAAAGAGTGATTGGATATCATTACTCAACAGGACATTGTAAAGGGATAACATATCAACGCCGGCCATCTGCACGAGGAAGGCGGCTCCGAGCGGTAGGGTAAGCGTACCTATGGTCATTAGTACATCAAAGATGTGCATATTACGGGTGCGTTCTTCGCCCATGCCGAAGAACGCGATAACAATTGCCCCAATCACTCCCAATATTGCGATGACAGCCGCTGCCCGTCCCCACCAGGCGTGGGCTACATCTGCTACGCGCGTATTGCCTGCCGGATCGAGTGCGGACTCGGAGACATCGGCGCCGATGTAATCGTAGACAAATAGGCCTCCCATGATGAGGATGAGCGCCAGCAGGATCAAGAAGTACGGGTAGAACTGTGGACGTAGCCAATCGGCAAAGAGGATGTTATAAAAGAAGGGCAAAGCCAGTAGCCCGCCAAAGATAGCTGTATGAAGATAACTGGCCTCTTTGGTGGTGTACATAAATGAGAACGCAGCTGCCAATACGTAGAGCCACCGGTCTTCACGCTTTTCGATGTAGCGGAAGATGGCCCATAGCAGCAGCGTAGTCGTAAGTAAAAGCCCGGCATCGTGGCGGATGTAGCGGGAGTAGTAGGAAATCGAAGGGGAGATGAGGAGCATGATGGCGGCGGCGAGGCTGCCCCATTGCCCTAACCAACGGCGGAAGAGCAAGGGGGTCATTACCAGCGCGACGCCCACCAGGGCCGGGAAGATGCGGGCGACAAAGTCGTTCGACCCAAAGAGGAAGTAGTTAAGCGCGGTCATGTGGAAGAGCAACGGGCCGTGCATCATGGGATTGTGGGAATAGCCCTGTCCGGCATAGAGATACCAGGAAAATTTGGTATGCAGGCTTTCATCGTGGCTCATTACCCGGTCGCCCAGGATGTAGAAGCGGGTAAACAGCGCCAATAACAAGATGACGATGTAGGCAACTTTTTCCCAACGGCGCAATTGTTTCCAATCCATGTAGAAATCTCCTCAAGTCGAATCTTAAATCACAAATCTACTAGTTTGGTAGCAACGCAAGTTGCCACCTGTGCAAATCCGTGTCTTATAAAGATTTTGGCGAACAGGTAGCAACTTGCGTTGACTTAGCAGCTGTCCGAAAATTCACAAAGGTGGTGGGTGAGCCTGTCAAAACCAGCACCGGGGTTCGGCAGGCTCACCCACCGCCTGCCGAACCCCACCCTCGGCGGAATTTTCGGATAGCTTCTTATACGATGTTATTAAGTTTAGGACATAGACCTGGCGGGTTTCCAGGCCTTGAGTCTACAAAATGTCGCTATTCACCGGTAAAATACTACCCCATTCAATTTGTGCGCCACCTGCCCGGTCTTAACTTAATGTCTGGGTTCTTATAACAATGGTAAGTTTGGGGACTTTTCCTGGTTATGCAGCTTCTTCTGTCGTTACTTCATCCAGTTTCTTGAAGAGCGGGTCGGGTTTATTGAGTGGGCGTCCGGCGGGCAGGGTCTCGTAGGCCCAGCGCCCTATGGCGTGGGTGGCGTCGTAACGCAGCACCTCATAGGGATAGTTGCTTTCTTCTACGCTCTCGATGCGCAACGTGCCAAAGAGTGGCTGCTCGTAGCCCAGGGTTGCATGCAATTGCGCGCTGGAGAAGGGCAAGAAGGGCGCAAGCAATACTTTGAGCGCGTTGATGGCCTGTAAGGCGACGTACAGGCTGGTGGCGGCGGCCTGCCGGTCGGTTTTGATCTGCGACCAGGGTGATTTGACCTCCAGGTAGCGGTTGGCCTCGCGCGCCAGGTTGATAGCCTCGGCTAAAGCGTTGCGGAATTGGGCAGCTTCCAGGCGTTGGCCTACAGCTTCAAATGCGGCCTCGATCTTTGCCAGCAGCTCACGGTCTACCTCGGCCAGCTCGCCCGGCTCCGGCACCGCGCCGAAGTGCTTATGCGTGAACGAGAGCACGCGATGCGCCAGGTTGCCCCAGACCCCCACCAGCTCGCCGTTGTTGCGTTGGATGAAATCGCTCCATAGGAAATTGCTATCGCTGGTCTCTGGCATGATGACGGTGAGATAGTAGCGCACCGCATCGGGATCGTAATCGGCCAGCAGGTCGGCTACCGAAATCATGTGTCCCCGGCTTTTGGAGAGTTGCGCCCCGGCAAAGTTCATAAATTCGTTAGCAGGCACATCGTAGGGCAAATTGAATTTCTTGGTAGGATCGTCCTCGTACAGCCGCTCGATGCCGATCAATTCAGCAGGCCAGATGATGGTGTGGAAGGGGATATTATCCTTGCCGATAAAGTAGAGCGTTTGTGCATCGGGCGCGTACCACCAGGTCTTCCAGGCATCAGGATCGCCCACCCGCCGTGCCCATTCGATACTGGCGGAGAGATAGCCCATCACAGCCTCGAACCAGACGTAGATCCGTTTCTCGTCATAACCTTCCAGCGGCACGGCAACCCCCCAGTCGAGATCGCGGGTAAAGGGCCGTTCGTGTAACCCTCTCTTGACGTAGTTTTGCGAGAATTTGATGACGTTGGGCCGCCACCTCTCTTTGTCATTCTCCAGATAAGCCAACACCGCGGGTTCGAGTTGCGCCAAATCAAGGAAGAAGTGCTCTGTCTCGCGTACCACCGGGATCGAGCCATCAATTTTACAACGTGGGTCCTTCAGATCGAAGGGATCAAGCAGTTGCCCACAGTTATCACACTGATCGCCGCGCGCTTCGGGAAAGGCGCAATGGGGACAAGTCCCCTCCACATAACGATCCGGCAGGAAACGTCCCAGCGTCTCTGAGTAAAACTGCGATTGTGTCTCTGTGTAGAGATAGCCTCGCTCTTTGAGCTTCAGGAAGATGTCCTGCGCTACCCGGTGATGATTGGGCGTATCGGTATGCGTGAAGAGATCGTAGGAGATACCGATGTCCCGCTGTGTCGTGAGAAAGTGCTGGTGATACCGCTGGAAGATTTTGTGCGGCGTTACACCTTCCTGATCTGCGCGCATAGTGATGGGGGTTCCGTGTGAGTCGGACCCGGAGACCATCAGCACATCGTTGCCGATCAACCGGTGGTAGCGCGCGTAAATATCGGCGGGCAAATAAGCCCCGGCCAGGTGGCCGATGTGCAAATCCCCGTTGGCATAAGGCCAGGCGACTGCGACGAGAATTTTCTTGTTCATGGCATCTCTCCTGTACACTCAGCGAATCAGCGATAAGTTCAATTAGGCTACAGTATAACAAAAATTAGAAATAAGAAAACCCGCCAGCGAGGCTGGCGGGTTAAAGGCCGTGACCCGTGCGTCACACGGGCCGAGGCCGCGGGGAAGCCTCACTTTCCCCGCGCCATGGCATGTAACGCATCATCATACAGTGATTCATTTTCAGCCTCAGCGCAAATAGTCGCGCAGCTCACGGCTGCGGCTAGGATGGCGCAAGCGTCGCAATGCTTGCCCTTCGATCTGGCGGATGCGTTCGCGGGTGAGGCCGAATTTCTGGCCGACCTCTTCCAGTGTGTAGCTGCGGCCGTTTTGCAGACCGAAGCGCATTCGTAAAATTCGTACCTCACGGGGGCTGAGCGTCGCCAAAACCTCTTCGATCTTGTCGCGCAACATCCCGTGGTATGTCATATCGGTTGGTGTGGGCGTGTGATCATCCTCAATGAAGTTGCTGAGCTCGCTGTCCTCGTCCTCACCGACGGGCCGCTCCAGGCTGAGTGGTTGCCAGGAGACGCGCATCATCCACTGTACCTTGCGGGGTTCCAGCTCCATTTCTGCGGCAAGCTCTTCAGGGGTAGGGCGCACGCCGCGCTCTTGCTCGATTTCTTGTGCGCGGCGATAGAGCCGACGGATACGGTCGCTCATGTGCACAGGGACGCGAATGGTGCGCCCCTGATCTGCGATGGCGCGCGTAATGGTTTGGCGGATCCACCAGGTCGCGTAAGTGCTAAACCGGTAGCCCCGCTGATACTCGAACTTTTCTACGGCCTTCATCAGACCCAGGTTGCCTTCCTGGATTAGATCGAGGAACGGTACCCCCCGCCCGATGTACTTCTTGGCGATACTGACGACTAACCGGGTGTTGGCGCGGATAAGATGATCGCGAGCGTCTAATCCTTCGTAGATGATGGTGTCTAGCCGTCGGCGTGCTTCGGAGTCGTGCCCATTGTTGCGGAGTGTGCGTTGCGCGTCGCGCCCAGTTTCAATCTTCATTGCCAGCCCGACCTCTTCATCGAGTGAGAGCAGCGGTACGCGGGCCATCTCGCGCAGGTAGAGCGCGACGGTGTCATCTACACCGATACCATCGAGATTGTAGTCTTCCTCTTCCCATAAGCCATCTTCGAGATCACCTTCCAGAACTTCATCAGGATCGTCCAAGCCTACAGCCGCAACTTCGACCGCTTCTTCTTCACCGACTTCGATATCAATGCCGGCCTGCCGCAATTCAGCGATGACGCCTTCAAGTACTTCGTCATCATCCAGCGCTGAAGAATCTAACGATTCAAGGATATCCTCAACCGTAAGATAACCTTGTACTTCAGCTTTTTCTAACAAGTCACTGACTATATCCATAAACTACCCCAACAGCTGTGTTTTGCCTGTAACCGACTACAGCAGCGAGCGCAAAGCTTCCCAACGCGGGTCAATCGGTGCCTCGCAGGTACATTCCCCTAGATTGACGTTCCCGCCGCAGACAGCACAAAGCTTTTCACATGTCGCTGAGCAACTCGGGTTGAGTGGCATCCCTAGCCACGCATACTCGCGCACCAGGGGGGCTAAATTAGCCCGCCCGTCTTCATTGACACGCACCGGACGCTCTTGCGTTAGTTCTGCACCAGGCAAGCTAATCAGATCTTCAATTTCCAGGGTAATAGGGACAAAGAAAGGCGTCAAACAGCGCGTACAATCGGTTTCTACGAGTGCTTCGAGACGCCCTTGGGCGAGGATGCCGTGTGCTAAGCGTGTTAAGTGAAGGTCTCCCCGGAGATATTCAAGATGCAAATCTTCTATGACACTATCCCCAACATTCAATGGTAGTGTTTGACGTTGTCCTAATTTGGCATGAACCAGATCTAAAAGGTCCACAAGTATCATGGTTGGCCCTCCATGGCCTATTCGCTTTGATCATTATATCATAGCTGCCTAGCCACGTCAAGGTTTTTGTTAATTTTTGGTGAATAATCAGGTTTTGCGTATAATTTATTGCGTGACTACGGAAATTGATTTTGGAGATGTGGGTGTGCAGCTGGCACGTTAGGGGCAATCAACACAATGGGATATGTTCAACCCGTGGTACGCTGCCGCTTTCCAAGATGAGCAGGGCAACGGAAGGGGCTGCGGGCCAATTGAAGTATTCTTTTTCTAGTGCAGCGCCAGGATTGACGAGCAGCGTTTCTCCCCAACGTGCCATGTAGAAGCGGTGCGTATGCCCAAAGACGATGACATCAGCAGCGGGGAAGCGTCGCAGGAGGTGTGTCGCAATGGCGCGGTCGTACTTGGGGAAATCGTGTTGTCCGGCGAGTTTGCGCAGTAGGAACCATCCTTTGTAAATCCAGGAACGCACACCCAGGTCATGCCCGTGTGTCACTACGATTTGGCGGTTTGCTAGCACCAGGCTTAAATCATGCGGGAAGGTTGCTCCGCCGGCAGACCGGTCGAGTAGATGAAAATTCCCCCGCACAGCGTAGGTGGGCGCAATTGCTGTTAGCGGAGTAAGTGCGTCCGGTTCATCCACGTCCCCGGCGTGGAGGATAGCATCCACGCCGCGCAATCCCGCCAGTGCAGACTCGGGGATGCGCGGTGCGCGGTAGGGAACGTGCGTGTCAGCAATTAGCCCGATGCGCATAAAAACGACAAGGCCACCATCGGGTGGCCTTGCCCCGAATACGAGCTGGGCTAGGCGCTCTTTTGCATCCGTTCGCTGACGTACTCGACAGCGTTTTGCACGGACACGATGCTTTGCGCATCCTCATCCGAAATCCGCCCACCGAATTCCTCCTCGAACGCCATGATCAATTCGACCAGATCTAGTGAATCTGCTCCCAGGTCTTCCCGGAAGCGGGCTTCCGGTGTGATCTCGTCCTCAGCGACATTGAGGATCTCGACAATGTTTTTCTTGACGCGCGAAAAAGTCTCACTCATGGTTGCCTCCTGCTTGAATACTGAATGTATTTTATAATTCGTAAGCAGAAAAGTCAAGTTTGACTTTGGGAGTGCTTCAGGTAAGATGCACTTTTGAGGTGACACTTATGAACACAACGCGGGCGCGCAAAGATGAACATATCCGTATCAATCTGGAAGAGGATGTGGGGTTTGAGTCGTTGCATACCGGCTTTAGCGATTATCGCTTTATCCACACGGCCTTGCCGGAGTTGGATTTGGACGCGGTGCAAACACGCATCGCTTTTCTGGGCAAACCGCTGGCGTGGCCGCTTGTTATCGCTTCAATGACCGGCGGATCCCCCGAAGCCGGACGCATCAACCGGCATTTGGCGCTCGCGGCGCAGGCTGCTGGCGTGGGACTGGCGCTTGGCTCAATCCGCGCGGCGCTCGAAGCCCCCGATTGCGCATGGACGTTCCAAGTGCGTCATATCGCCCCCGATATTCTGTTGCTGGCGAATTTGGGTGCAGTGCAGCTGAATTACGGCCACGGGGTGGCGGCGTGTCGGCGTGCTGTGGAGCTGGTCGAGGCGGATGGGCTAATCTTGCACCTGAATCCATTGCAAGAGGCGCTTCAACCTGAAGGCCAGACGCATTTTGCCGGGCTGCTTGCCAAGATCGAGCAGGTGTGCCGGGCGTTGGCTGTGCCGGTAGTGGTCAAAGAGGTGGGGTGGGGGCTTTCGGCGCAGGTCGCGCGGCAGCTAATTGAGGCAGGCGTGTCTGCGTTAGATGTGTCTGGTGCGGGTGGTACCTCGTGGAGCCAGGTAGAGCTCTATCGCAGCCGAGATCCCGTCGGGCGTGAGACGGCGGCGGCCTTTCGCGCGTGGGGTATTCCCACGGTTGAGGCGTTGCTGCAAGTGCGCGCTGCGTTGCCAGATGTGCCCTTGCTGGTAGGGGGCGGTGTCCGTGATGGGGTAGACGTCGCCAAAGCCCTGGCTCTGGGGGGCGATGTTGCTTCACCTGCGGGGGTGCTCCTGGCTGATGCCGTGACTTCTGCTGAGGCGGTGCAGGCGCGGTTGGCGCTCTGGGAGCGGCAATTGCAAATTGCGATGTTTGTTGCCGGGGCGGGCGATATTACCGCGCTCAAGCGGCTATCATTATACAAGCCCTGCCAGGTTTCTGAAACCTGGCAAGTTTGAAGAAGGAGTATTGGCATGGATCTCTTTACTGTATATTTGGAACCGCTGGAGCGCGCTTTACAGGCCGCGCTCGCACCGCCGCCGGATGCACCGGAGCTGCTCTATGGCATGTTGCACTATCACTTGGGCTGGGCTGATGCGGATTTCCGCCCCGCTTGGTACGATGCCGGCAAGCGCTTACGTCCGATCTTTCTGCTGTTGAGCTGCCAGGCGCAAGGGGGTGAGTGGCGCGCAGCATTGCCCGCTGCTGTCGCAGTGGAGCTGTTGCATAACTTTTCCCTGATTCACGATGATATTGAGGATCGGGACGCGACCCGGCGTGGGCGTGCGACGTTGTGGGCGTTCTGGGGGGAGGCGCAAGCCATCAATGCGGGCGACGCGCTGTTTGCGTTGGCTTACAAGGCGCTGGGAGGGCTGCAAGCGACGACATCTCCCGTGTTGACATTGGCGGCGTTAGAGCGCTTTACCCAGACCACGCTCGATCTGACGGCGGGACAATGCCAGGACATTGCTTTTGAGCGCGCATCGGCGGTTGCGGAAGAGATGTATCTCACGATGGTGGCCGGCAAGACTGCCGCGCTGTTGGCGCTCTGCTGCGAATTGGGCGGGTTAGTAGCTGCTGCGCCGGAGCAGCAGGTCCGCGCGTTGCGCGAGTTCGGACACGCGCTAGGCATGGCCTTCCAAATCGAGGATGACATTTTGGGATTGTGGGGCACGCCGAAGCATACAGGTAAGCCGGTTGGCTCGGATCTGCAACGGGGCAAGAAGACGCTGCCAATTTTGCATGGGCTGAATCATAGCCCGGCGTTGCGCGCGCTGTTGGAGGTAGAACCGCTGGATACAGCGGCTGTTGCTGAGGCGTTGATGCTGTTGGAAGCTGGCGATAGTCGCGCCTATGCTGAGGCACAGGCGCGACATTATCATCAACAGGCTTTGGCGGCACTAGAACGCGCGTGCGGTAGTGGGGAAGCCCAAGAGGCGTTGCTTACGCTGGCGCAACGCCTCTTGGGGAGAGATAAGTAATGCGTAAAATTACCACGTGTAGCGCTCTGCTTACGCACTACGTTTCAGTCCATCCGTCCTGAGAGATCCAGTAAATTTTTGCTAAGCGGCTTGAGCTGGCTGACGGCTTCTTCCAAAGGGAATAGGGAGATTTGGTTGCCGCGCAGAGCCACCATTTGACCGCGTTCGCCGTCGAGCAGGGCGTTAGCAGCGAAGGCTCCCATCCGGGTTGCCAGGAGCCGGTCGAAGGCAGTGGGTCGCCCGCCGCGTTGCACATGCCCCAATACGGTGACCCGCACATCAAAGCCCAAATCCTCTTTTTGTGTACTCAGGTATTCGGTTACAGCTTGTGTGCCAGGAGTCCACCCCTCGGCGATGACGATGATACAGTGCCCCTTGCCGCGCACATACGCATCCACCACGACATGTCCGATCTCCTCAAGCGTAGGCCCTTCGCGCTCAGGGATCAAAATCAGTTCCGCGCCGCCAGCCAGTCCTGCTGCCAACGCCAAATAGCCACAATTGCGCCCCATGGTTTCGATTAAAAAAGCGCGCTGGTGCGAAGAAGCGGTATCTTTAATTTTGTCTATCGCGTCAAGGATGGTGTTGAGGGTGGTGTCCACACCAACGGCCATGTCGGTACCGTCAATGTCGTTGTCAATGGAAGCGGGAATGCCGAGCGTAGGAAAATCCATCTGGTGCAACGTCAGCGCTCCGGTAAGTGAGCCGTTACCGCCGATGACGATCAAACCTTCGATGTTGCGCTGGTTCAGGTGTCGCAGAGCGGTGCGGCGCACTTTGATATCGGCGAACTCCGGGCAGCGTGCCGTGCCGAGTATCGTACCGCCCTTGCCGAGAATGCCGCCCACGTCACGGCTTTCGAGCAGCCGAATATCGTTACGAACGAGACCGGCGTATCCCCAATATACACCGTAGACTTCAGCCCCGCGTTTGAGCGCCTGGCGCGTGACCGCCCGGATGCACGGGTTAAGCCCTGGCCCATCGCCCCCACTGGTGAGAATTGCAATACGTTTCATAATGAGATCTCCTCTTTGATTTAGCTGTGGAAGTTGACTTCATTGTAGTGCGATTTTTGATAGATGACAAATGTGTGTCCCGGTAGGGGTGTGTACCTGTGTGCAAAAAACGTCATCTCTCGCAAGGGTCAGCTTACCAGCAACCGTTCAGTTAAGAACCTGCACGAAAATTCCGCCGGTGGTGGGGTTCGGCAGGCGGTGGGTGGGGTTCGGCAAGCTCACCCACCGCCTTTGTGAATTTTCAGATAGATTCTAAGGGTATTTTTGGATGGGTGGACACAGCCCACCCATCCAAACCTTAACTGAACCGTATGAGTACAAGCTATTTCTGTATGTAATTAGAAAGATAATTCTTGACAAAACCCCAAATTACACTATACTCATAAGTGGGTAATGGGAAGACATCTCATTACCCGTTACGTATTACCCAATTTCAACACAGAGGCATGGTATGACGCAACTGGACATCCGCGATTTGCACGTTACGGTAGGCGGCAAGGAAATACTCAAAGGCGTGAACCTTACGATTCGGCCCGGCGAGACGCACGCGCTGATGGGGCCGAATGGTTCTGGCAAGAGCACGCTCTCGTATACGCTGATGGGGCACCCCAATTATGCGGTGACGCAGGGCGATATTCTGCTCGATGGCGCGAGCCTGTTGGAGCTGACGCCCGACCAGCGCGCGCGGGCGGGGTTGTTCCTGGCGATGCAGTACCCCGTCGTTGTTCCCGGCGTGACGTTGCAATCGTTCCTGCACGCTGCTGTGAGCGCGGCGCGTGGCTACGGCGACGCGGCCCGCGCGCAGGGCGGCGGGCGGCTCAACGCGCATCTCATGCCTGTCCGCGAGTTCCGCAAGGAACTTGTCGAGCAAATGGAGCACCTCAAGATTGATCAGGCTTTCCTGCGTCGCTACCTCAACGAGGGCTTCTCCGGGGGCGAGAAGAAGCGCGCTGAGATTCTTCAGATGGCGCTGCTCAAGCCCAAGTTCGCCGTGCTCGATGAGACCGATTCCGGGCTGGATATTGACGCGCTGCGCATCGTCTCCGAGGGAGTCACGCGGCTCAAGGAAGAGCTCTCGCTGGGGCTGTTGGTCATCACTCACTACCAGCGCATCCTCAATTATATTCACCCGCAATTCGTCCACATCTTCTACGGCGGGCGCATCGCCTTCTCCGGCGGGCCGGAGCTGGTGGACAAGCTGGAAGAACAGGGTTACGAATGGGTCGAGCGTGAACTTGGCCTGGCGAGTTAATGTAGCGCGGACTGTTAGTCCGCGTGGGGGAGCGGAGCAGACGCTCCGCGTTACATTTGCCACATGGATTTGTGATTTGTGATTTGAGATTTTCTAAGGAGCGCGATGGCAACCAACCACGACGCATTACGCACCATCAAAGACCAGTCGCAGTACGATTTCACGACCGAAATCGCCTACACGCATCAGATGCAACGCGGGCTGAGCGAGGACATCGTCCGCCAGATTTCCGCTCTCAAGGGCGAGCCGCAGTGGATGCTCGATTTCCGCCTCAAGGCACTCGATACGTTCCTGCGGATGCCCATGCCTAACTGGGGACCGGACCTCGCTGGGCTGAATTTCGACGACTTCATCTACTACGTCCGTCCCACCGAGCACAAGGCGCGCGATTGGGACGACGTGCCCGACGACATCAAGGCTACGTTTGAGCGGCTGGGTATCCCCGAGGCCGAGCGCAGCTTCCTCGCGGGCGTGGAAATGCAGATGGATTCGGAAGCGGTCTACGGCTCGCTCAAAGAGGAGTGGGAACGTCAGGGCATTATCTTTGTGGATATGGATACAGCCGTGCGCGAGTATTCCGACCTCGTGCAGCAGTATATCAGCACCGTCGTTCCCATCGGTGACAACAAATTCGCCGCCCTCAACAGCGCCTTCTGGTCGGGCGGCAGCTTCGTCTACGTTCCTCCCCGTGTCGAGGTGGAAATCCCCTTGCAAGCCTACTTCCGCATCAACCTGCAAGGTCTGGGCCAATTTGAGCGCACCATCATCGTGGCTGATGAGGGAAGTCGTGTACATTACATAGAGGGCTGCACAGCGCCTCAGTATTCGCAAGCCGCTCTGCACACCGGCGTCATCGAAATCCTCGTCAAAAAAGGCGCGCACGCGCGCTACACCACCATCCAGAACTGGTCGCGCAACGTCTACAACCTGGTTACACAGCGCGCGGTGGTGGAAGAAGCCGGCTCGATGGAATGGGTGGACGGAAACTTGGGCTCGGGCATCACCATGAAGTACCCCACCGTCGTGTTGCGCGGGGCGGGGGCGCGGGGCGAGGTGATGTCCATTGCCTTCGCGGGCGATGGGCAGCACTACGACGCAGGCGGCAAGGCGCTCCACCTGGCCCCCAATACCACGTCGGTGATGACCTCCAAATCTATCAGCAAGGGCAATGGGCGCTCCGGCTTCCGGGGCCTGGTGCGGGTGAACAAGGGCGCGGCGGGCGCACAGGCTAAAGTGGTGTGCGATGCGCTGCTGCTCGATCCCGAATCGCGCTCCGATACTTACCCCTACATTGATGTCAACGAGGACGATGTGCGCGTGGAGCACGAGGCCACTGTCAGCAAGATCAGCGAAGACCAGCTCTTCTATCTGATGAGCCGGGGACTGAGTGAGGAGCAAGCCTCCGCCATGATTATCAATGGCTTCCTTGAGCCGTTCGTGAAGGAGCTGCCGATGGAGTATGCTATCGAGCTGAACCGGCTGGTGCAGCTTCAGATGGAAGGGGGTGTGGGATGACGCGCTATCCGCCGCACCGCCAACCGTTGGCGTTGGAGATGAGCGATGCCGCTGTGGAATCGCTCGGCGCGTATTACGACGAGCCGGATTGGATGCGCGCCGCACGCCGGGAGGCCTGGGCGCTGTTCGAGGCGTTGCCGTTGCCTTCCAATCAGGAAGAAGTGTGGCGGCGCGCGCCGCTGGAGCGCTATCCCTGGGACGACCAGCGCGTGGTCATTGCGCCCAAGCCGGTGGCGGATCTTCACAACTTGCCGCCGTGCTGGGTGCAGCCGCTCGCCCCGGAGAATCAGCTCTCCGGTTTGCTGGTACATTGCAACGGTTCGCTGGGCTACCGGATGCTCGACCCCCGCGAGGCGGCCCAGGGGGTAGTCCTGGACGATCTGCACGCGGCGCTCCACACGCACGGGGAGCTCATCCACCGCACCTGGATGCAAGGCGCGCAAACCCGGCCCGATTTCAACAAGTTTACGGCGCTCAATGCCGCGCTCTGGCACGGCGGGGCGTTCCTCTATGTGCCGCCGGGCGTGAAGGTGTTGCGCCCGGTGCAATTGCTGGCGGGCTACAATGCGCAGGGCGGAGCGGGCCTGCCGCACACGCTGATCATCGTCGGGAAGGGCGCGCGGGTCACGGTGTTGCAGGATCGCACCTCGCAGGAGAGTGCGCCCGCGCTCAACGCCGAGGTGGTGGAGATTATCGCCGAAGAGGGCGCGTGGGTGCGCTATGCCAGTTTCCAGCATTGGGGCGACCAGAGCCACACGGTCAGTGTGCAGGAAGCGCGCCTGGCGCGGGACGCGCACCTGCTGTGGGTGAGCGGGGGGCTGGGCGGATTGGCGACCAAGGAGTTCCTCCGCGCGGAGCTGCTGGCCCCCGGTGCGCGCGTGGATATGCGCGGGTTTACTTTTGCGGCGGGCGAGCAATACAGCGATCAGAGCACTTACCAGCACCACGCCGCGCCGGAGACGTACAGCGATCTGCTGTTCCGCAATGTGTTGCGCGAGCGGGCGCGCACGGTGTTCTACGGCATGGTGCGGGTGGAGGCGGCGGCGCAGCGGGCGCAGGGGTATCAGACCAACCACAACCTGCTGCTGGAAGATGCGCGGGCGCACTCGATCCCCGGCCTGGAAATCCTCACGAACGATGTGCAATGTAGTCACGGCTCTACCGTGGCGCGGTTGGATGAAGACCAGCTCTTTTACCTGCAAGCGCGGGGGATTGCTCGACCCCAGGCCGAGCAACTGCTGGTGCAGGGCTTCCTGCGCTCGATTGTGGAGCAGGTCCCGCTCGCCTACATGCGCGAGCGGTTGGAGGAAGAACTGGAACTGCGTGCTACAACTTAAAGCTAGCGCATGTAGAAGCGCAGATCTATAACATTTCTACCGGGTCCACATCCACTATCCAGCCGGGAGGTATTTCCACGGTACGCAACAGTCGTGCCGGATCGAAGCCCCGCAGTAGCAATTGCCAGCGATAGCGTCCCCGCACGCGGACGATGAAGGCTGGTGCCGGGCCGATCAGGTCATTGTCGGGCAAGTTGGCGTCACGGAGCGTGGCGCGGATGGTGACTGCCAGCCTCTCGGCCTGGACGCGGGCATGATCGTCGTCTGGGTGCGTATAGACCAATCGCGCAAGCCGCAACGTGGGCGGATAGCCCAGCTCCCGGCGGAAAGCCAACTCGCGCTCGGCGAAACCCTTGAAGTCATGCTGCGCGGCGCATTGCACCGCGTAATGCGCCGGGTGGTATGTCTGGAAGATGACCTCGCCCCCCAGCAGGCCACGCCCGGCTCGCCCGGCAACCTGCGTGAGCAGCTGGAAGGTGCGCTCGGCGGCGCGGAAATCGGGAAAGTTCAACGCTGTATCCGCCGAAATCACCCCCACCACTGTCACCAACGGGAGATCCAGCCCGCGCGCGACCATTTGCGTCCCCACTAGCATATCCGTCTCGCCCCGTGAAAATAGTCCCAGGCGCGTAGTGTGCGCCGCATGATTGCGCGCCGCATCCCGATCCCAGCGCACGATGCGCGCGCCGGGCCAGCGCTTTGCAGCCTGTTCTGCCAGCCCCTCGGTCCCCAGCCCAAACGCCCGTACTCGTGCCGAGTTGCATTCGGGGCAAGTTGGCGGCATGGGGTGCTCGAAGCTGCAGCGGTGGCAGAGTAGCGCCCGCGCCCCCGCGTGAAACGTGAGCGGAATGTCGCAGCGGGGGCAGGTCGCCGCCCAGCCGCAATCCCGGCAGAATACATAAGTGGCCGTCCCGCGCCGGTTGAGGAATAACAACGCCTGCTCACGGCGGGCCAGCGCCGCATCCACGGCCTGTTGCAGCGGACGGCTGAAGATGCTGGTGTTGCCCGCTTTCAGCTCGGCCCGTAAGTCTACGATGCGCACCGGCGGCAGCGGGATGGCGCAGGCGTCGTCACTTTCCGGGCTGACCTGATAGCGGTTGCGTGGCAGCCGGAGCTCGCGTTGCCAATCGGCGATGCGGCGGCGATGTCCCATCACGCGTTGTGGCAGTTCGATGAGCGCGTAGCGACCTTCTTGCGCGCGCTGATATGCCTCCAGCGAGGGGGCCGCGCTCCCCAAGATTAGCTGTGCGTCGCTGCTGCGCGCCAGCGCCTCGGCAGCCTCGCGGGCGTGATAGGTGGGCGCGCGCGATTCTTTGTAACTGGCATCTTCTTCTTCGTCTAGCACAATCAAGCCTAATTGGGGGAAGGGTGCAAACAGGGCCGAGCGGGTCCCTACCACCACCTGCAACGTACCGCTGCGCACCCGCCGCCAGGTGTCGAAACTTTCGCCGGGTGTGAGCGCACTATGCCAGAGGCCTACCTTACCGGGGAAACGCAGGGCAAAACGGCGCACGGTCTGCGGCGTGAGGCTGATCTCCGGTGTGAGGATGAGCGCCTGGCGGCCCTGCGCTAGCACTTCGGCAGCGGCGCGCAAGTAGAGCTCAGTCTTGCCGGAACCGGTCACGCCGAGCAAGAGTACCGGCGCAGGGGCCGCCTGAGCCAACCGGGGGGCGAGTAGTTCCCACGCTGCCTGCTGAGCCTGGGTAAGCGTAGGCGGGATCAGCGGTGTGTAGATGGTTTCAGCTAGCGGATCGCGCACGACCTCGTGGCGGGTGAAGGCCAACAGCCCGCGCTGTTCCAGCGTCTTGAGCTGCGCGGCGGTCGCGCCCACTTCAGCATAGACGACGCTCACATCTACTGGCTCCGGCTCGCCCGCGAGAAATTCGAGGATATGGGGGTAGGTTTCCAACCGCAAGCCGCGTAAACGCGCTTCCCAATCGCTGCGTGGGGCGATCAGACTCACCATCTGCGCGGTCTGGGGGCGCATTTGAGGCACAATGAGCAGTGGTTCGCTGTTGATAAGGTCTTGCTCCCGCAGGATAGCCAGTGCTCGCCGCCATCCGGTGCGTCGCAACGCCCACGCCACTTGCGAGCGGTTGAGTGAACCGCGCTCTAGCAGGAGTTCCAAACACTGGGCTGCATCATCGGGTAAGTCTGGGGGGACGGTTCCGACCTGGGGCGTGAGCCGCAAGTCGTTGCGTGGACGCAAGCCAGCGGGGAGTATCAGCCGTGCACAGACGTGCAGGGGCGTGAGTGTAGCGTCCGCCATCCAGTGCGCCAGTTCGAGCAGCGCGGGAGTGAGCAACGGGTCGGGATCGAGCAGGCTCTCGATGGAACGGGTTTCTGGTACTTCCGGAGTGGCGGGCAATGTGAGGATAACGCCGGGCAGTCGCCACGCACGAAACGGTACAATCACCAGCATTCCCGGTGTGAGCTGGCCTTCGAGTTCCGGGGGGATGTGATAATCGAACGTGCCGCTAGCGTCGCGTGCGCGGTAGGGCAAAAAGACCAGCACGCGGGCGTAAGTGGTCATGGGCTATCTGAAGGCCAGGTATCCACAATCTGATCGAGCGTCTCCGTACCGGAGGGTGTGCCGGGCGCGACCCCGCGGATACGCACCAGGGTGCCAATGTCAGCCCACTCAAACAGCAAGCGGGCCTCTTCTACATCTACAATGATGCAGCCAAACGAGGCCGGCCAGCCCAGGATGTTTCGTGAGAGTCGGTAGCCGCTGCGTGTGATGGGACGCTCGTGGATGCCGTTGTAAAATCCTGGCGCTTCCTCGTAGATACCCATGAAATACGGCATGTCTAGCGCCCAGCGTTGGGCATAAGCATCTTCCACCTTGAAAAGGATTTGGAATTGCCCGGCGAGGGTGGGCGTAGTGGACATTCCGCTTGAAATCCGCAGTTCCATGAGCGTCTCGTTATCCTGAATGGCCGTGAGGGTTTGCGTGGGTAGATCAATCTCAATGCGCTTACCCGGCGGCAAGGGATGCGGGAACAGCACATCAATTGAGGGGATGATGAGCGTCTGCCAGGCATTGAGCGCGTTGGGGTCCACATCGGGATTAGCGCGCTCGAGCTGGTACTGGGGAAATCCAAAAGAGTAGGCAATGTCGAAGAAGTAATTGCCGGGTTGCACCACGTATGTGCGGGCGGGATGCCGGATATGCGCGCGCGCGGCGTAGTCGCCGTTTTGCAGCGCGGCGAGCACGGTGTCGCGGGTGACAGGGACATCGAGTATCCGCTCCTCACCCAATTCTGGAGCGAGTGCTTCCAGCCATGCAGCGATGCCTTGCGGATTAATACGCAGTTCGAGTTGCCGGGCGGCAGGGCGGCGGATGGTGGACAGCCACGCGCTGAGCTCTGCGGGCGATAGTGCGAATTCGGCGTAGTAGTCGTTGGTAAGTGGGTCGTCGGCGATGAGTGTGAAGGGCCGCGCCAGCAGCGCTTGCGCCTGGGTATAGGCCGGGTCGGCCTCGAGGATGACGGGGGGCGGGTAGGCGAAGATGAGCTGCGTTGTGGGCAGGTCTTGCGCCAGGGCGTTGAGCACGGCCTGCGCGCTACGTTCCACATCCAGCCCGCGGCCCGGTTGCGCGGGCGTGGCCGTGACCGCGCCTGCCGCAAATGTAAGGCTGGCTTCGGTGGGGGCGATGGCGAGCTGCGGGGCGAGCGCTGCAATCCAGGCTGTGACGCGGGCCGGGTCGGCGGGGGTGAGGCGGGGTTCAATGTCTACGCCGGAGGCGTTAATCTGCCAGGGTGCGAGCACCTGCGCGAACCAGTCCCCCTCGCGGCCCACGCGGTAGGCAGCTTGTGCAGTGGCCTGCACGTCATAGCCTTGCCCCACATCGGCCCAGGTGAGGGTAAAGCCAGGGCCGCCCTCGAGCCGCAGCGTTTGCGCCGCCGGATCGGGCAGCTCCCGCCGCAGGCGCGCAGTGGCCTGCGCTACCGTGAGATCGCCCACATCAATTCCGGAAACACTCACCCCAGCGTAGATGTGCTCTGCGTTGAGACTGGGGTAAGCCAGAAACAATCCCAGTCCGCCCAGCGCGAATACAATGAGCAAAATAACAGCGATGGTTAAGAGTCGTTTATGCATATTTTGTCATCCATTTGGCGTGATGCGTGAAACGTGAAGCGTGACCAGAAAATTCTTCACGTTTCACGCATCACGTTTCACGTCTCATTATACCAAGAATTTCGCTGCTAGATAGCGACCGCTGGTTCATTGCCGCGTAAGCGTTTGAGGCCGTAAAAGCCGTTCATCGCAGCGGTCATCAGCCAGGCGCCGGGGCGCAAGTAGCATGCCGCCCGCGCGATACGTCGCAACGCATACTGCGGCGAGAAGGCCCGTCGCCATAGCGCGCGATGCGCGCCCAACAGTTCGGTCTCGCTCATCCCTTGCGGCGTAAAGGCGACGTTGTAGCCGTTATAGGCGGCGCTGGACTTGCTCGCCAGCAACCGCTGTTGTTCCGCTAATTGTGTGTAGAGTGGTGTGCCGGCATAGGGGGTGAGGATGCTGATGAATGGGACATCCACGCCTATTTCGTAGAGCCGGTCGGCCATGGCAACGATGCTCTCTGGGGTGTCGCCATCGAACCCGGCGACAAAACCGGCCATTACACAGATGCCGCGCTGGTGTAATGCTGCAATGGAGCGGCGATAGCGGTCGGCTTGATTTTGGGGCTTGTTGGCGGCCTTTAGCGAATCAGTTCCGAACGTCTCGATGCCGAAGAAAACGCCGATGCAACCCGAAGCCGCCATCAAATCCAGCAGCTCTGTATCCTGGGCAATGTCCATGCTCGCCTGCGTGAGCCACCAGCGTTTGAGGGGGATCATCTCTCGCAGCAGGTCTTTGATGTACGAGCGGGTAGCTGTGAGGTTGTCATCCCAGAACCAGACCACTTTGCGTTGCCACCAGTGCGGGAAATCGTTGTAGGCAATATCGCGCAAGACATCCGGGATAGGGCGCATTCGAAAGCCGGGATTGAGTCCAGGTACGCAGCAGAAGGAGCAGGCGAAGGGACAGCCGCGCGTCGCTTGTATTACCCGTTGGACGAAGAAATCCGCCGGAAGCAAATCGTAGCGGGGTGTGGGCAGAGCATCGAGTGCGGGTGGCGGGCCGGCGTAACGGGCTTGCAGTCGTCCGGCAGCCGCATCGGCGAGCAGCTGCGGCCAGGTGGTTTCCGCCTCACCGATGCAGATAGCGTCACAGTGGGTCAGCGCCTCATCCGGCCAGAACGTGACGTGCGGCCCGCCCGCCACCACGCGCTTCCCTTGTGCGCGGAAAGCGTCCGCCAGGCGATAGGCTTCATCCGCAAAGCCGCTGAAGAACGAAAGTGCAATCAAATCCGCATCGGTATCCAAATCCACTGGCGTCACTTGTTGATGGATAACGCGCACCTGATGCTCCGGCGGTGTCAGTGCGGCGAGGTAAATGCCGGAAAGCGGCGGGACGAAGTGTTTTTCGTGCCCGTACCGGTAGCGCGGCACATACACAACGATAATGTCAATTTTCATGGCGAAAATTATCCTTTCGCGGTAGGCTAAATGTCTTTCAGTATAGCATACCCATGCTCCCATAATCTATCAATTGGAAAATCGGTGAGTCAGCGCGCTGGTGAATTGAGAATCTATAAGGCGGTGGTTGAGCCTATCGAAACCATCGCCGGGTCGCGGCAGGCGGTGGGTGGGGTTCGGCAGGCTCACCCACCGCTTGCCGAACTCCACCACCGGCGGAATTTTCGGACAGGTTCTACACCAAAATTCGTCTACCCGCTTGCTTTAGAATGTGCTATAATTTGTGTGTATGGGAGCGAATACTTTGGACGAGCATAATGGGAGCGCTGCTGAGCAGCAGTCAGATACCATCCTGGCGAAAATTCAACGGCGCTTGGATTATACCTTTACGCAACCGGCTTTGTTACAACAGGCCCTCACTCACCCCTCTTACGCGCATGAGCACGCCGACGCGAGTAACGTGGAAACGAATAACCAACGCCTGGAATTCCTGGGTGATGCGGTACTCGACTTTCTTGTGGCGGCGTGGCTTTATCGCACCTACCCTGATGCGCCCGAAGGCCAACTGACGCGCCTGCGCGCTACGCTGGTTTGCACTACTTCGCTGGCGACTTTGGCGCTAGAGTTGGGTGTGGGACAGGCGCTACATCTGGGCCGTGGCGAGGAGGATAACGGTGGGCGACTGCGTCCCGCCAATCTGTGTGATGCGCTGGAGGCGGTAGTTGGTGCGCTATACCTCGATGGCGGGCTGGATGTGGTCTGGGTGCGTTTGGCTCCCTGGTTCGCCAGCGAAGTTGCGCGGATTTTGCAAGCCGTTTCGTATGTAGATGCTAAATCACGTTTTCAGGAGTGGGCGCAAGCTGAGCGCGCCATCACGCCTACCTATCGCATTGTCCATGAGTACGGGCCGGATCATGCCAAGGTCTTCACCGCCGAAGTGTTATTAGGGGACACCGTCGTGGGCGCCGGCGAGGGGCACAGCAAGCGGCTGGCTGAGCAAGCTGCTGCTGAGAATGCGTTACAACAGGTTGTCGTCTAGACCTGGCAGGTCTTCAGAAGTTTCAGACTTCCAAGAGGTACAATAACTATGATGCGTTTTGATCGCTTCACCGAGCGTGCGCAAGAGGCTGCACAGCGCGCAGTAGAAATGATGACCCAGTACGGCCATAGCCAGGTGGATGTGGAACACCTGTTGTTGGCGTTACTTAATCAACCGCAAGGCGCGGTCCCCGAAATTCTCACTGAGTTGGGCGTAGATGCGGCAGCAATGGCGCAAAACCTCGATCAAATCCTCAGCCAGATTTCGCGCCCCGGTATCTACGGCGCGCGTGGCACGGCGCAAATCTTCATCACCCCGCGCGTCAAGCGGGTGCTCGATCTGGCACAGGAAGAGGCTAATCAGCTGGGTGATGAGTATATCTCCACTGAGCATCTTTTTCTGGCAATTACGCACGAGCGCAACACTGCTATTGCCAAGTTGCTGGAAAGCGGTGATTTGCAACGCGAGCGGGTGCTGGAAGTCGTGCGGCGGATGCGCGGCGGGCAGCGCGTCACCAGCGCCAAATCCGAATCGCAGTACCGCGTGCTGGAGCGTTACAGCCGCGATCTCACCCAACGCGCACGTGAGCAAAAGCTCGACCCGGTCATCGGACGTGACGAGGAAATCAAGCGCGTCATCCAAATCATGGTGCGGCGCACCAAGAATAACCCCGTGCTCATTGGCGAGCCGGGCGTGGGCAAGACGGCCATCATCGAGGGGCTGGCGCAGCGCTTGGCGGATGACGATATCCCCGAAATCCTCAAGGGTAAGCGGTTGTTGCAGCTCGATCTGGGCGCGCTGGTGGCGGGGACGCGCTTCCGAGGTGAGTTCGAAGAGCGGCTCAAGGGCGTATTGGAAGAAGTACAACGCTCGCAGGGTGAAATCATCCTGTTCATTGATGAACTGCACACGGTAGTGGGCGCGGGCAACGCTGTAGGCGCGCTCGATGCTTCTAACATGATCAAGCCGGCCCTGGCGCGCGGCGAATTACAAGCCATCGGCGCCACCACGCTCGATGAGTATCGCCAGTACATCGAGAAAGACGGTGCGTTGGAGCGCCGCTTCGCACCGGTGTTTGTGGATGAGCCTTCGGTGGAAGATACCATTGAGATGCTGCGCGGCCTGCGTGACCGGTACGAGGCGCACCACAAGGTCAACATCTCCGACGCGGCGCTGGTGGATGCAGCCCGGCTCGCTCACCGCTACGTTACTGACCGTCATCTGCCGGACAAGGCCATTGATCTGATGGACGAGGCCGCCGCCAAGCTCCGGGTTACGCTCTACACGCTTCCTCCCGACCTCAAGCGCATGAGCGATGAGGTCAACCGCCTGCGCGTGGAGGAAGAAGAAGCCTCCAACGGGCGCGATTACGAGCGGGCGGCGCAGATCAAGGTACAGCGGTTGCGCCTGGAGCAGGTGTACGAAAAGCAGCGTGAGGAATGGTTGCAACAACATCGCATTGATGAGACGGTGAAGCCCGAGGATATCGCCTCTGTCGTCTCCTCGTGGACGGGGATTCCGGTAACGCAGGTATTGGAGACTGAGGCGAAGAAGCTGTTGCGCATGGAAGAGGCGTTGCAAGAGCGGCTGGTCGGCCAGAACGAGGCCATCAACGCCATCGCTGACGCTATCCGCCGGGCGCGCGCCGGCCTCAAGGATCCGCGCCGGCCCATCGGCTCGTTCCTGTTTCTGGGCGCATCGGGCGTGGGCAAGACGGAGATGGCGAAATCGTTGGCGGCCTTCCTCTTCGATGACGAGGATGCGCTGCTGCGGATAGACATGAGCGAGTATCGCGAGGCGCACACCATCTCGCGGCTGTTTGGTGCGCCGCCCGGCTATGTAGGCTACGACCAGGGTGGGCAGCTGACCGAATCCGTGCGGCGGCGGCCCTATCAGGTGGTGCTGTTCGATGAGATCGAGAAAGCCCACGCCGATGTATGGAACGCGCTGCTGCAAATCCTCGACGAGGGTCGGCTCACCGATGGCCAGGGGCGACAGGTGGATTTCCGCAACACGGTGGTGATTATGACCTCTAACGTGGGGACGGCGCATGTGCGGCGCGGCGGGGCGTTGGGCTTCGCGCGCGGTGATGGGCAAGAGGACAAGGAGAGCCAGCAGCGTGTGATGGGCGCGCTAAAAGAGACATTCCGCCCGGAGTTCCTCAACCGGGTGGATGAGATCATCGTGTTCAAGAATCTCACGGTAGAGGATGTGGTGCGCATCGTGGCGTTGCAGCTGCGCGAGGTGCAGGAACGCCTGCAAGAATACGGCTTGCAAGTCACACTGACCCCCGATGCGCAACGCTGGCTGGCCGAGCAGGGCTACGATCCGCAGTTCGGCGCGCGCCCCTTGCGCCGGGCCATCCAGCGGTACGTCGAAAGCCCGTTGAGCGTCAGCCTCCTGCGCAGTGAGTTCACCAGCGGCGATGCCATTCATGTGGATTTGACGGACGGCGAGCTGGCGTTCAGCAAGCAAGAAGCGGCCGTCGTTGCGGAAGAGGCGTAAGCCGGAAGAATGACTTTTCTGAAAAAACTAGAGAGAATCACGCTAAGGCGCAAAGACGCCAAAAAGTTTTAACCAGAGCAACTGTTGAGAAGCAACACAGCGCAGTTTTAGAATGGACGCTCTGAGTTCTAACCACGAACAATCGGAGGCTGAAAATGCTTACGACTCAAATCAGCATGAAGGAATTAGCGCATGATCCAGCGATGGTGGTTATTAGTATGGATGATTATCAAATCTTGGAACAAGCGCGGCAGCAGCAAGATACAGAAGCACGTCAAACGCAATGGGATTGGGCTGCACGCGCGCAGCAATTGCGCGAGACTATTGCGCAACGCACGGACGGCCTTTTACCAGATTCCACCGCTGAGTTGAATGAATTGAGAGAGGAACGCGCTGATGGCTACCCCGGTTTGTATTGATGCTGGTATCTTGATCAAGCAAGTTGTGCCGGAGCCAATATAGCGATCTGGCAATGGCGTTATGGACTCACGGTATAAAATCTGAATGGGAAATTGTGGTGCCTGCACTGTTCTGGTTCGAGGTTACAGCTGTTTTGCGCAAAAAGGTATATCGGCAGCTACTTACGCCAGCTGAGGGCGAACAAGCCTTGTTCACAGCACTGGAAGCCAACGTGCAGATCATCTCCTGGCCCAATTTACATCAGCAAGCCTGGAAATTAGCGGGACGTTTCCAACAGCCCACAGCTTACGATGCCCATTATCTGGCACTGGCTGAATCGCTAGGGTGTGATTTTTGGACTACTGATGAGCGGTTGTTCAATACTGTCAAGAATGTTGCGCCTTGGGTCAAATGGCTGGGCGCATTCAATCCACATACATAGCCAAGTAACAGTTGGTTTTCTCGACAATTCCGTGAACAGTTATGCGTTCTTAACACGCTGAGTGGTTGTAACTTTATTTTAGTGCGGTATAATGAAAAGTACCGACAACGTAGTTGGAACGCCTTCAAATAAGAGGGTTCTGGTTTTATATCAGTCTATAATTCTTAGCGTTGAAAGGAGGTTCAACTATCGGCGATTGCCATGTATGTAGTTCCTATACAGTTTCCCCAATAAACCCAATTTAGTTTTAGGAGGAGAATCTCATGCGTAAGAATCTTTTGGCTTTGGTGAGTGTATTGATGGTGGTCAGCTTGCTGTTGACCGCATGTGGTGGCGCCGCTACCCCGGCGGAGAAGGCAATCAGCGTTGGCATGGTCACCGATATGGGTGGCGTGGATGACAAGTCCTTCAACGCTACCTCGTGGGCCGGTGTACAGCGCGCCATCACCGAGATGGGTGTAGAGGGTTCCTACCTCGAATCGCAGCAGCAGACTGACTATGCGACCAACATCACGCAATACATCAATCAGGACACCGATCTGATCGTCACCGTCGGCTTTTTGCTGGCTGATGATACGGCTGACTTCGCTGGGCGCTATCCGGACACCAACTTCGCCATCGTGGATAATAATTCCCTGGGTAACAATGTTCGCGGTCTTACTTTCTCCACTGATCAAGCCGGGTTCCTGGCCGGGTATGTGGCGGCAGGCGCCACCCAGACCGGTAAAGTTGCCACCTTCGGCGGCATCAACATTCCCCCAGTGGTCATCTTCATGGTTGGTTTCGAGTATGGTGTGAAGTACTACAACCAGCAACACGGCACCAACGTGGAAGTGCTCGGTTGGGACACCGCTGCTAATAATGGCGTGTTCGCGGGTAACTTCGAGTCCACCGATGACGGTCGCCGCATTGCTGACACCTTCATGAATGAAGGCGCCGACATCATCATGCCCGTTGCTGGTCCTGTGGGCCTTGGCTCGGCGCAGGCTGTGCGCGAGCACGGCAACGCCTGGATTGTCGGTGTGGACACCGATTGGACCGTCAGTGCTGCTGAGTACGCCAATGTGGTTCTCACCAGCGTGATGAAGAATATGGATATAGCTGTTTACGACAGCATCAAGTTGGTGGCAAGCGACAACTTTAGCGGTTTCAATGGCGAAAATTACCTCGGCACGCTGGAGAATGGTGGCGTGGGTCTGGGCAAGATCGCTGCTGGCGCAGTGTCGCAGGACGTGATCAATGAGCTCGAGACGGTCAAGGCAGACATCATCTCCGGTAGCATTGACACCGGTTGGAATGCCTACATCTCCGGCCTGGGGCAGTAATCTGTTTTCTAAGGGCAAGGCGGCCTGTGCGCCTTGCCCTTACCTTTTTATCATGGCATTATTTTTCAGCATTGTTGCTGGTAGCACATGAAACGTGAAACGTGAATCCCCTCACGTTTCACGTTTCATGTTTCAAAAACAGAGATGTTTTTGCCCCTCGCCTTCACACTTTCTGAGCAGAGCGAACTAAAGATTGCGTTACACTTGCTAAATAGATTTGAGATTTATTGATTTGCAGATTTTCTAAGGAGGTCTCTATGCCCCCAGTTTTAGAGTTAAAGGGAATCACCAAACGCTTTCCCGGCGTGCTTGCTAACGATCACATTGACCTGACCTTGAACGAAGGGGAAGTGTTGACGTTGTTGGGCGAGAACGGGGCCGGGAAAAGCACGCTTATGAACATCCTCTATGGCCTGTATGCGCCCGAAGAAGGCGAAATCTACATCCGTGGCAAGCAAGTGACCATCAACGGGCCGGGGGATGCGATTGCGATGGGCATCGGCATGGTGCATCAGCACTTTATGCTCGTCCCGGTGCTCACTGTGACCGAGAACGTTATGTTGGGGATGGAATCTATCCGGCACGGGCTGTTTCTGGATCGAAAATCTGCTGCGGAACGGATCCGAGCTATCTCTGAGCAGTACGGTCTGGATGTGGAACCGCACGCGCTGGTGGGCGAATTGCCTGTCGGTATCCAGCAGCGTGTGGAAATTATCAAACTGCTCTACCGCAATGCCGATATTCTGATTCTCGACGAACCAACCGCTGTCTTGACCCCCCAAGAGGTTGAAGGACTTTTCAAGATTATCCGCACGTTGCTTGCTGATGGCAAATCCATCATCTTCATCAGCCACAAGCTGAAGGAAGTGTTGGAGATTTCGGATAGCATTGCCGTGTTGCGCGGCGGGCGCATGGTAGGTACTGCTGACCCGGCTACCAGCAACGAACGCACGTTGGCCTCGTTGATGGTAGGACGCGAGGTTATCCTGAGTGTTCCCAAGGAGCCAGCTCAGCCCACCGACGTAGTCCTTGCAGTGGAAAATCTCGAGGTGATGAGCGACCGCCATCAGCTAGCGGTGCGTGGTATCTCGTTCGAAGTGCGCGCTGGCGAAATTGTCGGCGTGGCCGGGGTACAGGGCAACGGTCAAACGGAGCTGGTGGAAGCGATGACGGGCCTGCGCCAACCGGTGGATGGGAAGATCACTTTGTTGGGGCAGGATATCACGCATGCCAACCCGCGTATCATTACCGAAATGGGCACGGGGCATGTGCCGGAAGATCGCCAGCGTGACGGGCTGGTGCTGAGCTATCCTATCACCGATAACATGATCTTGAATACCTATTACTTGCCACCGGTAGCTCAAGGGCTGATGTTGCAGGAACAGGCGATCAAAGAGCGCGCTGAGCGGTTGGTAGCCGAATACGATGTGCGCACACCCAGTATCCAAACTTCGGCGGGCAGCCTTTCCGGCGGCAATCAACAGAAAGTCATCGTGGCTCGCGAGTTGAGCCGCCCAGTCAAGTTGACAATTGCTTCACAGCCTACGCGCGGGTTGGATGTTGGCTCGATTGAGTACATCCACTCGCAGCTGGTGCGCAAACGCGATGAGGGCGCAGCCGTCTTCGTTGTCTCGGCAGAACTCGATGAAGTTATGTCACTGGCAGATCGCATTATGGTTATGTTTGAAGGTAGAATCATGGCAATACTTCCGGCAGAAGGTGCGACCAAAGAAGAAATCGGCCTGTTGATGGCCGGAGTCACTCCCGAAACATCCACACCGATTCAGGAGGCAGTATGAACGAGCAAACAGCAACCCCTACACAAGAAGCACCGCATAAGAAGGCTTCTCCCTTGCGAGGGCTTCTTGTACCGCTGTTGGCAATTGTCACAGCAATGATCTTGGGCGCGATTGTTATCATCACCACCAATGAATCGGTGTATGAGACGTTGCAGACGCGCGGCCTGGTCGCAGCTATTGGACGTAGCTTCGAGGTGATCTGGGTGGCATACGGCGCGTTTTTTATGGGTGCGTTCGGTGACCCGCAACGCATGATTCAGGGTTTGGGCGAGTGGATTTCCACTGGCGATGGGACGCGTTGGTTACGGTCGTTGTACCCCATTACCGAGACCTTGCGCTATACCACGCCTTACATCTTCGCCGGGTTAGCCGTCGCGGTAGGGTTTCGCGGTGGCCTGTTCAACATCGGCGCAGAGGGACAGTATTTCATTTCTGGGTTGACCACAGTCTTTGTGGGATTTGCGCTCAAGGGTATGCCCTGGTTCATCCATCTGCCGGTAGCGATTATCGCGGGAGTGGCGGGTGGGGCGCTGTGGGCGGCTATTCCGGGTCTGCTCAAGGCCAAGACTGGAGCGCATGAAGTCATCAATACGATTATGATGAACTACATCGCCATTCGGATCGCGGATTTCATGCTAGATGTAGGCGGGCCGTTGTCACGTGGTGATGGGCGTCCGGTGAGTCCATTCATCGAAACTTCGGCGCATTTACCGCAGTTCTTCCCCTCCAATTCGGAAATCCGCTTCAACATGGGCTTCATCATGGCGTTGTTGGCGGCCTGGTTCGTCTACTGGCTGCTCTTCAAGACCACGCTGGGCTATGAAATCCGCACGGTGGGGCAGAACCCGCGCGCGGCCAAATATGCCGGCATGAGCGTTTCCAAGACCATTGTGTTGACGATGGTTATTAGCGGCGGGTTGGCGGCTCTGGCGGGCGTGACCGACATCCTGGGGGTGCTGCGGTTCATGCCCAATGCCTTTTCCGCCGGTTACGGCTTTGATGCGATTGCGCTGGCCCTGTTAGGCAATAGCCATCCGATGGGCGTCGTGCTGGCCTCGCTCCTGTTTGGCGCGTTGCGCGCGGGTGCGCGCAACATGCAGGGTGTGGCGCGCGTGCCACTAGACATCACGGCAATTTTGCAGGGTTTAATCATTATCTTCATCGCGGCCCCCGCGATCATCCGTTCACTCTACCGCTTGCGCGAAACCGATACGGGCGATGAAATCGTCCTGACGCGCGGGTGGGGTCAGGTATAAGGAGGCCGTATCATGGAAGAAACCAGTGCAGGTTTGCTACGAGAAACCAAGCGCCGGGCGCAGACGATGGGCATTGCATTCCTCGTGTTTGCCCTGCTTGCGATCCTGTTGTTTATCCCTGGTGTCAGCGGTGAGCAAGTCACAACCTTTGCGCTCGATTTGCCGCGCATGACAGACGTTTGGCCTATTGGTAGCATCAGGTTCAATACGGCCTTCGGATTGTATGCGATGGTACTGATTATGGCGGTTTTGGGCGGTGTGCAGCTAGCGCGTGGCTTCAAACGCGCCTACATGATATTGGGCGTGGTGGTCACACTCTTCATCCTTACCTTCCTTACCTGGGCGGCGCGGGATGCTTCGATGAATATGACTGGCATGTTACAATCCACGTTATTGCGCGCTGTGCCCATCGTTTGCGCCGCGCTCAGCGGCGTGATGTGCGAGCGCTGCGCCATCATCAACATTGGCATCGAGGGCATGATGCTCTCCGGCGCGTTTATGGCGGCGCTGATGGGCAGCGTGACCCAGAGCGCGTGGGGCGGGCTGATCGCGGCCTTGCTGGCTGGCGGGCTGATGGGCGCGTTGCTGGCGGTGTTGGCGATCAAATACAAGGTGAACCAAATCATCGCTGGCACAGCCATCAACATCCTGGCGACCGGGTTGACCAGTTACTTCAGCTCCCGTTATCTCCAGGGCAGTGCCACACTCAATAACCCGCCAACCTTCCCTACCATTTCCATCCCTCTCTTGAGCCGCTTACCGGTGCTAGGGCCGGTGTTCTTCAATAACACCTTCCCGGTGTATTTGACCCTGATCCTGGTGGTTGTGATTCACGTTATGCTCTTCCACACCCGTTGGGGGTTGCGGACGATCGCGGTAGGTGAGAAGCCGCGCGCGGCGGATACGCTGGGCGTCAACGTGTTCCTCATCCGCTACGTCAATACTATCCTCGGCGGGATGGTCGCCGGGCTGGGTGGTGCTTACCTGGTGCTGAGCTCCGTGCCGCGCTTCGATGAGTTGATGACCGCCGGGCGCGGCTTCATCGGCCTGGCCGCGATGATCTTCGGCAAGTGGATGCCCGGCGGCGCGTTGGGTGCGTCGCTCATCTTCGGCTTTGCGGACTCGCTCCAGACCAATCTGGCGATTCTGCGTGTGCCGATTCCCTCGCAGTTCTTGTTGATGGCCCCCTATCTGGCGACGATGATCGTGTTGGCCGGCGTCGTAGGCCGCGCCAACGCCCCCGCCGCTGATGGTGTGCCTTACGAGAAAGAGTAGTTCTAAACTGTAATGCGTAATGCGTAATACGTTTAACAGCGTATTACGCATTATTTTTTTTATTGAGGTTGTGATGACTAGCGAAAATTGGCCCGATGAATTTATCCGCCGCATGAGCGGCTGGTTGGATGCCGAAGCGCCCGCGTTCTTCGCTGCGCTCGCCAAACGCGATATCGGCTTGCGCCTCAATGCCCTGCGCGCCGCGCCCGCTGTGCTGGCGGCGCGGTTGCCCTGGGAGACCGCGCCTATCCCCTGGTGTCCCGAAGGCCGCTGGCTGCAAATCGAGGATGCTGCTGCTGGCGCACATCCTTATCACACTGCCGGTGTCTACTATATGCAGGACCCCAGCGCGATGGCGGCGGGCGTGCTGCTCGATCCGCAACCCGGCGAGTGGGTGCTCGATCTCGCCGCCGCGCCGGGGGGCAAGGCTACGCACCTTGCCGCACGGATGCAGAATCAGGGCGTGCTGGTCGCCAACGAGGTGGCGCGCAACCGCGCGCCGGTGCTGGCGATGAACCTGGAGCGCCTGGGCGTGACCAACGCGCTCGTGACCAATGAGACGCCGGAGCGGTTGGCGCAACGGTGGCCCGGCTATTTCGATGCGGTGCTGGTGGATGCGCCCTGCTCCGGCGAAGGCACGTTCTCGCGGGATTCGCTCGCTGCGCGCGATTGGAGCGTGGCGGTGGTGCAAGGCAACGCCCGGCGGCAGCTGGCGATTCTGGAGCAGGCCGCCGCGCTCGTGCGCCCTGGCGGACGGCTGCTCTACGGTACCTGCACCTTCGCGCCGGAAGAGGATGAGGGCGTGATTGCTGCGTTCCTCGCTACACGTGGGGATTTTGAGGTTGCTGATTTGCCTGCGCTGCCGGGATTGCATTCGGGCCGTCCGGAGTGGATAGACGCTCCGCCGGAACTCGCGCGCGTGGGCCGCTTCTGGCCGCATCAAGGGCCGGGTCACGGGCACTTCTACGCGCTGCTACGCCGGCGCGGCACAGCGCCCACCGATCTACCGGTCATCTGGGAGGATTGCGATGTGCCGGGGCGCGTGCTCCGGCTTTACCGTGAAGGCGTAGGTGAGGCGCTGGTCGAACCACCGCCAGAGGCCGGGCTGACCCTTACCAAAGACGATCAGCTCTATATTACGCCACTCTCGCCACCGTTGCGCGAACGATTGCGGGTACTACGGCTCGGCTGGTGGGTGGGCACGCTGCGACACGGGCAGGTCAATCCCAACCATGCCCTGGCGATGGCGCTCGTGCCGGACGCCGCGCGCCAAACCGAGACACTTGCCGTGGATGATGAACGCCTCAGAGCCTTTCTCGCGGGTGGCTTCTGGCCCGATGACGGCCCGCCTGGCTTTGTGTTGGTCACGGTCGAAGGTTTCCCGTTGGGGTGGGGTAAACGTGGTGGAGGGCGGCTTCGTAGCCGGTATCCCGTGCATTTACGCTGAACGCGAAGCGCCCCCAACCTGTAGTTGGGGGCGCTTGATTATGCTGCTACTGTGCGTGCCTTAGGGATTGCAGTTGCCGCCCCTATTCCCCTGATTGCGCATCATGCCGGGGGCGCCAGGCCCGCCCATATTACCGCGCATCCGGCCCATCATGCCTTGCCCCTGCGGCAGTGCATCGGCCTGCTCTTGCGTGATGACGCCATCGGCTACGGCCTGGGCCACTGCTGCCTCATGCGCCGCCTGCATCTGCGTCTGGAATGTGGCGCGATCCAGTCCCAGCTCATCGAGCCATTCCGGCAGCCGCTTTTCAGCGAGTTCCGCCTCTTCGATGCCCAACGCCGTCGCCGTCAGCACACGCGGATCGAGGTAGGCTTGTAGCGCGCGCCGTACCTGCATCCGCTCGGCCTGCTCTTCCGTGATGAGGCCCTCATCCAGGGCTTGCTCCATCGCGCGGGCGTGCGCGCGCTCGCGGGCCGCTTGCAGCGCCGGGACGGTCACGCCGAGCTCCTCAGCCAGCAGCGCGTCCTTATCAATCGTCTTGAATGGGCCAAACGGCCCGCCGCCCTGCGCATTGACCGCCGGTGCGCCACTGAGCGCCAACCCCACCGTCACGAACAACGCGATTGCCAACCCCATCGCCAACCATCGTTTGCTTTTCATCGCATACCTCCCTGGTATCTAAAGCTGTAGGAATTGCTTCCCCTTTTACAACTATAGTTTACCAGAGGCCGGTTAAGATTTGGTGAAGGCGGTGTTTAGAATTGTAGAAGGGGCGGACGGCCGTCCGCCCCTACGCAAACCTGACTGCAATCCTTTATTGACATCTCCGCCGACTGTATAACAATATGTAGGACGGGTTGCCAACCCGTCCTACCCCATGCCAGGAGGCTCTCATGTCCGAACCGTTGGAACTGCGCTTGACCATCGCCCCGCAGGGGGACGCCTACACCGCCCGCGTGGACTGTCACGAGCTCGGCACGGATGCCGGCCCTTTCCCTTTCGCCCTGCCGCTGGATGACGCTATCCTCGACGAGCTCCGCTGGTATCTGGAGCAGTACATCCGCTGGCCCGTGGGCGAGGAGGAACGTGCCGCGCGCGTCGCCAATCAGCTGGAAGGCTGGGGCCGCGCGCTCTTCGCTGCGGTTTTCACCGCGACCGAGGCCGCCCGCGTGTGGACGCAGTTCCGCCTGCACGAGCCCGACCGCCCGCGCCTCGTCACGCTCGATTGCACCGAATCGCCCGTGCTGCGCCTGCCCTGGGAGCTCCTCGCCGATGAGGAGGGGCACCTCTTCGCGCTGGGCATCGGCTTCCGGCGACGGTTGCACAAGGTCGCCGCCGCGCGCCCCCGCGCCTTCGAGCTGCCCGTCCGCGTGCTGCTGGTGATTGCCCGCCCCGAAGGCGACGGCGCGAGCTTCATTGATCCCCGCGCCAGCGGCCAGGCGCTCCTGGAGGCGGTCAAGCCCCTGGGCAACGCCGTGGCCGTGGAATTCCTGCCCGCCGGGACGCTCAAGTCGCTCACCGACCGCCTCAACGCGCGGCACGCCCCGCCCGTCCACATCGTCCACTTCGACGGGCACGGCGTCTATTCACAGGCGCGCGGCCTGGGATACCTGCTCTTCGAGGACAAAACCGGCAAGCCCGATCGGGTGGATGCCGACCAGCTGGGCAATCTGCTCGCCCGCGCCGGCATCCCCCTGATGATTCTGGATGCCTGCCAATCGGCGCACGGCGACGCGCCCGACCCCTACAGCAGCGTGGCGCAGCGGTTGATCCGCGCCGGGGTGGGCAGCGTGGTGGCGATGCAGTACAGCATCCTCGTGGCGGCCAGCAAGCAATTCTTCGCCGCCTTCTACACCGCGCTGGCGGAGGGGAGCAGCATCGGGCAGGCGGTGGACGCCGGACGCTACGACCTGCTCGCCGAGACGGGCCGCTTCGTCCTGCACCATCCCGACGGCTCCGACCGCCCCATCTCCCTGCGCGATTGGTTCCTGCCCGCGCTCTATCAGCAGGCGGCGGATCCGTCTCCGTTTTTCAACGCAAAGGCGCAAGGGGGCAAAGACGCAAAGGAGCGAGAAAGCGAAAAGGCGGGTGAGCGGAAAAGCGATCCGTTTGCGGTTTACGAGGCAGGCTTGGGGCGGATGTTGCCGCAGCTGGCGGGCGAGGCGCTGGAAGTGGACGCGCGGACGCTGGAAGCGCGCCTGCGGGAGAACCTCCGCTTTGCCCGCGTGGATGGCGACACGGAGACCCGCCGCGCCGAGCGCAGCGCCATCCTCCGTGAGCTGAACGCCCTCTGCGAACGCGCCCTCGGCCTCCCTTTCGACATTCTTTGCGCGCCCGCTGTCTCCACTCCCACTCACCCCGTCACCCCCTCACCCCATCACTCCCTTCTCGGCGACTTCCCCCAACCGCGCTACGGCTTCATCGGGCGGGCGCGCGAGCTGTGGCGCTTGGAGCGGCTGCTGGCGGAACGGCGCATCGTGGTGTTGCACGCCTTCGGCGGGCAGGGGAAGACCGCGCTCGCCGCCGAGGCTGCGGATTGGCTCACGCAAAAGGGCCGCTTCGCCCGCGCCGTCTTCCTCTCGTTTGAACCGGGCTACGCCGCGGATGCCGCGCTCACGCAGCTGGGCCGCCTGCTGGTGGGCCAGGATTTCTCTTCGCTGGGCGAGGCCGAGCGCCTCCCCGCGCTGCGCCGCGCCCTGGCGGAGGCCCCCACTCTGCTGATCTGGGACAACTTCGAGAGCGTCCTCCCCGGTTCCCACGCCGCCCTCCCCGAAGCCGACCTCACCGCTCTCCTCGACCTCGCCGCCGCCCTCGTCTCTCCGACTAAAGACTCTCCGACTAACGACTACTCGACTACCCGACTTTTAGTGACCACCCGCAACCTCGACCCCGACGACCTCCCCCACCCCGCCTTCCGCCCCGGCCAAACGACCGCGCTGCTCCCGCTGGAGGGCCTCACCCACTGGGAGGCGCTGGAGCTGGCGGGCAACATCCTCGACGCGCTCTCGCACCCCCGCCCGCCCCGGCTCGACCTGGAGCGGCTGCTCGACTTCCTTGGCGGGCACCCCCTCTCCATCCAGCTCGTCACCCCGCACCTTCAGGACTACCCCAGCGTGCAGACCGTCATTGACCGCTTCGAGGACCTCTACCCCGGCTTTGCCGAAGGCCAGGCGCGCAACGAGAGCCTGGAGGTGAGCCTGCGCTTCTCGCTCGACCGGCTGAGCGAAGCGGCGCGGGCGCGCATCGCCGCGCTCGGCGTTTTCGAGGGCGGGGCGTTGGAATTTGTGATTCTGATGGTGACGGGCCTCAAGCCCTCCGAGTGGCGGCCCGCGCGGGCCGAACTGCTCCGCGCCGGGCTGGCGATGGCGGAAATGGAATCGCCGTTTAGCATTGAGACAGCAGAAGGGGCCTTTGGTGGCCACTTCCTGCGCTTCCACCCGACGCTCGCGCGCGCGCTGCGCCGTCGCCTGGATGCGGACACGCTCGCCGCGTTGGAAACCGCCTACCGGCAGGCGTATCACCGGCTCGCCAACCATCTCTACCACAACGACAGCCGCGCCCCCCAGACCACGCGCGCCGTGGCGCAGCGCGAGCTGCCCAACCTGCGCCGGGGCGTCACGCTTACCCTCGCAGCCGGCGACATGGCGACCGCCGTGACTTTCGCCGAGTGCGTCGAGCGCTTCCTGAACGTCTTTGGCCGCTGGCGCGAGCGGGAGGTGCTGATGGGGGAGGTGGCGCGCGCCTTCGCCGGACGACCGGAGGGAATAACCGGTCATCGGTCATCGGTCTCCGGTCAACCTTCAGCCGTTGAGCCGTTCACCAAAACCGAGTACCTGTTGCAGAGCCGCCAGGGGCAGATGCTGCTGGATGCGGGGCGCGCACGCGAGGCGGAGGCCGTGTTCCGCGGGCTGCTGGCCCGGATGGACGAGACAGATTACGCAGTATGCACTACGGACTACGTCTACTCCGAAAACTCCATCGAATTTGGCTATGACCGCGCCCAAATTTTACATCGCCTGGGCCGTAGCCTGATGGGGCAGGGGCGCGTGGGTGAGGCGGAAGCGGTGTACCAGCAAGCACTGGATGTACTTGCATCGCTCGCTTTTGCGACTACGGATTACGAACTACAGACTACGGTAACAGAAACCGCTATTCAGGGTGAAACCGGTGGTGTCCACACCGACCTCGCGGATGTGTTGATGTTTCAGAACCGTTACGCGGAGGCGCGGGAGCATTACGAGGCGGCACTGGAAATAGTTGCGGCGTTAGGCGATGGACGCAACGGAGCAGTGGTTTTGGGTCAGCTCGGAACGCTGGCACTGGAAGAGAACAACTTCGCCGAGGCGGAGCGGCTGTTCTGTGATGCCATTCAGCGTTTTCACAACATGGGCGAACCGCATCACGAGGCCATCAGCTGGCATCAATTGGGGATGACGTATCAAATGGCTGCAAATCACAAGCCTCAAGCGGAAAGCAATCAGCAATCAGCTTCCAGCAACCAGCTCTTGTATCAGGCGGAGGAGGCATACCAGAGTAGTTTGCAGTTGGAAGAAGTCCTAGGTAATTTGGCTGGGGCCGCGCAAACCGCCAACCAGCTGGCAGCGATCGCAGCAATAACCGGGCGGCCCGCCGATGCCGCCCGCTGGTGTCGTCGGGCGTTGGCAGATTTCCAGGCGTCCGGACAGTTGCGTGAAGTAGCCGTTGTTGCTAACAACCTTGCCTACCTGCTGCTCGCCGCCGCGCGGGGCGAGTACGGCAACCCGCCTCCAGTGGGTCTGCTGCTGGGAGCGTCCACACCTGGCACCGCCAAGACTGGCGAACTGCTCGCTGAGGCAGAATCGCTGGCGCGGCAGGCCGTGCAAATCCGCGAAACGGTGGTTCTTGACGTATCCAATGAAATTTGGACGACCTATGGCATTCTTGCGGGTATCGCCGAAATACAGGGCAACCCTGCCGCCGCCCACGAATGGTGCCGCAAGGAACGTGCCGCCTTCGTTGCCTTCCCCGGTCACTGGGCCAATCTCTCGCGGCCGTTTGGAGGTCTAGTACGAGCTATCATCGGAGGCATCCAAGGCGACCCGGCGGTGTTAGAGGCGTTGGAGCAATTGTATCCTCAAATGCTGGCAGGTGGCTTGGCTTGGCACGCCATGCCGGAAGCTATTCGCCGCCTGCTCGCGGGCGAACGCGATCTGGACGCCCTTGCGGATGAATTGAGCATTCCAGCGGCGCAATACCTGCTGCTCCACAAGGCTCTGGAAGCCCTGGCGGGCGGGGTGCAGGCCGTCCACGAATCGGACACGAATGCACGAATGGACGCCGCGCCGCCGGAGATCTCTCCCGATCAAGAAGCGCAGGCTCGCGCACTCATGGCCGCGCTCGAAGCGTGGCTCGCCACCCCGCCGGGTCAATCCGCCCTGCGGGAGCTCCAATCGCAGGGCCTCGCGGAAGAAGCGCTCCTCATGGGATTGTTGCAGCGCTTCATGGCCGCCCATGCGGGCGGCGCGTCCCCGCCGCGTGGGGACAAGGGGAATAAATAGTCGCATCGTAGGGGCGAGGCATTGCCTCGCCCCTACGCAGACCTGCCAGGTTTTTTGTTTTCATGGTTGTAGGGGCGGACGGCCGTCCGCCCCTACGTTTCATACTGCTCCAAGCCCCCGTCCCGGGGGCGGTTCAGGGATGAAATACCAGTTTGCAAATGGTTTATTTGCGTCCAAGCCGCCCCGAGACGGGGCTTTGAGCGTTAAATGCGATTGCGTCGCCCCTACGCAAACCTGGCAGGTCTGGGAAGACCTGCCAGGTTTTTTGTTTTCATGGTAGTAGGGGCGGACGGCCGTCCGCCCCTACTACGTTTCATACTGCTCCAAGCCCCCGTCCCGGGGGCGGTTCAGGGATGAAATACCAGTTTGCAAATGGCTTATTTGCGCCCAAGCCGCCCCGAGACGGGGCTTTGAGCGTTAAATGCGATCGCAAACCTGACAGGTCTTCCGAGACCTGTCAGGTTTTTGGTTGTAGGGGCGGCCGTCCGCCCCTACGTTTCATACACGCGCGGCACACGGGCGTTGATCTGGCACGTCACCTCGTAGGTGATCGTCCGCAGCTGCTCCGCCCACTCGTAGACGGTGATCTCCTCGTCGCCGCTCTTGCCGATCAGCACCACCTCATCCCCCACGCGCGCGGGCGTCTCCGGCCCTAGATTCACCATGCTCTGATCCATGCACACGCGCCCGACGATGGGGTAGCTGCGCCCGCCAATCAGCACGCGCCCGCTGTTGGAGAAGAGCCGGTTGAAGCCATCGGCGTACCCGGCGGGGATGGTGGCGATCCACGTCCGCTCCGGCGCGCTCCACATGCGCCCGTAGCCGATGCTCGTGCCCGCCTCCACCTGCTTGAGGAACGAAATCCGCGTGAGGAAGCTCAAGCCCGGCTTGAGCGGGATGGTGGCGGGCGTCTCCGCATCCGGGCGGAAGCCGTAGATCATGATACCGGGGCGCACCATGTCGAGCCAGCCCTGCGGATGGGCCAGCACCGCGCCGGAGTTGGAGCAATGCACCAGGGCGGTGCGCCGCCCGATGGCCGCGTGGATGGCATCCACCACCGCTTTGAAGCGCGCGATTTGCGCCTGCGTGTAGGCGGGATCGCCCGCATCGCTCACCGGCAGGTGCGTGAACAGCCCCTCCAGCCGCAGGTGGGGGCAGGCGCGCTCGATGTGCTCCGCCAGCGCGGGCGCCTCGTCCGGCGCGACGCCAATCCGCCCCATGCCGGTATCAATTTTGATGTGAACATTCGCCGCGCGGCCCGCCGCCCGGCAGACGCTTTCGAGCGCGTCGGTGGTCGCGCGGTCGCACACTGTCAGCGTGAGGGCGTTCTCCACCGCCGCCGCCATCTCCTCCGGGAAGGCGTGGCTCAGCTTGAGGATGGGTAGCCGAATCCCGGCGGCGCGCAGTTGCAGGCCCTCCGGCACGGTGGCGACGCCCAGCCATTCCACACCGCTGCGCTCGGCCATGCGGGAGACTTCCACCGCGCCGTGGCCGTAGCCGTTGGCTTTCACCGCGATGAGGATTTTCCGCTCCGGCCCTATCGCCTGCCGGATGCCCTCGATGTTGAAGCGAATGTTCTGTAAGTGAATGCGCGCGTGCGTTTGGTAGAGCATATAGTCTGTTAGTCCTTAGTCGGATAGTCTTGTAGTCTGAAATGCCACAATGTCGAATCCTACCCCTTGACAACCACCTTCTGCATGTAGGCCGAGGTGCTGGCTGCGAGCAACGCGCCGTAGCCGGGGGTGAAGGTGATTTCCGCGCCGAGGGTGACGGCCTGCTGCGCGTCCTCCACGTCGAGGATGAGGTGGTCGCTGCTGCCGCCCAGCACGATGATGCCGGGGTCTTCGGGCGTGAGGTTGTCCACCACCACGTCCTGCCGCCCCAGGTTGCAGATGGCGCGCTGGCGGATGCCGCGATCCACGAACTCCGGCGTCCCGCCGAAGGCGTCCTGTCCGCGCTCGCCGATGGGAACGGAGGGCTTGCGCTCGAGCTCCACCACCTCGCCTACCACGCGAAACGCATCCTGCCGCGTGCCGGGCCAGGGCGAGCGATCAATCACGCTACAGCCCAGCAGCAGCGTCTCGCCGATGCGCAGCAGGTTGATCTCCGGCGGCATCCCCCCGGCGGCGAGCAGGGGCAGATTGGCGCTGTTTCCGCCGCAGAGCACGGGCAGTTCCAGGTCGGTGGCCTCGCGGCAGACGGCGCGCAAGTCAATGAGTTGCTGCATCTTCGCGGTGGTGGGAATCACGCCGCCGTAGCAGGCGAGGTTGCACCCCAGCCCGATAAGCTCCAGGTGCGGCAGCGTCGCCGTCTCACGGAGCGCGTCCACGGCACGGTCAGGCCAGATCCCTTCGCGCAAATCGCCCAAGTCCACCATGAAGATGACCTGGTGCCGCACACCGTGGAATCCGGCGGCCTGCGAGAGCAATCGCAGCGTGGCGGTGGAGGAGTTGAGCGAGACATCGCTCCAGCGCACCACGTCGCTGGCCTGGCTGGGCGCGGGGATGCGGAGCAGCATCAGCGGGAGCGCGATGCCCATCCGCCGGATGGCTTGCAGGTTCTCGATGCGCGAATCGGCCAACAGATCCGCGCCGGCCTCAGCGAGCGTCTGCGCCACCGCCGGATGCGCGGCGGTCACTTTGGTCACGGCGGCCACCTGGATGCCGTGACTGTGGCAGAGCGCCAGAATCGCGCGCGCGTTCTCCGCGATGCGTTGGGGATAAATTTCAAGTCGGGGGGTAAAGTTGGGCATAGAACCTCCTGCAATAGTCGCTTAGTCGTCAGTCACATAGTCAAACTGGTGCAATCTTTATTTCTCACAACACGATCACATCAGCATTTATCCAGTCACAACAAACGCCATCACTTCACGGTCAAGGCGCACGCCCAACGCATCTGCGGCTACATCGAGATCGTAATCCATCTGCAAGCCAAGCCAGAATTTCGCGGATGTGCCGAAGGCCTTTGCCAGACGTAAAGCTGTATCCGCTGTGATGCGCCGCTTGCCCAGCACAATCTCATTGATGCGCCGCGCGGGCACGCTCATTTTCAACGCCAAGTGGTTTTGACTGATGCCCATCGGCTTCAGGAACTCCTCCAGCAACACTTCACCCGGATGAATTGGGGCCAGTAATTCAGTCATGGTTCACCTCGCTAATGATAATCCGTGATTTCAACATCGTAGGCATTGTTGTCTCGCCATTCAAAGCATATTCGCCACTGATTGTTGATGCGAATACTATACTGCCCGGCTCTATTACCGGATAATTTCTCCAGCCGATTTGCGGGCGGAATGCGTAAATCCTCCAATACAGCAGCGTTGTTCAGCATACGCAGTTTACGCAACGCGGTTTGTTGGATCGTAGGGGGCAATTTGCGCGAAACCTGGCGACGGAAAACCTTTTCAGTCTCTGCGTCTCTGAACGTCTTGATCATAGCTTTATTGTATAACGTATCGCGTTAAACGTCAAGCGTTATACTGGATGAATTTCACTCACCACCCACCGCCGGAACGTCTCTTTGACCTCCTCCGGGTATGCCTGGGCGAGCGTGCCAAGCGCGGAGAAGCGATAGTCCCGATCCATGAGCAGCTGCGCGTCGGGGCGCGGCAGGAGGTACTTGCCCGGCCCCGTGCGGATGCGGCTCAGAATTTCCGCGCCGCCCGCCACGCGGGTGAGCGCGCCGCCCGTACCGATAATCCATTTAACCGCCGTGAGGTCTTTGCCCTTGACGATTTGCTTCTTGCCGGTGGGCGTGTAGAGATCGGTGACAATGCCCGCGTGCCGCCGTGCGCCTATCTCGACAGCCTGGGTGCAGAGCCAGCGGGTAAGCTCTTTCTCGCGCTCGGTGGTAGGGATAGCTTGTAACTCAGCGAGACGGGCTTCCCATTCCGGGTCGTTTTGTAGTTCCACGATGTTGTGCGCATTGACAAACACACCCAGATCGCCCTCGACCGTGCGCTTGGCGCGCGGCTCCGGCTCCACCATGCGCGCGGCCCACTCCGGGCTGCCCTCGCTGATGCTATGCACGTCCGTCGTTGCGCCGCCCACGTCGAAGATCAAGCAATCGCCCAGCGCCTCGGCGAAGAGCTCCGCGCCACGCAGCACCGCGCCCGGCGTGGGGAGGATGCCCCAGTGCGTGAGCTCACCCAGCCGGGCCATCCCCGGCGCATGGATGATATGCTCATTGAAGACCTCATGGATCACCTTGCGCAGCGGCTCGATGTTGAGCACGTCCACTTCGGGGAAGACGTTATCGGCCAGTAGCAGTTCCACACCGGCCTCGGCGAAGATGCGCTGAATGTGCTTGCGGATGGCAATGTTGCCGGCGTAGACCACCGGCACGCCCAGCCGCAACGCCGCGAGCTGCTCGGCGTTTTGCAGCACAGTGGTTTTCTCGCCGTAATCCACGCCGCCCGCGAGGAGGATGATATTGGGGCGAATCTCGCGGATTTCGTCCAAATCGTAAGGGCCGAGCGCGCCCGCCGTGATGAATTTGACGATGCCCCCGGCACCCAGCGCAGCCTCGCGCGCGGCGCGGGCCGTCATGTTGTAGGTCAGCCCGTGGACGGTCATCCGCAAGCCGCCCGCCGCCGAGCTGTTCACGAAGGTCTCGCGCTCGGCGGGCAGCGGGCCAAAGTGCGATTCCAGATCAGCAATGGCCTGCTCCACGCCGAGGCCCACATCCCCGGCGGCGATGCTCGTGGGCGCGAAGCCCTGCGCCTGATGCACGAAGCATCCGCCGTTCAGGGTGAAAGCGTTGGCTTTGGTGATGGTGGAGCCGACTTCGAGGGTGAGGAAGGGTGAGTGTTTTAGCAATGTGGCCTCCGTGAAACTTGAAACGTGAGTGCTTATCGGCGCTGTTGCTGGCCGATTTCTTGATAACTCATTATAGCATTACTACTCGTTCTATGATACTGAAGGTAAGCGGTTTCCCGAACGGCTAAAGCCGTCACTACGAGCCTAAATTGGCAGTACCGCAAAACTAACCCTGTAGGATGCTCAAAACCCGCCTATTGACGGCTTTGACAGGGCGTCTTTTGCGCTATTGTCATCAAAGGCAATGACGTAGTAGTTTAACAGAGACGATTTGACGGATAAGGAAAGTGTGGCATTCTTACAAA
>CAZDDI010000023.1:0-26751 GCA_964504195.1 uncultured Anaerolineales bacterium
GAAAGGGGGCAGGGGGATAGGGGGAAAACTCCCCAATAATTTGTCCTATACCCTTTACTTTGCCTGTAATTGACACGCCTTTTCAATCAATGTATAATTTATTGGATGAAGCGCAGGGACGGCGAGACAAAACGTAACACCTGGCAGCTCCATCTGCGCTGGTTGCAGCCTGGCCTGGGTGTCAAACGCTGGCTTGGTCTATTGGTCTTTGGAATCGGGCTGCTCGGCTTGGGTGGCACTGTTTTGTTGCGGGAGCTTTATCCTCTGCCGTGGTACTTTTACTATCTCACCCTCCAATTCTTGCCGCGTGTAGTGCGTACAGGGCTGATTTTGACTCTAAGTATTGGCAGTATTAGCTTTGCGCTATGGCAACTCAATCGTGCGATGTTAGCGCCCTTTGTACAGGATGCCCAGCTCCCAGTCGCGGAACTGCTCTACAACTACCGTCGCCGTGGTCGTGGGCCACACATTGTGAGCCTCGGTGGTGGGCATGGGATGACCGCACTGTTGCGTGGGTTGAAACACTATTCCAGTAATCTCACGGCCATTGTCACTGTTGCTGATGATGGAGGCTCTTCGGGGCGGCTGCGCCGTGATCTAGGAATTTTGCCGCCGGGCGATTTGCGAAACTGCATTGCTGCGCTCGCCGATGACGAATCCCTGGTCACGCGGCTGTTCCAGTATCGCTTTAGCAGCGGAGCTGGCCTGGAAGGACACAACTTCGGCAACCTTTTTATCGGTGCGATGTCCGGCGTTACTGGCTCATTCGAGAGCGCCTTGGAAGAATCCAGCCGAGTGCTGGCGATTCAGGGGCATGTATTGCCCAGTACCTTGCAAGCTATCACGCTCGCAGCGGACGTGCAACTGCCCGATGGTCGGCTCGCGCGCGTGCGGGGGGAATCGCACATTCCAGAGGTGCAGGGGCGCATCATCAATGTGACTTTGGATCCGGAACAGCCGCCGGCCTATCCCGCTGCCGTGCGTGCTTTGTTGAATGCTGATGTCATCACGATTGGGCCGGGCAGTCTCTACACCAGTTTGTTGCCCACATTGCTAATCCCCGACATCGCGCAGGCGCTCCGGGCTAGCCGGGCGCCAAAGGTGTATGTGTGCAATGTCACCAATCAGCCTGGCGAGACCGACGGCTACGATGCCGAGCAGCATCTGCAAGCATTGGAGACGCACCTGGGTTTGGGGTGGCTTTCCATCATCGTGGTGAACGCGCTACCCACTGATGCCCCCCCGCCGGGGCTGCACTGGGTTGCGCCGGATATCCAGCCGCGTCCTGGCTTGCGCATCATCCGGGCGGACTTACGCGATACCGCGCATCCCAGCGCACACGATAGCGAAAAGCTGGCGCGGGTGATAATGGAGCTGTTGAAGTAGGATTTCATAGAGTAAAGGAGGATGGTCTATGCAATCGGTGGCGATTCCTCAAATCACTGAACGCTTACAAAAACTACCAACCGATAAGCTCGCGGTAGTTTATGACTTTGTATCATATTTGTTAGCCTGTGAAGAAGGTTTTTCAGAAGCTCTTCAGACAATGTTAGCATCTGAGGCTGTTTTACGACGTGACTGGGACCGTCCCGAAGAGGATTTGGCATGGGCAGATTTGTAAAAGGGGATGTGGTGTTATCAGCGATTGCATGATCGCTGTACCAGGTAAATCTGATTCTCAAAATTCTAGTCAAGAAAGGAGTTTCGTATGGTTACAAAAGTTGGTATCAATGGTTTTGGGCGCATCGGGCGCCAGGTTCTCAAGGCTATCCGTGATTACTACCCCGACACGCTCGAAGTGGCGGCGATCAATGACATCGGCGATCTCAAGACGATGGCGCATCTGCTCCGCTATGACTCCAACTATGGGCGTTTCAACGGCGTGGTGGAAGTGGTAGATGATGGGCTGCTGATTGATGGCAAGCTCGTGCGCGTCTTCAAGGAATTCGACCCCGGCAAGCTGCCCTGGGGCGATAATGGCGTGGATATCGTAGTGGAATCCACTGGCCTGTTCACCATCAAGAAAGACGGGGTGAATAAGAAGGGCAAACAAGTGCAGGGCGCGGAGAATCACATCACGCGCGGCGGCGCGAAGAAGGTCATCATCTCTGCTCCAGCGCAGGGTGAAGACCTCACCGTAGTGCTGGGCGTGAATGATGATCTATACGATCCGGCCAACCACCATGTCCTCTCAAATGCCTCCTGCACCACCAACTGTCTTGCGCCGGCGGCGAAAGTGGTCAACGACCGCTTCAAGATCGTGCGCGCGCTGATGACGACGATTCATGCTTACACCAATGACCAGAAAATTCTCGACCTGCCGCACAGCGATCTGCGACGCGCGCGCGCCGCTGCGCTGAGCATCATCCCCACCACCACCGGCGCGGCCAAGGCCATCTCCCTGGTGATCCCGGAACTCAAGGGTAAGTTCGACGGCTACGCGCTGCGCGTCCCCACCCCGACGGTTTCGGTTGTGGACTTCACTGCGGAGATTGAGGTATCCACCACCACCGAAGAACTGCGCCAGGCGTTCCGCGACGCTGCCGCCGGTCCGATGAAGGGCATTCTGGCCGCTGTGGACGAGCCGCTGGTGAGCATTGACTACAAGGGCGATCCGCACAGCTCCTCCGTTGACCTGCCCTTCACGATGGTGCTGGGCAATGAAGGCGACTTCATCAAGGTTGTGACCTGGTACGATAACGAGTGGGGTTACAGCGTCCGCACTGCCGACCTGGCCGCCCTTCTCGCCAGCAAATTGTAATCTGGTTGCTGGTTGCTAGAATCTAGTTACTGGAAGCTGGTTGTGGAGTTCACGCGACCAGCTTCCTTTTGTGATTTTGGATTTTAGATTGGCGATTTTGGATTATAGCGGCGCGGAGTAAGGTGATCCCCGTGTTGTGATTTGAGATTCGCTGATTTGAAATTTTTTGATATGCTGATTTTTCGGGAGGAACTATGAACAAAAAGACCATCCGTGATGTGGATTTGCAAGGCAAGCGCGTGCTCATGCGTGTGGATTTCAACGTGCCGATCAAAGAGGGCGTGATTAGTGACGATAAGCGCATCAAGGCGACGCTGCCCACCATCAACTACATTTTAGAGCAGGGCGCGAGCCTCGTGCTCATGTCGCACCTGGGCCGCCCGGCAGGGACGGGCTACGAGGAGGCGTTCAGCCTCAAGCCTGTGGCCGAGCGTTTGGGCGAGCTGCTCGGCAAGTCGGTCGCTTTCGCGCCGGACTGCATCGGCGAGGAGGTGGAGGCGCTGGCCGCCGCGCTCGAACCCGGCGCGGTGCTGCTGCTGGAGAACGTCCGCTTCTACAAGAAAGAGACGAAGAACGACAGGGAAATCGCCGAGAAGCTGGCGCAGCTGGGCGACCTGTTCGTGAACGATGCGTTCGGCACGGCGCACCGCGCGCAATCGAGCACCGTAGGTGTGGCGGAGTTCTTGCCCACCGTGGCCGGTTTCCTCATGGAGAAAGAGGTCGAGTTCCTCAGCAAGGCTACGGAAGAGGCTGAGCATCCCTATGTCGTCATCCTGGGCGGCGCGAAAATTTCGGACAAAATCGGCGTGATCCAGAATATGCTGGCGAAGGCCGACAAAGTCCTCATCGGTGGCGGGATGGCGAACACCTTCCTCAAGGCGCAAGGGCTGGAGATGGGCGACTCGCTGGTGGAAGACGATGTGCTGGAGACTGCCGCCGCGCTGATGGCCGAATCTGGCGACAAGCTGGTGTTGCCGGTGGATGCGGTCATCGCCGATGCGTTCGATAATGCCGCGAACACCAAAATCGTGGGCGTGGATGCGGTAGAACCCGGTTGGCGCTTCCTCGACATCGGCCCGGCGACGGTGGAAGCGTTCAAGGGTGTGCTGGCGACGGCCAAGACGGTAGCCTGGAACGGGCCGATGGGTGTGTTCGAGATGCCGAACTTTGCCAAGGGTACGTTCGCTATCGCCGAGGCGCTGGCGGAGCTCGATGCTGTGACCATCATCGGTGGCGGCGATTCGGCCTCGGCGGTGAAGAAGGCGGGCGTGGCGGCAAAGATGACGCACGTCTCCACTGGCGGCGGCGCGAGCCTGGAATTCCTCGAAGGCAAAGTGCTGCCCGGTGTGGCAGCGTTGCAAGATAAATAGTCTTTAGTCAGATAGTCAGATAGTCGAGAGTCAGGAAGTCCCGTAGTCAGGAAGTCGAAATATATCTTGGCTATCAGACTAACGACTATCAGACTAACGACTATTAGACTAACTGACTAACGAAAGACTAAACAAGGAGAATTTTCATGGGACGTAAACCATTTATCGCCGGGAACTGGAAGATGTACAAGACTGTCGCCGAGGCTATCGAGACGGCAGTGGCGTTAGGCGTGAGTCTGGCCGATGTGACGACGATGGAGCTGGCGGTTTGTCCGACCGCTACCGCGTTGGAAGCGGTGAGCCAGACGCTGATGGCTTCCAATATCGGCGTAGGCGCGCAGAATATGCACTGGGAAGACGAGGGCGCGTTCACGGGTGAGATTTCGCCGCTGATGGTGAAGGAGCAGGCCCAGTACGTCATTATCGGACACTCGGAGCGTCGCCAGTACTTTGGCGAGACGGATGCGGGTGTGAACAAGAAGCTGAAGGCCGCGCTCAAGCACGGTATCACGCCCATCGTCTGTATCGGCGAGAGCCTGGCGCAGAATCAGGCTGGCGAGACCGTACCGTTCGTCACGGCGCAAATTCACGGCGCGTTTGCCGGCGTCTCCGCTGCGGATGCGTGCAAGGTTGTGCTGGCCTACGAGCCAATCTGGGCCATCGGCACGGGGTTGACCGCGACGCCGGAAGATGCCGACCGCATCATCCGTGAGGCTATCCGTGACGTGCTCACCGCGCTCTACGATGCGGAGACCGCGCAGGCCATCCGCGTGCAGTACGGCGGCAGCGTCAAGCCCAACAATATGGCCGAGTTTATCGTCATGCCGGAGATTGACGGTGCGCTGGTGGGTGGCGCGAGCCTCACGGTGGATTCGTTCACGGCGATCGTGAAGAACGCGCTGGCGGCATTGGAGAAGTAGACAGTAAAAGTGTGCGCGCCGGGCAATTCCGTCCGGCGCGTATGTTTTTGTGTCTTATGTATTCCTTCCTCCTTCACGGATGAAATAAGGGTGTTTTCGTGCTCGAATAGCTTGTGAGCCTGATCAAGTTTGCCTGTTGCAAGAAAGGAGTTCCACTTGCCCAAACAAACATACTCTCTGGAAAAAGGTGGCCCTAAGCGGTTGGAACTGGCCTGGAAAGGTGCGTGGAAAAATTTGACAATTAGTCTGGACGGGCAAGAGCTGGGTGTGATTCCCAATCAGAAGGCGTTGCGTGCGGGCCAGACGTTCGTGCTGCCCGAAGGTGCTCTGTTGGATGTAAAACTCGTTCAGAAGCTGACTGCGGTCAACCTGGAGGTGAGCCTCAACGGTGTGCCGTTGCCCGGTACTGCCGCCGATCCAGAACAGCGGTTGTTAGGCGCGTATGCTATCCTGTTTTTCTTGGCGGGTATCAATATTCTGTTAGGGTTGGTTGCAGTGCTCTTTCAGGTGGAGTTCTTATTTGCACTAGGGCTGAACCTGATTTCTGTGATGATAGGTTGCATTTGGCTGGTGTTGGGATTTTTCGTGCGCCGCCGCTCGCTCGTAGCATTGATTGCGGCCTTGTGTCTGTATGCTTTGGATAGTGTGCTATACTTGGTGGGTGCATTTAGCATGGGTGGGGACCCTACAACCGGCTTGCTGATGCGTGTATTGATCTTTGTCGGCATAGCACAGGGTATCGGCGCGCTCAAGTCGCTCAAGCAGCCCCCCGTTTAGTTTGCCTGGTCTTACGCTTGGCAAATTTGAAAGTTGTGGCATACTTCCAGGCGGGATAAGGTATGGAAGTTATACATATTGCGCCGGAAGATAATCGCTATACAATCCGCGAACGCCTGCGCCGCGCTTCGGAGAAGCAGCTCTTGTTGGTGCTTTCCTGGGAGGTGGAGAAGGGCTGGTCGCGCACGTTGGATTACGAGGTGCTGTTGCGTGAGGCCCTTCGCCAGCAGCTCGAGGTGGCCTGGGCGGTAGATGATCCCGACCGGCGTGTATTGCCTCGCGAACTTGGCTTCCCGGTGTTTGCAAGCGAGGCTGAGGCACAGGAATACTATGCCCGTGTAGGCGGCTTTCCCGAGCTCCGCGCACGGACGAGTCGGCCCACTCTCGCCCCTCGTGCCCCCTGGGCTGAGGAGCTGCGTCCGCCGCCGTTGCCGCTGCCCCGTCGGCGTTCTCCGTGGGTGTTTGCATTGCAATTGCTGGTTTTCTTCGGTGTGTTGGTGACGCTCGGTATTTTTTTCTTCTACACCTGGCCCCAGGCGACTATCACGCTGGTTCCTCAGGGGGCTACTTATGACCGGATCGTAATCGTTTCGGTTGACCCGACCGCGCAGGATGTGGACCTTCAGCGCAATGTGATACCTTCGCGGCGCATCGGTGATGAGTTCGAAGCCGCCGCGCAAGTGGCAACCACGGGGCGCGGTTATGCTATTTCTGGTCGGGCCAGAGGGCGTGTGGTGTTGACGAATCTGTTGGGGCAAGATTATCGTGTGCCGGAAGGTACCATTGTCCGCACCACCGCAACTTCGTACCCGGTGCGCTTTGAGACAACTGCTGAGGTGGTCATCCCGTCGTTTGGGCAAGCTGACGTTTCCGTTGAAGCTTTGGAGGAAGGTCCGCGTGGCAATGTGGATGCCTACCAGATCAATTTGGTGGAAGGGGTGGTGGGCTTTGCCGTGCGTGCCACCAATCCACAGCCCGTTTCTGGTGCAGCCAGTGATGTGATTGCTACGGTAACCGATGCGGATCGCGCGCGTGCGTGGGAACTGGCCGCCCAGCAAGTGATGGCACAAGCGCACGACGGTCTGCAAGCGTCCGGCTATCTGCAACCGGGGGAGTTTTTGCCACGTCAGCCGTTGATTGTCCAGGCTGCGCCGAAAATTGCCTACAGTAACATTATCGGTGAGGGTTCCGATACGTTAGGTATCGCGCTGCGCTTGTTGGTGACGGGCGAAGCCGTGAGCGCTGCTGATGTTCAGGCCGTCGCGTATCGGGGACTGCTCACTACATTGCCCGCTGGTTATACGTTGATTGATACTCGTTTTACTTACGGCGAAGCGGCTGAAGAGGATATTGGCCCGGGCGCGTTTAGCTTCTACGTGACCGCGGAAGGGTACGCGACTCACCGTCTCGATAGTAGCAGCATCCATGCGCTCATTCATGGCAAAACAGTAGCCGAGGCACAGGCTGCACTGGCAGAACTACCGCTGGTCGAGCCGCCGCAGATTGTTATGAACCCCACTTGGTTCCCCTTCATCCCGCGTTTGCCTATGCGGATTAACATCCGCGTAGCCCCTCAGGGGTGGTAACTCGCCCCTATGCGCGTGCTGGCCCTGGATTTAGGCGATAAACGGATCGGTGTGGCGCTGAGCGATAGCACTGGCCTGATTGCGCGGCCCCTACTCGTCTTCAAACGCACTTCGCGTGTAGCTGATTTTGTCACGGTTGCCCGACTCACTGCGGAATATGATGTAGCGCGTGTGGTGGTAGGGCTACCGATCAGCATGGATGGGAGTGAGGGGCGGCAGGCGGCTTGGGTGCGTGATTACTGCGCCGCGCTGGACGAGACGCTTACCATACCCCTGTTTCTCTGGGACGAGCGGTTGACAACCTACAGCGCAGTTGAACTGCTACGTGAACAGGGTAAGCGTCCTGATCCGCAATGGATTGATGCGGTAGCAGCGGCGGTTATTTTGCAGAGTTATCTTGACGCACAGAACGTGAAGCGTGCAATGTGAAGCATGATTTTCTGATTGTACTTCACGCAAAAGGAGCAACTTATATGAAGAGATGGTATCTATTACTAGGCTGCTGCGTAGCAGTTTTTACATTGTTGGGCTGCTCGCTTGAAGAAGTGTATCTGAGTTTTTATCTTGATGGTCAAGCTGAGGCGCTGGTCGCGCCGGCGGGCTTGAGCGATGATCCGATCACGTTTGTTGTTAACTCTGGTGATAGTGTTGCGCTGATTGCGGCAGGCCTCAAGGCCGAAGGCTTGATCAGTGATACGGAGCTCTTCCGCCGCTATGTGCAATCCCAAGGATTGGATGCGGGTATTCAAGCCGGGACGTATACGTTGCGCCAGACAATGACAATTCCAGAAATTGCGCAAGCTTTACAGTATGCCGAAGCACCTGATCAGCAAGTGACAATCCCTGAAGGCAAGCGACTGGAAGAGGTGGCTGTGCTGGTGGCGCAGCAGACCGACATTGCGTCGGATGCATTTTTGGTGTTGGCGCAGACGGGGTGGCGTGATACAGATTTGTCCGCGCGTTATCCTTTTCTGGTGCATCTGCCGGAGTCGGCGACCCTGGAGGGTTTTTTGTCTCCTGATACATATCGCCTACCCCAACAGGCCACACCTTACGATCTGGTTGACCGGATGTTGCAGGATTTCCAGAGCCAGCTGACCTCGGAGGTGCAACAGGGCTTTGCTGATCACGGGTTGAGTCTTTACGAGGGGATTACGCTGGCTTCTATTGTAGAGCGCGAGGCGGTGTTGGCAGATGAGCGCCCCCTGATTGCGGGCGTGTATTATAATCGGTTGCGCGATGGCTGGTTCCTCTCTGCTTGTCCCACAGTGCAGTACGCGCTGGGTTATCGCGCCGAAGAAGGTACATGGTGGAAACGTCAGATTTACTTCGTTGATTTGGAAGTTGCTTCGGCCTATAATACTTATCGTAATGTAGGATTACCGCCAGGGCCAATAGCCAGTCCAGGAGGCGATGCTATCGTTGCGGCAGCCCATCCGGCAGAGACGGATTTTTTCTTCTTTATGGTAGATTGTACTCGCAACGATGGCGGACACTTCTTCTCGCGCACAGAAACCGAGCATCTGGCGCACTTTAATGCCTGTGGCGGGGTGTATAACACCAATCCATAACACATCCAAACACAAACCGGGGGACAAACGTCCCCCGGTTTGTTGTAAGACCTGGCAGGTTTCTAAAACCTGCCAGGTCTTATTTTTGTGGTTTATGATTCTTCGGTAACCTCTTGGGCAAGTTCTACCTGCTCCGTAAAATACACCTTCATCTCGGTCATCAACGCATCCAGCGGCGTGGCGATCTGGGCCGCCTGCGCTGCCTCATAGACTTGCAAGGCTGTGACATAAGCATCGCTGCCAGCAGCGGTGATCGTATCTACGAGTAACTCTTGCAGTTGCATGATGGCGAAGACGATGGGTTGTAGCGCGTCGTACAGGGCTACGTCACGTGCCAGCCCTTCTACATCAAAGTCTTCCGGTAACACCTCAGGGTGCTCACGGGCGACCTCAACAGTCTTATGCACGAAGGCCTGGCTGCGGTCCCCCATCTTCGGCAATTCGTGCCGTTCCTCAGCGGAAAGCGCTACCAGGAAATGTAAGCGCTCTTCCATCTTTAGGATGAGATCGAGTACTGCGCGTTTGTCTTCGGGAGCCAACACCGCGTCAATTTTGTTCTGTTGCGCCATGGCTTACTCCTTTTCTGTGTAATCTAAACGATTAATAGAGGGTCAACACTTGTAGTATACAGAAAGGTGGGAAAGTTGTCAACGCAGTAATTTTGCCGGGGGGCGTGCCACGTTTCCGCAAAGAAATAACGTTCGACAACCCCTCTTCCCTCGACTGCGGGGAGCTAAGGGCGACACTGGACAGGGAGGCACTAAAATGCAGAAAAGTTACGCACACCCAATTGTGATCACAGAATTGACTTACGCTACAGATTGTGTTATAGTGATAATAGCTACATATTATCCGACTGGGAGCTGTGGGGTTGAAACGAGAAACAGAGTTTGACCGGCCTGGTAACCGGAATTTTTTTCGCAAGCTGCTACCTTCTAGTATCCGCTTCAAAATCATTTTACCTTATTTGGTTTTGACGCTTGCTGTTGCAGCAATTGGCACGTATGTTGTTACCAATCTGGTTGCCAGCTCGTTGGATGAACGGTTAACTAACCACCTTCTGGAAGCTGGGCGGGTGGTGTCTGACAACTTGGCACAACAAGAAATCAGCCATTTCCAAGACGCGCGCACTCTCGCTAACACGGTTCGGGTAGCTGAGTCGTTACAAGCCGGTGATACAGACGAATTGCTGACTTTGGCACAACCCTCAGCTACGAATATGAAGATTGAGTGTCTGATCCTTGTAGATGCCTCTGGTCACGAGAGTTTGCACTTGCTCCGGGCCTTAGACGGTTCACTGTATCCTGTATCCATTGGCGAAGCAATTTCAGAATTGTGGATTATACAGAGTGTATTGGATGATGATAGCTTGGAAGAATATCCCCATCGTGCTATCGGTTTGCATCCTATAGACAGTCGCTATTATTACTTTACCGCTGTTTCCATCGGATTGAATGATGAGCGGGTGGGCGTGGCTGTGGTGGGTACGCGCTTGGAGACCTTACTTGTCCAGTTCAAAGCTAATGCGATGGCCGATGTAATCGTCTATCTAGGAGAGGGGCGGCCCAGCGCCGACACGCTCTTGCTTAGCGAAGAGGGTGGGGGGGATATCGAACTCCCGGAAGAACTAGCCATCACGCGGGAACAGTATGAACAGCTGCTAATCAGTATGGAAACAACGTTTTTGGAGAACATTAACATTCGCGAGCGCTTGTACCGGGTGGCACGCGCGCCGTTGCGTGTAAGTAATGAGACCCTAGGCGTGTTTGGCGTTGTACTCCCACAAGATTTCATCACTGAATCCAGCATTACCAGTCGGAATACTTATGCGGGTCTTTTCTTCGCAGCGACGGTGTGGGTTATTATCATTGGCTATCTGGTTTCTCGGCGTATCACCACCCCGCTAGCTCGTTTGGTTAGCACATCCAGAGCTATTGCGGATGGTAATCTCGCGCAGCGCACAGGCATTCACGGCACCGACGAAATCGGTCTTTTAGCGACTACCTTTGACCAGATGACCGGACGTTTGGAAGCGCGCACCCAGGAGCTCGAAGACCTGCTTCATATTTATAAAGAAGCTTCTGGGCGTATGCAAGCAATTCTGCTCAGTATTGGCGATGGCGTCATCCTGGAGGATTTGAACGGTAATTTTGAACCCCTTAATCCGGCGGCGGAGGCGATGCTGGAACAAATGTCCACGGGGTTGCAGCATGATGGCGTCCACGAGCGCATCACGAAGATGCTCCAGTTACTGCCGGCTCACACATCCGGCCCGTGGCTTGAAGACCCGCATCGCTTTGAAGTGGGGCGGCAGGTTTTTGATATTCACTCGGCACCGGTGCGTACTGATGATGACCGTCATTTAGGAAAAGTCATTGTTTTGCGCGATGTTACCGTAGAGGTCGAGGCCGAGCGGTTGAAAGACGCCTTTGTCACGCATGTTTCCCATGAACTGCGTACTCCGCTCACAATCATCAAGGGCTATACCTCCATGCTGATCCGGCAGGCGATGAGTGGGGTGGGTTTGCAATTGCGGAGCTTCTTCGATACGATTGATCGTAATACGGATGATTTGATTGCAATGGTCGAAGAACTGTTAGAACTGTCTGAAATGGAAGCCCGTGGGCGGCTAGTGGTTCGTCCGCAACCTGATACGCTCGATCCGTTGATTGACGATATAGCTACACGCTGGCAAGGCTCGATGGTTGAAAAGAACCTCAACTTTCAGGTGGAAATTACTCCTGATCTTCCCCGGGCCAATGTTGACCTGCGGCGTTTGCGCTGGGCCGTCATGGCGCTGATGCGGAATGCGTGGCAGTATACTCCAGAAGGCGGCGCAATAACTTTGCGTGTAGATGCGCAAGACCAGCGGGTGCGCGTTCACGTTAGTGATACCGGCAAAGGCATGGAACCCGAAGAACTTAAACAACTCTTCACGCGATTCAATCGTTTTACTGGGGAAGCTTACGACAACGTGCGTGGCCTGGGGCTGGGTTTGTACATCACCCGTGCCATTGTTGAAGCGCATGAAGGCGATATGCAGGTTGTCAGCGAACCGAACGTCGGTAGCACTTTCACCATCAGTCTGCCTGCGTTACTTTCTGATGAAGTGTTGCTTGATATAGCAGGAGTGTCAACCCATGCATGAATCGAGCGAGCGTTCACGTGCCTCCCCTTTACGCGAAGTCATTTTGATTATGGCGTTGTTATTGTTAGGATTCGGTTGTTTGCTAACCCTGGCCGATTATGCTATTCGGTTGCCGGATAGTTGGAATGCTGAGGGGGTGATGATTTCGATGTTGAATCCCAACGACAGATGGGATAACGTCAATATCCAGGTTGAGCCGCTGCGCCCTCAGGTGATGACTCCGGTAGGAGACATCATCGAACAAATTGTAAACCCTGGTGATGCTGAGATCATAATTGTCCCCCCGGCCTTTCCAACGCCGACATTTACTCCCACACCAACACCACTGCCGACAGCGACCCCCACCGTTACTCCTACGCCAGAAGCCTCATCCCCCTCCCCCGATACGTCAACCACGCCGTTACCGCCTGTTACCGCTACACCGACAGCAACCTTTTTTCCTTCTCCTACGCCTTCCCCTACGCCGTCACCTTCCCCTACACCTTCGCCCTCGGCTACACCGACAATCACGCCATCACCATCGCCGACTATTACGCCCAGTGCCACCCCTACGCGCACACCGACAGCTACGCCTAGTGTTACCCCGACCCGCACCCCAACTGTAACACCGACCTTGACCCCTACCGCAACCGCGACGCCAGAACCGCCGCCGCCTACCTTGCCGCCTTACCCTACCCTCCCGCCAGTCATGCCAACACGTCCACCAACACCATAATTGCGGCTCGATTTAGATTTTCACGATCACACTTAAACGGCTCAGACCTCTGCGCGAGAAATTATAGGGTGATTGCCCTAGATGTTTTTTAGCGTGTTCGAGGAGAAAAAAATAATGTATTATCATAGCAGAAAACTCTGATCCTTGTTGCTTGTTTTTGCTGCTTTCATTGGGTGGCTTGTTGGGTTCGTGTAAAATAGTTGTTCAGGGGTTCGTTCCGACCCGTTAGTGTGTACAAACATGGGGTAGTAGCCGCAATTTTCTAATCACGCAGCTTGATTCCAAAGATGCGCGCTAGCCAGAATCTATGTGAACTTGTAAGTAAGGCTTTACGGAGGGAATGTTATGCGAAGGATGCGTTCGTGGCTAAGCGCTTGGATTGCCGTTGGGGTGCTCATTACAATCTTATTACAGCCCATAGCGCCCGTTGCCGCCGCTGTGCAGGAATTAAAAGCCAGCAGCACAGTATCTGATATGGCCCCGCCTGCACCGCTACTAGAGTTGGAGGCTGCCTCACAGCCAAATCAGACCATAGCGACGGTCAATGAATCGCCAGTAGTCAAAGGCCAGCTCTACTTTGCGCCGGTGGTGGATAACGATGGTGATCCGACGACGAATCCCTTATCCGCTTACCGCGTGCCTGTTGTGGGGGTATTTGAAGAGCCACGAGGCATGGTTACGCTGGCAGCGCAGCTAGTAGCAGAAGATGTCACCCAATTGCTGGCTGACATACCTGTGACATTTAGTCTTTGGAACACCGCTGGTGAGCGTTTTACTAAAACGGTGCGGAGTGATGTGTGGGGTGCGGCAACTGCAAGTTTCTTTGTGCGCGATTTGACGAGTCATTATACCTATCAGTCCCAGTCTCCCGGCTACGGTGAAACTGATATCCGTGAATTTGCTTTTGATACAGCCCGCATCAATCATGCGCTGCATCGAGAAGCTGTGCAATTGGCTTATCAACAAGATGCATCGGGGGCTTTGGCTTTTATTGTACATACTCCTTTTGCGCTCGACCCAGAACGTGATGCTGTAACTTTGCTGGCTGTTCGAGAGCTAACTACAGAGTTAACGGCGACGGTGGCCGCTCAAATGCCGTCGTTGCAATTCCCGATGTTGGAAATGGAAGTTACCGGCGCTCATACAGCACTATTGCAGGTACAGCTTCCCCCAGGTACTTACAGATTTCAAGCAGTTGTGAATCAAAACGCGAATTTAACAGCACATTTCACGACGAACATGGTTTCTTTACCCCTGGCAAATGGAACGGTACTGGCTGAAGAAGTTACAGCGCTAACCTTGCCGATTTGGCGTTCTGACCAGCCGGTTACAGATGACTATCGCTTGGTGCAGTATGATGCGCCGCGTGGCAAAGCAATTTTTGCACTTGTGCCGAGTCTGGAGGCGGCTCGATTGCAGTTGGCCTTACCCTCGGCCGTGCGTTTCACACCTACGCGGCGTGTTGGGCCGTTTAGCTGGCGGCAGGAAATTTACGAGATTGAATTAAACACCTTTGTGGACGATGGCAAGAAAAAGATAACACTGGCTGGCTTTGATTACGATCCGATTGCACGCCATTATACGATAGCTGTGGAATTGCTCGGCTCTGAGCCGATAACGGATATGTTGCGGGTGGATGTACTTGGGCCGGGCAATGTTGTGCTCAAGCATGAAGACTTGCCGGTCGCACTGTATCCCGATCGGCTATTCTACTATACAATTGAAGTTCCGGCAGAGTTGGGGCAGCCACAGGGTTTGAATATTACATTGGATGATCCGTTGGATGTGATTTTCAAAGCTACGCTGGGCCAGGTCCGTGCGCCTGAATTAGCGTGGCGAGTTCGCTATCTTGTGTCTTTTACAATTTTAACTGACACTTTTTATGAACTATCTTATACTCAACCGCCAGGTATTTGGCATGGCGAATTTACAGAATTTGATTTAGAGCAAGTATTAGAAGATTTACTCAAAGACGCAAGCGAATTGAAATTCCAATTTGGCGCTGCTGGTTGGGGCACAGATATTCGCATTAGCGCTAGCAAATCTTTTGATGATCCCTGTATGACTGAGGCGCAGCGACAAGTTTTAAGAGAGCAGCTGGCGCAATATGCTGATAATATGAATGAGTTTTTCGATAAATTCTCTGTAGATCTTATTGAAAAGTTGATGGGTGAGATTGCACGAAAGACGTTGGATACTCCGATACCTACACCCTGGCCTCCGATTGTATGGTGGTTGGATGTCACTGTGGGTTTTGCTGGCGGCGCTGAAGCCGAAAACCTGAACCTGATATATTATACGCAATTTGAGAGCGGGGTTGAAGGTGCAATTGGCTTCAACCTTGATATTGATTTTAATGCTTTTGCATTACTTTGGGATCTATATCACGCTTTGAAGGCTTATAGGGGATTAGTGGGCACATTACGGGCTATGGAACCCCAAAAACCGTGCGGCCCGCCGCCCCCGCCAAATCCCCCTAATCCTATGCCCCCGGATGACCGGCAGGATGTCTGGCAAAGCGTAGCTGGATTTTACACCACTTCATCGTTGGATACTACGCGTAGCAATCTACACCAGTGGTTAACACAAGCTGAAGCGCAAAACCTTGATCGCGCGGCGACCTATCTGACTTTACATTTGCGCCAGACGGAAATGGAACAATTCTCACAAGACTATGGCCGGTTAATCACCTATCTAGGTGAATTGGACGCCATTGCAACCGCCACGCAAACCGAGTGGCAGGGCATCATCTCCGGCACGATCCCGCTGACCCCTTCAACTACCATCACTGAGGCCCTGATGGTACAACTACAGGATTTCAATACCGCGACAGCCGCATTGGATTATCCTCAGCATCAGCAACGTTTGTCCACTGCGCTGGATGTTGCTGAACGCGATTACCAATTGCTTGCTGGTGAAGAACTGGAATTGCAGCGCGAATTAAGGATACTGTTTAGCCAGAACGCGGTAGGAGTTTTGGCTTCGGGTTTCCCTCAGGCGCCGCTCACTGCATTGCGTGATAATGGTATTCCGGCTCAGTTGGTATCTCCTTGGCCCACAGGCTCGGATTTTCAAGGCTTTCCGGCCCCCTACTATGCCCCGGAGCTTGCGCCGCGCGTGTTGGTGATTCCTTCTGGCGGCGCGCATATTTTGGCGTATTCCTCCGAGATGCGCGCGTGGTTGGAGGCGTATGTGGAAGGCGGCGGCACGTTGCTGGTGTTTGTGCAAGAGTTTGCGGTTGACTGGACGCTGTTGCCCGGCGGCGCGTTGCGCGGGCCAGGTTACGAAGATGCAACTCAGTGGACGCATTCTTCTACAGTTGTCTTAACAGAATCAGAAAGGTTGGTTTGGACTAAGAGTGCGTATCCGCAGTTGCAGATTGACGGGACTTTTACTGCCTGGCCGCAAGATGCTGAGCTGTTGTTGGCTATTGGTTCGGGTAACTCTCAGGTCTCCGCTGGTCGGCCTGTGCTATTGGAATACCCTTACGGTGCCGGGCGTGTTATTGCTACCACCTCGTATGCCGATTGGGCCTGGATCAATTCATTGGGGTGGAATGATGATTGGAATATGTTGCGTTCGCTATTGTTGCAGATTTATATGAATAGTCTGGGGCAAAACATAGCCGATTTACCCCATTGCGAATTGGGCGATCCACTTCATTTTGCCATTGCAATTACTAATACCACTCCCTTTACCTTGACCGAGGTAGTCGCCCAGATTGACCCGCATATCCTTACTTCGGCTATTACCTTGCCCTTGAGTTTGGCCCCTGGAGCAGCAATAACTTTACCGGTTACTTTCGAGACCGATGTCCTTGCTCAGCAAGCAGCAGGACAAAGGCAAGTTGCGGGTTTGTACCATGTGCGCCTGACGCTGAAACCAGAAGGTGGCAGACGTTACGTCCAATATGGGCCAATAGTCCACATCAGTAATCTTAATCAATTTGCGCCGTTGGCCTTGCGCCTCGATAGTAATGCTACTCAGGCGCAGCTTTTCCAGACAGCGGTGGTCACAGCTACCATCATCAATCGCTTGCCATTCACCCGCGTGGTACAACTAACTGGATACAATGATTTGCCCGCTACTACGCATACACTACATGTGCCTCCTTATGGCCGTGCGGTGCATACTTGCACCTTATTCATGGATAGTAGCAAACTGGCAAGTCTTAAAGCCACGATTCCCGGTTATGATGACCTCCACGCCAACTTAGCGTTGCGCTTGACGCAACCTAATTTGGAGCTATTTGCACAGTTGCCCCCCGCACTTAGCGACGGCGCCCCGCTCACAGTGACCGTTTATAATGCTGCCTTCGTGTCCTGGGAACTTGGGGGAACAGTCCGCTTGACACTTACCGCGCCTTCCGGGATTGTTTTATGGGGCGAAACTCTGCCCGTGCCGCCATTGGCCGCCGGCGCCGAATTTTCAACCACAATACCTTTAGGACTGCCGGAGATTACGGAGTGGGGTCTGTACCGGCTTGAGACGTACATTGATAATCATGCTGGTCTCACGCGCTTGACCTCCTTATTGTTACCCCGGACGTTAACGTATGCGTTGACTACCAGGCCGCAGCCTGTGCGGGTGGGGACGCCGGTAACGCTCACGCTAACCGGGCGTAATACCGGCTGGTTTGACCTGCATCCTGGTATCGAAATGTATGTCCCCAGTATGGGGTTAAGTAGTTTCTTATCGCAGCCGTTGCCCGTTGGTGCCGCATTCACATTGCCGTTGACCTTTACCTTGCCCGGCGATTTTGACGCGGGCAGTTATCTGGTGGAGGTGTTCGCCGATGATGGCGACGTATGGTACCAGCAGCTGCTATTTACCGTGCCGCCCGCGCGGCTTGCACCTGCTTTGGCCGCCGGGCCATACCTAACCGGACAGCCCTTGTTGTTTACCTTGCATAACACGGGTGGAGTCACGGGCACAGCAGCGACAACATTCAAACTCTGGGATGAGCGTGGACGGTTGGCCCTCGGTAGCAGTCTGCTGATTACAGTCGCGGCGGGGAGCAGCGTTTCTGTGCCCATTACGCTCCCGCTGGGGCTGCGCAGCGGCGATTATCGCTTCACTGCCTATGGCGAGGAATTAACAACCCACAAATCTTTTAACTTGCAGCGTCCGGTGCTATTGTCCGGAAGTCAGGGCGCGCTTGCTTTGCGCACCAGCCAGGACATTTATGCTGAATATGATATGGTAGCGGCGCAAGGGACAATTACAGCTACTGAGGGCAGTTTACAGGGATGGGTGGCATTGGAAATCACTGAAGCGCTGCCGATGCACAAACACTTGAATCAACAGCTGGCTTATCCGCCCAATACTACTGACCAACGTGCTCCAGTAGCTGCAACTACACTGGACGGACAAGTGTTCATGGCCTGGGTTCATCAGGGGTCTGGTACGTCATCGGTGCGTGTTGCCCAGCAAACGGCAGCGAAAGAATGGGGGCCGGTCACGGTTATCGCTGAGGGCGAGCAGCCGGCTATTGCGGTAGATGCCTCCGGTGGTGTTTATCTGGTGTGGAGCGAAGTGGCCTGGGATGGGTATCGCCGTATTTACTTTGCGCAACGCGACCCCGGTTCGCCCTTAGAGCATGGTTGGAGCTATCCTATGCCGATTGTTAGCACCGCAGTTGATCCGCAAGAAATGCCGGCGATTGCGGTAGACCTGTTGGGTAATGTATATGTCACCTGGCAGGAAGACCGTGGTGGCGCGACCGGATACGATATTTACTTCGCGTATCGTCAGGCGGGTGATGTGGTTTGGAGTGTGCCAGAACTGGTAAATTATACTGATACAGCTGGCGCGCAAACTGCGCCAACCCTGGCGGTATCTCGTGACGGGATAGTTTATACGGCCTGGCAAACGGATGATAACAATGTCTATTTTGCATATCGCCAACCGGGTGGTGGTTGGAGTACCGCGGAACAGATTTACGCCGAATTTAATTATCAATCGCAAAGCGCACCGGCGCTTGCAGTGGATGCGGATGGGGTAGTGCATCTGGTGTGGCTTGATTTTGATACAGCCAATGACAAGCCAGTTGTTTATTACGCGCGACGCTTGCCTGCGGGCGCGTGGACTACAGCGCAGCCAGTAGACATCGGCGCGGATCAGGGAGAACAAAGTCATCCTATCATAGCGGTGGATGCTCACCGGACGGCCTATGTGGCTTGGCGTGATATTGGAGTTGCAAGCGACTCGCCGGATGTAGCTTTTGCCTATCGCCACGCCATCTTGGGTGTGTGGCAGGCTAGCTTTGGCATAAGTGAAAATGCGGCTTACGCTGATCAAACTCGCCCGGCATTGAGCGTCAACCCTCAGGGGGGGGTGTTCCTGGCTTGGCAACAGTCTAATTTTGATGAAAGTGATTACCTAAGTGATCTGGTTTGCACTGAGTGGGCGTTTGACCGTGGCTGGAGTGCAAATGGGCGGCTCTTGCAATTTGAAGGAAGCTCTGTTGCGGGGGGCGCTCCCGATATTGTTGTAGGCCCTGATGGTACTGCGTATGCTGTGTGGCTAGAAACACGCTTTGGAGAATGGGGAGTGTATTTTGCCTATCGCCCTTCACAGGGGCAGTGGTCTATGCCTGAAAAGGTCAACGCTGACAGTGAGGCTGCGTCGGGTGTGTTTGATACGCCTAGTTTGGCCGTTGATACGCATGGACAGGTATATGTTGCCTGGATCAATCATCAAGTTGACTTGTATTTCAGATCCCGTTCACCTCAGGGGGTGTGGGATATTGAGCACAAGGTCAATGACAATGCTGGTAGTGTTGCGCAACGGTCTCCCGTTATCGCTGTGGATGGTGCTAGTAACGTGCATATACTTTGGACTGATGCGCGTAATGGCTTTGGCCGTTTTGATGTTTATGCGGTTTTTCGCTCAGCTGCTGGGGTGTGGGATATCAACCGTCAGGTGAATGATGTCCCGGGAACAAATTACGCTCCCCAATTAGCGCTCGATGGCGCGGGAAACGCATACGCGCTATGGCAAGACGATCGCAATGCTAATGACGGTGGCGATATTTATTTTGCATACCGTCCTGTTGGTGGGGGTTGGGGCGTTAATGAGCTGGTTAATGATGATGGGCAAGAGTTTATCTATCAAGAGTCACCGACATTGGCTGTAGATTTATTTGGAAATGCTTATGCGGCCTGGATTGATCAGCGTGATCAGTTGGAGTTTGATTACTTATATCTGGCGCATCGTTCCCCGGAGGGGACTTGGGGTGCCAACATGCGGATTGCTGATCCGGAGCAAGTGGGTATCCCAAGTTCTCCTGCACTCGCAGTAGATAACGCCGGCAATTTGGCTTTGGCGTGGATCGAAAAAAGGGATGGCGGGGATGATGCTCTCAATGGCGTTTATCTTGCTTATCGTTCTGCGAATCGGAATTGGCAATGGTTAGGGGAGCTCAATGAAGGCACTGCTTCGCACTTAGATTTGGCAAATGCTTTTGATGCGGCAGGAAATCTTCATGTGGTTTTTGAAGCTAATTTCTCTATTATATCCACAGTTTATGCTACCCGCATCACTTTTCAACCGATCGAACAAGTTTTACGGACAAGCCTCGTGCCGGTGAGTACAGCTACTACACAGCCTATCTCACAGACCATAGCTAGGTTGGACCCCGGACGTTATACGCTCGTGGGGAAGTTGTTTTCTGAGGTCATGCAACCCTTAGCCGAAGCACGCTATCCCTTTGCTGTCAGTTTGCCCGATTATAGCGTGACACTGGATATTACCCGCGCAGATTTGACGGCGGGCGCGCCTATCACCGTTTCCGGTTGGATTACCAACTTGCTTGATGTGCCAGTGACAATCCCTCTGACGGTTAGCGCTGGCTATCGCACTGTGTTGACGCACACCTTCGTATTGAATGAATACGCGGGAGCGCCTTATGTAACCACATTTACAACCACGGAAACGGCACTGGTAAGCGTAGAAACGCCATGGGGTAAATTTGTGGAACGGGTGATGGTGATGGGCGGCCCAGAGATTACAGCGACCCTCCACGCCCCCGCATCTGCCAATGATGCGCCGTTTATCGCTACTCTGGCTGTAACCAATACCGGAGATTCTTCAGCTGCGTTACAAATCTTCTGGAAGAACGCGCAACCTATCACGCACAGTGTTGCGGGGGGGGAAACAATCTGGTTGACCCATACTTTCCAAATCACGCATTCCGCCATGCTCACCGCTGCCTTGCGAGGGGATGTTACTCAAGATTTGACGCACTGGATCACGTTTGGTACGGCAGCCGCTCTGCACCTTCAAGAAGTTACTCCATCAATGCCTGACGTGCTGGCTGTAACTTACACTATAACTAACACCGGGACGCTTGAAGAACCGTTTTTGTTGGAATATCGCTTGAATGCCGCTCCCTTTACCCGTTATATCCTGCCTTTATTTGTTGGACAATCCCTCAGCAATACTCTGTTGTTTGACATTGCTCCGGGAGTGCATACGGTGGACGTGCGCGTATTGACCGCCAATGAGTTTGAGGTCGCCGCTGCAACGCTCACTGTGGCGCGTGTTGCTCGAGAATCCCTCATGCGTCCGCAACTCACCCTGCTCTCAGCCGTGCTGCGGCCTACTGGTGGATTGCTGAAGCTTAACAGGAAGCCGCTCAATAATACACCACATCTTATCGGCCTCCGTAGTGGGCAAATGGCTGAAATGGTTGTAACTCTGGAAAATGCCGGGTTGAGCCTTCCGGCAATCCTGGAAGTCTCTTTGTTTGGTATAGAACAACAACACATTATTACTCCGGCGGCCGGAATGGTCAGTACCCATACAGTGTTGTTATCTATCCCAGACGATTTACCGGCTGGCGAGTACTTTGGTGAAGTCCTCGTCGGCGCACAACGCCTAGCTGTTGTCGCTACACTTGCTGGGCGTTCGGCTGCTCTGCAGTTGGATCTGGATCGCACGGCGTATTCTCCAGGCGAGCCGCTGGCGTTGACCGTGACTTTGACCGAAACTGCCGGTATCAGCAGCACCTATGTTCTCCATGCTTTTTATCTTGGTGAAACCCAGGCCGTGACCCTGTCGGTGCCTGGCGGACAAACTATACAACACATATTCAACTATACCGTTACCGAATCCAGCCGCATCAATGTCTTTTTGGGCAATCCTATTGATCCCTTTGCCGGTCAACGGCTGCTCATGCTGGATAGTTTGCCGGTCAATGTGCATAATCCCGTCGATGGGCTTGCGGTAACTTTTAATCAGCTTACCTATTATCCTGGCGATACGGTTTCGATTACGTTGGTCATTACTGATGCTTTCTATAATGTGGGCCTATTTGGGCCAGAGGAGTGGTTCTTCGTTTCCTCTGCGCCGCTGTGGTGGATGGCACCGCATACCATGACCCCCACAATTCAGGTGCGCCCAGGAACCTATGTGTTGACAACCACGGTTCCGGAAGTGTTGGGGCAGGGGCAATATCCCTTTATGTTACATGCAGATGCACTCAAGCAAGTGTATCCCATTGATGTGGCCGGTTGGCGTATTGTAACCCGGCGCATTTTCCTCGATAAGCCGCGCTATGCCACTCAAGATACGCTTACTGCAACCATCGAGTTTTGGAACCAGGATGCAGCAACTCGTCATGATTTACAAGTGGAAGCCTGGGTATACCCACCAGATGATGCGCCGCCTGTGGCATTAACCCTACCGCCATCCACAACTTTAGACTTGACTCCAGGGTTAAATCGTATCATTATCACAGGGACCTTTACCACGCCTACTGCCGGATCGCATCGCTTCCTGGTGAATCTTACCCCGCCAGGTCAGTATCAGCGTATTGCTGCCGCTGCTGCGCAATTCGATGTGGGTCACGCGCATATAGTTGCGCTGACAGCCGATCATGGTGTTTACGCGGTTGGGCAAGTCGGTACAGCAGTGCTGGATGTCTACGGTTTTGGTCCTGTGCGTATCGTTATCAGCGCCACTACCGACAGCCTTTTGCTGGACGAAGATGCTGCGCTCTTTGGTTTTAGCCGTTACACAGTCACAGTTCCAACAAATGTTGTGGGAGATCAGCTACTGGTGGCGACCGTGTATGATCAGGTTAGTGCAGTGAATAGCCGCTTCCAACCTTACAATGTGTTAGATGACAAAGATACATTACCACCTACGCTCACTTTGTTTTCACCGATAGATCATACCGTAGTGGAATCTGCACAAACTACAATACAGATAGTTGTTAGTGGGACGGTAAGCGATAATAGCGGCGTGGTTACAACCTTAATCAATGGTTATCTGGTGACACCAACGGTTTCTGGCGATTTCACCACCACCGTCATGCTAAAACAGGGTTACAATATCATTTATGCTGTTGCTTACGATGCTGCCGGTAATACTACTTTTGCGCCTTTCCGCACAGTTTATCTTATGCCTAAGCGGGGTGTAACATTGCACGCTGAACGTTCAGCTGCGTTGTTGGGTGAAAGTATAACTTTTAAGGGCGTCTTGACCGCTACCGGTGTGTTAAGTGATGTGTTGGCAACAGCTCGGTTGCCCTATCCTTTGTTTGAATTCCCAAGCGCAACCACTACGGCAGGGGAAGTTAAGGTAAGTGAGATATTCCAACCCTTCTGGTATAGCACGCAATGGCAAAACACAGCGGTAAGTTTAACTCAACCGGTAACGGTTACACTTGAGGCTATCGCTCGCGATGCCGGAGTTTTCACACAGACCGTCAAAGTTTACTGGGGAGCAGGGTTGCGCTCCGAAAGCAATAGCATCCCCATCACCACGTTGAGCCACGATTACGACGTTAGTGATCTATTCCCCAGCTACGACTTGGCCTGGCATTCCGAGTCTGCTCAACGCTTAGGAGTTGGTTGGGATACCGATACAACTTCGGATTTGGGTCACGATGACGCAACGGATGATGGCGTCGAGTTTGTGTCGGGGATGCAATTTACGCCTGGAAGCCAGGAAATCTTACGCGTAACTGCAGCTCTGCCGAGTGGTTTTTTGGCCGGCTGGGTTGATTGGAATCACAATGGGCGCTTCGATCATCCCGACGAGCTAGTTATCGCGCAACCGGTCACGGCAACAGTCTTTAACGTAACTGTGACTGTGCCGACTACTTACACCCCTACTTGGCCTTTGGCATTGCGTGTGCGCTTGTACGCTGCACTCCCAGAGACGTTATCGCCCATTGGTTACGGCAACGGTGGGGAAGTGGAAGATTACTGGCTGTTGGAAGGCAATGATGTTTTCCATACCCTTACGGTTAATAAAATCGGCCCTGGCGTTATCAGCAGTGAACCGCCGGGCATTACTTGTGGCATGACCTGTAGTGCTCAATTCGCGCACGGCACTATTGTTACATTGACAGCTGTTGCGGAGACGGGATACACCTTCACTGGTTGGAGCGAAGACTGTAACGAACGTGGCGCATGTGTGGTAACCATGCTTAGCGATCACGCAGTTACGGCTATCTTTAGTCGCTACCAATTGTATTTGCCTGTGGTACAAAGACAACAGTGATGGGTTGGTGTTAATCGCAGGCATATGGGTTACATAAGCTGTTCTAGTTGCAATACCGTTCAGTTAAGCACGGCGACAGCCGGATTTTGCGGTTAAAACCGCTGTAAAGAGGTGTTTGTGGATTGGTGGGCATAGCCCACCAATCCACAAACACTTAACTGAACCGTATTGGTTCTAATTGTCATTTACAGGACGTGGAGTTCTGTAGCGTTCCGGGCGGATTAAATGTTTCATCGGAGCGCGGGTATAATAGCGCTTATACTGGCTGGGCCGGCCATTCTTGATGTTCTGTAGATTTTTCTATGTGAGATCTGGGATCGGCTCGAAGTAACTGATGATTAATACGGTTGTAATTTAGCGGGAGCTGACTATGAAAGAGCACAAATTTATATCGTTATGGCTTTGTTTATGCCTGTTGTTGACCCTTACGCCGCTCTCGGCGCAAGCCACTTCCACCGTATCGCTGCCCCCGGCGCGGCTATTGGCGACATCCCGTTCTTACGCCAATGGCCCGCTCGTTCCGCCGGATGGTGGGCTAGGGGCTGGCTCAGTGGTTAGTAGCACGGCCACCACCACTTTCTCAGTGTTACCCGGCGATTTCACCCCAGGGGCTATTATTGCCAGGGTCATGTTAGATATAGATTTTTCCAAGTCTAGCGATGCTTGCCCTGCCCCGGTTCCTGGTAGTGGCCTTGATCATGCTGAAGAAATCCGCTTTGTCCTCACAGCGGCCAATGGTGTGGGTGTTACTCTGGTCAATTTTGACTATACCCCATCTTTGGATGTTGGCCCTGTAACCGTCACTTTTGACGATGCCGCAGCTACCCCGGTCACTGGCTTGCCGATTCAGAATGGCGTCTTTCGCCCCAGTGTGGGAGCGCTGGCTGATTTTGCAGGGTTGGATCCGGCTGTTAACGGCGGCGTATGGACGCTGGAATTGACTGATAATGGGGCTGACGATCCGCTGTGTTTTGCTGCCGCCACACTCCACATCACCGTTCAGGAGCCGCCTGATCTTTCGATTGCTCAAACTGATGCGCCCGATCCCATTCATGCCGGCGAGCTGCTCACTTACCAGATCGCCGTGTACAATGCTGGGCCGGGTGTTGCTACCGGTGTCGTTGTGACGGATACGCTTCCTGGTGCGCTGGACTATATCAGTGATACTGGCGGCTGTGTACGCAACGGCGCTGTGCTTGCCTGTCCGCTAGGCGATATTGCTGCGGGCAGCACGCAGACTTTCCAAATCCTGACCCGCGTCCCGGCTGATGCGGTTGCTGCTACACCTGATGGACTGGCGACATTGCACAACACCGCTATCGTTACCACAACGGGCTTGCCGCTCGATCTCAATCCGGCTAACAACACCAGCAGTGCAGCCACGTTCGTTACCGAATTGGCCGATCTGCGCGTCTTGAAGGTCAGTGCGCCGTCAACAACGGTAGAAGCGGGGGAAATTTTCACCTACACGATTTTCGTAGACAACTTCGGGCCGTCGTTTGCGCGGAGCGTGGTGTTTACGGATACGCTGCTCTCATCTGGGACGTTCACGCTGGTGGGGATTGTGGAAGATGCCAGCCGCGCGGATACCTGCACGCCCAGCGGAATGCTGATCGTGTGTACCTTGACCGAGCCGTTGGAAACGGCGAGCACGCCGCCGGGGTACGGGCGGTGGCAGGTGCAAATCCGCGCGCAGGCCACCGAAGCGCAGACCATCCAGAACACGGTGGTGGTGCGCGCCGCCACACCCGATCCCGACCTGAGCAACAATGCGGCGACGGACTTCATCGAGATTACGGCGGCGGCCGACTTGGCGGTAGTGAAAGGGGCGGTCGCGCCGGTGGTGGCCGGGCAGACGACCACGCTGCACACCACGCTGAGCAATGCTGGCCCCTCCACCGCGCACAGCGTCGTGCTGGTGGAGCACGTCCCTGCCGGGCTGACGGTGCTGGGGCTGACGCATCCGGGGCTGACGTGCAGCCAGGCCGGGGATACCCTTACTTGCGCGGCGGGGAGCCTCGCGCCGGGGGCGAGCCGCGCGCTGACGGTGAGCGTGGCCGTGGATCCGGCGTTGCCCGCCGGAACGCTGGTGAGCAGTGCCAGCGTCAGTGGCGCGGACTTCGACCCCGACAACACCAACAACTACGCCAGCACGGCGGTACACGTCACGTCTGCCGCTACGTTAAGCGTCATCAAAACCAGTACGCCCGCGACGGTGGCGGCTGGGGAGACTTTTGCGTATACCATTGACATCACCAACGCCGGGCCTTCCACCGCGCAGAGCGTCGCGCTGGTGGATACCTTGCCCGCCGCGATTACCGCCCTGAGCGCGACGGGGCCGGCGGGGAGCGTGTGCCACCTGTTGGCGGGCCAAGTCACCTGCGACCTG
>CAZDDI010000023.1:26851-57394 GCA_964504195.1 uncultured Anaerolineales bacterium
GGGGCCGGCGGGGAGCGTGTGCCACCTGTTGGCGGGCCAAGTCACCTGCGACCTGGGCGCGCTTGCGCCGGGGACGCCGGTGCAGGTGGTCATCCAGGCGCGCGCGAGCGCTGCGGCGGCACCCGGGGGGGTGACGAACCAGGTCAGCGTGAGCGCGGCGAACGCGCCTACTGTCCAGGCACAGGCTACGACCACGCTGTACCAGGAGAGCGACTTGAGCGTGCAGAAGACCGGCACGCCGGGGGTGGCCTACGCGGGCGACCTGGTGCGCTACACGCTGACGGCGGCGAATGCCGGGCCATCGGTCGCGGCGGGCGTGCTCCTCACCGATACCTTGCCCGCGGCCTTGGAGTACCAGACCGATACCGGCGGCTGCACGGAGACGGGCGGCACGCTCGTCTGCGCGCTAGGATCGCTGGCGGTGGGCGCGACCCGCACTTTGGAGGTCTACGCCCGCGTGCGCCCGGAGGCGCTGCCGGATACCACCGCCATCAATACGGCGGTCATCGCCAGTCCTGCCAGCGATCCTGACCTGAGCAACAACACCGCCACCGCCGCCACGTTGATTCAAGGCCTGGCCGATCTGCGGGTGGTGCAATATACGCAGCCCGGCGGATCGGTACAGGCGGGTGAGCATTTCACCTATACCATCATTGTAGATAATCTTGGGCCGGGTTACGCCCACGCAGTTGAGCTCAACGGTACGCTTACATCAGGCGGTGACTTTGAACTACTGGCAGTGACATCGGAGCGGCCTGCTACATGTGTACCTGCACCCGACTTGTTCCAGGGGCACATGGCGCTGCGTTGCGAGTTGACCCATCCACTAGAAGCGGTGGGGAACGGTACAGGGCGTTGGACAATCCAGGTGTTGCTACAGGCGACTGAATCACAAACACTCAACAACGTGGTCGAAGTTTCAGGTGCGGATTACGATCCGAATCTCTCAAACAACCTATCCCTCGCGCAGCTTGTGATTAGCGAAGTGGCCGATTTGCGTATTGCCAAGAGTTTGCTCGGTCAGGTTCAGATAGATGGGCAACCCGGCGGCGTGACCACACTGTTACCCAACCGCGCCACAGCCGGAGCGATTATGACCTATACGATCACAATAACCAACGCCGGGCCTTCTACAGCGAGGAATGTAGTAGTGCAAGATCGGCTACCCGCCTGGTTGACAGTGCAGGCGACAGTGCCGAGTCAGGGCCTTTGTAATACTGCCATCCCTGGCAATCCGGCTGCGCCATTGATTTGCACCCTGGGGACGCTTGGCCCGGAGCAAGATGCCACGGTCATCATCGTTGCACAGGTAGATGCCAAAACGCCGGATGGAACCCTGCTCGACAACAACGCGCTGGTTTATAGTGACGGATACGATTCTAACAATATGGATAATTACGTCACCCATTTCACCATGATTGACGCTTGGGCTGATCTATCTGTACATAAAACAGCTGAGCCGACCACGGCTTTGCCGGGGCAGACGCTCACTTATACCATTGTCGTGCAGAATCGTGGCCCTAGTGATGCTGTTGGCGCACAGGTGTTGGATCTGCTTCCTGTTGGTATCACCGATGCTACGTGGACATGCGCGGCAACGGGCGGCGCGACTTATGCACCCTACGGAATAGGTAATCTCGTGGAGACGGTACAAGTGCCGGTAGGCGGTATGCTGGTCTATACACTGCGCGGTACGCTTAATACAGCTGCTCTAATCACCAACACCGTTACCGTAGCGGCGCCACCGGCTGCGGGCGATCCGTATCCGCTCGATAATAGCGATTCCGTTGTCAATCGCCCATTAGCCATCTACCTGCCGTTGGTGATTCGCTTTGAGCAAATTGCTACTGCACCAGATTTGGTCATTGAAGAGTTAATTGTAGGTAAGCATAGTGTACATGTAGTGATTGCGAATCAGGGGGATGCGCCGGTAACGCAGGGTTTCTGGGTGGATTTGTACATTGGTCCGCGCGTAGCGCCGCGCGCGGTCAACCAAATCTGGGTTGATCTTGCCGATCAGGGGATGACCTGGGGAATAAATATGTCGGCCTTGCCACTTGAACCAGGTGACACGCTAGTCCTTTCCGTAAGTGATCTCTATTACTGGGCGTCGCTCAGCCGGGTAACATGGCCGTTGGTTGAGGGAACGGCAGTTTATGCGCAGGTGGATAGTTATTCAGTAGATACAAATCATGGTTTGGTGTTGGAAGACCATGAGATTAGGGGTGACCCGTACAACAATGTTAGCGGGCCGGTGTATGTGCCGTAGGATTTTAGCGCGTGCTTCTGTAGTTGCTGTCGGCTAGCGTGATAGTCTTGATTTAGAAATTAGAGCGTGAAACGTGACTTGTTGATCACGTTTCACGCTCTGTGTTTTTGCCCTCAGCACAGCTGTTTTTCCCCATTTAATGTCTTATACTCAACTCCGTGCTATAATATCCTCATTCTAGGGTGGAGCAATCGTGGTTCCGTAATTTTAAGGAGGAAAGAGTGATGCGTACACGTTGGTTCTCACTACTTTTGTTGCTGGCGCTGTTGTTGAGCGCCTGTGGGCCGAAGACTACTCCTGCACCTACCGCACTACCGACCGAGACTCCCACACAGGCAGCTACATCCGCGCCCACGGCTGTGCCTGATGATGTCATTTATCTGGCAATTATCTGGCATCAGCATCAGCCGGTTTACTATCAGGACCCCGAAACGGGCGTTTACGCCAAACCCTGGGTGCGCGTCCACGCCACCAAGGACTATGTGGACATGGCCGCGATGCTGGAGGACTACCCCGATGTCCATGTTACCTTCAATCTCACCCCCAGCCTACTACGGCAGATTAGCGATTTTGTAGATCATGGCGCAAGTGATGAGTATTGGGTTCACACGCTCGTCCCCGCCGAGCAGCTCACTGAGGCCCACAAGCGATTCATCTTGCGCTATTTCTTCGACATCAACCCTAAAATCATCGCGCGTTTTCCGCGTTATGTGGAGCTGCAAGCCCAACGTCCTGGCAATGACGAGGCCGTTGAGGTCGCTATCAGTGGTGGATGGAGCGCGCAGGATTTCCGTGATCTTCAGGTGCTCTTTAATCTAGGGTGGACTGATCCCGATTGGTTGGCTGAAGCGCCACTTGCCGCGCTTGTCGCGCAAGGGCGTAACTTTAGCGAGGCCGATAAGGCCGTGGTGCTGGCCGAGCACGAGCGCCTGCTCGCGGAAGTGATCCCTGTTCACCGCCGATTGCAGGAGCGCGGACAGATTGAGATTACGATGACCCCCTTTGCTCACCCCATCCTGCCCTTGCTGGTGGATACGAACCTGGCGAAAATTGCCATGCCCTCCGCTGAGCTGCCCGTTCCCCCCTTCCGTTACGGCGGGGATGCGGTAGCACAGGTTGAGCGTGGTGTGGAGATGTACGAGGATCTCTTCGGCGTCGCGCCGCGTGGGATGTGGCCCGCTGAGGGTTCCGTCGCGCAGCAAATCGTCAACATGGTGGCGCGTGTTGGTATTCAGTGGATGGCTTCCGATGAGGGTGTGCTCGCCAAATCATTGGAGATGGACGGCTTCGCGCGCAACATTGACGATACGGTGATTCAGGCTGATGCCCTTTACCGTCCCTACAGTGTTGTGGGCGGCGATGGCATTCCCGTGGCGATGGTCTTCCGCGATGTTGTCATTTCCGACAAGGTGGGCTTCACCTACTCCGGACTTCCCGGCAATGTAGCCGCTGCCGATTTCATCAGCCGCATTCGTGCTATTCACGAGCAGCTCAAGAGCGCCGGAGTGGAAGGTCCGAATCTAGTTACGGTGATTCTCGATGGGGAGAATGCCTGGGAGTATTACGACAACGACGGCAAGGAATTTCTCCACGGGTTGTACGAGCGTCTCTCCGCTGACCCCACCATCATCACGGTGACACCGTCGGAGTATCTGGCGATGTTCCCTGCTGAACCAAGTCGTGCGATTGATGAGCTCTGGGCTGGTTCGTGGATTGCACACGATTTTTCTACCTGGATCGGTGAGGATGAGGAAAACCGCGCCTGGAACTACTTGCTTCAGGTGCGCGAGATGTTCCATAAGTACGATACTGGTGTGCGCACGCCACCTAGCGCTGAGGCGCTTGAGGCGGCCCGCACGTTGATGTTTATCGCCGAAGGCTCCGACTGGTTCTGGTGGTACGGTGCGGATCAGAATTCCGGCTCGGATGAGGATTTTGATCTACAATACCGCAACACGCTCAAGCAGATTTATATTACGCTGGGCGAGACGCCACCGGACTGGCTGAGCGTCCCGATCATTGCTGAATCTCCCGCCGCTGCGGAGCAAGGTGCGACCGATCTGATCGCTCCCGACATTGATGGCAGCGTTGCTGCGGGTGAGTGGGACGCTGCTGGTTATTACAGTGCCGCGGGTGGCGTGATGGCGGCGGGTAGCTTGCCGCTAGAGCGCCTCTACTACGGTTTCGATGCACAACATCTCTATCTGCGGATGGAAAGTGCCTATCCCTGGAGCGCGCTGACCACTTGCGGCGGCAACGAAGCCTGTCGGAGCACGGTGGGGGTGTACTTCCTGCCGCCGGGCAGCGGTATGTCCAGTGCCTTCTCGCGCCATGGTGGGGCGCAGACTTATCTAGGCTTTGGTGCCACCCACTTGTTGGAATTCGTCTATGGCAACAATGCTACGCTCACTGGCGTGGTCTTCTCCGCTTTTGATGGGGATGCCTGGACTACGACCAGCTTCCCGGTGGAAGACCTGCGCATTGCAACCGCGGGAACGACGCTGGAAGCCGCCGTGCCGTTGGCACTGTTGGCTCCAGTAGGTGCGAACCTGGATAGCGGCGACCGCATTCAATTGCGCACGATTCTGAGCCAGGGAACAACGGAGGCACAGAACGATCAGCAGATGCTCCCCACCAGTGGCCCGGCGCTTGTCGTCGTGCCGGATCTGGGCCTCACAACATTGGTGTTGGAGATTAATGATCCGCTCAATGACGACACCGGCCCAGGGACGTACACTTATCCGCAGGATGCCGTCTTCCAGCCGGGCGTATTCGATATGAGCTCGTTCAGCGTGGGATACGACGACACCTATATCGTGTTCCGGGTCACGCTACGCGGACCGCTGCAAAATGCGTGGAACTCGCCCAACGGTATCTCGCTGCAAACCCTGGACATTTACATTGACCAGGACGGGCCGGATAGCGGCGACCGCTTGCTACTGCCGGGGCGCAACGCCGCGCTCACGCCGGACTATGCTTGGGATTATGCTATTTGGGTAGAAGGCTGGACGCCCGGCGTTTACATCCCCGGTGCTGAAGCGCCCGTGCAAGTGGATACACAGTTGACAATCATCGCTGATGCAGGCCAGAGCAAGATCACGGTCAAAGTCCCGCGCGCGTTGCTGGGCGATGACCCGGCGGCCTGGTCTTACGCAGTAGTGTTGCTAGGGCAGGAGGGTTTCCCCGCTTCGGGTGTCTGGCGCGTGCGCGATGTAAGTCCTGCTGCCGAGCAGTGGCGTTTCGGCGGCGCGGCTACCGGTGCCAGCCACGCGCGCATTTTGGATGTAATCTGGCCGGCGGATGCCACGCCTACCCAGGGCGAGATGCTGAGCGATTATACTGTCGCGGATAGTGTGCGCGATTTCACAGCTGACGACTTCGCGCAGATTCCGATGCTACCCTAGAAGGTGTGTCTTGAAACGCGAAGTGTGACGTGATGGGAAAGGTGCTGCCAGAAGCAACGTAGGACTCACGACTACGTAAAAAAACCCGCCCCCTGCTGATGCAGGGGGCGGGTAATGTTTACTCACGATTCACATCACGGATACGGGCGCTCCAAATCAGTGATCAAGAACGTATCTATTGCCTCAACCTCTTCACTGAGCAACGTGCCCTTGGGCAGGTCTTTCTCAATGATGACCCCCTCGTATTCCTCAATCGGTCCATCTGAACCGCGAATGTCGCCTCGGTAGCCCGTCCCCGCAGGGATCAGCTTGCCGATAATGACGTTCTCCTTGAGGCCGAACAGGGGATCTTCCAACCCCTCTACCGCCGCGTTCGAGAGCACCTTGATTGTGTGCTGGAACGAAGCCGCCGAGAGGAACGAATCGGTTGCTAGAGCCGCCTTCGTGATGCCCAACAACACCTGCCGTGAGCGTGCGGGCTGCTTGCCCTGCTCCACCATCTCGCGGTTCGTCTGCTCCAGCCGAATCCGATCTACTACATCTCCCGGTAGGAAGAACGTATCTCCCGGATCGGTCACGAGCACCCGGCTCAACATCTTGCGGATGATGATTTCGAAGTGCTTGTCGTGGATGTTCACGCCCTGCGAGCGGTATACTTCTTGCACTTCGCGCAGCAGGTAGACCTGCACTGCGTCGCGCCCTTGTACCTGGAGGATACGGTGGGGGTTTGGCACACCCTCGCACAACGGCGTACCTGCCTCAATTTGCTGCCCTTCGGCTACCAGCAAGCGCGTCGTGGTGGGAGTGATATACTCGTGTTCGTCGCGTACCTCGTAGATTAGGATCAAATCCTGTTCGTCGCGGTTGATGCGCCCTTTTGCCTTCGCGCGCAGCTCCTGCGTATCGTTGCGGGCTAAAATGTCACCCAGATTCACATCGTCGCCGTCTTCTACTACGATTCCCCAATCTTCAGGAATATCGTAGCTGACCTTTTTGATTTGGCTATCCACGATCATGACCCGGTTTTCATCCCCGTCGCGGGTGATGTGGACGATGCCGCGAATATCGGAAATCTCCGCCTCACCCTTCGGCTCCTTGCGGGCTTCTAACAGTTCTTCAACACGGGGCAAACCGCTGGTGATGTCACCGCTTGACGAGGCTGTACCACCAGTGTGGAAGGTGCGCAGGGTAAGCTGTGTGCCCGGTTCACCGATGGATTGTGCTGCGATGATGCCGACCGCCGTCCCTACGCGCGACAAACCCCCGCGTCCCAGATCACGCCCGTAACATGTGGCACAAATACCCAATTCCATATCGCAGGTCATCGGCGAACGCACGTAGATTTCTTCAATACCCAGGGTGTCTAAAAGTGCGCCTTTGAATTCGTCAATTTCTTCATTGCGATGGATGATGACCTCGCCTGTTTGTGGATTAACGACCGGTGCCGCCGCATACCGGCCGAGCGTGCGCTCGGCCATCGTCTGCCCGGCGATGTCATCGCTGCGACGCAGCCATAAACCGGTGCGCGTCTCGCAGTCAATCGCGTTGATGATGACATCCTGTGCCGTATCCACTAGGCGGCGCGTGAGATACCCAGCGTCGGCGGTACGGAGGGCCGTATCGGCCAAACCCTTGCGTGAGCCATGCGTGGAGATGAAATACTCCAGCGCAGTGAGGCCCTCACGTAGGTTTGAGCGGATCGGTAATGCGATAATACGTCCGGAGGGATCGGCCATCAGGCCGCGCATCCCAGACAACTGCGCAATTGGCCCGAAGCCGCCCTTTGACGCGCCTGAATTTGCCATGACCGCAATCGGGCCGTAGGGATCCATACTCTGCCTTACTGCTTTCGAGACTTGATCACGCGCGCGCGACCAGATTTCGATGGTGCGGTTGTATTGTTCATCTTCGGTGAGCAGCCCGCGCCGGTATTGTCGCTCGATTTCCTCAACGGCCTGGGTGGCTTCGTTGATGAGCGGCTCCTTTTCCGGAGGCACCGTCAAATCGTAAACGGAAATTGTCACGCCGGAGCGGGTGGCATAGCCAAAGCCCATGTGTTTGATGTCGTCGGCCAGTTGGACCGTCGGTTCCGCACCAAGCGTGCGATAGCACAAGGCGATCAGGTCTTGTAGTGCGCCCTTATCCAGCGGTGCGTTGATGTAGCGTAGCTCATCCGGTACGATGCGGTTGAACAGGGCGCGCCCCACAGTTGTCTCGATCGGTTCTGGTGGGGCGGGGCGTTCATCGTAGACCTGTGCTACTTTGATCGTGGCGTGTAGTTCTACTTCGCCCAACTCGTAGGCCATCTCTACTTCGTTCAAGTCGAGCATGCCCTTGCCCGAACCCTTTGCCCCGGGCGCACCGTCCATCGTCATATAGTAGATGCCCAGACACATATCTTTGGACGGGCCGATGATGGGCTGCCCATCAGCGGGTTTGAGCACGTTGCGCGAAGCCAACATCAGCTTGCGCGCCTCTTCCACGGCCTTGCGCGAGAGGGGGATGTGAACGGCCATTTGGTCGCCGTCAAAGTCGGCGTTGAAGGCCGAGCAGACTAGCGGGTGTAGTTGGATTGCCTTTCCTTCCACTAACACTGGCTCGAAAGCCTGGATACCCAGGCGGTGCAGCGTGGGGGCGCGGTTGAGCAGCACCGGGCGGCTGCTAATGACCTCGTCTAATACTTCCCACACTTCCGGGCGTTCCCGCTCGATGAGACGCTTGGCAGCTTTGACGTTGGTCGCAAAGTTGTATTCCACTAGCCGTTGAATGACGAAGGGCCGATAGAGCTCCAGTGCCATGGTCTTGGGCAAACCGCACTGATGTATTTTGAGATGTGGGCCAACGACGATAACGGAACGCCCCGAATAGTCCACGCGCTTACCCAAGAGGTTGCGGCGGAAGCGCCCCTTCTTACCCTTGAGCATGTCGCTCAGCGAGCGGAGTTGCCGACGGCCTCGACGGCTCATTGCTTTACCGCGCTGGCTGTTGTCAATGAGACTATCCACTGCTTCCTGGAGCATGCGTTTCTCGTTGTGGATGATGACCTCAGGTGCTCCCAGGTCGAGCAGGCGCTGTAAGCGGTTGTTACGGTTGATGACCCGGCGGTACAAATCGTTCAGGTCAGAGGTGGCAAATCGTCCCCCGTCGAGCTGTACCATCGGGCGCAGTTCAGGGGGCAGTACTGGCAGGATGGTGAGGATCATCCATTCGGGGCGGTTTCCGCTTTTACGAAGCGCTTCGATGACGCGCAAGCGGCGGGTCGCTTTCTTGCGCCGTTGGGCCGAGCGGCCTTGACGTACCTCGCGCCAGAGCTCTTCAGAGAGCTTGTCAAGGTCAATCCGCGACAAAATCTCGTGAACAGCCTCGGCCCCCATACTGGCACGGAAGACCTGCCCCCATTTCTGGCGCAGTTCGCGGTAGCGCGATTCGTTGAAGAATTGCAAAGGGGTCAGGCTCAGAATTTCGTCGCGCTCTGCATCGTAGTGGGAAATGATAGCTGCAACGCGCATCTGTAATTCGTCGCGCACGCCAAGGACTTCATCTTGCGCCCCTGGCTCGATGGCCGGGTGCGGAGTATCGCCCAACGCAGCAGCCTGGCGCACGCGGATATCTTGTTCCAGAGTATCCAACGCATCCTGTGCTACCCGGTTGAGTAAGGTATAGTGCTTTCGCTCTACCTGCTCGTCGCGATCCACAATCACAATATCGGTTGGCGTAAAGACAATCGGCGTGGTTAGCGTATGCCCCTTCATGCCATCCAGGCGTTCCTGCATAGCGCGGGCCTCGGCTAGAATGGCTTCAGTGCGGTCGTTGAGCTCATCCTCGAAGCGTTGTTTAATGGTGTCTGAAGCTTCAGTGGCTGCACGTTGTTCATGGTCTACCACATCCTGGAGCTCATCAATGCGTGACTGGGCCGCATCGTTGAGGGCTGCGATGCGTGCGTGACGCTCATCGTCTAGCCGTTTGAGCGCGCGCTGGCGCGCTTCCTCATCCACTGAAATCACAATGTATTGCGCGAAGTACAATACCCGGTCCAGGTTGCGCTTGGTGATGTCTAACAGTACGCTGAGGTGGCTGGGGACGCGGCGGGTGTACCAGACATGCGCTACGGGCGCGGCCAGCGTGATGTGTCCCAGACGTTCCCGGCGCACAGATGAGCGTGTGACCTCGACGCCACATTTATCGCAGATAATGCTGCGATAGCGGATGCCCTTATATTTACCACAGTAACATTGATAATCGCGTGTAGGGCCAAAGATAGCTTCACAGAAAAGCCCGTCCTTTTCAGGGCGGAGACGCCGATAGTTGATGGTTTCGGGCTTGGTGACTTCGCCATAAGACCAAGAGGCGATGTCATCCGGTGAGGCCAAATTGATGCGTAGCAGCTTGAAAGTACGCGCTTCGGTTATCTTCTCATCACGATTCATAAGATTTCCCCCTCGGGCCGGATTTATCCATACAGCATAAAAGAAGCGTTTGCAACCCCCTGCAGAGGTTTCAACGCTTCAGGCGCAAATGATCATAGCTTTTCCAACATGGGCCAATACATTATACGCTGGTTACGTTAAAAGTCAATCAGAAATCGTTTTTATCAGCTTGCGCGTGAGGATTGCGGAGTCCACACCATTAAGGCTATTGCTTCATGCAGTTGCACTTCTTCTGTTTTGGCGTATACTTTCCAGCAATGCACACTATACTTCCGGGACGAAAAGGAGCAGGATATGCGATATTCACGCGCTGCGGGAATACTGATGCACCCCACTTCATTGCCCAGCCGGTTTGGTATCGGTGATTTGGGTGAGGCTGCCTATCGGTTTATTGATTTTCTTGAAGCTAGCGGGCAAACGCTATGGCAAATTTTGCCGCTAGGGCCTACCGGCTACGGTGATTCGCCGTATGCCTGCTTTTCTGCCCTTGCGGGCAACCCGTTGCTTATTAACCTGGCCTGGATTGAAGCCGAAGGTGATATTGTCCCGCCCGACTTAGATCAGTTTCCGGTTTTCCCGGACGCCTATGTGGATTATGGGCCGGTGATTGAATTTAAGTTGGCGATTTTGCATCGCGCCGCGCGCAACTTTCGCCGCTGGGCTGATGCTGAACGCAAGGCCGAATTCGACCAATTTTGCGCCCATAATGCTCACTGGCTAGACGATTTCACGCTTTTCATGGCGCTCAAGGAAGCGCATGGCGGCGCGGTCTGGAATACCTGGGAGCGCGAGCTGGCCGCGCGCCAGCCGGAAGCCTTGGCTGCGTGGCGAGAGCGGCTTGACGAACAGGTGTTCGCCCATTGTTATTTCCAGTTCCAATTCTTCCGGCAGTGGGAAGCGCTCAAGAAATATACTAACGACAAGGGTATCCAGATCATTGGCGACATTCCGATTTTCGTGGCCTACGATAGCGCGGATGTTTGGGCTAATCCCGATCTGTTCCATTTGGACGAGAACCAGTTGCCCACCGTTGTCGCTGGGGTCCCGCCGGATTACTTTAGCCCTACGGGGCAGCTCTGGGGCAATCCGCTCTACCGCTGGAATGTCATGTCAGACCGAGGGTATCCCTGGTGGATCACTCGCTTCCGGCAGACCTTGACAATGGTAGACCTCATCCGGCTTGACCATTTCCGGGGCTTTGAGGCGTATTGGGAAATTCCTGCGGGAGAGCCGACCGCTGTCAATGGCAAGTGGGTCAAAGGGCCGGGGGTTCGCTTCATGGAAGCTATCGAGGCTGTGTTGGGCACGTTGCCGATTTTGGCGGAAGACCTGGGTTTCATTACGCCGGAAGTGGAGATGCTGCGTGACCAGTTCGAGTTCCCTGGTATGAAAATCCTTCAGTTCGCTTTTGCCACTGATGCCAGCAATCCTTACCTGCCGCATAACTTCGCTCCCAATTGCCTGGTGTATACCGGCACGCACGATAATGACACGACGCTGGGCTGGTATTATAGTCGTGAGGAGCAAGAACGCCAGGCCATGCACCGTTATCTAGGGCCGTTGAGTGAGTCCGTTAATTGGGCGCTCATGCGCTTGGCGTATCAATCTGTGGCGGATTTGGCAATTGTGCCGTTGCAAGATGTGCTGGGGCTGGGCGCGGAGGCGCGTATGAATACACCCGGTAAGCTGGGCGGCAATTGGAGCTGGCGCTTTCAGCTGGAGGATTTGCTGCCGCAGCATAGCGCCGCGCTGAAGGAAATGGCGCTCGCGTACGCCCGTCTGGAGCCTGAAGTGAAAACGTCCATGCCTGCGTATATGTAACGTATAACTCTCACGGCCCCAACGTCATTTGATGTTGGGGCCGTTTTGTTTAGGCCCTGATGGAAAATATCTACAAGTGCCCAGTCAAATCACCTACCATAAAAAGCTAGCCCCGCGTTAGGTGTGCTTCTTTGAACTAAACAGAGGTCGCGTTTCCATATCTTGCATAAAAAAGTATAATAAGTGTAGTGCGAAAGTGTGCAGCACCAATAAATTGGAAATTTTTATCTCCGCGCACGCCATGGTTGCTGGCAGGCAGGCGCTCGTTTTTGCCCTATTGCCAGGGTAGTGCCGCGCGGCAGAAGGCTCTCTTCAGTTGGTCATACTTGGTGGGGAGCGCTAGCTCCCTTTCAAGCCCATCTAATTGGGGAGCTATTTATGCCGGGTTGTAGTAGTTTAGGTGCTAAAAATCCGCCCGAAAATTCACGCAGACGCGGGTTGAGCTTGTCGAAACCAGCACCAGGTTTTGACAAGCTTGACCGCCGACGGAATTTTCGAACAATTGCTAAACTGGTGCAAGGCAGTAGGCCCTGAAAGTTTGAATTTCTGATGCTTACCTGGAGTTATTCACCCTACATCACACTTACATTCCTGGCGGCTTTGTTAGCCGGCGGGATTGCTGTGTTTGCCTGGAGTCGGCGTTCGATAGCTGGCGCTTATCCGCTTTTTGTGCTCATGCTTGCGGTTGGTTTTTGGGCGTTCCTTTACGCCTTCGAGCTCGCCAACAATCAGATGGATGTTATGATAACCTTGGCGCAATGGGAATACGTGGGGACTGTTCTGACCCCAGTTTGCGTATTCTTGTTTGTGGAACTTTACACGGGGCGGCGGGAGACTATTCCCTGGGCTTGGGTAGCTGCTTTATCAATAGTACCGGCAATTACGTTAATCCTGGTTTTTACTAATGATATTTTCCATCTTATTTGGCAGAACGTTGAGATGATTGAAGTCGGGCCGCTGGCACACTTGAAGGTAACTTACGGTTACGGTTTTTATCTTAATGTAGTGTATTCTTATCTTCTGCTCGTTCTGAGTGCCGTGTTTATGTTTACCTTTTTATGGCGTTCGCGGGCGCTTTATCGTGGGCAGGCTTTGCTCCTCGTGGCGGGGATTTTGATGCCTTGGTTGGGTAATCTTTTTTGGGTTCTTAAATGGTCGCCTGTAGATTTGACTCCCATTTTTTTCTCGATCAGCGGGGTGTTGTTAGCCTGGGGAACGTTGCGTTATGGGCTGTTGGATATTGTGCCGATAGCACGTAGTGCGGTGGTTGATGCAATGAGCGATGTGGTGGTCGTGTTGGATACACAACGCCGTATCGTGGATCTTAATCCTACAGCTGAGCGAATGATGCGCTGTTCGATAGAGCAGGTCTTGGGAATGACGCTGGATGCTGTGCTGCCGGATCAAGCTCACATTATTACGCAATATCGTAGCACCATTGAGGTCTATGACGAGATTGTGGTTACACTGGATGATGATCCTCGCGTGTTTGATTTGCGCATCTCCGCGCTTTATAATCGGCGCCAACAGCTGAGCGGACGTTTGGTTGTAATGCGCGACATTACTGAGCACAAGCATTTGGAGAATTCCTTGCGCGAGCAGATGAACCGCTTCGAGCTGTTGCTGGCTGTTGCGCGCGTCACCGCTGAATACCCCACGCTTGATGCGACGATGCAGAATACGCTTGAGATTGCGGTTTCGCTTACCAATGCTACTCAGGGTAGCATTTACCTTGTGAATAGTGAAAACGTGATTACCTGGAGTATCTTGGCTCTCGATAAGCGCCCGACTATCGTGAGTCCAACGTTTTTAGAGGAGCTATTGGAGCACGGGCTGCTTGGGTGGGTGTTGCGTGAACGGATGCCAATGCTTGTTGAGGATGCTCATACCGATCCTCGTTGGCTTACATTGCCTACACAGCCGTATGTGGCTGGCTCTGCGTTGGGACTGCCTATTAAACATGGCGATTTGCTGTTGGGGGTGCTGGTTCTTGTTCACGCGGATACACAGCATTTTACGCAGCGGGATCTAGAAGTGATGACGGCTGCGGTGCAACAGATGGCCTTGGCTATTCGTAATGCTTCGAGCTATGAAGAGCAACGGCGCATGGCGGATCAACAAGCGGTGCTTTTTGAGGTTTTGCAGACATTGCAGCACCCTCGCGCGTTACCACAAATGGCGCCGCTGATTGTCAGCAGCATTGAACGCCTCACTGGATGGGATTTTGTGGGGCTGATCGAGCCGGAGGATACGGGGGCAGTTTTCGCGTTCACTGCAGTTGCTGGACACGCTGATTTGCAACCGCGATGCGTGTTGCCAGTGCATCAGGGGATCTTCGGCGAGGCTTGGCGGACGGGACGCTCGGTTTACATCCCTGATGTGCGCCGTAACATGGATATTCTTGAGCAGCTTCAGGGCGCTTATAGCGTTTTGATTTTACCTCTCAAGTATGATAATCGTGTTGAGCAGTTGCTCTACATCGCCAGTCGGGATACGCAAACCTTCGATGGCGATGCCCGTGTGTTGGCCGAGTCGTTGCTTGAAGTTATCACGCTGGCGATGCAAAGCGCACGTTTATACGCGGCATTGCAGGATAACCTGCAACGCACTGACGGACTGTACCATATTAGCCGTTCTTTGGTGGAACAGCACGAGCTTTCCGAGATGTTGCAGCGGGCTATTGAAGGCGCGGTTACGACTCTTCAGGCTGATCAGATTATGCTTTTTCTCCTGGACTTGGATGCGCAATGCTTGCAAAAGACATTCCTTGCTGGACGATCTACAGAAGAAGCGTTCGTGATTACCTATGAAGCGCTGATGGCCGGACTCGTCGGTTGGACGATTCGCCATCAAACGCCAGCGCTTTCGCTCAAACATACCTCTGATCCCCGCGAATCTCCGGAATTGATGGCGCTGCGGCAAGCCCAGCAGATTGGTTCCATGATTGTGGTGCCATTGATCCTGGCTGAAACGGTTTACGGCACCATTGTGGCTGTAAATCGTCTCGACCAGCGCGATTTTGTGCAAGATGATGTTCGGCTCCTCTCTTCAATTGCGGCACAAATCGCTGTTGCTATGCGTAATGTGCGCTTGTTTGAGCACATCCAGGAAGAACGCCAGCGTTTACAAGCGCTAGTGCAATCAACTCGTGATGGGGTTATTCTCATCGGGATGGGGCTGCAAGTCTTGGTTGTTAATGCTGCTGCCTTGTACTATTTGGATATGGAAGGTACTCCTGAGACTTGGGAAAATCGTTCCTTGTGGGATACTCTGCGCCCATTGCGTGCCCGTGCGCCGCAGGCCGCGCACGACTTGTTGCTGGAACTACGGCGGATTCGCAGTGGGGATGACTCTCCAGGTATGGGAGAGTATAAGATCGGTTCTCATGATTTGGAATGGTACAACTTCCCGGTTATACGTGTTGCTAACCCTTTGGGGCGGTTGATTATCTTGCGCGATGTCACTGCTTTGCGCGTTGCTGACAAGATGCGCGATAGTCTTATGCACACCATGGTGCATGATCTGCGGAATCCGCTCACCGGGATCATGGGGTCGCTTAAATTGCTTTCAAAGCACGTCGTTGCCACGCTTCCGGCTCAATATCAAACGCTTTTTGATATTGCTCATAGCAGCACTGAGCGTATGCTGGAACTGGTCAATGCGATTTTGGATATCAGCCGTTTGGAAAATGGCCGGATGCCATTGACTTTAGAGCCGTTCTCGTTGAGCGAGATAATTAATCAAAACTTGGCGCTTCAGTTGCCTTTGGCAGATCAAAAACAAGTTATCTTGCGTGCCAACTTACCGCATGAGGAAATTCTAGTTGTAGGGGACAAAGTTTTGATTGGGCGGGTGATACAGAACCTGGTAGGCAATGCTCTTAAATTTACGCCTGAAGCCGGTTGTATTACACTGACCACCGCGATACAGGCGGGGAAGGTTCGAGTTGCGCTCTCAGATACCGGGATCGGTATTCCTCCAGATTTGCAAGAGCGGCTGTTCCAGAAATTTGTGACCGGGAATGAAGATGGTCGGGGAAGTGGCTTGGGACTGGCTTTTTGCCGGATGGTGCTAGAAGCTCACAATGAGCATATCTGGGTCACGAGCGAACTGGGAAAAGGCTCTACTTTTACTTTTACGTTGCCACTGGTTGGCCGGTGATGGGCTATCTTGGTAAGACCGGGGTTGGCGTAATTCGTCAGCCCCGGTCTTGTTTGGCTAATCTGTAAAATTTTTGTAACTACTCAGCCTGGTCTACTTGCGTGGGCCTAGAATAACTCAGTCGTTTCTTGGCACACTGCTTCCAGAAAGGTGCGATCCGCCATTGTGAAGGGCGCGATGCAGTGCGAGTCAATGTCCAGCTCGCCCACGATCTGTCCGGCGCTATTGAACAGCGGCACCACGATCTCCGATTTGACTTCTGGGCTACACGAGAGGTAGTTGGTCTCGCGGGTGACATCCTGAATCACAAAGGTCTGCTCGATCTCGGCGGCCTGCCCGCAGATCCCCTGCCCGAAGGCGATGCGGCTATGCTCAGTCGGTTCGCCCACGAACGGGCCGAGCACCAGCTCGCGCGGATGGGCCGGATCTACCAGATAGAAGCCTACCCAATCATAGTGGGGTACGCGCTCGGTCAATAGCTCACATACGGCTTGCAATTTGGTGTCGCGCTCTCCGGCCCCGGCAATCATCTCCCGGACGGATTTTAGTATGGCATCAAAGTCTATGGTCATAATTTTTCTCCTGATATTTTGTTTCGCGTATCTGCGTACCCTGAGCCTGCCGAAGGGAACGGATGAATTTATAAAAACTGCCCTTCGGCAGGCTCAGGGCACGGCAGGCTCAGGGCATGTAGTCTTCGGGTGCATTTCATGCCCGCGCGCGTTTGCGCTGTCGCAGGCTGCGCCGCACGCTGTAAAGCCACAACTCCATGAGCTGGGCCAATGGCTCTGGTGGATGGTACGCCAGCAGCGGCCAGGAAGGGTGTCCTGTTGCTTCCAGCACGGCGTTGGCGGCCAGGATGCCCGTAACGCAGGCGCGCTCCATGAACATGGCCGGGACGGGATCGCGCACCCAATCGCCACAACAATAGAGGCTCTCCCAGGGCGTGACGACGGCCAGATGCTCGTGCGGTAGCCCCACATGCAGCAGCGTGTGGGTGGGTGGATTCCGGGTGAGCGTGGTGTGCAGCAGGTGCGGGCGCAGCTCCGGCCACACGCGCCGTACTTCCATCAGGGCTTGCGCCAGCAGTGTGGCGTCGGGCTGCTCCAGCAGGATGCGCGGCCCGTAGATGTGCGCCTCCAGCGCGCTGCCGCCCGTGGCACGGCTCCAGCGGATGTAATCATCGTAAATGCGATGCAACCAGAAGAAGTTATCGAGGATGAACTCGCCGGTGAAGATGCCCGCTTCGGCTTGCGTGACTGGTGGACGTTGGGCGAACCAGAACCGCACGATGGCGCTGGGTTCGCCACGTGGCAGGCGCAGGGGCGCGGCCAGTTCTGCTGTGTCGGGGGAAGCGCGTAGCAGTGCCTCGGTGGCGGGTGCATCGGTCGCCAGAATGACCTGCGGCGCGTTGAGGGTATGTTGCGTGCCGTCGCGCTCCCATGTCACGCGCCAGCCAACCGCTTGCCGCTCCAGCCGGATGACGCGCGCATTCCCTTCGAGCGCGCCGCCGTGCGCTCGAAGGGTCGCTACGAGCGGTGCAATCAATGCCTGCCCGCTGGCCTGCGGCAGGTAGGAGAACGCCCAGCTATCGCGGCGGCGTAGCGTGTAGAAGCGTAGGAAGGCGAAATACCCCGACCCGGCGATGTCTTCCGGGTTGGCGGGCAGCGCATTGCGTGATAGGCCCGCAAAGAGCGCGGTTAGCGTGGGCGACCAGCCCCGCGTGAGATCGGCCAGTGTCATGCCGTAGAGTGGTTGTCCCTCGCCGAGCGGGTCAATGGCAAGCGCGCCCAGCAAGCTGGCGAAGACGCGGAACAGCGAGGCGAAATCGCGGATGGTAAGCATCCCCCAGAAGCGCGGGCGGGCTAACAGGCCCAGGTAGTGCAAGGGCGCGGGAATCCAGCTGTTGCGGATGGCGCTGCCGATGGGCGCGCTACGCGCGCGGCCTCCCGTGCTGTGAATCCAGGCTTCCTCTTGCGCGGGGACCAGCACCGGGCGAATCTGATGGCGTACTTGCATGGCTTGCAAGTTGCGGTAGGGCGACCAGACCGCGTGGACGCCATGCTCGCCGGCGAAGTACCAGTCGCGCCCGGCGTGGTTAAGTGTGACAGTTGGGCCGGCTTTGAGTCGTCCGCCTGGGAGTTCCTGGTCAGCCTCAAGTACGAGCGGCCGCAGGCCGCGCTCGGCCAGGTGTAGGGCGGCGGTTAGCCCGGCCAGCCCCGCCCCAATGACGATGACGTGTGGTTGCTCGGTCATGTTACCCCGGCGCGTAGGTGTGGAGCTGTGCTCGCCGTGAGGTCGGGTGCAGGAGCAGCTCGCGCAGCAGGGCCAGCGGGCGCGTCTGCATCAGCGACGGCTCGACGTAACACTGCTGGTAGCAGCTGCCACAGGTGGAGGGTGGTTGGCCGTAAGTCTCAATCGCCTGCGCCAGCGCCGTGCGCCAGCTGCCCGCGTTTAGCAGGTTGATCTCGCGCCCGCCTTGCGCCAGCCCGCCGCGCTCGATGGGGCGGCAGGGGTAGGAGAGCGTGCCGTCGGGGAACACGCGTGGGGCGAGCAGCGGATAGCAGGCGTAAGGCGCGAAGGTGTGCATCCAGGCCAGATAATCCCGGCTGCCCACGATGGGGGCGCCGCGCCGTTTGAGTTCCAACAGGTCGGCGACAAAAGCGCGATAGGGTGCGGAGACCAGAATATCGTAGTGGGGCCAGTTATTGAGGGATTGGGGCGAGAAGGAGAAGGCAATACCATGTTCCAGGCAGAAATCGAGCACCCGGCGGGCCTGGGGCAGCGTCTCCGGCGTGATGACGCTGTTGACCAGTAGCCGGAAGCCCTGCGTGTGTTGCCGTTGCGCTGCGGCGATGATGTTAGCGATGATGTGCGCGCCCATGCCGTCGCCCGCGCGCAGGGTCTCGTCCCATTGTGCCGCATCCACCGTATCCAGGCTGATGACGAGCCGGTGCAGGTCATCCAACACGGGCCAGTGCTGATCGAGCAATGCGCCGTTGGTGAGTAGCGTGAGCGAACGGAAGCGCAGCTCGCGGCGGGCGGTATGCAGTAGCACGGGGAAATCTGGGTGCAGCAGCGGTTCGCCGCCAGTGAAGATCAGCGCATCGGTCGCACCGCGCAGGATGCTTAACAGATGGTGCGCCTGGGGGTGGGGGAGGGGGGCGGGTTGCTCGGCATTGCGCCGCGCGCCGAAGTCCTCACAGTAGCGGCAATTGAGGTTGCAGTGCGTGGTGACACAATAGGAAATGACCAGCGGCTTGAGCAGCCGTTGGTTGAGCAACAGGCGTGGCAGATTGGTGAGGTAGTTCCCGGCAGCGCTGCTCATGGGTTTGATAGGGGGTCTTTAGCTGTCACAAGGCGGTGGTGGGGGTTCGACAGGCTCACCCACTGCCTTGTCAAAACCCTGGTGGTTGAGATTGCCGAACCCCCGGTGGTTGAGCTTGCCGAAACCCTCACCAGCCTTGACAGGCTCTGCCACCGGCGAAGTGCCAGTATAAAACCCGGCGAGCAATGCCTGCTCGCCGGGAGTGTTGGTTGAAGGGGCCACTTACTCAACTAGCTCGAACATATCCTTGGTGGCGCCGCATTCGGGGCACTCCCAATCATCAGGGATGTCCTCGAAAGCCGTGCCTGGCTCGATGCCGCTATCGGGGTCGCCCACTTCGGGGTCATACACATAGCCACAGACGATGCACTCCCATTTCTTCATGTCAGACTCCTTGCTGGTAAATTTAGTATCTATCCAAAAATCCCGTCGGTGGTCGAGCCTGCCGAGACCTGGTGGTTTCGACAGGCTCAACCACCACTTTTATTTGATTATAGAGTTGGGTGAATGAATGTCAAGAGAGATAATGCGTACTGCGTAAATTTTATGTTCGGCTTGCAACTTGCTCAATTACGCAGTAGCCGTTACCATTCCACCTGCTGGAATTGATCTGCAATCACCTGATAAATCCAGATGCGGGCGTTGGCGACATCGCCTTGCGGTGTGTAGCTGAGCTGGTTGATGAGCGTTTCGAAGTTGCTGCTGCGTAGTGCATCCGCGACTTTCGGCGCATCAAAGGTGTTGGACTTCTTTACCGCTTGTGCCAGCAGTTGCATCGCCACATAGCCGTTCACTGAATAGGTATCGGGATTGCGATACTCCACTGCCTGGTATGCCTCGAACCAGAGGCGGTTGCCCACGGCGCGGGGGCTGGGAGCGAAGGCGCTCACATACAGCCCTTCGGCAGTACCGTCAGCCTCATCAATCGTCGCGCCGAGGAACGCCCCATCGCTGGCGAGCATGGGAATAGTCACACCTGCGCGCATCAATTGCTCGCGCAAGTAGGGCGCTTCGATCTCGTACCCGGCGTAGAATACCGCGTCGGGCGTGGCTGCTTGCAGGCGCGTTACCTCGTCAGTGTAGCGCATCTGCCCTTCTTCGACCTCGACCTGCACGGCAACCGCGCCGCCGAGCCGCTGCACTTCTGCTACCAGCGAAGCTGCCAGTCCACGCCCGTACTCTGTATCGTTATGCACTACCGCGATGCGCTGCGTGCCCAGATGCTCTACCAGGAAGCGCGCATCCACTTGTGCCTGCACCGCGTCACTGGCGTTTACGCGGAAGAAGTTGGTGTAGCCGCGTTCCGTGAGGCTCTGCTCCGAGGCCGTCGGTGTGATAACCACCAAAGGCATACCCTTGTAGAGCTCCATTGCAGCGAGCGTTTGCCCGCTGTTGAGATGCCCAATCACAGCCATGACCCGCTCGCCGCGTGCCAGCGCCGCCTGGATTTCGGCCACTTGCTCCACAGCTACATCGCTGTCTGATTCGTCATCCAGCGGGCGCACGACGACCTCGTAGCCAAGCAGCCCGCCGCTGCGGTTGAGCTCCTCGGCAGCCAGCCGCACGCCGCCCAGTACGGTTTGTCCGCCGTTGGCCTGGAATCCGCTCAACGGCACGGCAACATATACGATTACTTGGCCTTTGGTGGGGGCCTGCGAGCGCCCTCCGCCGCAGCCGCTCAACATCATGGCAATGAGGGTTAGCAGCGCGATTATGCAGACAAGACGTTTATGGATCACGGGTATTCCTCCCCTAAATCTTTACGGTTTTATAAATGAAATGTGATGTGCGAAAAGTGATAAAAATCATATTTTCTACATCACGTCTTGCGCGCGTGTGATGCTTCGAGCGCGGCGCTGTAGAGCCGATCAATGTTTTGGAGTACACCAGAGAGCCGTTCGACCTGCTCTTGAATGTCGTTCTGCAGCCGGTTGCCGATACCCCCGGCGAGTTTGAGCTGCGCGGCGAGCGGTTGCACTTCACCGTAGAGCCGCTCCAGGTCGCTTAGTTGTTGCGTCATGCGCGCTGGGCCTTGCTGCATTTCCGCTTCTAACAGGCGGAGGGTTTCCCACGCGCGTCCCACCTCTTCCAGGGCGGCATCCAACCGCTGCTGAATCTGCGGGTTGCGCTCGAATTTGCGCCGGGATACGAGTGATTCGATCTCTTGTGGCAATTGTTTTCGCAGGTCGGCGATGCGGTAATCGCGGGTGTAGGTGTCCTGGTAGCGTGCCAGCCGGTGCAACAGTTCCATCCAGGCGGCGAAGCGCTCTGCCAATGCCGCGAGCTGTGGGTGGATATCGGCCTGGTCGCGGTAGCGATACGCTGCCGCTTCGATGCGCCGCTGGTAGGCCAACGCTGCGTTCACCTGGCGGCGCATCGTGGCATCCTCGATCAATTTGACCGGCAGCTTCTCGCAGAGCAGTTGCCAGATCACCGTGCCGTAAGTGTCGGGATCGGTGAGGCTAGAATAGATGACAATAGCCCAGGCTAACAGCCCCAACACCGGCCAGGCCCACACCGGCCACCAGGGGAACGGGCGCGGCAGCAGGAAGGTCAGTAGTAGTGTTCCAGCCACCACTACCGCGCTTTCCAGGCGGAAAAGCGCCTGTTGGATGTTGGCATTGGAGGCTTTTTGTTGGATTTCAGTGTACCAGTCGTTCATATATTTGAATAACCCTCTATGGCAATGGGGTTATCTCAGGCTGTTTGTAGTTGCGATTGGAGTGTAGTTGAAAACGAAGCACGGAAGGTCTTATCTATACTTTGCGGCAAATCAATGACTACAAAGTATTTGGCGGGATAGAGATAATCTTTGCCGCTTTCATCAATAATACGCAAGTCTCCATCCATAGCCGCATCATTATCCGCTACAACGTGATACAATTTGTGCTGTTCCAGAGATGCCGGATATTCTGAGTTATTAACATATATAGCATACATGGTTCTTTCCTAATGTAAGGACATTGTAACTACTCAGCCTTGTCATTGCGAGCCATCTGCGGCGAAGCAATCTTAACCACGAACGAGATTGCGCCGTTCGTAGACGAACGGACGCCGCGCAGCCGCGGCTTGCAATGACAGATAGAGTTTGAGGTCGAGCAGTTACAGGACATTTACGTTAGCGCCATTTTCTTGTATTCTAGCGCGAGCTGCGTTACATCAGAAATACGTCGAGATGATCTTGTAGAGTTCCTGAATATCTGTTTCGTCGGCGCGGCGAAACTGTCCGTTGCCGGTTTCGGCGACGGATTCGAGCATTGACACATCTACGTCGCGCCCAAAGCCGATGGTGAATACGACGACTTGTACATCGCTGCTCTCACTGAAGCGCCGTTGCAGATCGCTTTGGCTTAAACGGCTGGCATTCTCGCGCCCGTCGGTCATCACTACGATGGCGTTGATGGCTTCGGTATCGCCATAGTTGATCAGATATTCGTAGGCCGTCCCGGTTGCGTCAAGTAGCGCGGTGTTCCCTTGTGGGCGCATCCCGTAGATGATATTGGTCAGTTCATCCCGGTTAGCCTGGGTGAGCCGCCGCAACTCTTGCACTTGCTTCACAGTCCCGCCAAATTCCACCAGTCCCACCTGATCTCGGTCGCCTTGCATTTGCTCGATAAACATGACCAGGGCTTGTTGGGTCAGGCTCATCTTATCCCCTTCCATGCTGCCGCTGGTATCTACGACCAGCATCACGTTAGTGGGACGCTTGGTGTACCACCAGACATTCTGTACCACCTCTACTACTGCCGCTGAGGGCATCTGGAGCGTGGTCTGCGGCTCGCGCCAATCTACCGCATCCGTGTTGGCGAAGGGCGAGGGCGGCGCGTCCAGGGCAATGTCGAGATCTGCCGGACGATAGCCGGCTAGCAGCAGCTGTTGCTGCGCCCCTGGTGCGAGCAGGAAGCTGGCGAGCGCCTGGTAGGTGCGCCGTTGGTTCGCGGTGAGTGGGGTCTCGCCATTAGCGCCCAGTTCCAGTAGCGCGAGTGGATGATCGGCCCAGAGTGTGCCCTCGGCGGGGTAGATGGCGACCAGGCGCTCACTATGACTGCCCTGATTCCAGGCGATGACGACCTGTTCCTGCGCGACAAACGCATCGAGGAAGTTGCGCCCCTCAGCGGCCAGGCGTTGTACGATGACCTGCTCGCCTTCGCCGTAAAAGCGGATGGTGGCCTCGACTGCGCGCACATAATTGAGCGTGGATTGTGCGGTGGCGGCTTCTGGGGTTAACCCGCGCGTTAGTCCTGCGCCCGCATAGAACTCGGCCAGCGTCGCCAACATCCCGCTGGCGTTATTGGTGCTGGGATGGTTCCACTTGAAGTTGGGATCGCGGGTGGCGGTGTTCTGAATCTGCTGCCAGCCCACCGGCTCCTGCGGCCAGCCCAGGTTGCGAGCCACACTATCCCACGCAGCGATTACGATGGGCGTCACCGCATAGCGCACGGGCGCACTGACGCGCCGTGCGCCGATGGGGATAAGCATCTCATCCTCATCTTGCGCTGTCTGAGCTGCCCAGTGTTGCTCCAACTGGTTGATCCACAGGCTGCTGTCGGGATTGAGAGCGTGGAAGGTGGGCGTGCCAAGGCTCTGCTCTACCATTTGTTGTGGCTCCAGCACCACCACTTCGACTTGCATCTGCTGTCCATCGGGGGTCTGCAAGCCCTGCGCGTTGAAATCGGCCACCAGCTGCTGGAAGGTGGGGGCCATGCTAGGTGAGACGGCTACGGTGAGCGCAGCGGTTTGCGGGCGGCTATCGGTGTGCCCCCCATCGTTAAGTGGGGACTCGAACAGTTGACTCCCTAGCACGAACATCCCGATACCGCAAGCACAGAGCAGCCCTAGTGCGAGCAGTGTCCAGGCGAGCCAGGGGCGCGCGTTGCGGCGTTGCGGTGGTAAATTGAGAGGGGAACGATCATTGATAGTCATATCACTCCGCCACGTTGAGTTGGAACCAGCGCAACAGGGCCAGGAGCACGTCCCGATCCGGGTTACGCATGGCGTCGGCGCGTGGCACCACCGACTCGACGCCCCGCGCGCGCCACTTGACGAAGAGGCTATTGGGGGACGCATCCAGCGGTACGCTGGGGTTGGCGGGCCGTAGCCCGTAAGCCAGGGCCGCCTGCTGCTGCGCATCGCTCAGCAAGAAACGCTGGAAATCCAGCGCAGCGTTCTTTTCGAGCGCGCTGGTCTCTGGGCCAACCCAGACCGTGAAGGGGAAATCGAACCAGGTGACGTAGCGCGGGTAGTAGATGTTGAGCGGGTCTTCCCAGCGCGTGAGGATGCCCTGCATATTCTGCAACAGGTCGGCCTCCAGGAGTTGTCCGCCATCGCCCACACTATAACCGAAGAGCGCGAAGTCTTCGGCGGTGTAGGCGCTGGCGCTGCTGAAATCGGTCACGGATCCCATCAGCTCCTTGAGCCAGCGCTGGAACTGCGGATTGGTCACATCGCTCACGGTGATCTCGGTGCGTCCGAAGTATTCCCCAGCGGCAGCAATCATCGCGTGTAGGCCAGCGACGTTCTTGTTAGGGTTCGGCACCACGAGCTTGAAGTAACCCCAGGCGGGATCGCCGCCTAGCTCCGGCCAGCCTCCGGGCGCCACTGCCGCATCGTGGATGGTTTCCCAAGTAATTGCCCCGAAATTGGCTTGCAATACTTGCGCGCGTGTCTCGTAGATGCCCCAGGTGAAGAGGCTCGTGGCGATGGGGCGCGCGCGGTACTCACCGTCCGTCAGGAAGACATCGCGCCCTAGCCGCTCTTTGTAGGAGACGTTCGCCAGCTCGACCAGATAGCGGCTTTCGGGAATCCACACCGTGGGGAAATCCGCGAGTGCGGCGCGTTCGGTGGCGTTCAGGTCTTCGAGCCGCACGCCCGGCCCTAGCGCGCCGAAGTCGTTGCGATCCCAGCGTCCCAGGGCCGTTAGGCCATCTATAGCGATGACTTCCACATGCACCGGGACACCCTCGTGCGTGGGGCTACTCGCATTATAGGCATCGGCAGCGGTGCGGACCCATGCTTCAACGGGCAGCGCGGTCATCACGCGCACAGTGATTGCGTTGGGACGATCAACGGTGATGGCGGTGTCGCCGCCGCCGCCAATACCCGGATCGCTCTGGTTCAGCGCACTCACTAGCAGTGAGACGCCCACGATTATCAGCGCTAAGACAATGAAACCTACAAAAATCCAACGTGTTCGGTTCATAAGTTTTTCCTGTTCAATAGGTGGCTCGGTTGAAGACCGGCCATAATGATGTGAAGTGCGAAGCGGGTTACACGCGAATCTCACCCTCTTTTTTGCCGAAGTTGATCCGTGTGCCAACGGCCAGGCGTGCGCTGCGTCCTGATTCTACATCTGAAACTGTACCCTCAGCGGTGGTGATGACCCATTTGATATCTGATAAGTTCTTCAGCCCCCAAATTTGCGGATCGTTGGGGTGCTGTGACATCTCAGCGATAGGTTGGGTGAAATCGTACATTCGAGCGTCGTCTACGTGATGTGGGAATAACTGCGTATCGTGGTTGAGCATGATGATACGATCTTCAATGCGCAGACGCGGTGGGGTGTGCAGTGTTGCGCCGCAGCCCCAGCAGGGAGCTAGTGTGTTGTTCGTACGCAGGGTATCTATATCGTAGAAGTTTTCCACTCCGCACGCGGCGCAGTAAAGGATGGCATCGCGCAACCGCACCATATCGCCGCGCCAGACGGTTTCACGCACGCGCTTCTCCGGCGTGAGGAGGCCCACGGTGAAGGCTTCGGTAAAGCGGGCGCGTAAGAATTGCGGATAGAGCGGCCAGAATGCCAGGGCGTTATCGTGATGCCCTGGGAGTGGTGCGTTGGAGGTGTCATTGGGATCGAAGATGAATAGCGGCTCAGTGCCGTAGAGCTTATTCATCGCCGGTAAATCCAAGCATTTGATGGCGGTCTCGCGTTTACCTTCGAGCGGATGATGCACCATGAACATATAGAACAACAGCACGGCCAGTGAGAAGAGGTCAGTGTGGGAGCTGGGGAGTGCTTCGCCGCGCACCACTTCGGGGGCCATGAAACGCGGCGTTCCCAGAATGCCACCCTGCGCGTGCCCATCAATAGCGACGTTGTCGTTATCGCAGACCAGCGTCTCGCCGGTGTGCGGATCGAAGAACACGTTGCCGAACGAGATGTCGCGGTAGCACAGCCCTTTGGCGTGGAGCTGGTAGTAGCTGTCCGCCAGGATCAGCCCGGCAGTTGCCAGCGCGCGAAAGCTCGGCTCGATGCGCCGCTTCATCAGGTCTACGATGCCCTTGAAGCGCGCAGTGCGCAGGGGCATGATGTAGCCGAAGCCAGGTACATCGGGAGATTCGGACAGTTGCAGTGGCCAGAGGAACTTGTCGTTGGGTTGTCCCATCTTGATCAACGTCTCCAATGCCTCGCGCTGGTAGGCCGTGGCTTGATGGGGGAAGTACCACTTGAGTGCCATGTCCTGACCGTCGAGATCGGCCAGATACACCTCGCCCTGTCCGCCGCCGCCTAGGAATTTCTTGACTGTGCAGGGCGAGCCGGAGGTAATCATCTGTACAACTTGACCGGGTTTGAGAATTTCACCCATGGTTGAAGCTCCTCTAAAAATCTGCAAATTAGCAAATCTAAAATTTGTTTAGCAAGTGTAATGTGAACTGAGGTCGCTCTCAAAAATCTTTTTTATTGATTGGATCTGTACCGCAGTTTGGTAACACTGCTTGCGAATAAGCGAATGACGAACTCAAAATCACAAATCCAACATTACCCCAGTTGCCATAGCCCAATTTTACCATCGTGAGCGGCGGAGGCAAGGCGGGTACCGTCGGGACTGAAGGTGACGCTGGTGATGTGGCCTTCGTGCGCGGTTAGTTTGGGGGGCGTGGCGGGTGTGCTCCCGCCAGGGAGTCCCCAGAGCCGTATCAATTTGTCCCAGCTGCCGGTGGCAAGCAGGCGGCCATTGGGATGGTATGCCAGCGCGAAGATCAACACAATCAGATCGCCGTCTTCACTCAGGCTGTGGTCTTCGCGCCCGGTGGCGACCTGCCAGAAGCGGAGCGCCTGATCCCAGCCGCCGGAGGCAAGGGTGCTCCCGTCGGGGCTGAAGGCCACTGCGGTGACTTGCGCTGTATGACCCACCAGCTTATGCACTTCGCGCCCTTTGAGCGGGTCCCAGAGGCGCACGCTGCGATCCCAGCTCCCGGCTGAGGCAAGTGTTTGTCCGCCAGGACTGAAGGCCAGTGCGCTGATGCCGCCAGCGTGTCCGCTCAGGCGTTTGATATCTTGTCCGGTGGTGGTGTTCCATAACCAGATGGTCTTGTCCGCACTGCCCGAAGCCAGATATTTGCTGTCTGGACTGTACGCGAGGCAAGTGATGGCGGCGGTATGGCCTTGCAAGCGGCGCGGCGGCTTGTGGAGTTCTTCGAGTTCCCATAGGTACACGCCTCCGTCCGTGCTGCCTAGTGCCAGATATTTGCCGTCGGGCTGGAAGACGACACTGGTAAAAAGCCCGCTATGTCCATGGCCGCTCAGGGTGTACTGGGGTTGCCCGTCGGCGGCGTCCCACAGGCGCGCAAGGCCGTCGAACCCGGCTGAGGCCAGCCCGCCGCCGAGGGGGTTGAAGGCTACGCTCGATACACCTCCCCGGTGTGCGTCCCACAGGCGGATCAGTTTGATGTTGTTCGTTAGGTCGAGCGGAGTGGTGGTGGTCGCGTCGGGGATGAGACCTAACGCCATTGCCCATGATTCAACGGCCCAACGCGCGGCTTGCTCGTTGAGCGCGAGTGCATCGCGCAGCTCGGCGGTCACTTGCGCCAGCATCACATGGGTCGGAACTTGTCCGTTGAGCGTCAATAAATCGTTCACCGCACCCTGCTGCAAGGCGCTGATGAGCACGAAAATTTCGCGCTTGTGCGCGCCAGCGAAATCGCGCAGGAACGCTTCGCAACGGCGGCTGTTTTGGTAAACCTCCGGGCCGTATTGGGTGATAATTTGTTTTAGGGCTTCGCGGGCGGCGTTGTTCATGCGGTCAATATAAGTAAGCGAATTTTACCGCAGAGCCTACCAAGAGCACAGAGATTCCTGGGGCTTCTTGACGCGCTCTGCGATCTCTGTGGTGAAAACAATTGTGGCTATGCGTTTAGTCCTCATCTGTCGGGGCGGGGGACTCAGGCAAACCAGGATTATCAATCCATAGTCCGGGCGGGGTTTCGGCCTGTTGTGCGGCTTCAGCGGCGGTGAGCAGTTGTTTGAGCAGGGCACGCTCCTCGGCGCTGGGCAAGGCGGCTTCACGGCATAACAGTCCTAGCGTGATGTCATCACCGCTGCCCGCTTGTGTGGCTTCGGTCAACCACCCTTCGAGATTTTCATTGACGGCTTCAAGTCCTTCTGCCCGCATAATCTCCCAGGTGTCGCTGGCTACTTTGACGAAGTCCTCTTCGTTGGCGAAAGAATTGGCGTAACCGTCAGTGGCGAGGATGATGAGCGCGGGGGGGACATCCAGTACGGGCTGCAAGCGCACGCGAAAATCACGCCAGGCATTTGGTACACATAGCGACGTGGTCTGGTTGGCGAACAGGCGGCTATCTTCCGGCAAGGGGCGCTGCACCTCGCCGCTCTCGGAGACGGTGAGAATATCGCCATCGCCCAGCTGCAAGTAGAGGATAAACTGCTCGGTCGCCAGTACGACCAGTACTGTTGCCCCATACGCCAGCAGCGGGTTAGCTTCTACCAGTTGGACGGCTGAGGGATTGTTCTTTTCAGCCAACAATGCCAGCTCTTGCCGGGTGAAGGGCGTTTCTTGCAGATGTTGTTCTACTGCCGTCACCCACTCACGCAGAATCTCGCGCGGCAGGTGTTCCTCAGCCGTGCGTTTGATAGCGGAAAAATTGGTGGGGTCGGGCTGTCCATCGAGCAGGTCTTGCAGCACCCAGGCCGCCGCCTCTACTGCACGCGTGGAGCCGAGGTGGCTGCGGAAGCTTTTGGCGCTGCCGTGCCCATCGGAGACGGCCAAAATCATGCGCTGGCCGGCGCCAGAGGCTGGCAGCCAGGTGATAGCGTCCTGATTGGGCATGTCAGCGCGGATGTGTGACGCGCCGCGCACGGTGCTGCCGATAGCACGCCAGGTCGCAACACGCCCTGGCCCGGCGACCAGAGTGGAGCGGCGGGTTTTAGCCATAGCTGGCTCCTTTTACCAAACGTCGGCGGCAGTAGTAGGATCGTCGGCGACGTCGGGGAGTGTGGGGATAGGGACGTGTGGCGCGGTGATGGCCGCATCTGCCGATTGGCTGGCCGGAGCGGAGGCCGACTTCAATACGACCGTGGAGACCCACCGAATGTATCTCACCAATGATTCAGGGCTGTTGGCCTGCAAGGGTTTGAGTTCGGGGTTGCCGATGAACTTTTGGAGGACATCATAATCCGCATCTTGACCGATAGCGATGGCGATGCGCACGGATTTCTTGCCCCAGGGCTGATCGAGTAGTTGTTGCAGGCCGGTCTTGTAGTCATCGGTGGGCTGCCCGTCGGAAATCAGCACCAGCACGGGGGGGAGGGCGCGGTCGGTCATCGGCGGGATTTTGAGCTGTTCGGCGGTGATGGAGAATGCCTTGCCCATGTCAGTCACGCCATCGGCTTTGAGGTCTACCCACTGAAATTCTGCGATATCAGTAGGCTGGGATAGGTGCCACTGCGCGCCATCGGAAAAACTTACCGCGCGCACCAATACCTGCGCGTTGGGGTTTTCATCCGCCACTTTCTGCATGTGAGGAATGGCTTCGCGGATAGCGGTATTCAACGCCTGAATTTTGCCTTCTTGTGACATCGAACCCGAACAGTCGGCAATCCAGATAAAATGCAGCGGGCGTGTCGCTAATTCACCACCGGGTCGTCTCATCATGTTGTCTGCTCCTTTCCAATCATCATAGTCTTTACGCGCAGCGCGCGTGCAAGTTTCAGTACTGATACTCTAAGTATAGAACAAGTTGCGGGAGAGTCAATGCACGGGATGGGAAAGGGTATAGGACAAATTATTGAGGAGTTTTCCCCCTATCCCCCTATCCCCCTGCCCCCTTTCCCCCGCAAGCGGGGGAAAGGGGGGATTTTTTTGAGGGAGTTTTGAGCGGCGGCTTCGCCGCCGCTCA
>CAZDDI010000024.1:0-55933 GCA_964504195.1 uncultured Anaerolineales bacterium
GCTTCGGCAGGCTCAGCCACCGCCAGGGTTCGACAGGCTCGGCTTCGGCAGGCTCGGCTTCGGCAGGCTCGGCTTCGGCAGGCTCGGCTTCGGCAGGCTCGGCTTCGGCAGGCTCAGCCACCGCCGGGGTTCGACAGGCTTACCAGTAATTCATTTGTTTTTCGTTAGTATAAATTGAGTCTCGCTATGCTCCTCAGCCGTGATAATCGCCCAGCGTTCTAGCGAATCCAACCAGTAGGCACCGAGTTGGAACCGGGATGTTTCTGTGTCGAGAAATGTTTCGGTTGTGAATACATGGCGTTGTATCAGGAGGTCGCCTGGCAGAAGCATATCCGCTGCAATGCCTAATCCATCGCCTGTAGCCAGAAGCTGCCCGGCATCATTCAGTATATGGGCCATGATGGAAAAGGGGCGCGTGGTGGTAGCTGTAACCTTCCAATAAGTCCGTAAGACAGGCGGTTGCGTGGGGGGGCCTTCAAATTGGTAGCCGAGAAACGTGAGCGGGCCAGCTAACTCAAGGGGCAGTGTCAGGGTTGTCTCGGCTGCGGCTGGCGGATGCCCAGCGGGTAACAATTTAACCGCGTCGGTGTTGATGGTTTGGAGGGGCGTAGTTTGAGAGCGCCTATCCCATGCGTACAGCGCAAAGGGTGGCGTGGCGTGGGGGGTGTGCTGTTCATAAGCCAGGCGTGTGAAGGCCAGCTGTTCCTGCGCAAAGGCGTTTAGAGCGTCTTGGCTCAGGTAGTGGGCATACCAGCCGGTGCTTTCTCCAGCGCCAGGATAGACCCAGGTTTGGGTGCAATCGAAGTAAATCAGGCGTAGCGCAGCCTGCCCTAGTCCCTCATGGGCGACTTTGGATGTGAGGGGGGCGACGGGTAGAACGCATTGGGCCAGCCAATCCGCCGCTGTGTCCGGTTCTGGAATGTGGTAATAGAACAGCACCTGCCCGATTTTGGCATTCGGCGCGCGCTTGCGGAACCAGTCGTACATCTCCGGGTCTACCAGCGGAATGCCAGCGAGCGTGGTGGCGCTGATGACGTAATCGCCGGGCGGTGGGTTGAGCCGCGAGGGGAAGATCGCCGGGGTATCACCGCGTAAGGGCGTCAGTGGGGTGTAATCCACCCCGTAGACCGCCGGATCGTAGAAGATGAAGGCGGAGAGTTGCACCGTTCCGACACCCTGTTCCGCTTGAAAGCGCGCCAGATCTTTGTAGGCCTGTCCCCAATCGGTGTTGGAATCGGCCAGAAACCGCCAGCCATTATCCGTACCTCCCGCAAGCTCGTTGAAGTAAGCCAGGTAATGTGGCGCAATGCGCAATGTACCGAGCATGAGCCAGGCGAGGAGGGCGTACTGCGTGAAACGTGAAACGTGATGCTTGCTTCGCCATCCGCTATTCGCTATTCCAATGTAGAGAAATGGCAACATGGGCAGCAGATGCCGGTAGCCGATGTTGAGCGTGCTGGCAAGGCTGGCGGCGGCGTAGAGGAGGGGGAAGAGGTAAAGCGTGAGGCGTGAGGCGTGAGGCGTGAGGTGTAAAATGAAGGGTTGCTTGGCAAGAAGATTACGCAGTATGCAGTACGTGGTACGCATTAAGCCATATAATCCCAGTAACAAGATAGGCAGGGGCGTCTTGAGAGCGAACGCTACCGGGAAATAGTACCACCACCCGTGCAGGCTGTTTTGGCCGAGCAGGTACGCGGCGTGACCACCCGCCGTGTGCTCTCGCAGTCGTAGCCAGGGAATGGCGTGACTGGCTGCCGGCACGGGGAAAGGCAGCCCCGGAACCGCGCCGATTTGGAATCCATACAGCGTCCACAGGGTTACTCCCGCGCACAGCAAGTAAAGCGCGGTAGCTCTGAGCTTGTACTTGGGTAATGTCAGCAGCAGTATGGCGACGCTAATCGGGATGAGCAGCAAAGCGGATAGTTTTGCGCCCTGCGCCAGGCCTAGCGTGATGCCGGCAAGCAGCAAGCGCGTGTGCGTGGGTCGCCGGATGCAGCGCGCGAGGCAGAACAGCGCCAGTGTCATGCAACACGCTGCCCCCAGGTCTGTACCGGCTACGGCGGCGTGTGCGAGGATGTTGGGATCGAAAACGAGGAGCGTGAGTGTAAGCAGCCCGGCGCGCGGCCCGCGCAGATCGGCGGCCCACCGCCACACGACTGCGCCTAGCAGCACGCCTAGTAGTGCTGCCATGATGCGGGCCGGGAATAGCCAGCGCTCGAAAGGCAGGTGCGGATAGAGCAGCTGGCGCGTCATGTTGAGCAGGGGCAGGCTCTCGGTGGTGGGGTGGGCGGCTTCCTGCCAGGCAGGGAGTGTGGCGGGATCGGCCAGTTCGCGCAAGGGGAGGAGTGGCAGGGCAAACCAGAGTTTAAGTAGCGGCGGATGCTCTTCTACCAGCCGGTAATCGCCGGTGCGCAGGATGCTGTAGCCACTGGTGATGTGTAACCCTTCGTCAATGGTGAGCGACGTCGCACGTATGGCCAGGGTCGCTTGTGCAAACAACAGGCACAGCAAGAGCAGCAATCCATACCGTGGTATCGTCGAACAGCGTGTTTTCATATCGGCGCATTATAACCCCTGCCGGTATCCTGACAAGTTGACGGCACAGGGCGATTGCATTTGTCCATTGGTTGCAGAAAGGCGGCCTAAAGGCCAGGGTTAAAATCCCCTCTAAAAATACCGCGTTAGCGGTGCAGCAGGCAGCACGAGGGGAATAAGTTTTCTAAATGCGATAGCCCTGGTTGACGGCGGGGCGTTATTGGTTATACTGTTCTGGCAGTTTCATTTTATGACCACAGGAGGGAAGTTAGATGAAAAAAATACATCTGGAGTTAGTTGTGAGTTTGGCCTTGCTGGTTTTGTGTTTAGGGCGAGGTGTGGCTGTGATTGCGCAACGGGCTAATGAGCCGGAAGGGGTGACGGTGTTGGCCGCGCCCGCATTGCAGAATCCTGGCTTTGATAATACCCGTTGGTATGAGTTCAAAGATCGCTATGGGCAGTGGTTGACCGGTTCTTGGGTGCCCGATGATGATGATGGGCAACGCTTGCAGGATTGGCGTCTTTGGTACATGCGCCACACGCCGCTGCTCAAAGCGTTCCCGGAGAGTGGTATCATCCAGGCTGGCATTGAATCGGTGGCCTTGCGCACTTATGATGGCGACGTGCAAGAGGGCGGGCTGTATCAGGTCATCTACAATGTGACCCCTTGCTTGCACTACCAGTTTCAAATGCACGGCCTTTCCCGTCCGGATGCAGGGTTGTCAAACTCCAGCGCGCAATTGCGCGTGGGCATGGATCCCACCGGCTGGCACACCAATCCTGCCGAGGATCCGGCGTTGCCTTCTTGGTCTGATCCTGACACTATTGTCTGGAGCGCGCCGCAGGATTTCAAATACCCCAATTTTGGTTTGTTGCAGGTGACAGCAGAAGCGCGTGCTAACAAAGTCACGGTCTACACCCGCGCTCTGGCCTATGGTGGTATGCGTCACGCCATTGTGTGGGATACTGGTGCATTCGCGGAAGTGACCCCGGCGATGTTGCACGATCCGGCGGCTTTGCCTACACCTTCGTTGTCTGCTTCGGCGACGACTGGGGCAGGTTGGGCGCAGATTTCGTGGGTGACTGCTGCTCCCGCCGTTAGTCAAGTGTATTATCGTTTGGTTCCGGTAGTCAGCCCGCCGCCGAATTATCCTCACAAAGTGTACTTGCCTTTGGTGGTAGGGGGGCAGATGGCTGTTTGGACCGCTTCTCCTATCAACAAAACGCCGGTGACCGGGCATACAACTCAACTGACCGGCTTGCTCTCTGGGCGCACCTACGAATACATCGTCGTCTCACGCGGCCTTAGTAGTAATGCTTGCACTACCTGGGTTTCCGCGCCGCAGCAGTTCACGACGCCGTAACCTAGCCAGTTAAGACCTGGCAGATTTCGCACAAGGTGTGTTTAGGAATATTTTACTGGTGCACAAGAGGTCGGCGCAGCGTTAAAATCTTCAAATCTGCCAGGTCTATGCCCTAAACTTAATGACATTGTCGGTTTTATAGCACCCCGCCCCTGGAAAAGTATTTTTCCAGGGGCGGGGTGTTTGAATATCTATTGAGTACGTTTCATCTGAGTTGAGAGAGGGACGGTCGGAGACCCGCCCTAGCTTGCGTTGTTCGGTCTCTGCCCGCCAGTCTTCATCCCATAATTGAAGTGAAACACCCCCATATCCATTGCGTCTTCTTACCATTTTATAACTAAAAATGGCTTTAAGGTTAGAATTTAGTATATATAAATGTTGTTACGATACTTGTGCGCAATTGTATATTGACAAATTCGCGGAATATGATAATCTTTCCCGGTTGGGGAAAGCCCGTTCTGGATAGACAAAGATCAGAACGCGCTTTCAAATTAAGCGTCAGGGTATAACATTTCACCGGAGGTATTCTTATGACGTTACGGACTTTGGGATTGCGGGTAGTGATAATCTGGGTAGTGCTGGCATTGCTCTGTCCCCCTGGGCTGGTGGGTGCAGTTGCACCTGCCTCCATTGGAGCAACCACGGCGCCGGTTGTTTTGACACAACCGACACCGATAGCTGAATCGCCGCTAGAAGGGCCATCAGCCGACTTATTGGAGCCGTCAGTTTTGATCACGCCAGAGCCGGTGTTAGTGGATTCGGCACCTGTCACCCCGCTACCCCCCGTGATCGCTATTCAAAGTCCTGAACAATGCGTGCGTCCGGGTGATGAGGTGGCGCTGGAGGTTACCGTAACGCAACCGGAGACCCAGCGCGCCAGCGAAGCTGTATTGACCGGGGCGCTCCCTGCTGAGTGGAGTTGGCCTACTGATCGCACCTGGGTGAACACTGACCGTACGCATGCCTCTATGCGCTTGGGGGAATTACAGTCTGGAGCGGTGCTGACCTATGTGGTGCGCGCGCGCACGCCCGAAGCGCCAGCCGCGGCACAGTATGTAACGTTTACCCTTGCGGATGACGCGGGCCAAGTGGTAACCACGGCTACGGCGGAAGTCTGCATCGCTTTTGCTTCAGAAGCGCGCATTGCACCCGAAGGCGGCGTGTTGCGCTCGGCGGATGGTCGGGTGCAAGTGACATTCCCGGAAGGGGTGGTGGAACAAACCGCCACAGTGGTCCATCTGCCCCAATCCCAGCGGGTCGTTGCCGGTCGGGGGATGGCGCAGCGGTTCGAACTTAATTTGTATGCTGCCGATGGTACCACGCTTGACCTCAAATCTCCGGTGACAGTGACCCTTAACGTGAGTGGGTTGCTCGATCTCACCCCCAGCTTCGATAGTTGGCCCTATCTGACTTATCAGGATGACGCAACCGGTGAATGGCATCCGGTGCCGGTGCGCGCGGATGCGACAGCCGGCACGCTGACCGCCCAATTGGAGCATTTTTCCACCTGGGAAACCGGTATGGCGGGCTACTTGCAAGGCGGTTGGCGTTTGTTGTACAATGCACCGCAGGTGAGCACGTTCAGCGGTGCGGCGACGTTTGCCTATCCCATCGAAGTGTTGCCCGGCGCGGGTGGGTTGCAGCCGCAGGTCTCGCTTTCATACAACAGCCGGCGCGTGGATGGGGCCATGTCTTGGGTCCAATCCGACTGGGCTGGCTTGGGGTGGAGTGTGGACACGATCGAGATTGTGCGGCAGGTCGGGCAACACTGTCACAATACCTATGATTGTCACTTCACTTATCGCAACCGGTTTTCTTTGCTGATGAATGGCACGAGCTATCGGCTGATTAAGGATTTGAATTCACACCCGGCTGATTATGGCCTTTACTATACCGAAGATTATTCCGGCCTGCACATATTCCGCTGCAATGATTTGGCGGCGCACCTGACCGAATGCGCCGCCGGTGCGGGGAATAATCGCACTGGAGAATACTGGGTCATCCGCACGCCCCAGGGCTTGACCTATTACTTGGGGAATTCCCTGGATTCGGAGCAAGTAATTCAACACATGGTGTGGAATGGCTCTAGCCCTGGTGATGGCGATACCGGCTACATCGGGCGCGACCATCCTTATGCGGCCTATCGGTGGCGGGTGCGGGAAGTGCGGGATGATTATGCGCATAAGATGCTGTATGTGTATACCGAAGAAAATCACGCTTATTATACTGATGGCGGCTTGCAGATTCAGGTGTGCAACAAGGGCTACAATATGGCGAGTTACCTGTCTGAAATTCGCTATAACTATACAACCGACACCTATGATAAGGTGGTTTTCTTACGGGCGCAACGGCAGGCAGATTTACTGATTGGCGTGCAGGAAAACTGTGCCCCTACGATGTTTTGGCAGAATCAACACTTATCGGGTATCCAGGTTTGGCGTCAAAACAGTCTGGTGCGCCAGTATAATTTGGGTTATGATGTGTTGCGCGGCCCGAACGTGCCCGACTATGCTACGCCCAGCCGGTTGTTGAAGAGCATCACGGAGTATTATCCGGGGCAACCGACGCCCTTGCCAGCTACGACTTTTAATTATACGCAGCAGCTTGATGGAAGACATGGCAATAAGTATGCTTGTTCGAGCGGTATGGGGGGCGATTGCCCTGATCCCAATCAGGGTGATAATTGGCGCATGATGCCCTGGTGGACATCAGCGTTCCCCTACTTCCGATTGACCCAGGTCGCCAACGGCTACGGCGGCGCAACGCAGTTTGATTATGTGCGGGATGGCAGTGGCAGCCGGGAGGCGCCGCACAGCTACATCGTAACTGAAACGCGCACCCTGGATGGCATGGGCAATACGGCGCGCACCACCTATGTGTATGCCAATGGGTGTTGGGATCGCGGCGGGCAGCCCTGCCGGAACCCGCTCCCCGGCGGGCCAGGGGAAAGCAAAACCTTGCTCGGCCATGGCCAGGTCACGGTAGCCCAGTACGACAACAACGCGTTGCTCGCGCAGCAACAGCACTTCTTCCATCTGGATTACCAACGGTTAGGCCGCGCGCATCGTATCCAAACCTATGCGCCCAATGGGCTGCTTTTGACCCAGAGCGATACCGCCTGGGGCGTGCAAGCGGCGTACCAGGGCACGTTGACCTACGCCGGGCAAACGCTCCAGACTACCTACGCCGGCGGGTTGCCGACCGCTGGCGGCTTACCGACTACGGTGCGGCAGGATTATACCTACGACCAGTTCGGCAATGTCACGGCGGTATATGATTATGGCGCTGAAATGCCGCTGCTCAACGGCAGCTTCGAGGCTGGATTGGAGCATTGGGCAGTCTGGCAGGCCGCTACGGGCTTTCAAGCGGTTAAAACTGCCGATGCTGCCATTGCCGGTCAGTATGCTTTACAGCTTAGCGGTACTGCTGAAGGCGCGGTGTATCAGGATGTAACCGGCTTGATCCCGGGCGCAACGTATGAGATCCGGCTGTGGGTCAAGGCTGCTGCCAATACCTCAGCACGGTTCCGGTTAGCGGCTAATGATGCGGAAAATGGAAACTGGCAAGGTAGTGATCGGGTTGCGCCGACTGTCTGGACTCCCTTAACATTAACGTATACAGCCAATGCTACGGGAAAAGTGCGGCTTGACTTGCATTATTATGCTGGCAGCGGTAAATTGTATGTGGACGGCGTAGCCCTGGCGCGGGCAACCGACGTAGGCGATGAGCGCACTGTGCATAGTTTTTATTATAACATAGCCGATACTTTGAATTTGCTCAACGGAGGTTTCGAAAAGCAGTTGAGCCATTGGACGCCATTCTGGGGCGCTCCCCCGGTGGCCGTTATCACACCGGGTAGTGGCGATGCCCACACCGGCAATCAGGTGTTGCGCTTGCAGGGGAGTTCCGACGGCGGCGTATATCAGGATGTGGAGGGCTTAACCCCTGGAAGGCAGTATATGGTGAGCGCCTGGGTGCGCCGGGTAGGCACCACCAATGGGAAATTTAGATTGTGGTTAAATAATACCAATTCGCCTTCGTATACGCCGGGCATCACCTGGGAGCTGCTGAGTTGGCGATGTCCAGCGGACGCCACGGGACGTATCCGCATTCATTTGTATTACGATGGGGGGAGCGGTGCCATTGAGGTGGATAGCGTGACCATGTCGCGTTGGCGGTTAGGCCTCAAATGGGGGGAAAATCTTTTCCCAGGGATTACGGCTAATAATCCCCAGACGTTACACTCGCAAACCCTTTGGTATTATGATGACCCCACATTCAATGTGAATCTGTGGAACAGCTCCGCCCATATCCTTCGTGGGCAAGTTACCATGGTAGGTCAGGGACGGCTATCGGAATTAAACTCAGGTGGCTTTATCACCACTCGGTTTGCCTATGACGAGTACGGCAACCTGCGTGATACCTGGGCACCGGGCGGCAGCCATACGCAAGTGACTTACGATACTCTCTGGCATCAGTACCCGATTCAACAGTGCCAGGAGACGCTGTGTACCACCACCGAATACTATGGCGTGAACGCGAATGGCGCGCCCGCGAGCGGCGGCCTGCCGGGCCAGGTCTGGCGCACGTTCCCCACCCAGTCCCCGGCGCAGGCCACGCGCTATCGCTATGATGCTTATGGGCGGTTACAGGCGGTGCAAGCCCCCGATGATACCGGGTGGAGCATGAGCCAGACCAGTGTGAATTTTGAGTATGTAAATTTGGGCACGCTCGGCAAGCAGCGCCAGATCGTGCGCACCGGGCGTAACGATACCTGGCAGGAGACGTTCTTCGATGGCTTGGGCCGCACCCTGCAAGTCCATCAACGCGCGGAGGGCACGCAAGAAATCCGCACGACCACGCAATACAATGCGCTGGGCCAGCCGGTGGCGCAGTGGACGCCTTACTTTGGTACGCATGGTGAAAACGGGCACAGTTATGTGCCCCCGGCGAGCACCTTGCCGCGCACCCAGACCCTCTACAATGCGCTCGGCCAGGCAGTGCAGGTACGCTCCCCTGATGGGACGCACAGTAGCGTGATCCATGGCGCGCGCGCGCAGGCCACGGTGGCTGCCAACGGGCAGGTGCGGGTGCAATATCAGGATGCGCGCGGGCAGTTGAGCCGTGTCACAGAATCTTTGCCCGGGTGGACCGATGACTTTATTACGTCGGCAACTCTGCCTTCGTGGAACCCTGTGGGGGCTGTGACCATTGCTGACAGGGCATTACAACTTGTAGGTAATGGAGATTGGGGAAACAATTACGCTTCGCGGCCCATTGCTTCAGCAGCGGATTTTACGACTGGCGTTAAGTTCGAGTTTTCGCATACGCCAGAGAGCGCTAATTCGGCTATCTATGTGGATCATGGTACCTTTAATACCAATACCTATCGGCGTTGGGGATTGCGCATAAATGACGCTTTTGTATATCACACTGTTTACAAGGGCACTCTGATACGCAACACTCCACTGCTTCGGCTACAACAAGGAGTGGTTTATCAGGCCTGGTTGCAGGTGTCCGAGGATGGACAGGCAACACTAGCTGTGTGGGAACGTGACAACCCGGCGCAAGGGCGGGTGGTGGTAGAAACGCTCCCTGATTTTTGGCGGCCTACCGGGTGGCGCTTCATGGCGCAGATGCATACCGGAACACTTCGCTTGTCACGCTATGCTGAACAACAGACCTACACCACTGATTACACCTATGACTTGCGCGGCAACCTGGAGACTGTGACCGATGCGCTGGGTAACGTCACCACCATGGACTATGACACACTGGGCCGTAAGGTAGCGATGAGCGACCCGGATATGGGCGACTGGACCTATGCTTACGACGCTGCCGGCAATCTGGCGCGCCAGACGGATGCGCTGGATCAGCGCACTTGCTTCTACTACGACCCGCTGAATCGGCTCAGAGGGAAAACCTATAGCGCCGGCGTGGCTGACTGCCCGGCGGATCCGGGGTATGCGGGCTACGCCGTGAAATACTGGTACGACGAAGGCGCTAATGCCCAGGGCTTGCGCACCCGTATGGAAGTGCCCGGGGTGGATACTACCGCCTGGCAGTATGACCTGCGCGGGCGGCTGATCCGGGAAACCAAAACCATTGCTGGCGATGGGCCTTTTGTCACCCAGTATCAGTACAATCCACTGGATCAGGTAACGCACATCACCTATCCCGATAATGAAGTGGTGGCGCAGACGTATACGGTGCCGGGGTTGCCCAAGACGCTGAGCGGCGCTAATACTTATGTAAGCAACGCGACCTACAACGCGCTAGGCCAGCCTACTACCGTCAACTGGGGCAATGGGCTGAGCACCCAGTACACTTACGATGCTCTCAACTTCCGGTTGCAGCAATTGAAAGTAGGCACCCTGCTCGATTTGCGCTATACTTATGATGCGGTGGGCAATATCCAGAGTCTTACCGATATGAGGGGCAGCGAGACGCAAGTGCAGTACTTCACCTACGATGCCCTGGATCGGCTGACGGCGGCCAGTACCGGCAGCAGCGGGGGGCCGGGGCAGTACAGTGAGACCTATCAGTACAACCCCATCGGCAATTTGATGGCTAAGAATGGAGTGACTTACCAATACACCGTTACCGGGCGTACCGATACCGGCGGCCCTCATGCGGTGGCCCAGGTTGGCGCGGCTATCTATCGCTATGACAAGAACGGCAACATGATTGCCCGCCCGTTCAACGGCCACACGCAAACGCTGCTGTACAATGCTGAGAATCGCCTGCGGCAGGTGGCCGCGAATGGCCGCACGACCACCTACGCCTATGATGGCAACGGCGTGCTAGTCAAGAAAACAGCGTATGAGAACCTGGCTGCGGGCATCATACCCACCAGTAACGCGCCCTTATATTATTGGCCGGAAGTGGTGACGAATGGTGATACCTGGGCGGATAGCGGGGACGGCAACAGTGGTGAATTCGCTTATCACCCCAACGGTGCCGGCTTAGGCTATGTGCAACTCGATCTGGGCGGGGTCTACACCGTAGATCAAGTGAAGGTTTGGCATTACGCCAGAGATGGGCGCACCTATTACAACACCAAAACACAGGTCAGTACGGATGGTGTAACCTGGCATACGGTCTTCGATAGCGCCGTGTCGGGCACTTATGTAGAGACCGCGGCCGGGAAAACGCACAGTTTCACGCCCCGGGCGGTGCGTTATGTGCGCGATTATCTAAACGGTTCGACATCCAATACCGGCAACCATTGGGTAGAAATCGAAGTGTGGGGGCCGCGCACCACGGTGTATGTCAATGCGCTGTATGAGCAAGATGTGACCGCGAATGTTAGCACTAAGTATTACTACTTCGGCGGGCAGCGCGTCGCCATGCGCCAGAACGGCACCCTCACCTATCTGCACGGCGACCACCTCGGCAGCGCTGCGTTGACCACCAATGCCAGCGGCGGTCGGTTGAGCCTGGAACGCTACTACCCCTACGGGGCATCGCGGTTCGGGGGTTCACCCACGGATCGCCAATTCACCGGCCAGCGCCACGAGACGACCCTGGGCTTCTACGATTACAACGCCCGCCAGTACGATCCCGTGCTGGGCCGCTTCCTCCAGGCGGACTCGATTGTGCCGCAGCCGGGGAATCCGCAGAGCCTCAATCGCTATGCGTACACGCTCAACAATCCGCTGCGGTATACGGATCCGAGTGGGCATTTTACAAACGATGAAATACAACAATCTCTTGGCTTGAATAGTTGGGATGAAGTGTTGGCACTTTTTAAACCGGGCGGGAGGTTAGCTTTGAATTGGGCTTGGTTGGATATTCTACATCAGGCAAGTGTTGGGGATATAATTCGTAGTTACTTTACTTATGATGGTGGATTTGTTCCTACACCAATTGGAGGTGGAATAATATCTGGACCTCCCGAGTCAATGTTCCTGCGGGAAGGGGTGTTCAAAATGTCTGGGAATGGTGAAATTTCCATTCATGTGGTTTCTTGCGCAAGTATCAATATGACATCCGGCTATGATGCTTCAATCGAATCTTTTGGCTTTGGCGCGGCAAATAGTTATGAGTTATTGGCCACATACGAGTATTATGGCGAATTTTACACTCAAAGAGCTCCTTATGCCAATGGCGGGCAGTGGATACAGCGCGGAAGAGCTTGGGGCGGGTATACACGTTGGAAAACAGATGTTGATTGGACTGGTTTGGGGCTTGATGTTGTCGGGGCTATTGGTAGTGCTTGGCCGCCGGCCTTACCTATAGGTTGGGCTGCTACAGGTTTTAACGTGGCCCGTTACCAACCTGACCTTAGAGCAGGCAACCGAGAGGCCCAGATAAGTTTAGCGCTTGATATAGTGGGAACAGCTCCTTACATTGGAGTGCCTGCAAATGCTTTGTCGATGTACAGAGACCTTAATGTGTATGATAGTGCTACACATGGAAGGGGGCATTAGACTTGTACCCGAAGCTAATAGAGGTAATCTTCTGTTGGACAACAGGCCTATACTTGATAATATCAGGTATATGGGTTATAAAGAATCCTACCAAAGCTCGGAATAACACTTTTCTAAATTATGTGATCAGAATTCCTCTCCGCAACGCCATTTTGACAGATAATCTTATCCAATCCCAGGGTTTTTCGTGGATATTAGGTGGATGTATCTATATTCTAATAGGTATTTGGTATATTTGTTGGTAATTGTTGCGTAAAACTAATCAGGATGTATGTAATTGGGTATTTCCGCGGATTTTTGAGTTCTTTCACCAGGCAGGGACATACACATCCTCGCCTGGTGTGTTACATCCCACCGCAATGCGGCTTACCGCACGGCGCGACCTTAGCTATAATAGCGAGCGTGTCTTGACATGCACTGCGAGTGAATGCAGCGGTGTCCTTCTCGGCGGCAAGGTGAGCACGCAGCGCTATTTGCCCTACGGCGGCACGCGCGATGGCTCCATGCCTACGGATAGGCAATTCACCGGCCAGCGCCACGAGACCGCCCTGGGCTTCTACGATCCTTCGGCAGGCTCAGGACAGGCTCCAACGCCCGCCAGTACGATCCTGTGCTAGGCCGCTTCCTCCAGGCGGACTCGCTTGTGCCTGACTCCGGCAACCCGCAGGCGTTCAATCGTTACATGTACACGCTGGGAAACCCGCTTAAGTATACGGATCCGAGTGGGCATTGTGTTGTTACAGTAGCATTGCTTGTAGGGGGAACGGCTCTACTAGCGGATTGGTTAGTGCAATATTCCCAAAATAGGCAAGCAGGCCTCTCTTTCTGGGAAGCCACCGCTCATGAAAATTTAGATAAGGGAGAACTGGCTACGGCCGGAGCGATAGGAACGGTTGGCGGTCTCATGTTAGCGGCCAGTGCTCCATTGGTTGCAGCTGGGGGCACCGGGGCGGTGGTGGGACAAATGGGGCTCCAGGCGGGATCAGGAATGCTTGGTTCGGGGGGAGGCTACTTGGCATCCAGCTATGTAAGTGGGCGGCCTACCACAGCTGAGGAACTTTATGGAGTGTCAGCGATAGGCGGTGCCGCGGGTGGAATCAATGGTCTTTTCCCAGGAATTGGCGCATCTATGTTGATTCAAGGAACTTCCGCGAGACTTCAATATGAAGTATTGGCAGATCAACCCTCAGTAGAAGGTGCCAGATTAGCCTGGGGGCTTGGCGCTGTGGGCGGGGCAGCTTCTTCTATGATTTCTTCGCAATTGCAAGCAGCATCACCTTACTTCAATGGAAGGTATAACCCTCCAGCAGTTTCACAATATATAGCACCAAGATTGGCCGCGGAGACAATGCAATATAGAATGGCAGATATTGCGGTCTTTACTGGTGCCGATTTTTTACAGACATTCGGTACTGCGGTTGGACCAGATATTCTGAATTCAATATTAGCACGTTAGCTTCACGGGAATACAATTAGGAATAGAATTATGGGATATATAGTCTTGACATTAATGGGGCCGCTCTTTCTGTTGACAACAATTGCACAAGAATATGTTATACCGTTAATTTTTTGGAATCTAGGTTTCTGGGTACGATTTGCCTATCGTAGGGTCAACTTGCAGCCCCGTGAAAAAGCAGCTCTTCTTGTGGGTATTCCGCTTGACCGTGTACCGCCCGAACTGGGCGGAGCCATGCTCCAGATTACTGCTTGGTTTTTTCTGGTGGAATTTGCTGTTTTAAGTTTTCTAGTGCAAAATCCGAACAAAGTATTGGGAGTATTCACGCTCCTTATGTGGCCCTCCATGTTCGGCGCGCTATGGATAGTTAAACGTATTGCGCGAAAATTAGATTGAGCACATATTTTTCGTGATACTTGCGGCAAGTCCCCTAACAAGCGGCGCGTAAGTGAGCGCGCAACGTTACCTTCCCTACGGCGGCACGCGCGATGGTGCGATGCCCACCGACCGCGCCCCACGCAGACGTGGGGACATTCACCGGCCAGCGCCACGAGACGACCCTGGGCTTCTACGATCCTTCGGCAGGCTCAGGACAGGCTCCAACGCCCGCCAATATGATCCCGTGCTGGGCCGCTTCTTGCAGGCGGATACAATTGTGCCCGCGCCGGGGAATCCGCAGAGCCTCAATCGGTATAGTTATGTGCTCAACAATCCGCTGCGGTATACGGATCCCAGTGGGCATTTTTCGGAGGAGGAAATCCAAAAGTACTTCGGAGCAAAAGATTGGGCTGATTTTCGCCAAAAATATGGCGACCGACTCTATGAATTGATGAATTCAGATCTCACATGGGGAGACCTTATCGCTGCAAGTAATGGTGACTTAGCGGATGTATTGATTATGTTTGGGTTTAATCAGGTATCCAATGGAAGTACATCTTCCTTTTCTGCTTCTATTTCCTTAATAAAACAAAATTCAGATGGTACGCTAAGTGAGTCGGGGAGTCTATTTGGTGGTTTATCTGAGTTAGCTGATATGCTGCAACAATATGATAATGCTGCTGTATATCGCACGGATTTACGACTCAGAAATGATGATTTTCGACGCGTCAATGGATTGGGCTGGAACACGCCGCCGATCTTTAGTGCTAAAGGTGGCAGAGCCGGATATCAAATGGGATTTTACTACAACTTGGATTTTAGTAGAGTTGCCCCCGACGTGATAATATCTGGTGCCGGTGGAGCAACTTTCGTAGGTGGATTAATGACGGCGCCGACACCAGTGGGTCCCCCGCTTATGATAATTGGAGGACTTGCTACAGTTGGTGGATTTGCAGATCTAGCCTGGACTTTACTTGTGGATGGAAATGCCTACGATGGCGTATATCCTGTGTTTCATGCCAACTCGCATCCATCGAGTGCATTAAGACGTATCGGAATACAAGCTCCGTAGAATTACGCAAAAATACTCAAGTCCCACGTTGCTAATTTGTTCTAAGAAGTGCCAGCCGGTAAACGAGAAATACTCTCCGCAATTTAAGTAAGGAGCCGAAATGATCAGAGCACTCCAATCTCGTAGGAAGTTAATAGGTGAAGGAATCAAATTCTTCGGTTGGTTAAGTATAGGTTTGTTGTTCCTGCTGCACCTATATGAACTATATGAAGTCGGGGAATTCGCTATTGTAAACATTATGATCGCTGTAACCGTATTGATAATGAGTATAGGCTATTGGTTATTATGGGCGCGTCCAAAAATTCAAAAAATTCAAGTTCGCGCGCTCTTGCCATTGTTCATTGTAATGATTGTCTTTGGTCTGATTTCAATATTTACCCAATCGTTAATTGCGGATTTGGTTTGGCGTATGAGTATGGGGCTGGTGTGTATCATATCAGGGCATGTAAATGTGGTAGCTGCCAGTTCCAGTATTACATAGCTATTCTAAGATTGGCCGTATGTTGAGCGTGTTTAGCCGCTCATTGTTTAATCCTTGCGCAGGACTTCTGTTATCAATTTGATGTTCATAAACATCCCCGCCGAGTGACGTTGCTCGTCGCTCGGCGGGGCGTGAGGGCTTCCTCTCTCAGCGCAACGCGACTTGTATTCCATACCGTTCATGCTATGATGCGCCGCATAGCCCGTTACCCGTCGCGCCTTCTCGCCCACTCCCCCCAGCGCCGCCGCAGTCTACCTGATTATTGCCGGTAAGATCAAGACATCGCCTTGGGGCAGCCCCTCCACGCTCACCGGGTAACGTTCCAGCGTCCCCAGCGCGTAGACGCCGGTCAGCGGGGTGTACGCGCCGCCGGGCGCTCCCGGTGGCAACGGCAGGCGGTGCCGCTGGATGAGGCCATCGCCGGGCTTCCGGCGCGCTGTTTGAAAGCGGCGCATTGCGGCGCTGTTCCCCGCAACGCGACTTGCATTCCATACCGTCCATGCTATGATACGCCCTGTAGCCCTTTAACACTTACGCCGCCGGCCTTCCGCGCATGGAGCGCCGCCGTGACGACGCTGGTGAATGCGACTACGACCACCATCACCAAATACTACATCTTCAACGGCCAGCGCATCGCGATGCGCAAGAACGGCGCCCTCACCTACCTGCACGGCGACCACCTCGGCAGTGCGAGCCTGGCGACGACCGCCATCGGCGCGCAACTGAGCACGCAGCGCTATCTGCCCTACGGCGGCACACGCGATGGCTCCATGCCTACGGATAGGCAATTCACCGGCCAGCGCCACGAGACCTCCCTGGGCTTCTACGATTACAACGCCCGCCAATACGATCCCGTGCTGGGCCGCTTCTTGCAGGCGGACTCGATTGTGCCCGCGCCGGGGAATCCGCAGAGCCTCAATCGCTATGCGTATGTGCTCAACAATCCGCTGCGGTATACGGATCCGAGTGGGCATATACCTGATGATCAATTACACGAATTGCTAGGACAGTACGCTTATCTCTTAGAGTTTTGGAAAATGTATGACCCGTATTTCTACAAGGCGCTATTCAATCTTGAACATATGGAAACTCTATATGCTACTGATTTACCAGGTTGTTCCATAACATATTACATTGATAGCTCTGGAAACCCTTCTCTCCATATGATAGGTGTAGATAATCTTTGGAATTTTCAAGGAAAAGGCGGTTATATTTATCAAAATGTTGGAGTAGAAGGTATGAATTGGGCTAAAAGCGAAAAAATATACGAACCATTTGGGAATTTGTATCAACAGCCACTATTTGAATATCGTGCAAATCCTTACTATCGAGGCCATAGAAGTTTACTAGCCCCCGAATTAATCGGATATAATACGGTTGGTTTAATGACTACTTACGAACCTGAGTGTGGATATTCAGATATTGTTTCTATTATGCAATGGGGCGTTGCTGGCGGAATATTTGCATTTGCAACTGGCGGATTGAGTGTTTACACTTCTATAGTAATCTCTATTGGACCTGACTATATTCATGAATTTACTGATCCCAAACAACCCTACACCTTTAGCACCTATTATCTTTCCGTAGACGAGAACAAGTCTGCGTATTACATTTTATTTTCACACTCATACCAGGAGTAACTTAATAGTGGATACATATACCCAACTTGCACTTTTGTTTATTTGTGGATTGGGTTCAATTTATCTATTGATGATAGGCTGGGTTACTGTTATGCTCATCAAAGATATCAAAGACGGTAAAAAAGTACCTTTGTGGCGAATATTAGGAGTAATAGTTGGTACCATCGGAACCGTGTATTTATTATTACGTCAAATTGTTAGGCTCTTTTAATACAGAAGAATTTGAATGATCTGTCCATTATAGCCCTTTAACACTTACGCCGCTTGCCTTCCGCGCGCGGGCGTAAGATCAGGCGGGCAACTTGGGCGCATGGAGCGCCGCCGTGACGACGCTGGTGAATGCGACTACCACCACCATCACCAAATACTACATCTTCAACGGCCAGCGCGTCGCGATGCGCCAGAACGGTGCCCTCACCTACCTGCACGGCGACCATCTCGGCTCGGCGAGCCTGGCGACGACCGCGATCGGCGCGCAACTGAGCACGCAACGCTATCTGCCCTACGGCGGCACGCGCAATGGCTCCATGCCCACCGACCGCGCCCCACGCAGACGTGGGGGCATTCACCGGCCAGCGCCACGAGGCGACCCTGGGCTTCTACGATTACAACGCCCGCCAATACGATCCCGTGCTGGGCCGCTTCCTCCAGGCGGACTCGATTGTGCCCGCGCCGGGGAATCCGCAGAGCCTTAATCGCTATGCGTACACGCTCAACAATCCGCTGCGGTATACGGATCCGAGTGGGCATTATAGTATAAACGCTCAAGCGACTACCTATCTAAATAGCCTGAATAAAGCGCAAGATTTCCTTGACATGATTCAAGCATATCTATATTTACATGAATACGAATATACTACTGATTTGGAGTTTTTGCTTGGTATAGCGATTAATGATGGTGGGCCAGAGGCTCTTGAGGCACTTGCTAATAATGTTTTAGGTCTTGCTCCAGGTGTGGTTGGATGGATGGCAACTCTCTATGCCAATGGTGTGGATACAGCGAACCAAGAGGCTATTAAAACTCTTCGAAGATTGAGGGACGATATAACTAATGCTATTGACCTTTGGCAACAAAGCGATTTAGACATTACAAACATACAAATTAATGTTTTTGACGCAACTTTTCTAAACGCTGATTCATATGCTGTTAGACTGAATTATCAGGCACAGCTAACTAGTGAAGAGCAAAGGATGCGCTGGCTTCGAGGGGAAACAGAGCAACGCACCTTACTTTCCAGGAACGAGATTGCTGGCGGCCCATTAAATGGATCTTTGAATAATTTTGGTAAAATAGCAATTAATTTAATGATTGACTATGGACCTATGGCTGGCGGTGTACTGTATATGAAGGGAAAAAATATCCAATTAGTATGGTTCACGAATGAGGAGAGTGTCAAAATTATGAAACGGGCAATTCTTGTGCTGATGCTAGGGATTATTTTGACTGGATGTTATAAGCATGCACAATCTCGCGTTGGCGGGGATGGTTTTGTTAATTATCAACACGATCAACCGCGAGATTATTGTCGTAGTACTATAGCAACTGCTAGTTTTGATCTTTATTGTCCTGATGGATTACTGACAGTAGAATTTGTTAGTTCGAACCAATCATTGACAGATATAATCGAATCTAAAACATTGTTCGAAAATTCTGAAGTTGACTATGTAATCCAGGATTTTACGGGGAAAACATCAATTGTATTAATTGCAGAATTGCAAGATATCACAACGGAATTGATTGATGTATATCCTATGTTTATTGCTGTGGGGCAGTTCAATACCGATTTGGTGATGGTTGCGGAAGGAAGATTATACAATACACAATTTGAGCAAAATTTCAGAACGATTTTTAGGAGAGTTGTTTTGACTTTGGAGTCTACAGACAACTAGATTTTTTAATAATTAACTCTAGTTGCTGCCTGCTCGCCAACATGCTTACCGGACACGGAGCACACGGATTCGCCAAAAAATCCGTGTACTCCGTGAAATCCGTGTCCTAACTCTCTAACTATGCACGTTGCGCGTGTAGCTCGGTTACACGTGGGGCAACCGGCTAAATCTTGCTCGCCAACTTTCCCTCCCCGCACGCGAGAAATTCACGGCGCTGTTCCCCGCAACGCGCCTTGCATTCCATACCACTTATGTTATGATACACTCTGTAGCCCTTTAACATACGCCGCCTGCCTTCCGCGCATGGAGCGCCGCCGTGACGACGCTGGTGAATGCGACTACGACCACCATCACCAAATACTACATCTTCAACGGCCAGCGCATCGCGATGCGCAAGAACGGCGCCCTCACCTACCTGCACGGCGACCACCTCGGCAGTGCGAGCCTGGCGACGACCGCCATCGGCGCGCAACTGAGCACGCAGCGCTATCTGCCCTACGGCGGCACACGCGATGGCTCCATGCCTACGGATAGGCAATTCACCGGCCAGCGCCACGAGACCTCCCTGGGCTTCTACGATTACAACGCCCGCCAATACGATCCCGTGCTGGGCCGCTTCCTCCAGGCGGACTCGATTGTGCCCGCGCCGGGGAATCCGCAGAGCCTCAATCGGTATAGTTACACCTATAATAATCCGCTCAAGTATGTTGATAGTAGTGGGCATACTCCTTTATTAGTTACAGCTGCCGTTGGAGCTTCTATTGGAGCTATAGTTAGTATTGGCTACCAAACTATACCACTCCTTGTTCAAGGGGCAACAGTTGCTGAGGCAATAGAGACAGTTAGTTGGGCAGAGGTGGCGGGGGCTGCGGCAGCAGGTGGCGTGATGGGACTTACATTAGGAGTTGGTACCGCTTTAGGGGCAGCTGGTCTTGTGGGCGGGACGAGCCTTGGGGCCACTGCTGTCGCTGGGGCGGTTGGCGGGGGTGTTGGTGGGCAGGTTGGAATCTACGTTGAGTCGGCCACGGAAGAATTATTACAGCACGATACTTGGAACTCGGAGCGAGTTTTAGCTAATGCTAGACAAAGAGGGTTGGGAGATGCACGAACATTCACTATTGATGCTGGGGCAGGCGCTTTCTCTGCGGTTGCCGGACGTGGTGTTACGCAGATATTTGAAGGTGTTGGGTTGATCCCGACCACACCACAAGGGTTTGCTAGCCCTTCGCAAACCGTTCGGTTTGATATTCGAGGTAATGCGGGGCTCATATCAGATAGCATTATTAAAAGTTCACCACGAGTTTTAATATCTTCAGGAGCTTGGACGCTATTGGGAGGCGTGGGAGAAGAGGTACTTCAAAATGAGACAAAATACCGATTCGAAGCATTGGTGCAGTAACTACTTTGATCCATTACTGTTTTTGAAAATAATACTAATTGGTGGGGCAGTAATTTGGTTTTTGTATCTTTTGCCTTGGCAAGTAGTATATGCGGCCTGCTGGTTAATGGGATGTACAATACCATTGTTTTGGTTTCGAGATAGCCGAGTATGCAGATTGGGATTTCGTATTCTGTTCACAATGGCTATCTCATTGTTGACCAATGTATGCATATCCTCTTTCTGTACGTTTCTTTACGCAGTGGTTTGCGGAATAGCAGAAATAAAGACGATGTGTGCTTTTCCAGTTGTTGGAGTTATGCGAGGTACTTTGTTTGGCTTGCTCTTAGGTATGCTATGCGCTTGTATTATGCTGGGAGCAACTTTATGGGGAGAAAAACGCAGCCGTAGACAAGAAGAATACTAGCGTTTGCTAGCGATGGTAGTAAATGTTGAAATCACCACCCGAAGTGTAAAATTAATTGATAAAATTTCTTATCTGGTAAACTGGTTTTGAGTTGTTTGGGGGATACTAACTGCCGGTTTGAATCGTTGCCGTTGATGGATACGCTCCTTTCAACGAGCAGTGCAACGCCATGCGCCAGGGTGCCGGGTTGACCCACCTGTCTGGCGACCCCGTCCAGGCTGCGCCGGGCGGACAGCGCGTCGTAGCCCGTTACCCGGCGCGCCTTTTCGCTGATTCGCTTTCTCGCTGACTCGCCCTCCCGCCCTGGGCCGCTTCCTCCAGGCGGATTCGATTGTGCCACAACCGGGGAATCCGCAGAGCCTCAATCGCTATGCGTATGTGCTCAACAATCCGCTGCGGTATACGGATCCGACGGGACATTTATCAGATGACCAGATTTTGCAAATCCTTGGTGAACAAGGGCACTTGCTAGATTATTGGAAAAATTACGACCCATATTTCTATCAAGTCTTGCTTGCTTTAGGCGATGGTGATACTTTGACTGCATCAGGTGTGTCAGGTGCTTTACAATGTTGGATTGATGATGGTGGCATAGCTAACCTTAAGAGCTTTGGTAATGCTACTACTAACTTGTGGGATTGGCAAGGCGGTGGCGGATATATTTTGCGAGGCCCCGGCGCAACAGATATTGAGGCTTGGAATCGCAGTCGGGATATTTTTAATAAGGTTGCAACCGGAAGTGGCTTAGGCCGGGAAGTGATGGTTCCTATTGTAAGCTACTCCGATAGGTATGGGCGGTTGGTTCCATCTTTAACGGGGATTATGGACATTGGGTTAGTACATACAGAAGATGTAACGGGTTTAAGCCCAAGTGGTTGGTATGGGGTGGGGACGCTAACATATGGGGCCCTTTTTAAGCCAATGGGTGATGTCACTTCAGCTTCTCTGAGTTCGCTTTCAGCAACGTCAGGTTATAGTATGCTTGCTTGGGCTGCATGGACCACTGTAGATATTATGAGTTCACCAACAATACCTAGTCCTGTTTGGATTAGCGGCTTGCAAGTTGATCAGGGTAATGTTTCTGATTTGTACAGTCTTTTGTACGGACAGGGGAGATAGGTGCTTATGCTAACTTTAGTATTCATTCTGAAATGGTTATTTTTGTTAGGTACAGGGGGAGGCTTGTTGCTAAGTGGTTATACAAAGTTTAAGGATGCGAAGATGTATGGGGATAAAAGGCAGTATTTACAGTCTTTGGTAGAAATATTCCTTGGTTTTGGTCTGCTCGTTACTGGTTTGATTTTTGACTGACAGCATTTGAATTACATTGCTGTTAATAACTGACTATTGCGCAGAATAGCATCTATCTTTTTATCTTTGCATTGGCGCAACAACAGTGTTGTATAAGTTTACTTGACAGTGCGTCTTGGGATGCGACTTTCGCTAGCGTGTTGAGCGATTTCTCTTTTCGCCCTGGAAACCGCTCCTTGGGCGGTTCCCAGTCGCCCCCTCTTGCCGCGTGACTGGATTGTGCTATGCTGGACGTAGCACGTTAACACACGGCCAGCGCGTCGCCATGCGCAAGAACGGTGCTCTCACCTACCTGCACGGCGACCATCTCGGCTCGGCGAGCCTGGCGACGACCGCCATCGGCGCGCAACTGAGCACGCAACGCTATCTGCCCTACGGTGGCACACGCGATGGCGCTTAGCCAATGGCTACGCCATTGGCCGCCGACGGACCGCGCCCCACGCAGACGTGGGGGCATTTACCGGCCAGCGCCACGAGACCTCCCTGGGCTTCTACGACTATAACGCCCGCCAATATGATCCCGTGCTGGGCCGCTTCTTGCAGGCGGATACAATTGTGCCCGCGCCGGGGAATCCGCAGAGCCTCAATCGCTATGCGTATACGCTCAACAATCCACTGCGGTATACGGATCCGAGTGGGCATATTCCCACACCAGTAATTTTTGCGATAGGTGGGGCGTTACTCACGACCGGCACATACTTGTTGACAGCTGAAGCTCCGACGAATGGAGATTGGACAGCATATACAACAAATTTAGCAGTTGTAGCAACGGCTGGGGCGGTAGGTGGGGCGCTTATTGGAACAGGTGTTGGTGCAGCGGCCGGAGTAGCGACGATTGCGAGTGTAACCGGTGGCGGACTTGGCGCGGCAGGTACGGTAGCTGTAGCTGCTACTGGGGCAGGCGTTGGCGTGCTTACTACAGCTGAGAGTTATATGATAGCCAATTCTTTAACTGGCGAGACATTTGATAGAACAGATTTTATCATTGAAACTACTGGCGGTGGTATAGATGGTGCTGTTTCTGGGGTTACAGGCGGCATAGGGTCGGTTGCCAGTTCTGGTTTTACTGCGGCTGGTGTATCTGTAGTAAAAGATATGGCTCATGGTCGGCCGCTTAATTGGAATCGCGCGGGAACAGAATTTGGGATAGGGTTAACCTTTGGCGCTGTGGGTGAAGTGGCGAGTGGTGGTTTTCGTTCGATAGGCCGAGAAGCCGCCATGGTGGCTGATGTTACCACCCCCAGTAGTGTGCGCGGATGCGTTAACCTCACCCAAACACTATTTCCCAACGCGTTGCGACGCCAGATGTATGATTTAGAGCGGGAACTCTTACGAGAAGGATTCCGCACTTTTCTTCGTGATGTTCTTATCGACGCTGTTCCACCTTTGTTAGGAATTGCACAATGATTGGGGATAGGGCCAAAAAATGTTAGATAAAATCCCATTGATAAGCGGGGCGGTGATTTGGGGCGGGTTGATTTACCTGGGTGGGTTCTTATACCAGACGTTTTGTCACTCATCACGGTCAAACGATTGGCATGTAAGCTGTCGTGGAATAGTTTGTTACATATTTTGTTTGTCAAAATGCGAACGTATATATATGCGTGCAGTATTCACGCAATTATTGGGTTTGATTTGGGCTATCGGCGGAACTGCCAGCGTATTGGTTTATGGTCGCGCCGGGTTGCTGGTTATGATGCGTTGGATAGTTGTATCGTTTTTAGTGGGGGCAATCATCTGGTTTATTGTGGATATTGTGGAGGGTGTGATCTGGCGTATAAAAAAATGATAAAGCATTTGTGTCGCCTTATGACGATGCAGGCAGCATGTGCCCCAATCGCCGTCTAACACACTCAAACCCATTGGAAGCGGGTTCATGCTTGGCGCACCGGCTGTGAGCCGATTTGGGATACCCGTCGCAGATTGAAAGTGGCGGCGCTTCCGCCGCCACACGCCTTGCTACCTGCTTCCTGCGCTGTGCTCAGCGTCGGCTCCGCCCATGTTATGCTGCGTCCGGTAGCCCGTTACCGGCGCGCCTTCTCGCCCACTCCCCCCAGCGCCGCCGCAGTCTACCTGGTGATTGCCGGTAAGATCAAGACATCGCCTTGGGGCAGCCCATCCACGCTCACCGGGTAACGTTCCAGCGTCCCTAGCGCGTAGACGCCGGTCAGCGGGGTGTACGCGCCGCCGGGCGCTCCCGGCGGCAGCGGCAGGCGGTGCCGCTGGATGAGGCCATCGCCGGGCTGCCACTGCTCCTGCGGCACGCCCAATCCATCCCCCACGCCAACCGGCGCACCATCCGGCCCTAGCAAGTGCAGCATCAGCGAGACCGGCGTCGCGGGCGGCGTTTCCACCTGCCAGTAGGTCCAGACTTCTATTTCCTGGATGGATGGCCGCACCGTATGCCCCAGGAAACGCAACCCGCCAATGTGGATGGGGGCGGTTGCCGGTAGTGCGGGCGTGGCGGAGTGGGGCACAGCCTCGTAAATCACAAAGGGGGGCTGGTAGCCACTGTAGGTCTGCTCGAAGCTTTTACGAAGCCCTGCTAGTTGTGCTTGGATGAAGGGGTCTGCACTCCGCGCCGTTTCACGGTAGATAGCCACCCAACCGGGCGTTGCGCCACCGCCGGGCAGCAGCCAGCTCTGCGTACAGTCGAAATAAACCTGGCGCAGCTCAGCGTGCCCGAAGCCCTCGGCGATCACCTCGGTGGGCAGCGGCGCGACGGGGACGGTACATTGCGCGATCCATCCGGCGGGCGTGGGCGGTTCTGCCACATGGTACACAAAGAGCGCGTGGCCCAGTTTGGCGTCCGGCTCGCGGTGGCGAAACCAGTCATACATCTCCGGGTCGGCAGTGAGGATGCCTTGCAGCGTGGTGGTGCTCAGCGCATAGACGCCCGGCGCCGGATTGAAGCGGCGCGGCAGCATCCCCGGCGCGGCGTTTAGCGGCGGTAGCGGCGCAAAATCCAGCCCGTAGCTGCGTAACGCCGCCCCGTACTCGATGTAAGTGGAGATGTATACCGGCCCTGTCTGCTGCTCCTCTTGATAGCGCGCCAGCTCCTTGAACGCCTGCCCCCAATCGAGGTTGGAATCCACCAGATAGCGATACCCCTCATCCGGCCCCCCAACCAGGGCATTGAAGTGCGCCAAGTAGTGCGGCGCGAGGGTCAGCGTCCCCAGCGCGAGCCAGGCGAGTAAGCCGTACTGCGTAATGCGTACTGCGTAATGCGTGAAATTCGCCATCCGCCATCCGCCATTCGCCATCCGCCATCCGCCATTCGCCATCCGCCATTCGCTATCCGCCATTCGCCATTCACCATTCGTCATTCGCCATGCCTTGCCAGCTAGCCCCACATACAACAGCGGCAACACCGGCAGCAGATGCCGGTAGCCGATGTTGAGGCGGCTGTAGATGACGAAGGCGCCATACAGCGCCGTGAAGGCCCAGAGGGGGAGCATATCTTCCCACTTGCGGCGCGGTTGCATGAGTGTTGCCGCCCCGCCTGCCAGCATCAACAACAGCGTAGGCAGCGGCGTTTTGATGGCGAAGGCGACCGGGAAGTAGTACCACCAGCCCTCGGTGGAGAATTTGCCCATGAGGAAGGCCGGGTGGCCGCCGCCGGTAGCCTTGAGTACGCGCTCCCACAGCAGCAGGTGACTTCCTGCCGGCAAGGGGAAAGCTAGCCCGGCGATGGCGCGCAGCTCGAAGCCGTAAGTAGCCCAGAGCGCCAGCCCGGCGACGCCGAACAGCGCGCAGGATTGCCAGAGAAAGCGCGGCAGCGCCTCGCCGCGATGGGCGCGGTACAGGCGCGCCATCCGCACGAGCAGGAGCAGCCCCACAATCGGCAGCAGCAGCACGGCGTTGAGCTTGGTGCTCTGCGCCAGCCCCAGCACGAGGCCCGTTGCCAGCGCCCGGCGCAGGGTGGGGCGTTGCAAGAAGCGCCAGCTGGCGAAGAGCGTCGCCACACAGCCCAACATCACCGCGAGGTCGTTGGTCGCCAGGCCCGCGTGCGCCAGCAGATTGGGGTCGAAGGCCGCCACAAAGAGCGCGAGCAGCCCCGCCCGCGCGCCGAACAAATCCGCCGCCCAGCGGTAGATCACGGCGAGCAGCAGCACGCCCAGCAGCGCCGCCATCGCGCGCGGCGGCAGCACAATGCGCTCCAGCGGTTGGTAGGGATAGTAGAATTCCTGCGTCACCCACAGCAGGCTGATGGGGTCGGGCGAGCGCCACGAGGGAGCAGCGGCGGGCGAGCCTAGATCGGGGACAAACAGCAGCGGCAGCGCGTTCCAGGTCTTGGCGAGGGGCGGATGGCCGTCGTACTCGATGAGCAGCGGATCGCCGGTGGTGAGATAGGCGTAGCCGCTGGTCAGCTGCGGCCCTTCATCGCTGGTGAGCGAAAGCTGTCGCGCCGCATTCATCACCTGCGCGAAAAACAGCAGTAGCAGTATGCTGCCCCAACGATTATACTTTTTCATTGTAAAAAACGGGGGATTTCACGCAGAGCCGCTAGGGAGTCTTGGGGTGAAGTCTCAAAAACTTTGCGTCTTTGCGGCTTTGCGTTGATATTCTTCATCTAAAATCCACAATCCAAAATCCGCGCAACGATGCGCTCCGCCGCGCCACGTTGCGGGCTTACATCCACCGCCTGCAACGCGCCGCGTCCCTGTTCCAGCAAGCCCGGCGCGATGTCCACAATCCCCTCGCGGCGATTGCCCACGATGACCGCCGCGCCCGCCTCCACCAGATACATCCACTCCGTCTCCTGGCGGGCGATCAACAGCGGCGTTCCCAGCGTCGCCGCCTCTTCTTGCAGGCCGCCGGAATCCGTCATCACCGCGCGGGCGTGGCTGACCAGATGCAGCATATCCAGATAGCCCACCGGCTCGATGATGTGCAGGCGCGGGTGGCGCGTCACGGGCGACGTGAGGGCGTCCATCACAGCGCGCGTGCGCGGGTGGATGGGGAACACAAAGTCCCATGTCTCCGCCAGCGTGTTGATGGCTTCCAGGATGCCGCGTAACGTCTCCGGGGTGGTGTTCTCCGCGCGATGGAGCGTGAGCAGCACATAGCCCTCCGCTGCCAGCCCTAGCTCCTGCACGAGCGTGCGTTCCGCCGCGAGCGGCGCATTGCGCAGGCAGGCATCAATCGCCGTGGAGCCGACGACGTGGATGCGCTCCGCTGGAATGCCCTCCGCCTGCAAATGCCCCCGCTCCCGTTCGCCGGGCGCGAAGCACCACGCGGCGACGTGATCCGCCACCACGCGGTTGATCTCCTCCGGCATCGCCCGGTTGAAGGAGCGACAGCCCGCCTCCAGATGGAGCGCGGGGATGTGGAGCTTCGCCGCGCCGAGCATCGCCGCGAGCACGGTGTTCGTATCACCCAGGGCAATGACGGCGGCGGGGGTTTCCTCCAGCAGCACCGCTTCCAGTCGTTCCAGAATGCGCGCTGTCTGCACGCCCTGCGAGGCCGATCCGACCTCCAGCCGGTAATCCGGCGCGGGCAAGCGCAGCTCCTCGAAGAACAGCGCGTCCATCGTGTAGCTGTAGTGCTGCCCGGAGTGGATCAGCCGGTGCTCGCAAGCCTCGCCCAACAGCGGAATCACCGGCGAGAGCTTGATGATCTCCGGGCGTGTGCCCACAACCGTAACGATTTTAGGTTTCATATTTTTTTACGCATTACGTTTTACGCAGTACGAGCGCCATGCGGGTCAGGCTTTCTGGCGTGCGGCTGGTCAAGCGCGGGTAATCGTTTCCAATTCTGTTGCTTTTGGCTTGCGCCCGGTGAGGCGGTAGCCGATCAGCCGCGCCTGGAAGCGCAGGTGCGCCCGGATGATGCGCGCTATCCGCGCCTTCGATTGCCCGTAGCGGCGGACGTGCAAGACGGTGGGGAACTCGGCGACGCGGGAGCCTAGCAGGAGCGCGTTCGCCAGGAATTCGGCGGGCATGAGAAACCCAGTCGCCTCGGAAGGCGTGCGCTGCGCGACCTCGCGGCGCACGGCGCGGAACATCGCCGTGTAGGTGTGGATGTCCCACTTGAGCAGCACCCGGTAGAGCAGCGATGCGCCCTGGCTCAGGATCAGCCGGTAGCGCGGCACACCCTCCACGCCGCCTTGTGGATGGTAGGGCGAGGCCACGACGATGTCCACCTCTGGCGTAAGCAGCGCCAACATGCGCGGAATCTCCGTGAAGGGGTACGTCCCATCGCTATCGGTCGTCACCAGTACCGCGCCGTGCGCGTGAGCGTAGCCCGTGCGCATCGCCGCGCCCAGGCCGCGATTTTGCGCGTGGCGCACCACATACACATCTGGGCGTTGCGCTGCCAATGCTTCCAGCCGGGCGAGCGTGTCATCGCGGCTGCCATCGTCTATCAGCACGGCTTCGACCGTCTGCGTCTGCGCCAGCGCATCCAGCACCGGGAACAGCGTCTCCGCCAGCCGCGTGACGTTTTCCGCTTCGTTGTAACAGGGGATGATGAGAGAAAGATCCATAGCGTTCCTTTATCGCGCCAGGGTGAAAGCCCAGCCCATACAGATTGCCGCACATAGCCACAGCAACACCGCGCCGATTTTGTAGCGTGCGCCATGTCGCCATAGGTACAATCCGCCGTAGAGTGGCAAGAAGATCCCCAGCTCCATGAAGACGTTGCGGTACATGTAGGGATTATCGAGCCGGAACGCTGGCGCGCTCGGCAAAATGCCGAAGGGCAATTTGAAGCGTGTGGCGCTGAACGGCCAGAGCAGCGGCAAGGGCCACACCCCCACCAGCAAATCGAGGATGCTGTGCGATAGCCCCACCAGAATCACTTGCACACTGAGCGCGCGTTTGGTTTCCCGCTGTAACGGCAGCTGGGTCAACACAACCATCGTGAGCAGCGGAAAGAACAGCGTTCCCACCCACGAGTGGGTAATGCGCAGATCGGTCTCCATCGAGAGGCGCGTAGCATAGAGCTGCGGGATCACATAATCCAAATCGGGTGCCAGCCCCACAAAGCCCAACCAACCTAACCAGAGGAGTGCCCAGCGCCAGGCCATTCGTTCGGGTGATGACTGCTTGTTGACGTAGATGCCAAGTGTGTTGAGTGTGTGTCCGATGAAGGAGGACATGGTTATGTTAAGGGTGTGTGGTTATCGTGTAAGGCCCTGCGTATTCAGTAACGCAAGTATTGCTCACTAGCCGGCGTGTTACAATGATGTAGTTGATGATTTGGCCGGGTGTGAAACCGGTAAGGGTTGCCGTGCGCGTGAGCGACCCCGCATTGTAATTTACAGGGGTGGCGTGCTCGAAATTGAGTGAAAATCTGCTAATGATGGGTAGGTAGTAAGTGTGAGTCAAATGTGTGGTATCAGTGATGGTGCTGGGTGTGATTAAGGTGTACCAGATTTGGCTGGTACCTGGCGCTTGAAGATTCCAGGTAAGGGTGACTTTTTCGGTACTGGTGATGCTATTGACATTGTAGATAAAATTACCTGCCGGTCGGAGGGGGGCGGGAAGCCGCTCATTGACGTAGGGAACCGGTTGTAGTGCGCCAGCATCCCAAAAGGTATCGTAGTAGTGAACTTCTGTGCTGCCGGGTTGTGGCGAGGCGTACAGGATGGCGGTCAGGCTGTTTCCTAGTGGCTCTGCTGTGACAGAGAGCTCCTCCCACTTAAAAAGCTCCGTCTGTTCACGCGACCAAATCGTGCGATGGAGTGGCGTTGGGTCGTGGACCGCGCCATCGGGCGTGAGTTGCTGCCCCACAGGATCCAGCCCGATGCGCGCGTGGGGTAGCGCCCCTGCCAGGGTATGTGTGCGCGCATACATGGTGAGCTCGTAAGGACGGCAGGGCGTAAGCCCATGCACCACCTGGAAGACGCCCGCTGTGTAGTTAGCACCCCATTTGAAATAGACCAAAGCGTGGTCACCATCAACGCGGATGTGCTCGCGCCCGCCTTTGATATCGTCAAACTCTGGGAGCACCGTGCCATGGATCCACCAGCGTTCCCAGCCGCCGGGGATGAAGTGATTGGGATAGGCCCAATAAAACGGCAATTCATCGAAATTGCCGTTGACGAGCAGATTGCCACTGGTGAAGACTTCAGCCTGTTGCGCTGTAGCGCGCGGGCCGATACCTAGCATGACCAAAGTGCATAGAACCAAAAAGCCAAGAATATAACGTTGCGGTGTCATACTAATCACAAACTCCTTTACTCAAGTAAATTTTGCTTATCCACCAGCTATTATGCTCATGCTCTTGCTATGAAAAACTCGAGTCATGCCTAGCCGAGGCTATCGCTGGGTGATTATAGCATCTAATCTTTGCTGGTCAATCATTGGCAGCGCGTTTGTTGACAAGCGCATTGGCTGTGTTACAATTCGCAACGTTGTGTGGAACACGCTATTGTCAGGCATACTTGGGATGCTGTAATTTCAAAAAGCAGGTATACCATCATGTTACTAAAACGCAATGTGTGGAATTGGCTGATTCTGTTCAGTTTGTTGATGATGCTAATGGCCGTGCGCTCGCCCCAGCCGGCCCAGGCGCAGACGCCCGGTGTGAATCTGCTGCGCAACGGCGATTTTGAAGAGGGCGATATCACCTGGCCCATGCAAGATGGCATTCCCGAAGTGCAAATTGCGCCGGGCTGGCGTGGCTTTTATGTGGATAATCCCCCCGCGTATGCTGTGGTTCCCTATGCGTGTATGGATAAACCTAACTGTAGTTACTGGCGGCGTCCGGAGTTCCGGGATGTCAAAAGTGGGGAGTTTGCCTATCGGGTGCATCAGGGCTGGCGCGCGCAAAAGTATTTTTCTTTCAGCGGGCAGCACGAGGCAGGGCTTTATCAACAGGTGAGCGGGATCACGCCAGGCACCCCCTTGCGCTTCACGGCACACATGATGACCTGGTCGTGTATGGCCTCTGCAGAGCAGTGGAACGTTTGTCCTACGGGGCATCTTTCCAACAACCCCGCGCCCATGCATACAAAAGTAGGGATTGATCCTACCGGCGGTACCAATCCCTGGGCCGGGACTGTGATCTGGTCGCCAGAGATCAGCGCGATAGATACTTGGACGTTATTTGCAGTCGAGGCGCAAGCGGTCAACAGCACCGTCACTGTGTTTACCTATTCGCGGGCCAACTGGCACGATTACATTTTCCGCGTCCACAATGATGTGTATGTAGATACGGCAGCTTTGGTTGTGATTGGTGAGACGCCGGAGACACCTGCGCCGCCGCCGCCAACACAAGAGTCGCCGGTTGATGTAACCCCTGTGCCGACGCCCACTCCGGCTGCTACACCTCCCCCCCGTTCAGATGGGGCCGTCGTCCACATTGTTAGTAGCGGTGACACGCTTTCTGCCATTGCCCGACGTTATAATGTACCAGCTGACCAAATCATCGCCCTTAACAACATCGCCAATCCTAGCATTCTTGTTGTGGGGCAGGAGCTGGTGATTTCGCGTCCCGGCGGCGTTGTTGCGCCTCCCCCCCAACCTACGGTTGCCCCTACCGAAACGCCGTCGCCTACGCCGGTTGATGTAACCACACCGATTACACTCCCCCTGCCTACGCAGGAACCTTCAGAGCCGCTACCGGTTGCGCTTAGCGGGCAGTTATGCCTGCTGGCCTATTCCGACAGCAATGCTGATGGGGTGCGCCAGCCGGAGGAACCGCTGTTGCCGGGGGTAACGTTTACTATCCAAGGGGATAATCAACCATTGCTGTACACTACCACCGGAATACAAGAGCCTTTCTGTTTCACGGACTTGCCTGTGGGAACGTATCAGGTGATAGCGCAAGTAAGCGCCGCCGATGCGGCGATGATAGCCAATGCTTACAGTGTTGTTATCAGTCCAGATGCCCCGCTGGAGCTGGCACTGGGCTTTTCGCAAAACATCCCGGAAGTAGCGGACGCTGTTGTACCGGAACCAACCGTCGCACCTGAAGCACCAGCGGCAGCCGTTTCACCTTGGTCTATCGTCCTGAGCGTGTTTGGCGTGGTATGCTTGCTCGGTAGCGGTGGTCTCTTCCTGGTGCGTCGCCGCTGATTCGACGCCATCCTACGCTGTTGCACTGAACCATCTTGAGTAAAAAAATGCTCCACGGGAATCTGGCGATCCCGTGGAGCATTTTGGAATCCAGGCTTATTGCATTCAAGGCGCGTGCGGTAAGCCCCTAAGCATAACCCAATCATCCGCACTATCTGCAATCCCCCACCGTTCCAATGTATCTAGCCAGTAGCCGCCAATACGGAAAGTTTCCCCCTCGTGATAGTCTCCGTGCAAGCGATGGCGTTGGATAATAACGTCCCCCGGCTGCCATTGGTCAATGGTGAAACCCATCCCATCGCCCACATCCAGCGTCGTCCCGTCCGGCGTGACCAGATGCGCCATCAGCGAGAGCGGGCGGGTGGGGCGCTCCTTCACCCGCCAGTAAGTGCGTAGTTCGATCTCGGTGTCTGTCCGATGGATGATGTCATAGCCGAGGAAGTCCGCCGGGCCATCGGTTGCTACGGTGTGCGGATACGTTGGTGCGGGGCTGCTTTCTACACGGTAGATGCGAGCTGTATCCGCGTCGTCTGCCGCGCGCAGGGCGAATGCTAGTGGCTTGAGGGTGTTGTCGTCGCTGCCTTTGATGAGCAAACCCGGCCCGCGCGCATAAACCGTGGTGGATCTGCAATCCGCATGGAGTGTGCGCAACGTAGCGTCCCCCAGGTTGGCGCGTACCATCTCTGCCGAAAGCCCCGCTTCGGTGCAGAGCATGGCCCAGGTGGCCGCTGCGGTCGCCTCCACACGGTAGACAAACAGCGCGTTTCCCAATTGGGCTGTCGGTTCGTGTCCCCGAAACCAGGCGTAGGTATTCACGTCCGGCGCGTAAGGGCCTTGCAGCACCGTCGCGCCGATAGCGTACAGGCCCGGCGCAGGCTGCCAGGGTGTGAACATCACCGCGCGCGGATCAGGCGGTAGAAAGTTCGCGTTGATTCCGTAGACCTGCGGCCTCGCCGGGCTGTAGTGCGCGTAATAGACATGCCCCTCGCCCTCTTCCGCCATCCAGTCCCGCAGCTGCCACAGATTCTGCCCCCAATCCAGGTTGGAATCCACCAGATAGCGATAGCCTCCCGCTGGCCCACCCGCAAACTCGTTGAAGTAGGTGAGATAGTTGGGGGAGATGGTAAGCGTGCCGAGGATGAGCCAGGCGAGTAAAACGTAATGCGTAATGCGTAATGCGTGAAGCGTGAAACGTGAAACGTGATTTGCGATTTGCCATTTGTTGTTCGCCATTCGCCATTCGCCATTTGCTATTCCAATGTAAAGGAACGGTAACAACGGCAGCAAATGCCGGTAGCCGATGTTCACCGTGCTGAACAGGGTTGTTGCGGCGTAGAGCAGGGGGAAGGACAAATATGCGTAATGCGTACTGCGTAATGCGTGAGACTGGTGTGTAAATACATTACGCAGTACGGAGTACGCAGTATGCGCTATGGTATATAGTGACAACAGCAATACTATCCCCGGCGTCTTGAGCGTGAACGCAACCGGGAAATACCACCACCAGCCGTGTGAACTCACTCGCCCTAGCAGGAACGTGGGATGGCCCAGGTGATAGTGTTCTTGCAGCGATTGATAGATGCGCACATGCGTCGCCGCCGGGATCGGGAAGGGTAGTCCGGCTATCCGGCCCACCTCGAACCCGTACCCGGCCCACACCACCAGCGCGGCAGGAAGAGCGATGGCTAATGCGTAATGCGTAATGCGTAATGCGTAATATGTCAAATTTTGGAGTTGCGACTTGTGGCTTGTGGCTTGTGGCTGATAACTTGCCACTCGCCACTCGCCACTCGCAACTATTAACCCCAACACCGGCACCAGCATCAACGCCGAAACCTTCGTGAGCAACGCTAATCCCAGCAACACCCCCACACCCATCCACCTGACAAGCTCTCGCTTTCTCGCTTTTTCGCCTTCTCGTCTTCTCGCCGATTTGCTGATTTGCTGATTTGCCGATTTGCCGATTTTTCGATTTGCTGTGTACAACGTCGCCACCATGAGTAACGTCGCCGCCATATCCGTCGTGACCAGCGTGCCATGCGCGATCATATTGGGATCGAAGGCGTAGAGCGCCAGCGCGATCATCCCGGCCTTTGTGCCGCCCAGGTCGTGCGCCCAGCGATAGATGAGCGCGCCCAGCAATACCGCCAGCCACAAGATCGGCAGCCGCGAGGCCAGCGCCAGCCGCGCCGGGTGCGGATACTGCCACACGACCGCATCCGTCACCGCCGAGAGGCTGGCGATTTCCCACCCGTCAATTGCGCGCGGATCGGGGAGGTCGTCTTGCAAGAGCAGCGGTGCGGCGGCCAGCACATTCGCCAGCGGCGGGTGGATGTGGACCGGCTGCAAGCGGAAATCGCCCGTGCGCAGCGTCGTGTAGCCTGTCGCCAGATGGGGGCCTTCGTCAAAAGTGATCGAAGCGCTGCGGATGTGGAGCATCCCCTGCGCGAAAAAGCACAGCAAGAGTAGCAGCGCAATTACGCCAGCGTGTGTTGCTAATAGGCTTTTCACCCCAGAGGCACAGAGTTCCCAGAGGTTTCTAAGAATTTCTCGGTGTCTCTGTGGTGAACTACTCTGGTTCATGGCGTTACCTCAATCGTTACCAGCAACATCTGCCCGTCGGGGAGCATCTCCCCGTTCGCGCGGGCTGCCGACAGTCGGTCACCGGTTGCCGCATCGTAAATTCCCACATACAGCCCGTATGCGCCCGGCGGCGTGCCGGCGGGTATCGTGAGCGTGTAAGCCTCCGCTACCACCTCGCCCTTTAGCCAGTGGTTGGTGGTGTAGATGCCGCGTTGCGGCCAGGAATCTTCACGCCAGACGGCTATTCCATTATCAGCCCTGAGATGATTGAACGCCGCATAGATGCGATCAGGCCGTTGTTGCGCCTGCCAGTACACCGTGAGCGGTGTGCTCTCCCCGGCGCGCAGCGTCTTTTGGCCGATGCGATACCCACGCAGGCGTAAGACCTCCCCGAATCTGGCATCCGCTGAGGCGCGGAACAGCGGCGGCGCGTAATCCCGCGCGCGCTCCTCGACCTGGATCACGAACAGGCTGGCCCATTCGCCACGATACGCCACCCGTGCGCCGCGCGCGCGTTCCGCCAGCGTCAACAGCGCACGACTGCCGCGCACCGGCTGTGCCACGCCATTGATGAGCAACTGCGCTTCGACGTGATACGCACCGCCCGGCAGGTCTTCCGGCAGGATGAAGTTGAATTCCTGGCGCACCACCTGCCCCGGCAGCCACCCGCTCGATAGGTAATAGTAGTGCGTCATCCCTAGCGGCAAAGGCTCAAACTCGGTATTGCCCGGCCCGACCAGCCGCACCCGCAGCATCGCCTCACCCGGCGGCGCGAGCGCCTGCCACCAGGCCGTGAAGCCCATCGTGTAACCCTGCATAAAGGTCAGCCCGAACGGCTCGAACGCGGCCAGCCGCACCCGCTCGCCGAAAGTCGCGTCTACTTCCGCGTAGCGAGGCAACGCCGCTAGCAGCGCGTCGCGCTCGGCTTGCAAGCCATCATCTACGAGTACCAGCGGCAGGTAGAGCCGGTGTTCATAGCTGGTTAGTTGCGGCGCGGTTGGCTGCGCCGTAGGGCCATTGATGGTCAATGTGGCAATCGGTGCCCATCGTATTTGCGCAGTAACACCTTCGCCATGCACGTTGATAGCCAGCGTGTAGTTGCCGGGCGGCAGGCCGGGTAACAGCCATAGCCCGCGCCGGTCACTCCACTGCTCCGGCAATGCCCTATCGAAATCTGCGTGTTCCGGCCCGATGCGGAATGTGTAGCTTTGCGCGCCAGCCGAGCTGCCTTCGGCGAGCAGACCGAGTTCGATTTGTAGCTCAGGTTTTAACCCGCTCCCTTCCCAGTCCAGGCGGACGCGCACCGGCTCGCCAAAGGTCGCTTCAGTGCGGTCTACTGCCGCTCCGCGCAACCGGATATGTTCCCCGAATGCGACATCCATAGCGATGGGGCTGAGTTCTTCCTGTGGCTTTGGTAAATACAGCACCAGCCCGGCGTGCTCGTGGATGGCGTAGGCGTTTTCCGCCAGCCACCGGCTCACAGCAAGTTGCGGGTCGGCGGCATGGATGGCGCCATACGAGACCCACACGCGCGCGTGTTGGGCGAAGACCGCTTCCAGGCGGGGGATGTCCAGCGTGGCATCGAAGCCCGGCGGGGCTAACTCTGGTACGAGCGTGGGCGTGAGGAAATCCGGTAGCGGATAGTAAGTGTAGAGTAGCGTGGGCCACGGGCCGTTCATTACCAGTGCGTCGCCGGGACGGGCGACGGCGCGCAACAGTGCCGCCCGTTGCGAGTAGGTGGTATCCGGCGTGGGGAAGAGCGACGGCCACCGCAGTCCCGCCTGATGCAGTACCACTAGCGCCAACGCCAGCCGCAGCCAGTGCGGGCGCAGCAGCGTCAATGCCGCCGCCAGTCCCAGCAGCAGCCCCGGCAGGATGATGACCAGATAGCGCGCTTCGAGATTCTCCGGCACCGTCAGCAGCAATCCCAGCGGCACGAGGCTCCACAGCGCCAGCCCCGCGCCCGCCGAGGTGCGTTTGCGCCAGAGCGTCAGCCAGCCAGCGAGCGTCACGCCTACTCCGACCAGCATCGCCGGTAACAGCGCGGGGTGATGGCGATTCAGATACAAATTCGTCAGCACGTCACCAAGCGCGACCCAGCGCATCCGGGGGTAGGGGAACCGGCGGCCCGTCTCCGCGAGCATGGCCTGCACGCCCGGCGAGAGGGCGATAAATCCCCCCAGCAGCGCGGCGGCGATGCCCACTGTGAGCAGCCAGGGCTTGCGGATGGCGCGGGTTTGCCGGGGGAAGAGTAGCAGCGTGAAGGCTTGCGCCGCCCACAGCAGCGTGAGGTAGTAGTGCGTCCCCATGCCCGCGACGGAGAGCGCCACAAAGACCGCCCATCGCCAGGGGCGCGGGTCTGTAATCCACCGCTGCCACGCTTCGATGATGAGCAGCGTGAGCAGCAACACCAGCGCGTACATCCGCCCGGTACGCGCCATGTTGATGCCAAACGGCGCCATCGCCAGCAGCACGGCGCTCCACCAGCCGCCGCGTGCGCCCAACATCCGGCGGCCCAATCGCGCGGCGACGGCGACGCTCAACACGCCCAGCAGCGCGGAGGGATAGCGAATCGCAAACTCCGTCGCTCCGGCGACGCGCATCCACAGCGCCATGAGCAGGTAGTAGAGCGGCGGATGCTCGCGGGATGCGCTCATCACATAGCGGACAACCTCCAACAGCGGGCGGCGGGCCACGAAGACTGTCGCCACTTCATCGAAGGTTAGATCAGCGACGCCCAACTGCCAGGCCCGCACCGCGAGCGCCAGCCACAGCAGCCCGACTATCCCAGTAAACCAGAGACCGCGCCGATACCGGGCAGTGAAGCCTCTGAACCGTTGGAAGTGGGTGTTTAAGAAAACTTTGCGACTTTGTGCCTTGGCGTGAGGCTCTTTATTTTCCGCGGCGCTCATTCGATCCGCACTCTGGTTAGTACAATCGCCTCGCTGGGCATCTGGCCCGGCTCCCAGACCACCGGCAGGTGGAGGAGCTGCCCGCTCTCGTCCTGGCGATAGACCGCGAGCCGCAGGTCGTAGACGCCGGGGACGGCCTCGGCGGCGATGGCGAGCGCGCGGATGTCCTCCACGTGCTGCCCGCGCACCCACGCGGAGGTGGCGATGGGCGGCCAGGTGTCCGCTTGCGCGGCCTTGTTCCAGTGTGTGTCGAGCAGCTGCACGGAGACCGTGTAATCCGCCCCGATGCTTGCCTGTGCGTCCCAGTGCAGCGTCACCGTGAGCGTCTCGCCCGGCGCAACGCGCACCGCGCTGAGCTCGTAGCCGCTTAACCCCATTCCCTTGTCGAAGCGCACCGGCAGCGGATCGCGGCGCGGTGCAAGGGTGATGGCCTGCCCTAATTCCACCCACTCGTCGCCGTTGGGGACGGTCAGCCGCGCGCCGGTCGCCGTCTCGTAGACCCCTACGCGCACCGTGAGCTCGTCCGGCGCGTAAGCCATCGGCGGGATGGCGATGATGTACGTCTCTTGCCAGGTGTATCCCGGCTCCAGCCAGGTCGTCGAGAGCAGGCCGCGTCCGGGGAAGCTATCGCGCTGCGCGATGATGCGCTCGCCCGCGCCATAGACATGCACGAAGATCGAATGGTCGCTGGGCGTGGGGGCCAGTGCCTGCCAGGTCAGCGTGAGGCTGATCGGCTCGCCCGGCGTGGCGGTCTGTGTGGCGATGTGGTAATCCAGCAGTTGCAGCGCCGCGCCGAAGGGCGTCGTTAGCCGTGTGGCGGCTTGCGCTTCTGGCGTGAGGCGCAGCGGCGCGGCGTAAGCGGGCAGGATGATCGCGGGTAGCGCGATGACGCTCAGCGCGCACAGGAGCGCCGCAAACGTGAGCGCGATGCCTTGCCGCGCCTGCTCGCGCACCCGGCGCTTGACCTGTACCAGCAGCGCCGGGGTGCTCGGTGTATCGGGCGGATCAAAGACCCAGGCGGTGAGGCCCAGCGCGAGCAGTAGCGACCACATCGGCAGCGCGGAGAAGATGAGCCGTCCCTGTGAAGACCAGGTCTCGGTGGCCCAGCGGATCCACGAGATGAAGACGCCGGCGGGCCACGCCCACGCCAGCGCGCGGGCGGCAGTGGGCGTATCCCAGCCCCAGGGGTTGATGCGGCGCAGCGGGGTGGTGGTCAACCAAAGCAGTAGGCGGAACCCGCCACCCGCCAGCGCGACGATGGCGCAGATATTGAGGAGCGTGTATGCCCACGCGGGCAGCGGCACGTTGAGGCCGCCGAAGTTGCCCCAGTACCCGGCGGCAAACGCGAACCGTTCCGCCCACAGCTGGGCTAAATCCGCCGGCACATCCCGTGTCCCTAGCACGGCGTAGAAGGCGTTGAGACCGAGCCAATCGCCGTAGAGCTGGAAGTTGCGATAGAACCACCAGCCGGAGACGGCAAGCGCGGGCAGCAGGACGAGCGTCATCTCGCGGACGGCGTGGAGGAGCGTGCGGCCCCAGTCGCCGATAGCATCGAGGCGCTGCTTGGCCTGCCACGCCACCGTCGCTGCTGCGAGCGGCAACAGCGCGAGTCCGCTGGCCTTCGTCAGCATCGCCAGCCCGATGGTGAGGCCCAACCACAAGTAAGGCGTTTGTGGCGCGACGGACTTTCTGAAGCGCGTTGCGCCTTTGACTAACCGCACCATTTGCAGCAATGCCAGTGAGCACAGCGGCACGATGAGGTTGTCGTTGTTGACCGAGGCGTGGATGAAGACGACCATCGGCGTGAAGGCGTGGATGGCGGCGGCGGCGAGCGCGAGCCACGGCGCCGCGGGGTAGAGCTCCCGCACGAGCGCCCAGGTGAGGTAGACGGCCCACGTCCCCAGCAGCACAGAGAAAAGGCGCACCAGATGCACGGCCAGCACTGTGCCGCGCCAGGGGAACCGCTCGATGGCGGGGTTGTGGACGGCGAGGTTGGCATTGCTGCCGTCGGGCATGATGACCCCGGCGGCGGTGTGCGGGTTGAGGTGGCGCACGGTGGGCAGGTCGCTCGTATCAATCCAGGCGGTGAGCGCCGCGCCGAGCGCGTAGTAGAGCGGCGGCTGGCTGGCCTCCTGCCGCCACGGGCCGACGGGCGCGCCCGGTTCGAGCGGCTGCACGGGGATTTCCCAGGTGCGCGCCAGCACCTCCACCATCGGATAGTGCCAGAGCTCGTCGGACATCTCGAAGAGTGGGACGGTGACGCTATACGCGCCGCTTAGCAGCGTGAAGGCGATGAGCAGGGCATACAAGGCCCAACGGTAATGTTTGTTCATGCGTGCCCCGTTGCCAGGAGCGAGGTCAGGATTTCTTCTGGCGTCATCACTGGCACGAGCGTGCTGAGTCGCTCCAAATGCTGGCGGTCGCGGGTGATGAGGATGGCGCCAAAGCGGCGCGCAACGGCTGCGTAGACGGCATCCGCGCCGCGCAAGCGCGCTTCCGCTCCCAGCTGCGCCGCTTCAAAGGCGAGGTTGTCATCCAGCGTGACCCATATCTGCCTGGGTAAAGCGCGCACGGCTTGCGCGAGCTGCAATGCCAGGTTGGCGTCTTGCAGTGCGCGCGCAGCGGCGGTTGCCACCTCTACCAGTAAGAGGGTAGGGGAGATCAGAGTTTGATGGTGTTCGGTCAGGCGTTGCAGGCAGAGCTGGCTGGCCGCGCTGCCGATTTCACGCGCGTTGACTGCGTTGATGTGGACGCTGGCATCGAGTGTAAACATGGCTTATTGCCGGATTTCATCCAGCAGGGTTTGGGTATCGGTGTCTTCCGGCCAGGCCTGGCGCACGCGCTCGGCCACTTGCGCATAAGCCTCCCAACCTTGCGCTGCACGCCCTTTGCCGGTCTGGATGATGGCCTGGTTGACCGCGTCCGTATCCAGCGGCAAGAGTAGTGCTACCGGTTCCCCCTGGTAGGTGATGATATACTCAGCCTTTTCCTCGCGGGTTTTTTGTAGCAGTTCCGCGGTTTTCTGGCGTAATTCGCGTACCCCGATCATCGTCATGGCTGGTCTCCTATTGTTACACAAATGTTACTCGTATGTGTAACTATTATAACACACAATCACTCTGTTTGTAAAGCCATTCTATAGCAGCCCGGTGGCTGAGCCTGCCGAAGCCTCTCCCGGTTGCCCTACGTTATTGACTTGATGGCAATTGCGCAAAAGTCGCCCTGTCCAAGCCGTCAATAGGCGTGTTTTGAGCAACCTACAGGGTTAGGTTTGCGGTACTGTCTGTAACGCACGCAGAGGCCTTCGACAGGCTCAGGCACCGGAGCAGCCCGGCGGCTGAGCCTGCCGAAGCCTCTCCCGGTTGCCCTACGTTATTGACTTGATGGCAATTGCGCAAAAGTCGCCCTGTCCAAGCCGTCAATAGGCGTGTTTTGAGCAACCTACAGGGTTAGGTTTGCGGTACTGCGTATTTTCACTTGTGGCTGCTTCAATACGGCCATACGCCTCCTGTGTGGCGGGGCTGCGGCTCCACATCGAGCACGAGGCTCCAGAACGGGACGTGCCGGCGGGGCAACCGCTGCGCTCCCATTGCCGCGAACCAGACCGCGATGCGCGCTTGCCCATAGCGCCGGAACAGCCAGCGTAGCTCGGCGCGATTGCCGTAGCGCAGCGTGCGCTCGATAATTAACTCGGCGTGTTGCTCCGGGTCGAGCGCGCCGAAATCGTATTCCTGAAAAAAGGGCCGCAGGCTCTCAGGTAGGGCTGTCTCGTTCATGTGGAGGGTTGCAAGCTGCGGAAAAACTCCGCTGTGTATCCGGCGATGCGCTTCCACGAAAATTCTTGCGCGAGCGTAGCCGCACGCTTGCCCAGCAAGGCGCGCAGCTCGCGGTCTGTGTGCAGCTCGTGGAGCGCCGCCGCGAGTGCGTCCGGGTCATCCGGCGAGATTAGCAGCAGGTTGTCGTGGTCGCGCAGCTGCGGGGTGGGGATGGTCGGATGGGTGCTGATGATGGCTTTGCCGTGTACCAGACAGGCGTGCAGCGTACCATGCCGCAGGTTGACGCCGTTGCGATAGGGCAACGCGCACACGTCACAGGCGGTCAACGCTGCCGAGACCTCTTCCGGGGCGATGAAGCCGGTCTGTTGCACATGCTCCGTTAGCCCGAGCTCCGCAATGAGCGCGTCCACTTCGGCGGCGTAAGCGGCATTGGTTGCGTCGCTGGAGCCGGTACGCCCGCCGATGAAGAGCAGTTGCGCATCCACGCCGTCCGCGCGCACTTTTGCCAGCGCGTGCAGCAGCGTCTCGATGCCCTTATTGCGATTTTGGAATCCAAAGAAGCCGATGAGAAATGCGCCCATACGGTTGCCCCAGCGTTCAGGATCCCCGCCGCTGTGCGGGTGGATGTTGCTGCCGATGGGGATCATCCGCACCGGCGGTAACGCGGGTTTGGCAATCGCCGCAGTCAGCCGGTTGTAGTCCCAGTCGTTGGTGACGATGACGCCGGCGCTGTGTTGCGCTAGCTGCCAGACGCTCCACTGGCGCAGCGGCCCGGCTTTGGGGAAGAGATACGGTGGCAGTAGATCGTGATAGGTGACGACGAGCGGCGCGGGCAGGTGTTTGCGCTGCAAGTGGGGGAACAGGTTGATTGCGCCGCGCATCCCGAAGGCGGCGGCCTGGTATTGCAGATTGAGCGCATCGGGTTGGATGGCTTGCGCCCATTGGAGGATGCGCTTGTACGCACCCCAATTCCACGCGGGGATGTGGCGGTAGATGGATAACCCCAGCTCGCGGACGGGCGGCCCTATCTCTTCCCCGCTAGTGAGGATGTGGATTTCGTGTCCGGCGCGATGCAGCGCGCCGCCCAGCTCGCGGGTGAAATCGCCCACGCCGCCCTCTTGGGGGTAATATTCGCCAGTAATGATACCTATCCGCATAACAGCTCCAGCAAATCAGCAAATGGCAAATCGCAAATCCAAAATCAAAAATCCGTAATCACACCGAGCCAGGTGTGCGCGGCGGCGTGCCAGGTGAATTGCGCTGCGCGCGCCAGTCCGCGCTCGCGCAGCGCGGCGCGGAGGGCGGTATCGGCGAGCGCGCGCTCCAGCGCTGCCGTCCACCCGGCTACATCGAGCGGCTCGACCAGCAGCCCCGCATCGCCCACCACTTCCGGCACGCTTGAGGCCGCTGATGCGACCACCGGTGTCCCACAGGCCATCGCCTCCAGTGGCGGGAGGCCGAACCCCTCGTAGAGGCTGGGGAAGGCGAAGGCTTGCGCCTGCCGGTAGAGCGCGGGCAGATCGCTATCCTCCACGAAGCCCAGAATATGTACATCAGGGCGTTGCGCTGCCGCTTCCAGAATCGGCTCGGCGAGCCAGGCCGGTTTGCCCACGATGACCAGGTCCAGTCTCCCAGCGGCCAGCGGATCACAGGCTTCCATCAGGCGGAGGTAGTTCTTGCGCGGCTGCACCGTGCCCACGCTCAGGATGTACGGGCGCGCGCCGATGGCGTAGCGGCTTTGCAGCCTTGCGCGCTCATCCGGCGCGGCGCTGGGCGTGAAGTGCGGCGAGACGCCGCTATACAGCACGCTCACGCGCTCCGGGGCCACATGCAGCAGTTCGATCAGGTCGCGTCGAGTGGCTTCCGAGTCGGCCAGGATGTGATCGGCGCGGGCGACGCTGCGCGGCACGCACGTCTCCAGGTAGCGGCGCAGCGGTGCGGTGAACGTCTCCGGGTAGCGCAGGAACGAGAGATCATGCACTGTGAGCAGCGCGCGGGTGCGGCGGCGCAGCGGCGGCAACACAAAATCGGGCGAGTAGAAGCAGTCTATCGGCCCGGTCAGCAGCTCGGCAGGCAGCGGCAGGCGCAGGCGTTGCCAGAGCCGCGCCAGCCAGTCATCGTCAAGCGGGATTTCTCGGAAGCGCAAGCGCTCTGGCGCAGCGACGACTTCGCGTAGTCGGGCGCGTTCGTGCTCCCAACGCTCCCCCAGCCCGGCGATGGCAGCCAGCAGGACAAATTCGTGCGGAGACGCGGCGCTCAGCACAGCGGTGAGCAGCTCGCGGGCGTAGCGGCCAATCCCTGCGCCCTGCCGCGCTGCGGCGGTGTAATCAATGGCGATGCGGTTCATGGTGGGTAAGGTCGTTATTTGAGCAGCTCGTGAAACGTGATGCGTGAAGATTTCTTCACGTTTCACGCATCACGCATCACTTGACATCATTGTACGTCCAGACGCGGTTGACGAAGAAGTTCCAGAACATCACCACGCCTGTCGCGCCGGCTTTCGCCAGGTTGTAGGCGATGTTGTACGCGGTTTCCGGCTGCGCCAGGAAGGTGAGGGTGGGGCTGAGCGTCGCGATTAGGGAAATGAAGAGCGGGCGGAACAACAACAGCAGCCCGGTGTTCAGCGCCAGCCCGATGAGATTGACCGAGATGAATTGTCCCAATTGTGCTCCCAACGGTTTGGAGCGGGAGTCGGGATAGGTCCAGTAGCGGTTCCAGGTGAAGTTGCTGATTACGGCGGTGCTGAACGAGATGACGTTGGCGATTAGCAGGGGCAACCCTAAGACGATGTGCATCAGGTACAGTACGCCAAAATCCACTACTGCGCCGATAATGCCGACAACGGCGAACTTTAGGAAACGGGTCAACTCTTTTTGATTGCTTGTGGCCCAGGTTTTGATTGCAACAGCCATGTAAATCTCGCTTGGTTAAGGGTGGTGATAATACGTTAAACGTGAAGAATTCTCCGGTCACGTTTCACGCCAGAGGATTATACCCGGCGGGGGAAGGGTTGTCAACTAAAGGCTTGGTGGTATAATGCGCGTGCTCGGAGAGGTGCCAGAGTGGCCGATTGGGGCGGTCTCGAAAACCGTTGTGGCGCTTGCGTCACCGTGGGTTCGAATCCCACCCTCTCCGCTGTAAAAGACCCCGGCAGCCGTATTACGGTTGCCGGGGTTTTGTTTTGTAGCACAGGATAAATCCTGCATTGTGAGCATGGGATAATCTTGCATTGCGAGCACAGGATGAATCCTGTGCTACGGCGGCGTCGGCTTTTCTGGCTTGCTACTTGTCGCTTGCTACTTGCTACTTGCCGCTTCCCCCAGTACCCGCTCTGGATGGGTGTAGATGCGCATATTGCGTCCGCGCGCGTACCCCACCGCTGTGATGCCCCACTCCTCCGCCAGCTTGAGCGCGCCCGATGAGAGCGCGGTGAGCGAGGCCGTGATGGGTGCGCCCAACTTCGCCGCCTTGCTCATCATCTCCGTCGAGACGCGCCCGGTGGTGAGCAGGAGCGCGCCGTCGCTCTGGATGTCTTCGAGCAGGCACAGCCCCAGCAGCTTGTCGAGCGTGTTGTGCCGCCCGATGTCTTCGGCGAGCGCCAGCAGCTCGCCGTTTGGCGTGAATAGCCCGCTGGTGTGGACGCCTTGCGTCTGCCGGTACAGCTCGGCGCGGATTTGCAACTGCGCCAACAGTTCCAGCAATGCTTCCGGCGTGATGCGCGTCTCATGCGCCAGCGGCGCGGGCGGTGCGTAGAGCTCGCCCAGCACCACGCCCATCCCGCAGCCGGAGGTGAGCAGGCGCGGGCCGTGCTCCGGCGGCAGCGCGTGGGTCAGCCACACATCCGCGCACGCGCCGTGATTGCTGATGTGGATGACCTCAATGTCCTCGCGGCTCTGGATGAAGCCGGAGTAGTACAGGTAGCCCACCGCCAGCGCGTTCTGCTGGGTGGGCGAGGCCGCGATGCGTAACAGTTGCTTGCCGTTGACCTGTAACGTCAGCTGCATTTCGGGCGGCAGCTGCACCGCGCGCGTGCTTACGGCACCGTTGTGCCAGTGATAGACCGTGCGCTCTTCCATGCCTTACCCTTTGTTGTCTGCGCGTTTGCCGGATTTTTCCGGGACGGGCTTGTTGGGAAATTCCAGCGCGCCTAGCACACGCAAAATGACGAAGGCCATAACGGTGCCGGTGATGGCGAGCGTCCAATCGCCCACGCCGGCCGCCGCGCCCACAATCGCCATCGCCCAGACTGTTGCCGCTGTTGTCAGTCCGTGGACGGTGCGCCGGCTCATAAAAATCGTGCCGGCGCCCAGAAAGCCAATGCCCTGCACCAGTCCCGCGAGGATGCGGCTGGGATCCATCGTGACTGTGTCCACGTTGGGGGCGATGAAGTCTGGTATCCGTTGCGCCAATAGCAGCACCATTGCTGCGCCCATCGTCACCAGCATGATGGTGCGTAGCCCTGCCGGTTTGTGGTGCCACTCGCGCTCAAAGCCCACGATTCCGCCTAGCAGGGCCGCGCCGATGATGCGCTGGATGACGAGCCAATCGCTCACGGTTATTCCCCGCGTACCATGCGCCGCGCGATGGCGTTGTGGCGCTCGATGATGGGCGGTAGGTCGAGCGTCAATAGCTGCCCATCTTCCACAATCACTTTGCCGTTGATGACGGACAGATTCACGTTGGGCGGCTGGCAGAAGACGGCAGCGGCGACCGGGTCATGTACCGCGCCGCCTGCGAAGCCCAGCGTATCCAGGCGCAGACCGATGAAATCGGCGGCCATGCCGGGCGCGAGCTGCCCCACATCGTCGCGGCCCAACACCTCCGCCCCGCCCCGCGTGGCGATCCACAGCGTTTCGTCGGCGCTCAGCCCCGCCGGGTTCCCCATCACCCGTTGCAAGAGCAGGGCCATGCGCGCCTCTGCCAGCAGGTGCGAGCCGTCGTTGCTCGCCGAACCATCCACGCCCAGGCCCACCGGCACGCCCGCGTCTAGGTACTGGCGCACGGGCGCAATCCCTGAAGCGAGCCGCATATTGGAGGAGGGGCAGTGCGCCACGCCCGTGTGGGTCTTCGCCATGAGCGCGATTTCTTCCTGGTTGATGTGAACCCCGTGCGCGAACCAGACATCGTCGCCCATCCAGCCTAACGCTTCCGCATACGGCACGGGGCGATAGCCGAACTTTGCCAGGCAGAATGCTTCCTCGTCCTTAGTTTCCGCCAGATGGGTGTGTAGTTGCACCCCGTAGGCGCGCGCCAGCGCCGCCGATTCGCGCATCAGGTTGGGGGTGACGGAGAAGGGCGAGCACGGCGCGAGCACGATGCGAATCATGCCGTACCGCTCCGCCTGGTGATAGGTCTCGATGGCGCGGCGGCTGTCGCTGATGATGAAGGCTTCATCCTCTACCACACGATCCGGCGGCAGCCCGCCCTGGCTCTCGCCCAGGCTCATCGAGCCGCGACTGGCGTGGAAGCGGATGCCCAGCTCCTGCGCCGCGCGGATTTCGTCATCAATGCGCGCATCGTTGGGGTAGATGTAGAGGTGGTCGGAGGCGGTGGTGCAGCCGGAGAGCGCCAGCTCCGCCAGCCCCACCAGCGCGCTGGTGTAGACAGCTTCGCTGTTGAGACCGGCCCAGATCGGGTAGTGCGTCTTGAGCCAGCTGAACAACACCGCATCTTGCGCGGCGGGCACATTGCGCGTGAGGGTCTGGTAGAGGTGGTGGTGGGTGTTGATGAGGCCTGGCAGGATGACCATGCCCCGCGCATCAATGACCCGGTCGGCGGTGGTGGGTAGGGTGGCGGTTGGCCCAACGGCCTCGATGACGTTATCGCGGACGAACAGTCCGCCCTGCGGGACGCGCTCCCGCGTGTCGTTCATCGTTGCCAGCATAGTGGCATTCTTGAGCAAAAGTGTGGTCATAGGGTTCCTCCATGGGTTTGATTTGGCGAGAAGGCGGTGTTGCTTTGATTGAATGCAATTATTGGTACTGAAAGATAAATTATAAAAATCAAACATGTATTCAGCGTTGCAAACATCCATTTTTGGTAGCTACTCAGGCTTACACGCTATCTGTCATTGCGGGCCGCGTCTGCGCGGCGTCCATTCGTCTGCGAAGGCGCAATCTCAATTACGAACGAGATTGCTTCGCCGCAGACGGTTCGCAATGACAAATATAGCAATTGCGCCAAAGTCGCCCTGTCCAAGCCGACAATAGGCGTGTTTTGAGCATCCTACAGGGTTAGTGTTGTGGTACGGCTTTGGCCGAGCGCAGAGGCCTTCGACAGGCTCAGGGCTTCGACAGGCTCAGCCACCGGAGCAGCCCGGTGGCTGAGCCTGTCGAAGCCTCTCCCGGTGGCCCTCCGGCTTTACAAGGCTAACAGGGTGAAGAAGCCTTCAATCCTGAAAATCCTGTCGAAAAAACCTGGAAGTGCGTAATTACTGTCTCTGCTTACGCAGTACGCATCACGCATAGTTTAATGTGAATTGCCAATCGCGCAAATTTCAAGGGGCGCGTAGCACCGCCGGCAGGTAGATGTGGCGATAGCGCCAGCCGCCCGCGCCGCCGCTGCCGAGCGTTACTTCATCTATGAAGGCGGTGGCGGGCTGTGCGGCGGCGCGCAGATGTAGGGTGATGGTGACAGGCGTGCCGGGAGTGGCGTCCACAGCGGCCCAGCCATGTCGCCAGTCGGGGCTGGCGGGCAGGGTGTGCGTCATCGTGCCGCTCGGCGTCTCGATCAACACATGCAGCGCATCTCCTCTGGCGAACAGCGCGAGCGTGGGCGAAACGACATCTTGGGGCAGGGTCAAGGTTTGCTGTAGGGCGATCCATTGGCCGCCCGGTGCGCTGAGCTCCGCGCTCCCCTGCCCGCTATGCGCGGCGGCGCTGGCGCGAGCGACCGCTCCCGCGTCCCCGTGCGCCGCCCAGTGTGCCAGCCCCGCCTCGAAGTCCCAGTTGCGGATGGCATTGTCAAAGGGCACCAGCGCCAGTGTCACCGAGGCCGGGGTTTGCGCGTGCAGCGTCAGGTTGACCGGCGTGCCGTTGGGGAAGTGGTGCCGGCCCGGCTCGTGGGCTTGCAACGTATAACTGCCGGGGAAAATATCCCGCAGCGTATAGCGGCCATCCGCCCCGCTCAGCGTGCGCGACCCATCGCTCAGCGTCACCCGTGCGCCGCTCACGCCCACGCCGCGATTATCGTGGAGGATGCCGGTCAGCGTTGCCGGATGCGTCACCGTGATGCTCACATCCAACGTGGGGCTGCCCTGGCTGGCGAACCAGGTCACGCCCTCGTGTACCATATCCCACGTGAGCGTATATACGCCGGGCGTGTGCGGCGCGGTGAGCAACGCCTCTCCGAAAGTTGCGCGCGCGCCAAAGGAGACATCGCCGAGCAGCGGCGTCCGGTGGTCTTCCTCCGGCGGCTGGACGTAGTGCTGCCCTAGCGCATCGTACCAGTGATAGCCCAGGTGGTAGGGCGTGCCGGAGTCGGGATCGCTCAGGCGATACCAGGTGTGGGTGCCGCTGTTGCGCAGTGTGAGTTGCATTGCATGGGTGCGCCCGGCCAGCATTCTGGGGGGCGTGGTGTGTTCCAGAAAGGCGGCGGCATACGCTGGCGTGTAGAGCGCGATGCGTGTCCACGTTGCCTCGCGGATGGCGGGGAGCAGTGGGTAGAAGGCGTCACCGGGGCAAGCGGTGGCGGCATAATCGCGGTGCCCGGCGATGTTGAACGTGAAGCGGTCGTTGAAGGGGCTGATTTCCAGCGGGTGGATGTAATTGCGCCCGCCGAACCACGCGGCCAGCGCGACGTTGGCTTCACGCATGGCGTCGCCCGGCTCCAGGGTGGTATAATCGCCCAAATTGCCGATCCCCACGCTGCCGGTGTTATAGCCGTAAGTATGCCCGGCGATCACGTCCGGGCCACCGGCGCGGCCCTCGTAGATGTTGCCGAATTTGTCCACCAGATAATTGTAGCCAATATCACCCCAGCCGCGCGTGACGGCGTGGTAGTAGTAGATCGCCTGCACCTCGGCCACGGGATTAGCACCGCCGGAGGTGACGGTATGGTGGAGGATGATCTTGTGCGCGGGCGCGTAGGCGGGCGGCCAGGTCATGACGCTCTCATCGGCGCCCCAGGCGGTGCGGGGGATGATGGCGGGCGCGGGCGCGGCGAGCGGGGCGGTGTGGGCGCGCGCCGCCGCGAGTGTGGGCGCGGCGGAAGCATCAATCGCCGTGAGCGTGAGCGCGGTCACGCGCGCCTCGCCGTGCAGCGTGAGCCGCGCCTGTACCCATTGCGCGCCATCGAGCGTCACCAGGTTCTCGCCGAACCACTGCTCGCCCTGTGCTTCCGGGTGGATGGGTTGCCATGCTTGCCACGTCTGCCCGTCGCGGCTGAGGCGCAGCGCAATTTCGACGCGCGCGCCGAGCGGGAGCGCTGCACGCCAATCCACCCCGGCAGCGGTGAAGGGGGAGGGGGCACGGAGCGCGGGCGAGGTGTAGGCGTGGGCAGCGCCTGCGTGCCCGGCAGCGTTCCAGTCTGCTGGGGCAAGCGTCCAGACGTGTGCGCGCGGACCGGTGGGGGCTGCGTAGGCGGAGGGCTGCGCGTGCAGGACAAAGAGCATTAACAACAGGATGAGACAGGTAAGATAGCAGCTATGTTGCTTCATGCCGCTATGTGACAACGATGCGCGTACCGGTTCCTGCGGCGGCATGGACGGTCTCTTCTGCGTAGGGGGCTTCTGGCTCCACCCATCTAAAAATCCATTTGGCCGCGCTGCTGGGGACGTTGACGCAGCCGTGGCTGGAGCGGAATCCGTAGTTGTTGTGCCAATATGTCCCGTGGATGGCTACCGCTGACCGGGTAAAGTACACCGGGAAGGGTACGCCGCTGAGGTCGTAATCCTCGCCCATCATCCGGCGCGTGTGGCGTTTGTAAAGAACGCGAAATTCGCCATAAGGGGTGGGGGTTTTGGAAGCGCCCGAAGCCACGCGCGTGGCAAAGACGGCCTGTTCATCTTCGTAGCACGTCAGCATTTGACTGCGAAGATCAATGTTAATCCACTTGTTGGGATGACCGGGAGAAATCGGGGCGAGGTCTTCCGGTGTGATGCGGCGCATAGACCAGGCCGGCACATACGGGCCAGGCGACCAGGTGAGGCCGTCCTGGATCCGGTACCACCATTCCCCCGTGTCATCTTGTGCGGCGGCAATCACCCGGTAGACAGTCTGGTAGTAGAGTCGCCACGCTATCGAGGGGGCGGTAGGGCGCGAACGGGCTTCCGCGATGGGGACGCTGACTTCCGCCCAAAAGCCGGGCGGAGTTACCTCGGTAATCACTTCAGTTTGCCGCTCGTCTTCTACGGGCTGCACAAAGGCGCTGTGGACAAACCCTTGCGTGGTCTGGTACCAGATCGGATTGCTCGGCCAGGGGGCTTCCCCTTCAACGGTGGCATAGAGCGGGATGATGGTGTTGCGGCCTAAGCGCGTCATAATTGTGGACGTGAGGGTCGGGTCGCGGCGCACGTTTTGCTGTTGCCAGCTGATGATGCGTCCGAGTGAGGCTGGCGGCGGCAGGCGTTCCAGTAGGGCCAGCCGGTTGCCGGAGCGTGGCCCGCCCTCGCGGGTCAAGTAGGCGGGGGTCAATAGGGCCGTCATCACGCCCAGGCCGATCTTCAATATCTCCCGGCGGGTGTATGTGGTGGTGTGCTTTTCGCTCATAGTCAGTGCCTCGTTGTAATAATAAGCTGCGATCCAATGGTATGCAGTAGTTACGCGGTTGTCGTTTGCGCCATCGGTTCACAGCGAACTTGGCGGCTAAAGCCGCTAAAAAACACTCTTAAAAGCAACTCTTAAAAGCAACTGCTCAATCTTGTCACTGTAAGTCACGTCTCTGTGGCGTCCGTTCATCTGTGAACGGCACAATCTCGTTCATGGTTGAGATTGCTTCGCTGCATATGGCTCGCAATGACCGATAAAGTTTGAACTTGAGTAGTTACGTAAATTGCGCAGAATCCTACACGTCGGACGCATGGTTTGTTAGCCGCCGCTTGCCTGACCAGGCTCGTTATGTTCTTGGATAACGTGTTCTACAAACTCGCGGGGCATGGAACTCTTTTCACTGATACTGTCTATTGATAAACCCTGCGTATGGAAGCGCCATACCACTGTTTCCATGAATTCTCCAATTTCAACAATGTGCCCATCAGGATCGTATAGGCGCATCACACCTTGTCCCCATGGTTGTTCTTGAATCTCATGGATAAATTCAACCCCCGCTTGTTTCAAGCGTTGATGAATCGACTCAATCTCATCTGTTTCAAAATACAATTCTCCATTGTGTGCTTTCTTTATAACCGAATATTGAGTTACATCTCCTAACAAAGATTGGAAGTGTGACTTAAGATGAATTGCAAAATCCCCTTCAAAAGTAACATTCTGCCCAAAATCGAATTTTATCTTCTGACCGAGAAGCTGTTCATAGAAATACCGAGATGCCACAATGTCATCTACGAGAACAAGCGGACACACAAATTTCAGCATAACTTTTTCTCTCCTGTTTGGATTTTAATGTGTTTGAGAAGATGCGGCTTTTTGCATCTAACGGTTTGCGTTAGCCGCCGGGCCATGCAAGATTAGCCTCGCTACAAGACCTGTTACAAATGCAAAAGCGCCGATGCTATGCAGGCCGATAGGCCCAGTCGGGTTCACGCGGTGTTAGCTGCCACGTAACTATTCGCTACAGTGCATGCTGGAGTAGTCTAGCCTTGTTTCTGGCCACATGCCAAACCAAAAGCCATTAATCTGCCATTGGTCGTCCGACCATACCATTCTCACCGTCAGCGATAGCTCTTGACCATCCGAAAACGTAGCTGTTCCCAGGATATTTGAGAACTTGTCCATCTCGCTCAGTTCCCAGTTTATGGGTTGAGCATTGGGTTGATTCAAGTCATCTGGATTAATACACTGTCGTATTCGTGGCGTGAATCTTGTCGTAGCAGTAGCATAGTCCCGTTCCTTCAAATTAATCATGAACTCATCCACTGTAGTGAAGGCTTTTGCCTTGACCCAGGGAAGACGCGGCCAATTATCATCAATATCATTTACCGTGATAAGTATCATGGCTCCCATCAGAAGCACCAAACCTATTTTGCTCCAGGATTTCCATGTATGCCAATTTCTCTTCAAGAGGTGGGCGTAGAAACCCAGCAGACAGATGTTTATGGCTACGTCAAAGAAGATGTCAACCCCCAGGTTTTTTGCAGATTCACTTCTTAATGCGATGACCGCTCCTATTCCTGCCACCAACACGAACACAACAAGCAGAATCGTCAAGTACTTTCTCAAACGGATCGATATCTTCATAGGCTTTATTTCTGGAATGGCCAAGATGCAGATTTAGCGGGTACCCAACTATCGGTATGTCCTCTCATGCCCGTAGGTTTCAACACACCGGTAAAGTGAAGGTAAACTTGCTCCCCACGCCCTGGCGACTTTCAGCCCAGATGCGCCCGCCGTGCGCCTGAACCAGGTGCTTGGCGATTGCCAGTCCTAGCCCGGTGCCTTCGCTGGCGCGCGCGCGGTCGCCCTTGTAGAAGCGCTCGAAGATGCGTGGCAAATCCTCCGCTGCAATGCCCACGCCGGTATCCTGCACGGCGATGGTGACTTCGTTGCCGACGATGTGGGCCGCGACGGTCAGCGTTCCACCGGTGGGTGTAAACTTGATGGCATTGTGCAGCAGGTTGATGAGAATCTGGTGGACGCGCTCTGCATCCGCCAGGATGAGGAGTTGCTCGGCTGGCAGCGTGACTTCGAGCCGTAACCCGGCCCGTTCCGCCTGGGGGCGCAGCCGCTCGACGGGCAGCGTGATGAGGTCTTCCAGCAGCGTAGGCCGCTGATTCACCGGCGCTTTGCCCGACTCGATGCGCGAGAGTTCCAGCAGCTCCTGCACAACTTGGGTGAGATTGTTCAGTTCGCTTTCGATGTGGGTGAGGAAGCGTTGTGCGGTGGGCGGGTCGTGCAGCGCACCGTCTCTAAGTGTTTCTACCACGGCTTTCAGCGCGGCGAGTGGCGTGCGTAACTCGTGCGAGATATTGCTGATGAAGTCGCGGCGGATGGTTTCCAAGCGGCGGACGTGGGTGAGGTCTTGGATGACGATGAGGTAATGCGGTGGCGCGAGTTCCGGCAAGGGGGTTACAATCGCGTGCAGGAAGGTGCGCTTAGGGTCGGTTTCCACTGTGTCGGACTGTTCTGCACCAGTTTGCTGGCTGCGCTCCCAGAGGGCGATGAGCTGGTGGTTGAACACGACTTGGGCGAAAGTGCGTCCGCCAGGGTTGCCGGTGATGTGCAAAATCCTCACGGCGGCGGGATTGCATAGTTGCACCAGCCCGTGTTGATCCGTGATAATGACGCCATCGGCCATCGTAGTGAGGATGGCGGCCAGGCGACTGCGCTCCTCGCCCAGATGTTCCATCTGCTCCCGCAGTTGATCGGTCATGTGGTTGAAAGCCGTGGTGAGCTGGGCTACTTCGTCGCGTCCGGCGGGGAGCAGGCGGGCATTTAAATCGCCCTTTGCAACCCGTTCTACGACGTGGGTGAGCTGGCGCACGGGCCGGGCGGTGCGCTCGGCAATCACCAGGCCCAGTAAGACAGCGAGGGCAGTCGTGACCATGCCCGCGGAGAGGATTGTGCGGCTCAGGCGGTTGGTGTTGGCAGTGATTTGGTCGAGCGACAGCGCTACCCGCACGATGCCTTTGAGTTCGCCATCTGCATAAGCGGGGACGGCGGCATACATCATCTCGTAATTGACGGTGCGGCTGTAACGAATGGCTGTCCCGCCGCCGGCACTGAGGGCGCGCTGCACCTCTTCGCGGTACAGGTGATTGTCCATCAGCGCGCGGTTTTCATGGGATTCCCCGGCGACCATGCCATTGAGCAGGATGAACGTAATGCGTTCATTCCGCGCGGCGGCTCGCTGGCGGGCGAGCGTATCGAGCTGCCCACTGGCAAGCGCCTGCGGATCATCCAGCAGCGGCGCTACGGTTTCGGCGATCAGGCCGGCTTCGGCCAACAGGCGCACTTGCAAATCATCATAGCGCGCCTGTCGCACCTGCTCGGTGACGTAAAAGGTCAGCCCCAGCGTGCTGAGCACAATGATTACAGCATACGGTATCAGAATGCGCCAACGGATAGATGGAAACATAATTATCCCTCAAAAATGTAGCCCATGCCCCGCGCGGTGACAATGCGCGTGGGGTGGGTCGGATCGTCTTCGATTTTTTCGCGCAACCAGCGCACATGTACATCCACCGTGCGGCTGCCGCCGCTGAAATCCCAGCCCCAGACGTTTTCCAGGAGCTGTTCGCGTGAGAGCACGCGCCCGCGATTTTCGGCCAGGTGGAGCAAAAGCTCGTACTCTTTGGGCTTGAGATGCAACGGGGTGTCGTGCAGGTACACCTCGCGGCGGTCAATATCCAGGCGCAATGTGCCGAACTGTAGCTGTTGATGGGGTGACTGTGTGGCGACAGGTATTTCCTCGCGGATCAGCCGCACGCGGCGCAATTGCGCTTTGATGCGCGCCTGCAGCTCGCGTAGGCTGAAAGGTTTGGTGAGGTAGTCATCCGCCCCTACCTCTAGGCCCACTACTTTGTCAATCTCATCATCCCTGGCGGTGAGCATGATGATGGGCGTGTTCATCTCCTGGCGCAAAATGCGGCACACTTCCAACCCATCGAGCTCTGGGAGCATGATGTCCAGCAGAATCAGGTGCGGGTGGTGCTCCCGCGCCAGCTCCAGGGCGCGCGTTCCGGTACTGGCGGTGATTACGGCGTAGCCTTGCCGGGTGAGGTTGTACTCCAGCGTCTCTCGCAGCACGGCTTCATCTTCTACAATCAGGATTTTTTCTGACATGCGTTGCTTTCAAGCCCTGTCCGGACTATGCTCTAACCCAAGTGGCTGCCTGTTCGTCAGAATGCTTTTAGGACACGGATTCGCATGGATTTTACGGATAAGGACCCAAAAAAGATCCGTGTGATTCATAAAATCCGTGTCCTAAATCGCAATAGCGCAAAAACCACCCTGTCAATTATCAATACTCGACGTAGTATGTAGTACAGGATTATGAATTTTAAGAAATTAATCCGTAAATAAGGTTTTGTGTCAAGTTGGTCGTTCTAAAAATAAAATGATACCCCCTGCCCCCTGCCCCCTGCCCCCTTTCCCCCGCAAGCGGAGGAAAGGGGGGATTTTTTTGTGGGGTTTTTGGGCGGCGGCTTCGCCGCCGCCCAA
>CAZDDI010000025.1:0-54984 GCA_964504195.1 uncultured Anaerolineales bacterium
CGCAAAACTAACCCTGAGTATACCTTAAAACACGCCTATTGACGGCTGTGACAGGACGATTTTTGCGCTACTGCCGTCTAAGACAATGCCGTAGGGCAACCGGGAGAGGCTTCGACAGGCTCAGCCACCGGGCTTCTCCGGTGCCTGAGCCTGTCGAAGGCCTCTGCGCTCGTCACAGGCCGTACCGCAAAACTAACCCTGAGTATACCTCAAAACACGCCTATTGACGGCTGTGACAGGACGATTTTTGCGCTACTGCTTTTATTCACCTGAAAAGTGCAGTCAAACACAATTTGAGCGAAACCTGTCAGATTTTAACTTAATGATATTGATTTCCAGATAGATGCTAAGTCTAACACAAATTATGGATGGCGCAATTGCGCGTGGTCTTGGGGGTGCTCGTCAAAGTTTTGCTTGTGCATCGGGAGTTATGTTTTTATGAACTTCCTGTGTTTGGGTGTCAGGGCCTGGGTGAGTATAAGCTGGGAAGGACAGCGCTCGCTTTCCTCGGCGGGCCACATCGTAAGCGCCGCTATCAGTCAAGTTATCCAAGGGCCGGTGTTGCGCAAGCCTGTGAAAGCTGTTTTTTATGCCACCGAATCTAAAATCCCGTTTGGTAGATACTGACCCCGGCATTCTGATAGACCAATGGGTATAATTGCTCGAACACTTCCAGAGTCTCTGGCGGGTAGGTCTGTTGCTCTATCGGCCCAACATAGATATAGGCAATGCTGTAACGCGCGACAATTTCCTGGACCTGGTACGTGTCACCAGAAGCGTAGAGTTGCGTCAAAGCCAGTTCCCGTTGGGCTTGTTCCTCGTAGTTGCCGCGCCATTGCATCTCATGCCCCGCCCAGCCTAGCACCGTGGGTAGTCCCGTGAACGCTGAAATGCGTCCCTGGTACACATAAGCGCGGTGGTTGTCACCAGGCGCTTCTGCGATGACCGGAGCTCCTTCTACATAGGCATTGAGCCACTGGATGGCTTCCCAGTCGGCGGGATGTTGCTGGCGCACCCAATCTGCGCCGTCCAGTGTCCAGGGAATGCCGTGCTCCAACGCGCGTTGGCGCGCAGCGAGTGGTGTGTAGACCAACCCTGCGAGGATGGCGAGAATAGCCGCACTATACCCTACCCGGCGTGCAGTTCCGGCAGCTCGCCGCGACAACGCCTCGGTGGTCGTAGCTAGCCACCACGCCCCCGCCAAACTCCACAGCACCCACGCCTGGAAGTAGAACTTGAAGACCGTGTTCATCCGTGTCATAAAAACATCCTTGAGGAACACAAATTCCGGAGCCAGGGTGAGCAAACATCCTAACAGTGTCAGCAGCAGGGCGAAGGTGTGTGGGGGGCGTAGCTTATGTTCGCCTTCGATAAAAGCCAGCACTACGCCCATCACGCCCAGCAGCAACAGCAGTGCCGTCCAAGGGGAGCTCAGGCGGGTGAACAACGCTTGCTGGAACTGCTCTGGAGCGATGCCGAGAATTGCTTCGCCCTCTAAAACCGCGCGCACCCAGGGGTAGCCGGCCACCAGTCCCATCAGCAGGGCCAGCGCCAGCAGAGACAGCAATACACCGATGCTCCAGCTCACCAGCTTGTACGCATCCAGGCGCACCCGCCGTGCTGCACCGATGATCAGCGCAGCGACCGGCAGCAGCAATGGGATGAACATCACCACAAATTGCACCGGGCGGGTGGCATTGAAGAGGTTGGGGAGGATGCCGCCAGCCTGTGAGCGCAATCCTATCCAGAACGGTAAGTAGTAGATGATGCTCAGCACGCCCAGCAGCCCGCCTTCGGGGATGGCGGCCCAGAGCCGGTCGAAGAGCTCCGGCGCGTCGGGGGCGCGCCCGCGTCCCAGGATCAGCGCGCCCATCAATAGCGCCCAATAGATGGGCAAGTCCCAGGTGTTGAGGAACCCCAATGATCCCAACAGCAAGGCGCACCCGGCTAAGGGGATCACGCGCGCGCTCCAATACCGCCATGGATCGGGGTCACGCTCGAAGGTGTGCGCATCGTGATAGAGGTGCAGGGCCAACGCCACCAGCAGCAGTGCAAACGGCAAAACGAGCAGGTGGGGGTGCATGTCGCCGAGGATGAAGCTGAAGGCGGGGAACTCATCAATGAGCTCTTGCGATACGCCGCCGGGCGTGTAATCGTGCAGGGTGCGCGATGCGCGCCACCACCAGAAGAAGCGCGAGGGCAACCAGGAGAAGGGCGGTTGGGGTGGGGCGTTGAGGCCGCGAATGTCCAGCCACGTCCAAAAGGCCGGTGGGAACAAGCCGCGCGAGTAGAGCACTTCCAGCAGCCCCATGCCGTTTCCGGTCAACAGGAGCAGCAACGGGCCGAAGAGGGCGCGCACCGGGCCGCGCCCATCGAGCATATCATACAGCACGCCATAGGCGCTCACTGCCGTTAGCGCAAACCAGGAGGCGATCCCCAGGTTGAAGGCGCTGGAGGCGGGGACGCTTGCTAAGCGCGTAATCATGCCCATGAGGTGGTAGCCCAAATAGTAGTAGGAGATGGCGTAGCCGGAGAGCCAGGGATCGTGGGGGGGCATTCCGGGCGCGCGCAGCACGGCATTGAGAAAGGCGATTTCCATGAATTTCTCACCGCCGGCGGTTTCGATCTGCGGTTGCGCGGCGCGGACAATCACCCACAGGAGGAAGGCCGCAGCAAAGAGCAGCTCGGTGGTGATGACGAACTCGTGGTGCGCGGCCCACCAGGCGCGGAGCTCGGCCCAGCGCCCGCGCAGCATCCACAGGCCCATGCCGCAGATGAGTACTGCTGCCATGAGCGCGCCACTGGCGGTGTTGCTCCACAGGTGGATGATGCTGCCCCACCAGAAGAGCACGCCGGTCAATAGCAGCCCGAGGGCCTTGGCGACGGCGTACCCCCGCGAAGGCAACCGATGCAGCCAGGCCAACGCCAGCGGCAATCCCGCCAGTGCGAAGAGTTGTACAATCAGATACCAGGAAAGAATGTTGAGCATGATTTACTCTTGTAAAAAATCTCCTTAATCACGAAGGACACAAAGAACACAAAGTTAAAAACCTCTCATAAAATCTTGGTGTCCTTGGTGGTTTTTAATAGGGGAAAATCTAAATTCAGTTATGGGACTAGCGTCACATGCGGACGTAGTTGCTCCAACGTGGCCGGGCCGATGCCGGCGATGTTGAGCAGGTCTTCGACTGTTTGGAACGGGCCATGCACCTCGCGGTAGTCCAGGATGCGTTGCGCCATCGCCGGGCCGATGCGCGGCAACAGCTCCAGTTCAGCGGTAGTGGCGGTGTTGATGTTGATGAGCGTCCCGCTGGTTTCGCTTGCGGTGGTTTGTGGTTTAGGGGTGGCGATGGGCGCAGGCGTCGCGCGCGAGGGCACGTTGATTTGCTGGTGATTGACCAACGGCGCGGCGAGGTTGATGTCGTTGAGGTTGGCATCGGGGGCCGGGCCGCCCGCTGCGGTAAGCGCATCCGCCACCAGACTGCCGGCGGTCAGCGTGAGCACCTGCGGAGCCGCGACTGCCCCGCTCACATAGACCCGGAGCGGCGTGGGAATGGCGGTGGGCGCAGTGGCCGCAACCGGCGTACACGCCTGTCCCCAGCCGGAGGGTAGCGCGAGCACCGGCGTCGGTTCGGGTAGGTTTTGGAAGCCCCAGCGGCCAATGATTCCGCCTACCGTCAGGCTCGCTATCGCCACCAATAATAGCCAGCGATGCGCCGCTATCCGCGCCGCGCGCCGGATGGCTTCAGGCGATAGTTGCTCATCCGCATCCAGCCAGGGGGCTGATTTCATGTTATGCCACGTCCGTTTTTGTCCTATGCGCTTTCGTCAGTGGGTGCAGTGTCAGAAGCCGCCAGTGGTATTTCGATGGGCAACTCCGGCGGTTGACGATTAAGAATGCCCCGCGCGGCGCGTTTGCGCAAGCCTTGATAAAGTGCGCGCAAGTCAGGCGCGGGGATATTCGCGCCAGCTTCGAAGTAGCGGCGGGCCGCTTCGCCGATAGCCCAGGTGCCCGCTAATGCCATTCCCGCCGAGACAATCCAACCAGGGCCGGGGAAGAATTTCGCCAGCTGTCCGGCTAGATAGCGGGTGAGCAGACCGCCCGCAATCGTCGTGATGAGCTCGCGCGCGTGGGTGACGCTCATGGGCTGCCCATACGCCGCCGCAATGCGCAACACCAGCCGGGTCTGCATCGCCAGAAGCAGCGGGATGTCCAGGAAGGGGATAGGTTGCAGTGCGATGACGGCATTGGTGGTGGCTGCCTGCCGGATAAGCCGCGTGACGAGTTGCTTGCGCACGCCCGGCAAACCGCGCGCCATCGCTACGGCGATGCCCGGTTCCACTTGGAGGATGGTAGGCAGAAGCTTGTCAGAAATGCCCATGCCGGTGCGGGCAGAGATGGGGAGCGGGCGTACGCCCAGCACTGCCTCGGCGTTTTCCAGCACCCAGGGCAGGTCTTTTTTGATCAAATCGGCCTTGTTGAGCGCGACGATGACCGGGTGGCCCAGCGCGCGCAGCGTTTGGAGCAGGTCGTGATCGCTCTGGCGCACCCCGGCGGCGGCATCCAGCACCAGCAGGACGAGGTCGGCAGCGGCGGCGGCTTCTTTGGCGACTGTGGCACGATCCACGCCCCATACCTCGCCGAAGCCGGGCGTATCCACCAGCAGGAACGGCCCTAGTGGGTGTTCTACCACGTTTTGCGTGGTGCCCGGCACGGCGCTGGCGGCGGAGAGATTGCGCCCGTGCAGCCGGTTGAAGAGCGTGGATTTGCCGCTGTTGACCGGGCCAACAATCGCCAGCTGCAAGTGGGCTTCTAAGTCCACTTCGCGGCTGAGCGCGCGCCAATTGAAGGCGCGCAAAACGGTGTTCAGGTCTTTCACTTGGGTAGGGAATAGTAATTCGCTCATAGCTGTAAGTTTAGCATGAATACACTACAAAGCAATTTATGCAATCATCAGGCCGATTGCTAGCAATATCGGGGTGGCGAGCGTGATAATGACATTCACGCCCAACGAGGGAACCAAGGCGGGGATATTTTCTGCATTGCGCCGTGCGCCCTGGTAACTTCGCCAGGCCAATATTATCGTCAACAACGCCAGCAGCGTGGTCGGGGGGAGCAAGCGCAATACAATACCTCCGATGATCGATACATAGGTCAAAGCCAACAACAGGCCATACAGCTTACTGCTGGCTTGCCGCCCAATAGTAATCGGGAAATGGCGGCGTCCCACACGTTGGTCGGCTTCTACATCCGGGAATTGGTTGAGTAGCAATAAATTGCTGACCAAAAATGTGGGCACCAGCGCAGCGACGAAGGCCGTCCAACTGTAGCTACCGGTCAAAGCGAAGTGTGTGCCCATAACGGTAAAAACGCCGAAGCCCAACCCTGGAGCGATCAGGCAGAGAAGCGGATGGTTGACCCACCAGATCGTATAGGTGACAACCAGAATCAGCCCCATCACGCCGATGGGCAACAAAAGCCAGCCCCGCACCCACACAAAATAGAGGCCAATCAAAGCTGTGATAGTACAGGCCGTGCAGGCAAGCAATAACGCGACGCTTGCTAACTGGGGGCTGGCCTGCAATGTACCACTCCCGCCGCTGAAAGGGGTGCGCTGGGTTTGTTGATCCAAGCCGCTTTTGAAGTCGAAATACTCATTGAAGACATTGACAGTAATATGCGCTGCCAATGCGCCGATGAGGATCAACGCTACCTGTAGCCAATTCAACGCGCGCATTTGCCAATACGCTGCGCCCACGCCCACTGCTACACAAGCGGGTGTGAGGATCAAAAAAGGGGTGCGCATCAGCGCGAGTAAAGATTTAAGGAAGTTCATGCAATCTCCTTTGAAAATAGCGAATGGCGAATAGCAAATACTTATTTTAGCGTGGCTCTGGCATTCCGCGCTGAGCACACTGGCTCTGCGGGGAACGTTAGTTTCCCGCATTTTATATAGCATCAGCAAATGAAAAATTCTGACTTTATTAACCTTTGCGAAGGTTGCGCTAGGCCGTACCTGGCATGGCTGTGCGCCTGCTGCTGTATCTGAGAGACCTGCCCTTATCGAACCTTCGCAAGGGGGGGTATGAAAAATTTTTATCTACTGAGCTACACGGATTTGACTGTCCGTTGAACCAACAGGGGCCGTTGGTTGTGGACTTTTCCCTCACGGCGCGAGGAGGCGGGCGGCGAGGGCGGCGTAGGCCGAAGCCGCCGTGTAGACTTGTTCCAGCGGCACATATTCATCGCATGAATGCACGACGTTGGGGTCACCCGGGCCAAAGCCGACGGTGGGCACTTGCGCCACGCCGGCGGTGTAGGCACCCTCGGTGGCGAAGTCCCACTTGTCGAGCAGTGGGCGCGCGCCAGACTCGCGGGCCGCGTGGAGCATGGCCTGCACCAGCGGATGTCGCTCGCCCAGCGCCCAGGGCGGTGAGGCGCGGCGAGCCGTGTAGACCCGGCCCGTGTGCGTGTGTACCTGCTCCTCGATGACATGCAGTTCGGCGTGGACACCTTCGCGGGCGATGACGCGCTGCACTTCTGCCAACGCCAATGACTCTGTTTCACTTACGGTCAAGCGGCGGTCAATAATCAGATCGCACCCATCGGGGATAGCATTGCGGCTGACGGCGTGCGAGCGGATGTCGGTCACCGCCAGGACGCCCGGCCCTAGGAAGGGGTCTTGGGCCAGCTGCTCGGCTAGCAGCTCCAGGCCGAACACCAGTCGCGCTGCGGTGTAGATAGCGTTATCGCCCAGCTCCGGCGTCGCCGAGTGCGCTGAACGGCCCTTGACCGAAAGCAGCATTTCCAGATGTCCGCGTTGGGCACGCACGACGTGCAGGTTAGAGGGTTCGGCAATCAGCACCCAATCGGGTTTGAGGCCGTCTTCTTCAAAGAGGATACGGGTGCCCGTGCCTTCAGCGGGTTCTTCCAGGCCTACGCAAGCAATGACTACACGCCCGTTGAGGGGAATGTCCCGCCGGAGCAATAAAGCCGCGCCGTGTAGCATGGCCGTCAGGCCGCCTTTCATATCGGCAGTGCCGAGGCCGTAGATGCGTCCTTGGCGCTCGCTGGCCGCATAAGGATCGCACGTCCAATCTTGTGGGCTGGCAACTGCAACGGTATCTATATGCCCGTTGAGCATCAGCGTTGGCCCTTCTGCTGCGCCGAGTTGCCCAATGACATTGCCGGCCTCATCCATCCAGACCTGGGGGAAACCCAAGCTGCGCATCTCTTGCAGCAGTAGCGCGGCTACCGCGCCTTCAGCGCCAGGCAGTCCAGGCGTTTGTACCAATTTGACTAGAAAATCGCGTGCGGCTTGTTGCTCAGCGGACGTAAGCATCCATTTGTTCATATTAGACCTCATTCCGTAGTTGGAAAACAGTAGTCGGGAAACAGTAGTTGGAAAATGGCAGCTCGTGAAACGTGAAAAATTCTCTGGTCACGCATCACGTTCAATACGCCCCATCGCCCAGCAGCACTTTAGGGATGGTGCGTAGCATAATCATTAGGTCGAGCCAGGGCGACCAGTGCTCGATGTAGTACAAATCAAGCAGAACCATCTCGTCAAAGGTAAGTTCGCTGCGGCCACTGACTTGCCACAGCCCCGTCATGCCTGGGGGGACAGCCAGGCGTTGCAGGTGCCAGGGTTGATACTGTTCGACTTCCTCCTGCACCGGTGGGCGTGGCCCTACCAGGCTCATCTCCCCACGCAGGACGTTGAGCAATTGGGGTAGCTCATCCAGACTGGTGCGCCGCAACAATGTACCCACGCGCGTCAGCCGAGGATCATCGCGCATCTTGAAGAGCGGGCCGTCGGCCTCGTTGTACTCGCGTAACTCTTCCAATTCTGCTTCTGCGCCTTCGCGCATGGAGCGGAACTTGTACATCATAAAAAGCTGCTTGTCTTTACCCACGCGCTGTTGGCGAAAGAGTATCGGGCCGGGGCTATCCAGTCGGATTGCCAGGGCGATGAGTCCCAGGAGCGGCGCGCCCAGCGTCAGCCCTAACAGCGCGCCACAAGTATCTACGATGCGTTTGAACAGTAACGCCGTCGCGCCGAAGGTGATTTCGTTGATACTGATGAGCGGCAACCCGCCCAAGTCGCCCACGTCCACTCGGCTCAGGCTGAGCTGGAAGATGTCCGGTACGATGCGCGCCTGTACATTGCGCCGGTCGCACTCGCGCAGTACGGTGAGGATGCGCCGGTGGTACGTCCATGGCAGGGTCACAATCACTTCATCAATATCTTCTGTGTTGATGACGTTGACCAGGTTGTCAATCGCCCCTAAGCCTTTGAAACGCCCGATTTCGCTCTCGCCTTTTTCGGGATTATCATCTACATAACCTATTACCCTGTAACCCAGGTCAGGGCGTGCCACGAGTGTGCGCATAACCCGTCGGCCTACTTCGCCTGCACCGACTATCAGGAGCCGCTTGAGACCTTTGCCGCTGCGGCGTTGGTGCGCCAGCAAATACATGACGGCGGCGCGGGCCAGTGCGAGGAATATCCACATTCCAATCCCCGCTTCCAGCAACAGCAAGCGTGAATAGAGCAGGGGGCGGAAGAAAAATGCGATAGCGAGTACCATTACCAGCGTCTTAGCTCCGGCATTGCTGATGCGATAGACATGATCTACCCAGGAACGCCCACGCCAGCTGTGGTAGCTGCCGTCAAGAAATAAAAATCCCGGAATGAGTAGGGCAAACAATGCTGTGAGTGGTAAGTAATCCGTGAAATCGGCTTCGTACAACACATCTCGGAACCATTGCAAGCGATAGCGCGACCAATATGCTAATGCCATTACCAACACGATGAGCGCTATATCTAGACAAATCACCCAGAGTGGGGCGCGTTCGCTGCGTTTAAGGTTCATCCTGTTTCGATTTCCTGCTTCAGTTGGATTGTAACACGTGGCGATAGAGCGCCGCCGTACGCGCTGCTGTGGCATCCCAGGTAAAAGCGGCAACGCGGGCTAGCCCGCGTTGCCGCAGTTGTGCGCACATCGGGGCGTCGGTGAGCAGGCGGTGCAAGCCATCTGCTATCGCGGCTTCATCTTCGGCGGGGACAGTCAGTGCAGAATCTTGTGCTACTTCGCAAAGTGCCCCTGCCTGACTAATCAGTGTCGGGGTGCCGCAGGCCAATGCTTCCACAACCGGTAGTCCGAAGCCTTCATAGTGTGAAACGTAGGCGAAAGCTGTGGCCGCATTGTACCACAAGGTTTGTTGTTCAGCCGGTACATAGCCTGGAAAATGTACCCGTGCTTCTAATTCCAGGCGAGATACCTCGGCGAAAAGGTCTTCATAGTACCAGCCTTTGCCGCCGGCTAATACCAGATGCACGTGGGGGTCGTGCAGGCGGGCAAATGCGCGTACCAGCGTCACGAGATTCTTGCGCGGTTCGAGTGTCCCCATGAAGAGGATGAAACGCTCCGGCAACAGATACTCGCTACGGAATGCTTCCACCTGTTCGTGTGGCAGCGGTTGAAAGCGTTGTGCCACGCCATCGGGGATGACATGTACGCGTTCGGCGGGGGCACCCAGATGCACCTTAATCTCGTCAGCAATAGCTTGTGAGCCGGTGATGATTGCTGCTGCGCGTCGGCAGGTCGCGCGCGTCATCGTATTTAGGTAAAGGCGGTTGGCGGGGCGGAACAAGGTTGGATAATGGAGGAAGCTCAGATCGTGGATATTAACCACTTGCGGGCAGGCGGAGACCCATGGGCCAACGTAAGCAGGCAAGTGTAGTAGATCAACTTTTCGGCGACGCAACACGCCCGGCAATACCAGCTGTTCCCACAAGATGCGGCTGACCGGGCGGGAGGTGGAGAAACGCGAGCGGCGCACCGGGAGGGGTGTTTGGTCCGGCAACTGTCCGTGCCGCCCCAGTAATACTAGGTATTGCATAGCATCCAGCGCGGCGGGCAAATGGCGCAGCAGGTTGATGATATAGGCATAAATGCCGGCGCTGCGGTAAGAAGCATCGCCGGCAACCAACTGGGCATTTAAGGCAACTAAGGGCATCGCACGCATTTTCATATCAATGGCTTGATCTCATTATAATCCGCTTTGTAAGAATGACAAAACCTTTGAGCACCTATCCGAAAATTTATGAAGGTGCGGGTTATGCTTGTTGAAACCGCTGCCGGGTCTCGACCGCTTCGGCCAATGGCGGGGTTTTCGGTGCTATTTATTGCACCGGAAAAAGAGCGTAGAGTTGCGTTCTCCCCTGTAGCGTCTATAATCAGCAATTACGCGGTTGTTGTTTGGGCCACCGGCTCAAAGTGAATTTGGCGGCTAAAGCCGCTAAAAAAGGAGTGTTTTTCGTGGGTGGGTTATGCCCGCCCACGAAAAACACTCTTAAAAAATCACTTTTTGAGCTTAAAGATCGTTCGATGGAACAAACCGCGTAACTACTGTATAATGTGGGTGGAGGCGTACTAATATGAGAGCAATTCGCAATGCCAGCATCCGCGAACTGGCGTCAGCAATTTATGAGTTGGAGGGGCATGTTGCGCAGGGGGTGTTAAAGCGCGGCGAAGACGGTATGTGGTTGGTTGGCTCGACCCCGTTGTTGGAGTGGCTGGCGCGTTACGAAGGACAAGAAATCATGGTGGGCCTGTTGGAGCTCCACCGGGATGCGCAAATGGAGCGTAAAACTTGCATGACTTGTGGGCGTGACTATGTGGGTGTAGCTTGTCCCACTTGTCGTGAGGCTCGCATTCGGTTGCGTGGGCGCTGATATTTTGGCGCTATTTTTCAAGAGGAGCGCTACGCTCCTCTTTTTTGCGCTCGGTTGCGCGTCTTCTGTTCAATGGTACAATTTTGCTGTTGGCTAGTGCAAGAAATCAGATTTCACCACGGAAAATACAGCGATAATCTATAAAAATCTCCGTGGTTTCTGTGCTGAAATCCTTATGGAGGTAGCGTGTGAAAGTTCAAGACTACATTCGCGTCCTGCGACAGCGCGGGTGGATCATTCTGGCGACAGCGGCTATTGCCGCTGTTAGTGCTTTCGGCTTTAGTCTCGTCCAGATACCTGTATACCGCGCCAGCGTGCAGGTGCTCATTGAGCCGGCACGTCCCGATTACGGTTTGACGCAATCGGCTAAAATTATGTTGCGCTCCTATGTGGCCGCGATGTGGACGACTGACCGGGCTACTCAGGTCATCGAGCGGCAAGAACTCTACACCACGCCGCAGGATCTCAAGGGCAATGTCATCATTGCCTCGGACGATTCGCGGATGCTGATCCAGATTGACGTGGATCGCAGTGACGGTGAGGAGGCCAAACGTATCGCCCATGAGTGGGCGCGTGTCATGGTGGAGTGGCGTGATAGCCAGAACCAGCTGCAGCGAAAAGAAGATCGCGTCTATGCAACGATTTTGGAAGAGCCGACCTATCGGTTGTTACGCCCGCGCAAGTTCATCAATACTGCTGCGGGGGGCATTTTTGGGTTGGTGATGGGGACGCTGTTGATCTTCGTGCTGGAGTGGTTGGCCGCCGGCATTATCCACCGTCCCCAAGATATGGAAGAGCTGGGGCTTACGGTTGTCGGTGTCATTCCGCCGGCGGCATTGGCCCACAAAAGAGGAGAGAGCTAATGGATACCATGCAGTTGGTTACGCTTGCTGATCCCCGTTCCGCTGCTGCGGAAGCTTACCGCGCGCTGCGGATCAATTTGGCCTATACCAGCCTTGATAAAGCGTTGGAGCTATTGGTAGTTTCTTCTCCAGGGCCGGAAGCAGCCAAGCCTTTCGTGGCGGCTAATCTTGCCGTAGTGATGGCGCAGGCCGGGCAGCGGGTGGCGCTGGTGGATGCAGACCTACGGCGTCCGCGTTTGCATGCACTCTTCGGGTTGCCGCAAGAGCCAGGGCTTACCTCGCTGATGTTGAGTGAGGCTGCCGTGAGCGAGCCGCAGCTGCTGGAAACCGGCGTGCCGGGTGTCTCGTTGTTGCCGGCGGGTGCGCAGCCGCCGAACCCGGCAGACATCCTCGGCTCGCAGAAGATGGAGCAATTGTTGCGCGCACTCAAAGCCCAGGCTGATGTGGTCATTCTCGACTCGCCGCCGGTGAACGTGGCCGTGGATGCGGCGGTGCTGGCGACCAAGACGGATGGGCTGTTACTGACGGTGCGCTATGGCTACTCCCGGCGGGATCACGTCGCGCAGGCCCAGGAGACGCTGGAGCGTTTCCGGGTGCGCTTGCTGGGTGCGGTTTTTGTAGATGCGCCGGAGGGCGGATTGGTGCAGGGATATTAACGTAAAACGTGCAACTACTCAGCTTTTGTCATTGCGAGCCGTCTGCGGCGAAGCAATCTCAACCATAGACGAGATTGCGCCGTTCGGAGACGCACGGATGTTGCGGATACGCGCCTCGCAATGATAGGTAGAGAGTGGTAGTTACGTGAATTGCTCATACACACGGAGGTCGCTACATGAAAGGTCTCATTCTCAGTGGCGGTAAAGGAACGCGATTGTACCCGCTTACCTATACCAGCGCCAAGCAATTGATTCCGGTCGCCAACAAGCCGGTGTTGTTCCGCGTAATCGAAGCCATACGCGCTGCCGGCATTGAAGATATCGGCATTGTTGTAGGCGATACGGCGGAGGAGATCAAGGCTGCTGTGCGGCGCGGTAACAAGTGGGGTGTCAACATCACCTATATCCCTCAAGATGCACCGCTGGGCCTGGCCCATGCCGTCAAAATCAGCCGGGACTTTCTGGGCGATGATCGCTTCGTTATGTTTCTGGGCGACAACGTCATCCAGGGCGGTATCTCGCCGCTGATCCGGCAGTTTGCTGATTCGGACTGGAACAGCCAAATCGTTCTTAAAGAAGTGGCGCAGCCTCAGCATTACGGCGTTGCGGAACTGAACGATCAGGGGCAGATTGTGCAACTAATCGAAAAGCCTAAGAACCCACCTTCCAATCTAGCCCTGGTGGGGATTTACATGTTCGATCACCACGTTTTTGAGGCGGTTAATGCCATCAATCCCTCGTGGCGCGGCGAGCTGGAGATCACTGATGCCATTCAATGGCTGGTGACCAATGGCCTGCGCGTCTTCCCGTATGTGCATCGTGGCTGGTGGATTGATACCGGGCAGCCGGGTGATATGCTCGACGCTAACAGTCTGGTCTTGGAGGAACTGACGCCCGTGTGTGAGGGGTATATTGACCGCGACTCCGAAGTGGACGGGCGGGTGACGGTGGAGAAGGGCGCAGAGATCATCAACAGCGTAATTCGTGGCCCGGCCATCATTGGCGAAAATACGCGCATTATCAATTCCTATGTTGGGCCGTTTACCTCGATTTACCACGATTGCGTAGTGCAGGAGAGCGAGATCGAACGTTCCATCGTGTTGGAGCATTCCACTATTGAGGCGCTCCCGGCTCGCGTACAGGATAGCCTTATCGGGCGGCATGTTGTGCTGCGCCGCTCGCCCTTCCGCCCTAAGGCGCTCAAACTCACCCTGGGCGATCATAGCCAGGTGGGACTATTGTAGCGGTTGGTAATTCCAGTAGTTATTGCTGAGCTGTATTAAAATCTTGCTTGAGTCTGCCGAAACCTGTGCCGGGACTGATAGTTTCAACCATGACGGAATTTCCTCGAACAGGGACATCGCGTGTGAAGGATTGTGGTATCGTATGAGCGCATACTTGCGGATGGTCGTGTTGGAATTGATTGTGCTGGTGGAAGCTTGCGGCGTCATCGTTGTTTTGTTAGGGGTTGGTAAAACCATCGTGCTATACTTGCGGGATTTCTTTCGGCATTTACCTTCGCGGCGAATATCTCTATTGCGCTTACAGTTAGGGCAAAGCATGGTAATGGGGTTGGAATTCCAAGTTGCAGCGGATATACTCAGGACTACCCTTTCACCTAACTGGAATGATGTTTTGTTGTTGTCGGCAATTATCGCATTGCGCACTGTGCTAAACTTTCTGTTGGAACGGGAAATGCACATTCTCGAAGTCAATAGTTGCGTGACATAATTTACACATAGTTTGATCAGAGCATAGAGAGGCTGTGTAGTATCCCCGCTGCTTTTTCGGCGCTTGACAGCCAAGACCTTTATGATACAATACTTCTCGCTGCCCCCATCGTCTAGGCTGGTCAGGACACAGGCCTTTCAAGCCTGGTACAAGGGTTCGAATCCCTTTGGGGGCACCAATTACCCGCGCTTACCGAAACGGTAAGCGCGGGTTTGTGTTTGTCACGCCCTATGCTGCCCGTTCCCTCGCGTGAATTTACGCGAATTCTCCGGCTGCAAGGTCCTGCTCCAGGCCCTATTCCGCAATCGGCAAATACAGCTCAAGCACAAAATCCTGCCCTGCGTTTTCCACGCGCAAGTGTTTCTCCATCCACTGGTGGTGGGCCTCCTTGTACACGCTATCCTCGCGCCAGGTGACGAGCTGTTGCCAGGTTGCCGGGATGGTTTGATACGCATCGCCTCGCACCTCGCACCGCGTTACTGCGTACAGCCCGCCGGGGAAATCCTTGATTTCCATATCACCTTCAGCGCTTATCTCTGGGCCGACCTCCAGCCAATACTCGTAGCCGTAGTTTGTGCTGCCAGGTGCGGGGTTAGGATTGTTGAACCCGAAGATGCGATGCGTCTCCGCGAAATCCAGCAGTCCTCGCGGCTCGGCCCAGAGGGCCAGCTTTTGCCAGGCCAGCTCCTCCGGCCCTTCCCCGAATCCGTGAAAACTCGCGACACGCAATGGCTCCAGTTTAACGATACGCACTTCAAACTTACTCATATCACACACTCCTTTTGTGAAATTCTGACGCGCCAGATGCATCAGGGTTATGTTCTTATTCTACGTGAGTACCCTGACATCTAGTGTCAGTGTTTGTGATATAATGGAGAATGTGCGGTCAAGTTTGCCTGGTTGCCGCTACGTAATGGTTCAATGCTGATTTGCTGATTTGGGGGAGCTATGCGCGCTGACCGATTGTTATCTTTGCTGATGTTGTTACAGGCACGCGGGAAACTTTCCGCGCGTCTGCTGGCGCGTGAGTTGGAAGTCTCCGAGCGGACGATTTACCGCGACATTGAGGCGTTGGGTATGGCCGGCATCCCGGTCTATGGCGAGCCAGGGCGCGAGGGGGGCTACGCCCTGGTGGATAGCTATCGCACCAGCCTCACGGGGCTTTCGGAGGGCGAGGTGCGCGCGTTGTTCATGCTGAGCATCCCCGCGCCGCTGGCCGAGCTGGGATTGAGTCAACCGCTCAAGGCGGCGTTGCTCAAGCTCTCTGCTGCACTGCCGGCCGCGCGTCGCCAGGATGAAGCGCTTGTTCGCCAACGCTTCTACCTGGATTCGACCTGGTGGGAGCGGGATGAAGGCGCTGTGCCGCACCTTCACCTGCTCCAACAGGCGATTTGGGAGGATCGTAAGGTGCAACTGCACTATCATCCGCCTTTCGCGCTCGAAATCGTGCGCGTGGTGGCGCCTTATGGGCTGGTCGCTAAGGGAGGTGCGTGGTATCTCGTCTATGCTATCCATGAGCGTGTGGCGGCACGCCGCATCGCCGAGCTGCTGGATGTGCGTCTCACGGCGGAGACTTTTGCCCGTCCGGCAGACTTCGACCTGGCGGCGTTCTGGCAGGCGTGGTGCGCGGAGCGACAAGAGGAGCGTGGTCGTTACGCGGTGCGCGTCCGCGTAGCGCCGGAGATGTTGCCAGAAGTGCTGCGCCGCTTTGGGGAGCGTGTGCGTGAGCAACTGGCAGCCACCTCTTCGCCCGATGCGCAGGATTGGCAGCCCCTCACCTTGTCGTTCGACTCGTTCGAGCAGGCTCGCGGCTGGATTTTGGGGCTAGGTGGTGCCATCGAAGTGCTTACGCCGCTGCCGTTACGCTTAAGCGTGGCCGATTTCGTCCGGCAGACCGCGGGATTGTACGAGGCTGTGAATTCCAAGGCGCTGTTAGCTAATTGTACTTGACGATTTCTTGACTTTGCCGCTAATCTGCCTAGCTGTACAATGAAGGAGCAGCAGTGTGCTGTGAAAATCCATTCAAATCAAAGGGAGGTTATAGATGAACACTCGTAAGCGGTGGATGGTGGTGGCCTTGCTAGCTCTGGCAAGTTTGTTGTTGGTGCAATGTGGCCCTAAGCCTACGGAAGCGCCCGCAGAAGCATTCCGCGTCGCCTTTGTCTATGTTGGCCCGGTGGGCGACTTGGGCTGGAGCTATGCACACGATCAGGGGCGGCTGGCGCTCGATAGGCTGGAAGGGGTCGAAACCACTTACAGCGAGATGGTTGCCGAAGGTCCAGATGCCGAGCGTATCATTCGCGATTACGCGCAACAGGGCTATGACATGATCTTCGCCACCTCGTTCGGCTATATGGATTCGGTGGTTGCGGTAGCCGAGCAATACCCCGATGTTATTTTCGAGCACGCTACCGGTTACCAGACTGCGCCCAACGTCGCCATCTATGACGGGCGCGGCTATGAGGGCTGGTATCTGGCGGGTATCGTTGCTGGGCGGATGACTAAGACCAATGTGCTGGGCTATGTGGCTCCCTATCCCATCCCCGAAGTGGTGCGTAATCTCAACGCCTTCGCGCTAGGTGCGCAATCGGTGAACCCGGATGTAGTGGTTAGCCCGGTGTGGATTTTCAGCTGGTTCGATCCGCCCAAAGAGCGCGAGGCGGCGCAGGCGTTGTTGGATATGGGTGCGGATGTGATTGCCCGCGAGAGCGACTCGCCCGAACCGGAGAAACTCGCTGAAGAGAATGGTGTCTACGCTATTGGTTACAACGCCATTTCTGCGGATATGGCTCCCAATGCGGTACTGACCGCACCGATCTGGGACTGGGGCATTTACTACCGGGAGACGGTGGAACAGGCCGTCGCTGGCACATGGCAGACGCACGCTTACTGGGGCCACATGGCCGATGGCATTCTGGGCCTAGCACCTTTTGGCTCGATGGTGCCACAAGCGGTGCGCGATGAGACCAATGCTACCAAGGCGCAGATTATGAGCGGGCAGCTACAGATTTTCACCGGTCCGCTCTACGACAACACCGGTACCCTGCGCGTCGCCGCTGGCGAAGCCATGTCTGACGAAGCCTTGCTCGCGCTCGATTGGCTCGTGCAAGGCGTGACCGGCGTCGTGCCGCGATAAGCTACACCAAAAAAGACCTGACAGGTTTTCTGAAACCTGTCAGGTCTTTACGATAACTATGAACATCGAAACACTGCTCCCCTACCTCCCCATTGACCGCCGCCACGCGCTTCACCGGGGCGCGGCGCTCCCCGACCGCACGTGCGGCGCGGCGCTCTTCGCCGACATCTCCGGCTTCACGCCGCTGACCGGCGCGCTCGCCGCCGAGCTGGGCCGTCAGCGCGGCGCGGAGGTGGTGCTCGATTATATCAACCCCATCTACGAGGGGCTGGTGGCCGAACTGTACCGCTACGGCGGCAGCGTCATCGCCTTTGCGGGCGATTCCATCACCTGCTGGCTGGATGGCGACGATGGCCGCCGCGGCATGGCGTGTGCCTTTGCCATGCAAGACGTGTTGGCGCGGCTGGGGCGCGTGATTACGCCGGGCGGCACGGAGATTGTGCTTTCCATCAAAATCGCCGTAGCCGCCGGCCCTGCGCGGCGCTTCCTTGCGGGCGATCCCGCCATCCACAACTTCGAGGCGCTCGCCGGGGCAACATTGGAGCGCATGGCCGCCGCCGAGCATCAGGCCGAGAAGGGCGACACCATCGCCTGCGCCGAGGTAGCCGAGGCCCTGGGCGATGCGCTGCTGATAAAAGCGTGGCGGCATGAAATCGTCACCGAAGGCGGACGCGCCTTCGCGGTGGTCACAGGGTTGCGCGATGCCGTCCCCTTGACGCCCTGGCCCGCGCTGCCGCCGGATGCGCTCACGACCGCGCAGCTCCGCCCCTGGATTGACGCCCCGGTTTACGAGCGCTTGTTGAGCGGGGCCGCCTACCTGGCCGAGCTGCGCCCGGTCACATCCCTGTTCCTAAAATTCACCGGCCTTGATTACGATGGCGACGATCAAGCGGGCCAAAAACTCGATAGCTTCGTGCGTTGGGTGCAAAGCGTCCTCCACCGCTACGGCGGCACCATGCTGCAACTCACCATCGGCGATAAGGGCAGCAATCTCCTGGCCGTGTTCGGCGCACCCATCGCGCACGATGATGACTCCGCGCGCGCCGTCGCCGCTGCGCTGGAGCTGCGCCAGTACCCGGAAGACCTGCTCGATCTGGTCTGCATCGAACCGCCGCAAATCGGCGTGAGCGAAGGACTGGCCTGGGCTGGCGCGTGCGGCGGACGGCTGCGCTGCATCTACACCGTGATGGGCGACGAGGTGAACATGGCCGCCCGGCTCATGGGCAAAGCCACGCCGGGGCAGGTTTTGGTCAACCAGCACATTGCCGCTGCTACCGCCCGCAGCTACGAGTACGAGTATCTCGGCCCTATCCAGGTGAAGGGGCGTGTCGAGCCGCTGCCCATTTCGGCGGCCATCGGCAAGCGCCAGGCACGGCTGAGCGCGCTCTTCGATACGCCCCTGGTGGGCCGCGAGGAGTTTCTCACCGAGATGCGTGATCTGCTGCGCGTCCCCGGACAGATTTTGCGGCTTGAAGGCCCGGCTGGGGTGGGCAAGAGCCATCTCGCGGCGGTCTTCGCGGAGCAGCTGGCCGCCTCCGGCTGGCGCGTAGCCGCCGGCCTGTGCCAGAGCATCAGCCAGGGGACCGCCTATCTCCCCTGGCGGCAATTGCTGTTGACCCTGTTGAATGTCGGCGAGGCAGCCCCTGACGTGCAGGCCGCGCAACTCACGGCTACGCTCGCGGGGGTCAATGCCGGGTGGGAGGCGCGGCTCCCGCTCCTGAGCGAGCTGCTGGGCCTGCCGCTGCCCGATAATGCCATGACCGCCGCGCTCGATCCGAAGACGCGCCAGCAGGCGCTCTTCGCCCTGGTTGCCGAAATCGCCCAGACCTGGGCCGCGCAGCAACCGTTGTTGCTGCTGTTAGAGGATGTCCACTGGCTCGATGAGGCTTCCGCCGCGCTGACGGTAGCCGTCGCTCGCGCGCTCTATCGCAGCCCGGCGGCGCTGCTGCTGGTGCAGCGTCCACCGCTGGAAGAGCAACGCATCCTGCCGGAGCTCGATGCGCTCCCGGCGCACCATCACCTGCCGCTGGGCGATCTCTCGCCGGACGGCATGGCGAGCCTGGTACGCCATCGCCTGGGCGGGGAGGTGGGCCAGCTCGCGCTCGACCTGATTTTTGCGCAGGCGCAGGGCAATCCGTTTTTTACCGAGGAGCTGGTAGACGCGCTGCGCGAGGTCGGGTATCTCGTCCACAACGAAGCGAAAGACAAGTGGCGGCTCTCTGACCCGGCCTTTGACGCGCTGCTCGATGCCGGGTGCGTGATCAAAGTGGCAGGCCACTGGCAGATGGTGGAGCATCCGCCGCTCAACGCCGTTGCACTCGATATTCCCGACTCGGTGCATGGGACGGTGCTCTCCCGTATGGATCGCCTGTCCGAAGACCACAAGCTCACGCTCAAGGTCGCCAGCGTCATCGGGCGCGCGTTCCACCTGAACGCTTTGCAGGCCGTGCATCCGGCGGCCCCCGCGCGGGAGGCGCTCCACGCGCAGATCGAGGCCATCGGCGAGCGGGATTTTGTGCGTGTGGAAGCCGCGCTGGCAGAGGATCCGGTCTACATCTTCAAGCACAATACTACGCAAGAAGTGGCTTATGATACGTTGCTCTACGCCCAGCGGCAGCAGCTCCATGGCGCGGTAGGCGCGTGGTACGAGCAGACGTATGGGGCCGGGCAACCGCTAGAGGCGCTCACACTCGAATCGCCACTGGCGGCGCATTACCCGGTGCTGACACATCACTGGCGCAACGCCGAGCAGCCCGCGCGCGAGCGGGTCTACGCCGGGCTGGCAGGCGAGCAGGCCGCGAAGCAGTTCGTCAATGAAGGCGCACTGCGGTATTTCAGCCGCGCATTGGAACTCACGCCGGAAGATCAGCCCTTCACGCGCTATCGTCTGCTGCTGGGCCGCGAGGGGGTCTACGATGTGATAGGGCAGCGCGAGCCGCAGGCGCAGGATGTGCGCACGCTGCAAACGCTCGCCGCGCAGCTGGGCGATCCGGGCCAGCAGGCCAACGTCGCGCTGCGGGAGGCAAACTACGCGCGCTTCACCGGCGATTATCCCACCGCGCTCGCAGCGGCGCAAACCGCGCGCGGTCACGCCCAAGCCGCCGACGACCTCACCGCCCAGGCGCGCAGCTACCACGAGTGGGGGCGGCTCCTGTGGCAGCAAGGGCAATACGATGAATCACGCGCTCGACTTAACGAGGCGCTCACTCTGGCGCGCACGACCGGGAATCAGCTGCAAGAGGCGCGCAGTCTGTATGATATTGCTACGGCTTATTATGAGCAAGGTAACTATCCCGCGGCCGAAACATATTATCAGCAATCCTTGCCACTATACCAGATAACGGGGTATCGCCGGGGAGAAATTGACTGCCAACTCATGTTTGGGGCAATTTATGCAGCGTCCGGTCAATATATGGCAGCACAAGAAGCTTATAAAGAGGCGCTTACCAGCGCTCGTGTAATTGGCTGGCAACTTGCAGAAGCTTTTTTGCTAGTTAACTTGGGCAATAATTATTTTGATATAGGAGATTACCATCAGGCGCAACTTCACCATCAAACAGCGCTGAAAATTTGTCGAGAAATTGGCAATTTACTCCGCGAAGCTATTAGCTTGGATACACTCAGCCTGACAGCGCACGTTCTGGGAGATAACGAACAAGCCATGGCGTATGGCGAAATGGCTTTGCAAATTCAACAACAAATTGGCAACCGGCGTAGTGAAGGGTATGTCCTCAATCATCTGGGATTGATATGGGAAGGGTTGGGAAATTCTTTTGAAGCAGCAACGACATTCCAAAAGTCGCTACAGCGCCGAAAGGAATTGGAACAAAATGCATTAGCGATGGACGATCTCGCCGGGCTGGCGCGTGTGATGATGGCGACAGGGGAGACAGAAAAAGCTAGGGCGTACATCGAGGAAATTCTGGCCTGGTTGACTGAGAATAGTCCCAACGGCATCGAGTTTCCTGTATTGGTCTATCTGAGTTGCTATCAGGTATTGGCAGCCACCAGTGTCGGGGCGGATGACGATCAACGCGCCCGCGATGTGCTGGAAGCTGGCTATCAGTTGCTCCAGAAACGCGCGGGGCAGATTCAGGATGAAGCTATCCGCCGCCAGTTTTTGGAGAACGTGCCCTTCAATCGAGCACTGTTGGAAGCGTGTGAGGTGGGGCGCACTTCCGAAGTGCGCCCCACCTGAAAAAACAAACTCGAACCCTTGCGAAGGTTCAGCAACCTTCGCAAGGGTGTTGAACAATATTTTACGGCCCGGAGTTGCGCATGACCAGCGGCAAATACAGTTGATACTGTGGCCCGCTCAGCAGCACATACCAGGCGCGGCTATTGTTCCATAGTGGGGCTTGCGGATACACATAGCCACCCACCTCGAACCGCACCACGCGCCCGCTCGCACCGCAACCATCCCCGGTATCAGACGCCGCCATGAGGCGGTATGCCAGACTACCGCCCCAATCTACTATCCCCCCACGCCCACACACTGTTCCATTGATCGTGGCCGTGATCGGCATCCCGGCCAAAGGGATAAAGTCCGTTGTCGCCGCCACCGGCCCGTAGAAAGTTGCCGGGGGTAGACCGGGGGTCAGGGCCGCGTAAGGCATCATCTCGCCCTTTGCGGGGACTTTCAAGAACAGGGTGATGGTATCCGTAGCGTAGAGCCAGTAGCCGCGTGGCGATTCCAGATGGGTGAGATCGTTCACCAGCCCGGCGTATTGTGGATGCTCGGTTGTGACGGCGACATCGTAGATGCGCCAGGTAGCATTGGGATCGTAAGTGGCAATCTGGGTGTAATGCCCCGCGATGGAAGTCAACGCTTCGGTGATGGTGCGGCGGGGCAGATTAAGGTAGCCGAACAGGTTCCAGCCTGCGCCGGTAAGCGGCACATCCAGTGTTGCGGCCAGCGCATAGATGCCTTCGCCGTTGCCGGGCATTCGCGTCGTGGCCTGATTGTGGCTTGTATCTAGTGCCGTGGATAAACGTTGCCAATCACTGCTGCCTTCCGGCTGGAAGTAGATGTGGATGGTGTGCTCGTAGCCCTCCGGCACGTCGCGTTGGTGGTAATTGAACATCAGTGCGCGGGGTGTATCCACACTGGAGACGAAGCGATACCCCTTACCCACCGGGGTTAGCCACAGCGGGAAATTGGGTAGTTCGGTGAGGGCTTGGAGCGAGGTGGTTCCCGCTTCTGCAAAGAAGTTGTCGGTGTTGAAGATCGTCACTTGCCCATCGCCAGAAGCGACCGGCGCGCCTAACTGCCGGGCGTTGGCGCCCCAGGCGCGGGTATCAGCATTCATACCCCCGCCTGGATTATCCGGCCCCCAGGGTGGACTGAGGAAGATCTGCGTCAACGCCTCGCGCTGCCCCTCTTGACCCGGCACCCACACTCGCACGAAACCCTCGAACGAGGGGTTGTCCAGCGTCATTTGGCGGGTGTAGATGAGCGGGTTGCCCGTCGGCGTCATCGCTGCCCAGGGCGCGGTGGATGGCGTGCCAGTAGGCGAACCGTAAGCCGGGTAGACCTGCACGTTGAGGCCGCTGACCGCTTCCTTGAGCGTCACCGTAATGGCCCACGTCTCCGATGTCACCGCGTTGACCACGATGAGCGGCTGCCAGTTGTTTACCTGCGTCATCGGCACGGAGCGCAGCCCGGCTTGCAGCGTTGTGCAGCCCATCGCGGTGGATTGCGTCGCATCACTGTACGGGCCGAAGACACAGAACCGGTCGCCAGGGACAGCCCCACGCACCTTGATGCGGTCGCCGCCGCCCACCGTCGCGCCCAGCGCGATGACACTGTCGTCGGTCAGAGCGCTCGTCCCGCGCGTCTGGAAGAGATACCCCTGCGCGCGTGGCACGGGGTAGAGCTCGCCCGTCGGCTTCCGCAAATCGAAGAAAGCGGGCGCGAACGTCTCCGCAGCCCCGGCGGGAGCGGGCGTATTCATCCGCGTCACATTAAGTGGGAGCAGGTGTGGCCCGGCATTGAGCCAGCCCGGCTCGTGCAGCATGGGGTAGAATGTACGAATCGTCTCCCAGTCGGTGCGATTCAGCAACTGCGCTGCTACCGAGTCCTGACACTCCCCCACCCAGTCATAGCCGGGCCAGCCGCTATTGCGCTTGAGGAACTCGCTGTAGGCGTCGTCGTAGGTGCTGGTCATAAAGCTGCCGCGACAGTCGGTGGCAATGGGCAAGCCTGTAGCGCTCACGCCGATGTAGTTATCCGGCAGGTAGAGCAGGTAGTGCGCCAGCTCGTGGGCGAAGGCGCGCTGCCAATCGGTGCTCAGTTCCGCCAGGCTTTGCCCGAAGGGGTCCCAGTTCGCTCCCATGCGGATCTGCCCCGGCCCGTAGGCGTTGGTGATGACGCCACTCACGCCCACATCGTCGCGCAGCTCGGCGGTCACACCACCCATGCTGGCGCGCGGGCGGATGCCATTCTGCGCGTACATCACCACATCAGCGCCGAGCCACCCGGCTTTAGCCTGATGCACGCGCACTTCGCCGATAGTAATTTGTCCGTCGCTCACATCGTACAACACCTCGGAAGAGCGGCGGACAGCCTCTTGCAAATCGGCCAGGAATGTACCATCGTTGCGGGCGTCCCATTCCAGGCTCAGGTCGAAGTTGAACAGGAGCAAGGGATGATCCGCCGTCACCTGCAACGTCTGCACACCCAACGTCGTGACCGTGTAAGCTTCCACGCCGGCGAGCACTGGCGCGGCGCTGGTGTAGTATAGCGTGTAGGTTTCGGTAGCGCTGATCGGGGCTATGGCGACCAGATGCTCGCCCAAGTGCAGCTCGCCGCGACCCTGAAGATAACCCTGCGCGTCGGTGGCGAAAGGCTGTCCCGCGCTATTGGCAAAGGGGTCCGCACGGAGATCGCCCGCCTTGAAGTGAAAGACCTGCGCGTTCGCCATCGGCTGCGCGCCCTGCATCACGCGGATTTGGTTGCCGCGCACGCGGAAGGGATAGGTGGCGGCAGCGGCATAGGGCCAGTGGTACGGGCCGGGGACGCCGTGCTCGCGCGGGCTGAAGTCGGGATAGGCGACGATGCGAAAGACCACGCTATCGGAGCGCCCGAAGAACCCGCTAGCGTTGACATCCCAGGTGAAGGTGTGGAGTGTGCCGGAAGGCCAGGGCGAAGCCGCCAGGTCGCGTGTGATGACGCCCGCAGCAGCGACAGCCGGGTACCACTTGCCGCCATCAGGCGAGTAGAAAGCGTGGATGTGCCCCACCGGGTCCTCTTCTTCATCGTACAAATAGAAGGGAATCGTAATATCGCCGGAGAGGATTTCGGCGGAAGCATAGAAAGACGCTTCGGCGGTTTGGCCCGGATAGCCCATCCGAACTGTGGGGGGCGTGTTCACCAGCCACTTGGGCCAGCGAATGTTGTTGAAATAGATCGCGTTTTGTTCGCCCAGGTTGCCCGCGATGATGTCCGGCAGCCCGTCGTCGTCCATATCGCCAATGGCAAGGCTGAGCGTGTTTTCCGTCGGCTCGCCGAAAGTCGCAGCGGGCGTTGTCCAGTTGAACAGCCCTAGGCCATCATTGAGATAGACTGCGTTCTGCTCATTGTTGTTGCCTACTACGATGTCCAGATCGCCATCGCCGTCGAGATCGGCCACTGCTACGGCAAACGTCCAATCCGCGCCAGGGCCGAAGGGCCGCCGGGTGGGGAAGCGCACCGTACCATCGTTGAAGTACACGAAGTTCTGTTGTCCCTCATTGCCCACGATGATGTCGAGCACGCCATCGGCATTGAGATCGCCCACCGCTACACTGGTCGTCCAGTCATCCTCTGGGCCGAAGGGCAAGCGGACGGTGAAGTTGCCATTGCTATCGTTCAGGTAGACCGCGTTCTGCTCGTTGTAGTTGCCCGCGACGATGTCCAGGTCGCTGTCATTATCGAGATCGCCCAGGGCCAGGCTGCCCGTCCACTCATCGCCAGTGCCGAAGGTGCGCGAGACTGGGAACGTCCCGTTGCCGGCGTTCAGGTAGATGCGGTTGAGCTCCGTCCGCTTGCCCACTACCAGATCAAGATCGCCATCGCCGTCCAGGTCGCCAGCCGCGAGGGAAAGCAATCCCGGCCCGGTGGGGAGGACGCTATCAAGTGTGAAATCTCCGGCACCGTCATTGAAGTAAATTTCTGCCGTTCCATCGGGATAACCCACGATCAGGTCGAGGTCATAATCGCCATTTATGTCCCCTAGCAGGACGCTGACGACGTTGCCTGGGCCAGTTGTGAAAATTTCTGTGAACTCGATGTCATCCGCGCCGACGACGCTGCCCGCATAGACCGTTACGCCGTTGACCTGATCGCCCAGCACCAGATCGAGATAGCCGTCGCCGTCCACATCGCCGATGGTAAGGCTGTAGGTAGCATCATCGCCGCTCCCGAAGGTGTCCACCATCGGAAAGCCGCCGCCGCCATCGTTGAGGTAGACCATGTTCTGTTCATTGCTAGTCCCCACCACGATGTCCAGCGCGCCATCCCCATTGAAATCGCCCACCGAGACGCCGGACACCACATCCGACCCCGGCCCGAAGGTGCGCGTAACCGGGAAATTGCCCACGCCATCATTGAAGTAGACTTGATTGGGTTCACCAGCGTTGGTAATGACGATGTCTATATCGCCATCGCCGTCCATATCGGCGACGGTCACACCGCTGGTGAGCGCCGGGGTGATGTTAAGCGTGACGCTGATGGTAAAATCCCCCGCACCATCGTTGAAGTACACCATAGATGGCTCAGCGTAGTTACCCACTAAAATATCCATGTACTCGTCGCCATTGAAGTCCGCGATAGCCAAACTGGTCGTAGCATCATCACCGGGGCCAAATTCCTCTGGCGCTTCAAAATCGCCTGCTTGATCGTTGAAATAGATCAGGTTCGGGACATTCCCGCTGCCCGCGACGATGTCCAGCCAGCCGTCGCCGTCCAGGTCGGCCAGGCCCACGCTGGAGACCATGCTGCCGGGCAGCTCAAGGTCAGCTGCATCGGTAAAGCCGCCGTCACCATCATTCAGATAGACAAATACCCCTGTTGCTGTGCCACATACGAGGTCGAAATACCCGTCGCCGTCCATATCGCCGATAGCAATGCTGGTCAGTTGCTCGTTCGCATCGCCGAACGGGAACGCCGCCGAGAAATTACCCGATCCATCGTTCAGATAAATCGCGCCCGTATCGTCGCTGCGGATAACCATGATATCCAGCCAGCCATTGCCGTCCAAGTCGCCGACGGTCAGCGCTAGAATTTCATCGTCCGCTTCGCCGAAGGCGCGTTTGGCAGCGGTGGGGAAATTGCCGCGTCCATCGTTGAAGTAGATGTAGCTCTCGCCGCTGGCATTGCCCACGACGATATCCAGATGGCCGTCACCGTTCATATCGCCTACGGCGATGGCGCTCGTGGGGCTATCGCCAGGGCCGATGGGGCGCGGTTTGACAAAGCCCGGCGTCCCGGCTAATACCGTGGAGAGGTTGAGGAAGAAGAAAAAGGCCAGGATTAAGGCGGCGGAAACCGCCAGTGGTAGCACCAGGTGTGCATACCGCAACCGATAACTGTTGTGGTTGTGAATGTGATTTTTAGACATGCGTCGCTCCTTCCCTGACTTTGACATATAATGTAGTCCACTTTGAGATGGGTGTGCTCTTGAACGATATCCCCGTTGTGTATAGTCGTGTTTTGCACTCGAAATCGGTCGCGCTTTGCTGCCCAAAGTAAAAATTGCAATGTCGGTGTAATTAAGAATGATTACTATTTGATAAATAATTTTTCGGGTGCGGATAGCGGTTGAGATTATCGAGACCCGGCGTTGGTTTGGGTATTCTCGGCTAGCGTTTGCATAAACTTGTGGATGGGTTCTAAGTGTATTGAATATTATTATATCCTCACATCATTATTAGCGCAACCTTTTCGCTGTTGACGTGCTTGCTCTGCCGCCGTAGAATGATACAATAGAGGGTAGGCAAATTAGCAAATCTCAAATCTCAAATTGCTAATTCGCTGACTCGCTTTTTCGCTAATTCGCTACTCAGGAGGTATTATGGCCGCTTCCGTGCTCGATCTTGCCTTGCGTGAATTTCACGTCTCGCGTAAAGCTCGTGATCACTATCAGTTTGAGGAAACCCTCTTTGCGCTTAGCGGGAATGTCCTCTTTGCGAATTTCCGGGGCGCGCGCGTTTTTGCCCAAAAGATGAATGATAAGCGTGATCTGGTGCGCTTCCCCGAACAGGCCATCCGTGCCAGCGAACTTAACGCCATGGGTCTGGTAGATGAAATCCTGCACTATGTGGTGGCGCAGTACCGGCGCGAGCGCAACCCTGAGGCGCTCCGCAAAGCGCTGGCTTATCTTGAAGCGCAGGTGGGCCGCGAGCAGGTGGACTTTGCTCTCCGCGAGTTCTGCGATGAGTTCCCCCCCGGCCCGGTCTACCGGCGCGAGATGACGCTGGACGAGTACCTTGCCGGCGCGACGGGTGAGGTAACGCACCGCGAGGTCGCGCTCGAAGAGTTGCTCATGCTGTGGATTGCCAACCTTAACCCGGCACTGGCTCCGTTCATGGAGCTCTTCAACGATAGCCGCCTGGAGAAGTTCACGGCGTATCCCCAGATTACCAAAGCCCTGCACGATTTTTTCGAGACGCAGCCCCATTTCGGCCCGGACAACCAGAACCTGGTAGATATGCTGCGTGCGCCGGCGCTCGCTTCGCCGCACTCGCTGCAAGGCCAGCTCGAGTTCATCCGCACCCGCTGGAGCGTAATTCTGGGCCAGTATCTTTACCGTCTCCTCAGCAGCCTCGACTTTATCGCCGAAGAGTCCAAGATGTTCTTTGGTTTCGGGCCAGGGCCATCGCAGCCTTACGAATTTGGGGAGCAGGTATTCGAGCTGGAGCGCTTCAGCCCGGATAGCGATTGGATGCCGCGCCTGGTGCTGCTCGCCAAGAATGCCTACGTCTGGCTCTCACAGCTCTCCAAGGAGTACGAGCAGGACATCTACCGGCTTGATCAAGTGCCGGATGCGGAGCTCGACAAGCTCCAGCGCTGGGGCTTCACCGGCTTGTGGCTCATTGGATTATGGCAACGCAGCGATGCCTCCAAGAACATCAAGCAGATGATGGGCAATCCCGAAGCGGTGGCGTCGGCCTATTCCCTGCAAGACTATCGCATCGCTGATGATTTGGGTGGCGAGGCGGCCTTCGAGAGCCTCAAGGTGCGTGCCTGGCAGCGCGGCATCCGCATGGCGAGCGATATGGTCCCCAACCACATGGGCATTGACTCCCGCTGGGTCTATGAGCACCCTGATTGGTTCATCAGCCTGGATTACCCACCATTTCCTTCTTATACCTTCAACGGACCCAATCTTTCCACCGATGAGCGTGTGGGGATTTATCTTGAGGATCACTACTACACCCGCAACGATGCTGCCGTGGTCTTCAAGCGGGTGGATCATTGGACGGGTGACACTAAATACATCTATCACGGTAACGACGGTACTTCGATGCCCTGGAACGATACGGCGCAACTCAACTATCTCAAGGGGGAGGTGCGCGAAGCTATTATCCAGACCATTTTGGACGTTGCGCGGCGCTCGCCTATCATCCGCTTTGATGCGGCGATGACGCTGGCGAAGAAGCACTACCAGCGGCTCTGGTTCCCCGAACCCGGGACTGGTGGCGACATCCCCTCCCGTGCCGATTTCGGCATGACCAAGGAGCAGTTCGATGCGGCCATGCCGGAAGAGTTCTGGCGTGAGGTGGTGGATCGCGTCGCTCGGGAGGTGCCCGACACGCTGCTCCTAGCCGAAGCCTTCTGGATGATGGAAGGCTACTTCGTCCGCACGCTGGGAATGCACCGCGTCTACAACAGTGCTTTCATGAATATGCTGCGCGACGAGAAGAATGATCAGTACCGTTATCTCATCAAGAACACGTTGGAATTTGATCCGCAAATTCTCAAGCGGTATGTGAACTTTATGAACAACCCCGATGAGCGCACCGCCGTAGATCAGTTCGGCGATGGCGACAAATACTTTGGTATCTGCACGCTTATGGCTACCATGCCGGGCTTGCCGATGATGGGCCATGGGCAGGTAGAAGGCTACAAAGAAAAATATGGCATGGAGTTTCGGCGCTCTTATTGGGATGAGACGCCCAATCCCTGGTTGGTGGGGCGGCACGAGCAGCAGGTGTTCCCCATCTTCCATCGCCGCTATCTCTTTGCGGATGTGGAACAGTTCTTTCTGTACGATTTCTACACTCCCAGCGGCAATGTGGATGAGAACGTTTTTGCATATTCCAATCGCGCCGGGCACGAGCGCGCGCTGGTCATCTACCACAACCGCTATGCCGATACGCGCGGCTGGATTCGCAGCTCGGCGGCGTTTGCGGTGAAGGACGCGCAGGGCGAGAAACGCTTGGAACAGACGAGCCTGGCGCACGGTTTGGGTATTTCCTCCGATCCGCGCATGTTCCTCATTTTCCGCGATGCCGCCAATGGTCTGGAATACCTACGCAGCTGTAGCCAGATTCACGCGGAGGGCTTCTACGCGGAACTGCACGCCTATCATGTCCACGTCTTTGTGGATTTCCGTGAGGTGCTGGACAATGAGTACGCGCAATATGCGCATCTCAACACGTATTTGCAAGGTCGTGGGGTGCCGAGCGTGGATGAGGCGCTCAAGGAACTGTTCCTCGAACCCGTTCATGCGCCGCTGCGGATGCTGATCAGCGGCCCGGCCTTCCGGTGGCTACTAGAGGCACGTGTCACCGAACCGGACGCGGAGGTGAATCCGCTCGTGTTAGATCAGGTCGAAGAGAAGCTGCTCGCTCTGTTTAAGGCGGTGCAATTTGCCACGCAGAGTGAGGTTAAAGTTGAGCCTTTGGTGCAGGAAGTGCGCGCTAAGCTGGAGCAATTGCTTTCGCTGGCGACTTTTGGCGAGCGCTTCCCTCTGCCCCGCTCGCGCAAGTATAAGGCTGCGTTGGCCTATTTGGAGCAGGGGTTGGCTAATGACGATCCGGCGGTGTGGGGAACGTTGCTAGGTTGGGTGTTCACTCATGCGCTGGGCAAAATTGTGGATGCGGAGGATTATGCTGAGATCAGCCATAGCTGGCTCGATGAATGGTTGTTGGGTAAGCTACTTGCTGCTGCACTGCGCGATTTGGGCCTCGACGAGGGGGCTGCCTGGCGTGCGGTTGCCGCTGTCAAGATGATGCTGCGCGCTCGTCTATGGTTCGAGCCGGAAGTGCCGGCAAAGCAGCGCGCCTATGCTGCGCTTAACATTGCCCTGCGCCAAAGCGATGTGCGCGCCTACCTCGCCGTCAATCGCCATCAGGGTGTCCTCTGGTATAACAAAGAATCATTCGCGCAGCTGCTCTGGTGGGCGTTTGCAGCTGAGGTACTCGAAGATAGTCTCGCGTCGGAGGGAGATGTACCCTCGGTCGTGTTGCAGCATCACGCGCTGGTGCTGACTTTGTTGAAGGCTGAGGCGGCCTCCGCCTACCAGGTGGAGAAACTGTTGGACGCGGCGCAAGGCGGAGGCGGTTACACGCTCCCTTTGTAGGAGTGTGACCGGCGTTCAACCTAGTATTGCGCGCCTGTTTTGTGAAACGTGAAACGTGAGCAGCAAATCGCGTTTCACGTTTCATGTTTCACCCTTCACGAGCCAATTTAGTGGGGTGATGAAGCAAGCCAAATGATCAAGACACAGAAACATCTCGAACGCGTTCACATCCTGGTTGTTGATGATAGCCAGGATGTGCTGGATTTTGTGTGCCAGGTGCTCCAGGAAGACGGCGATTATCATTGTTCCACCGCTGCGGACGGCCCTACCGGGCTGGCCCTGGCACTAGAAACGCACCCGGATCTCATCTTACTCGATTATGTGCTGCCTGGTATGAATGGGATCGAGATTTTACAGGCTTTAGAAGCCCACGGCGTGCATATTCCCTCCATCATTATTACGTCCCACGGTTCGGAATCCATCGCTATTGAGGTGTTCCGCCTGGGGGTGCGCGATTACGTCCCCAAACCGTTCACGGTTGAAGAGCTCTTTACGGCTATTCGCGCAGCTTTGCGTTTGGCGAACCTCGAGCAGGAGCGCGATTTGTTGGTGGAACGGTTGCAGCACGCGAATGAGCAGCTGGCGCAGCGGCTCAAAGAACTGGATACGCTCTATCATGTGAGCAAAGCTGTTACTTCGTTACAAGAGCGTGAAAAGCTACTGGAGCGTATTGTGGATGCAGCGCTCTTCATCACTAACGCGGGCGATGGGCAATTGGTACTTTTCGATCCGCTGGATGGCACGCCCTCTACACAAGTGCGCCGGCAGCGTCAGAAGGGGCTGTACAAAGAGCCTGAGGATGATGCGCGGCTTTACACCATGACCGAAGGGTTGATGCTTTCCACGCCGCTCCGGGTGAGCAATACCGATATTGGTTCGCTCATCGTGAGCAATAAGGCTTCGCGTGAACCCATCCGCGCTCATCAGAAACAGCTGCTGCGGTTGCTGAGTGATTATGCGGCCATCGCTATTCAGAATTCTCGCATGATGGCCGAAATCGAATGCCAGAGTGACCGGGAGAAGCGTGAGCTGCGCACGATGTTCGAGCATTATGTCGCTCCCTCGGTGGTAGAGCGCCTGTTGCGCCAGCCCGATTTGGTGCGCCCGGGCGGACAGCGGCAAATCATCTCCGTGCTGTTTGCTGATTTGCGTGGCTTCACCCGGTTTAGTGCGCAGTTGCCTCCCGATACGCTCGTCAACCTCATCAACCGTTACCTGGCAATGGCGGCCAATGCCATTTTGGAGGAAGAAGGCACGCTTGATAAGTTCATGGGTGATGAAGTGATGGCGATCTATAACGCTCCACTGCAACAACATGATCATGCCTTGCGCGCAATTCGCACCGCTTGGCGGATCTTGGTCAATGCTCGTGAAATGCAGCTACAATCTGTTGTGCAACAGCCCGTAGCCTTTGGTGTAGGAATAGCGACCGGCGAGGCGTTTGTAGGGAACGTGGGAACGCGCCATGTGGTCAACTTTACTGCCCTAGGGCAAACGGTCAATCAGGCCCACGCCCTGCAAGAATTGGCCCCGGCCAACAAAATCCTCATTAGCCAGAACACTTACGATCTGGTGAAGGGGGATGTGCAGGTAAAGGCCCTGGCCCCGGTGGCTTTGAAGGGGAATCCGGTGCCGGAGCCGCTTTACGAGGTGGTCAAAGTGCGGGGCTTAGCGTAACCAGCGTGCCGGGAATACCATTGCCCATAAACGACAACCGCGCGGGAGATTCTCCCGCGCGGTTGCTATTTTGAAATAGGATTTAGCGAATCGCCTGCGTCATCAGTTCAACGAATTCATCCCATTCCTCGGCGAAGAGGTGCAGGGTGACATTGCCCAGCTCGACGTGGTAGACTTGCTCGTTGTCGGGTTCTTGAGAAACCCACACCATGTAACTTTCGGTCTCGGCTACGGTTTCCAGTTTTGGATCGGTCATCGGAAATCTCCTTTTTTGTGTTAATTTGAATGTATCTAGCACAGCCCGCAGTTGCTCCGCAGGCGTTGCATCGTGATTAGCGCCGACGTGGTGCGGACGAGCGCCGCCCGCCGCCGCCGGATGAACGTCCCCCGCTGGGCATATCGTTCTCTTTGGCCTCTTCGAGCGTCCAGTCTTCCAGCACGGCGCGGCGCGATAGGCGAATCTTGTTATCATCGCCGATGCCCGTTACCATGACCAGAATCTCATCGCCCAGGCTCACCACGTCTTCCACAGTATTGACGCGATGGTCGGAGAGTTGTGAGATATGCACTAGGCCATCGGTCCCGGGGAGGATTTCGACGAATGCGCCGAAATCGGTGGTGCGCACGACTTTACCGTTATAAACCTTACCCTCTACTGGCGCTTCCATCATGGCGTTGATGTAGTTGCAGGCCAGGTTGGCACCTTCGCCGCCCGGTGAGGCGACGTATACTGTGCCGTCTTCGTCCACGTCAATTTTCACGCCATATTCGGCCTGGATGGCGCGGATGTTCTTACCACCTGGCCCAATCAGTTGCCCGATCTTTTCTGGGTCAATGTGCGTGGTGAGCATCTTGGGCGCGTACTCTGAAAGGCCCGCGCGTGGCGCAGGGAGGGTCGCCTCGATGACATCAATAATCTGCACGCGGGCCTCACGGGCCTGCGCCAATGCCTGGGTCAAGACCTCGCGGTTCACGCCCTTGATCTTGATGTCCATCTGCATCGCAGTGATACCCTTACGGGTCCCGGTTACTTTGAAATCCATATCGCCCAGGTGGTCTTCCAACCCCTGGATGTCGGTAAGGACGCGGTGACGCTGCCCGTCGCTGATCAAGCCCATCGCAATCCCGCCGACGGGGGCCGTAATCGGTACGCCCGCATCCATCAGCGCCAACGTGCTGGCGCAGGTGGAGGCCATGGAGGTGCTGCCATTGGAGGCCATCACTTCGCTGACGACGCGGATGGTGTAGGGAAACACGTCTTTAGGCGGCAGCACTGCAATCAGTGCGCGCTCGGCCAATGCTCCGTGCCCGATCTCGCGGCGTTTAGGGCCACGCATCGGCCAGACCTCGCCGGTGGAGTAGGGCGGGAAGTTGTAGTGGTGCATATAGCGCTTGGTGTCTTCGGGGAACAGGTCGTCGAGCTCTTGCTCTTCGCCGGGCATCCCCAGCGTCGCCAGACTGAGCACCTGGGTCTCGCCGCGCATGAACAGGCCGGAGCCGTGCGTGCGGGGCAGCAGGGTCGTTTCCGCTGCCAGAGGGCGGATAGTCGTGGTATCACGCCCGTCGGGGCGAATACCTTCATCAAGAATACGGTTGCGGATGATGGTCTTGAGCAGGTCATGGAAGGTATCGTTGATTTGGCGTCCCGTCCATCCGGCTTCCTCGGCCTCGGCGGCCAACTGTTCCTTGAGCTCTACTTCGAGCGTGTTCAATGCTTCAATGCGCTCGCCCTTGAATGTAGTCGTGCGTACTACGTCGCTCACGCGCGTTTCCATTAGCGCTGCGACACGCTCCGGCAGGCCGGCGGGCGGCGTGAACGCGGGGTAATCGCGCTTGGGCTTACCCAATGCGGCGCGCATCTCGTTCTGCACGCGCAGTACATCGGCCAGTGATTGGTGCGCCAGCTCGAGCGCCTCAATCATCAGCCCTTCTTCGATTTCTTCCGCGCCGGCTTCCACCATGATGATGGCGTCGGCACTGGCGGCCACGCGCAGGTCGAGCGCGCTATCTACCATCTGTGGGATGGTGGGGTTCACCACGAGCTGCCCGTCAATATAGCCAATGCGCACGCCGCCGATAGGGCCATCAAAAGGCACATCGGAGATCATCAGCGCTGCCGAAGCCGCGATGATGCCCAGCGTATCAGCGTGTTGCTCGGTTCCTTGCGAGAGGGGCATCACGATGATTTGCACATCGTTGCGCATATCTTTGGGGAAGAGGGGGCGCAGCGGGCGGTCAATCAACCGGCTGGTCAGGATCGCTTTCTCCGACGGGCGCCCTTCGCGGCGGAAGAACGAGCCGGGAATGCGCCCGGCGGCGTAGAGCCGCTCTTCAAAATCCACGCTCAGGGGGAAAAAGTCAATGCCCTCGCGCGGATTATAGGCCATGGTAGCCGTTGCCAGTAGCACGGTTTCTTCGCTACGGATGACGACAGCGCCGCCAGCCAACCCGGCCAGTTTACCCGTGGATAGGGTAATAGTGTGTTCGCCCAGTTGGGCTGTAAACGTATGTTCTTGCAATTCCATTGTGTAACCTCCTACACTTTTAATACCGGGGCTTTTGAGGGGTAGAAGGTCTGAAACTGGGAACTGCTGTGCAGAGCGCCCGTTGCGCGATGCACGCCACTCCCCAATTCCCACCTTCCACGCATCCTTGAATGCGCCGGTTTGGATAATTCTTTCTTCGATTAAATCAGGGCTGATGCAATAACGCCGCCTGAGATTTGCCTTAAGTTTGCCTAAGGCGTGTACCCTTCGACAAGCTCAGAGTACGCCAATTGCGTAAATCCTAAAAACTACACAACAAACGAGTAGATGGTTAGTGAACGCATCTACTCGTTCGTCTTTCAACGTGGTAGCCAGCCTCAATTACTTGCGTAAACCAAGCCGCTGGATCAACTGCCGGTATCGCGGTTGGCTGATCTTTTGTAGATAAGCCAGATGACGGCGGCGCTGCCCAACCAACTTCAATAGCCCGCGCCGTGAATGCTCGTCATGCTTGTGGATTTTCAGGTGCTCAGTGAGATATTTGATGCGATGGGTGAGCAGGGCCACCTGAACCTCCGGCGAACCGGTGTCGTCCGGCGTGCGAGCATACTCGGTAATCAAAGCGGTTTTATCTTCTTTACTCAGCACGGCCAGTAACTCCTTTCTCAGACTGCCGAATTCGTCAGAATTTTATCGTTCATTTACTTCTGCGACGGGGTGAGTATACCATAGAACAGGGTTTTGGCAACCTGATAGCCTACCGTTTTTTTACAATCTGTGCATCCTGTGGTATAGTGAAGGTGCTGTTGGCGTAAAACATGGTTTCTTACATGCATCACGTTGCACGGTGTTTGGATTGTTGTTTTGCTCAAGATTATCCCGCCTTTTTGGAGTGCGATTATGCTCGAATTGGTCTTTCTGGGTACGGCGGCTTCTGCGCCTACGGTGCAGCGTAGCTTGCCCGCCCAGGTTTTGCTCTATCAAGATGAACGATTTTTGATTGATTGCGGCGAGGGCGTGCAGCGTCAGATTCTCCGCAGCGGCATTGGCTTTCGTCGGTTACAACGTGTGTTGCTTACCCACGGGCATCTGGATCATATCCTGGGACTGGGAGGCTTGATTTCTACCTTCGCGCGCTGGGAAACTGTGGATTATTTTGAAATCTATGGGGGGCGCTGGGCGCTTAATCGGGTGGAGGATTTGCTCTTCCGGGTGGTGTTGCGTGGCGCTCGTCCGCCCGTGCCGGTAGATTTGATCGAGGTCAAAGGTGGCGTGGTGCTGGAGAGTGAGACCTTTGAGGTGCGCGCTTTTCCGGTGGAGCATCGCGGGCCGGGTTGCTTTGGCTATCTCTTCCGTGAGAAGGCCCGGCGCCCTTTCTTGCCGGAGCGGGCTGAGGCACTTGGCGTTCCTGCTGGCCCGCAGCGCCGCGATTTGGTCAACGGCCAGCCGATTACTCTGGCCGATGGGCGGGTGGTTATACCCGATGATGTGCTAGGGCCGGAGCGCCCCGGCTTGTCTGTCGCTATCGTGGGCGATGCGGCGCGTACCGACAATTTGTTACCGTATGTACAGGGTGTGGATTTGTTGGTGTGTGAGTCCACATATTTGAAGCAGGATCGAGACCTGGCTCAACGATTCGGGCATTTGACGGCTGGTGAGGCGGGCTGGTTAGCCCGCGAGTCCGGCGCTCGGCAGTTGGTGTTGACGCATATTTCCCAACGCTACCGTGTGCGTGCGATTCTTGACGAGGCGCAGGCATTTTGCCCAACGACCGTGGTAGCGCAGGATTTCGATCATTTCCGCGTGACTCGCGAACGCATTGAACAGCTCCATGAAGAGCTGCATGAAGATGTACCTTCCGAAGACGTAGCTCTCTCCTCGCTCGAAAGTGACATTGTTTGACCAATGGTATTTAAGTTAAGACCAGGCAGGTTGCGCACAAATTGGGTGGGGTAGTATTGTACCGGTGAATAACGACCTGTTATAGACTCAAGACCTTGAAACCTACCAAGTTTATGCCCTAAACTCAATGATATTGATCGTTTGACAGAAGGGTTACCTTGTCAGTATAATAGAGTTGTATGATGTCCGACATAACCTCACTGTTGTGATTTGACTTTTTCCAAAGTTATACCATAGTAAGGTGTAATGAAACCTGTCATAAAGTTGGATAATCGTTCGCTTGGGGAGTCCTTTTCCCGATGGTTGCAACTCTTGATGCGGATCTATCTGAATCTGGACCAGCACTGCTTCAGATTTCACCTGTTTTACAAGGCCACAAGGAGGTATGCAGGTTATTAGAGTATGTGTTGTTTTACCCCCCCCGATGTACATAATTCCACTAGTTAGAAGGAGGATTTCCACATGAAACGCAATGTTTGGCACGTTGTCTCTCTATTGATGATTGTCGCATTATTGGCGACGGCTTGTGGGCCTAAGCCTACCGAGGCCCCGGAGGGCAAGTTTAAGGTCGCTTTTATCTACATTAGCCCGCCGGGCGATTTGGGCTGGACCTATGAGCATGATCGGGGCCGCCGGATGCTTGAGGAGCAGTTGGGCGATCAAGTCGAGACGGCTTATGTTGAGAATGTTGAAGAAGGCCCAGAGGCGGCGCGTGTAATTCGCCAATACGCCCAGCAAGGTTACAACATGATCTTCGCTACGTCCTTCGGGTACATGGATCCGATGGTTGAGGTGGCCGCAGAATTCCCTAATGTCTATTTTGAGCATTGCTCCGGTTATCAGACCGCGCCGAACCTCGCCACTTACTTCGGGCGTATGTATCAGCCGCGCTATCTGTCCGGCATCGTGGCGGGCAAGATGACGCAGAATAACAATATCGGCTATGTGGCGGCTGTCCCTATCCCTGAAGTGATCCGTGGTATCAACGCCTTTACTCTGGGTGTGCGCTCTGTGAACCCAGATGCACAGGTGCGTGTGGTGTGGACGAGCACCTGGTATGATCCTGTTATCGAGCGCGAGGCGGCGGTGGCGTTGTTGGATCAAGGCGTGGATATTATTGCGCAGCACCAGGATACCACCGAACCGCAGAAGGCCGCTCAGGAGCGGGGGGCGCTCAGCATTGGCTATGACTCCGATATGCGTGCTTTCGTGGGTGACACGGTACTGACCAGCCCGGTTTGGAACTGGGGCGAGTATTATGTTGATACGGTTGAGGCCGCCATCAAGGGCGAATGGACGACACACCAGTATTGGGGGCCGATGTCCGAGGGCATCGCGGGGTTGGCCGATTACAGTCCGCGTGTGCCGCAAGATGTGCGTGATCAGGTTGATGAGGCGCGTCAGAAGATCTATAGCGGTGATTGGGACGTGTTCTGTGGGGTAATCAACAACCAGGCCGGTGAAGTAAGAGTTGCTGCCGGGCAGTGCCTGAGTGATAGCGACATGCTCAGCATGGATTGGTTTGTTGAGGGGGTAGTTGGTTCGTTACAGTAAAGCATGGTGTGGGCGGAGCGGGAGGGCGACCTTTCGCTCCGCTTCTCGATAATAGTACACCTTGGGCTTGTCGAAGGGTAGCTCTTCCCAAAAAACGCTACCTTTGACAGGCCCAGATAGCGGGATCGCGTAAGTTCTATCAGATGAGATGCACCAGGTGCGTTCTCTATCTATCAAGCGCACGGCCTGATTTTCAGCAGTAAGTCAATAGATGGGAAGGGATGCATGACCAATCAACCAGAACCCCAAGCGATTCTTCAAATGCGGGGCATCACCAAACGCTTCCCCGGCGTGATTGCGAATGAGCAGGTGGATGTAGACCTTTTTCCTGGCGAAGTGTTGGCGCTGTTGGGTGAAAATGGTGCTGGCAAAAGCACACTGATGAATGTGCTGGCCGGCATGTACCGGCAGGATGAGGGCGAGATTTACTTGCGTGGTGAGCAGGTAGCCATCAACTCTCCCCGCGATGCAGCCGCTCTGGGTATCGGTATGGTGCATCAGAATTTCATGCTGGTCCCCACAATGACCGTAGCCGAGAACATCATCCTTGGCCTTACCGAAGTACCTTTTGTGCCGGATATGCAGGCCGTGACCGCTCGTATCAAGGCCCTGGCTAACCGCTATAACCTCCAGGTTGACCCTCACGCTTATATCTGGCAGCTGAGTGTGGGTGAGCAGCAACGGGTCGAAATCCTTAAGCTTATCTATCGGGGCGCGGAGATTTTGATTTTGGATGAGCCGACGGCTGTACTCACGCCCCAGGAATCTCGCGAGCTGGCAGCGGTGTTGAAACTGATGACCGCTGAGGGCAAATCGGCCATTTTTATTACCCACAAGATGGAAGAAGTCATTGCTTTTTCGGATTGGGTGCGCGTATTGCAAAACGGACGACTGGTCGCTGTCAAGCGCACCGCTGAAACCAATCCGCAGGAGCTCGCGCGCCTGATGGTGGGCCGTGAGGTATTGTTCCGCCTGGAAAAGCAGCTGGCGGTTCCTGGCCCGGTGGTCTTGGAATTGTGCGATGTGCATACGCGCAACGATAAGGGTCTCCCCGGATTACAGGGCCTTTCATTGCAAGTGCGCGCGGGTGAAATCTTGGGCATCGCCGGGGTGGCCGGTAACGGACAACGCCAGTTGGCCGAGGTGATTACTGGCTTGCGCAAAGCCACGCAGGGCCAGATGTTGATCCATGCGCAGGATTATGCCAATCGCAGTCCCCTTGACCTCATCCGCGCGGGGGTCAGTCATATCCCTGCCGACCGGATCGGTATGGGCGCGGTGGGCAATATGGATGTAGCTGACAATTTAGCGATGAAGGGCTATCGGAAGTCGCCGCTTTCGCACCTGGGGATGCTGCAACCACAGCGCATCCAGGAATTTGCCCGCAAGATGATTGCTGCGTTTCGCATCGCTACACCTAGCCCTGCTACACGGGTTAAATTCCTTTCCGGGGGCAATATCCAGAAGACGATTCTGGCCCGTGAGATTGATGCGTGTCGGGATGTGCTGGTGGCGGTGTACCCCTCGCGGGGGTTGGATGTGGGTGCGACCGAGGCGGTGCGTAAGTTGTTGCTGGAGCAGCGCGATAAGGGGGTGGCCGTTTTGCTGGTTTCCGAAGATTTGGAAGAATTGCTCTCGGTGGCTGATAATATCCTGGTGTTGAGTGAGGGGCGCGCGATGGGGTGCGTTCCCGCTGCCACTGCCGACATCAATGCTTTGGGGCTGATGATGGCGGGGGTCTCTCAGCCGCTGACCGTTAATTGAGTGAGGAAGTAACCATGCGTATCGTCATCGAAAAACGCCAGGCCCTATCTCGTACTGCGCTTATCTTGACGCCTATTATTTCGTTCTTCGTCTCGCTCTTGTTGGGCGCGCTCTTGCTCATGGCCTCACGGGTTAATCCGCTGGAAACCTATGCGGCCATGGTGCGCGGCGCGTTCGGTACCTGGTCGAACTTTACCGAGACCCTGGTCAAGGCGATTCCGCTTATGTTGACCGGTTTGGGCGTTTCGATAGCTTTTCGGATGCGCTTTTGGAACATTGGGGCAGAGGGCCAACTGGTCTGCGGCGGCATCGCCGCGGCCTGGGTGGCGCTTTTCTGGACGTTTGTACCGGAGGGGTTGCTGCTGCCCACGGCCTTGCTCGTGGGCGCACTCGCTGGCGCGCTCTGGGCCGGTGTCCCCGCTGCGCTCAAAGCTTACATTAAAGTAGATGAGACGCTGACGACGTTGATGCTCAACTATGTTGCGATTCTCTACTCGCAGTATCTCTATTACGGCCCGTGGCGTGATCCGCAGGGATACGGATTTCCCGGCAGCGCCTTGCTACCTGCAATGGCCTGGCTGCCCCGGTTGACCGGGCGTGTACATTATGGGGTGTTCTTTGCTGTGGTCGTGGCCTTCGTCTTGTGGTTCGTTTTTACCCGCACTCGTTGGGGGTTCGAACTGCGCATCATCGGTGAGAATCAGACCGCGGCGCGTTACTTGGGGATCAACATTGCCCGCAACATTGTGCTGGCGTTGCTGCTTTCCGGCGCGCTGAGCGGGTTGGCCGGCGCGGCGGAAGTCACGGGCCTCTCGCGGCGTCTGCAACAGGGGTTGGCTGTGGGGTATGGCTACACGGCCATTATCGTCGCGTGGATGGCGCAGCTGAATCCGCTGGCGGTGTTGGTGGTGGCGGTGCTGATGGCGGCGCTGTTGGTGGGCGGCGATCAAGTGCAGATGATGATGCGTCTGCCTGCGGCGGTGGGGCTGGTGTTGCAAGGGATGATCCTCTTCCCCATGCTGGCCGGTGCGCTGTTCGTCGAGTATCGCCTGCGCATTATCCGTCCGCAGGCGGTTGACCTTGAGCCTACACCTACTGCGCCGGAGGTGACGCCATGATTGCTCTCTTGACTTCCATTCTTTCGATTATCCTCCGTGCCGGCACTTCGTTGATCTATGCCACGGTGGGTGAGATTTACACGGAGCGTTCGGGTATTCTTAACTTGGGGCTGGAGGGGATGATGCTGATGGGCGCCGTGACGGCGTTTGCGACAGCTTACTATACCGGTAGCCTGTTGCTGGCGTTGGGGGTGGCGATGATCGTGGGCGCGTTGTTGGCGACACTTCATGCGTTCCTCACGGTCACGATGCGGGCCAATCAGGTGGTCAGCGGTTTGAGTGTGACCTTGTTCGGCAGCGGGCTGGCGAGTTTCCTCGGACAGCGTCTTGGCCCGGCGAGCAACACCTATTATCTGGTAGGCTTGGTTGGGCCGAGATTTACGTCTATCCCGATCCCGTTGCTCAGCGATATTCCTGTGCTAGGGGCTTTGTTCCAGCAGGATATTCTGACCTATGTCGTATATGGGTTGGTGCCGCTGGCCTGGTTCTACATGTATAAGACGCGCAATGGGCTGAATTTGCGTGCGGTGGGCGAAAATCCGCAGACTGCCGACGCCATGGGTATTAATGTGACGCGCGTGCGTTATCTCTATACGATTCTGGGTGGAATGTTGGTGAGCCTGGGGGGCGCGCATTTATCGCTCTCGTATACGCCCGGGTGGGCAGAGAATCTGACCGGTGGGCGGGGGTGGATTGTGATTGCGCTGGTGATCTTCGCTATGTGGAATCCCGCGCGTGCGCCGCTGGGGGCGTTGCTCTTCGGGGGCATCAACGCCGTGCAGTTTCGCTTGCAGGCTGCCGGTACTAACATTTCGGCGGCTTTCCTCAATATGTTACCTTACCTGATGACCGTGCTGGTGCTGGTAATGATGACTTGGTGGGAGGCGCTAAATAAACGCATCGGCGCCCCGGCGGCATTGGGTAAAGCCTATATGCGGGAAGACAAGTGAGAGACAAATCACAAATCACAAATCGCAAATCACAAATGGTAGGACTGATTTGAGATTTGTGATTTGAACAAGGAGTGTCTATTGGTGACCGATATTCCCCCTTCATGGCAACCGCAACCTACTTCGCGGATGTGCTTTGTGTGCGGACGTGAGAATCCGGTGGGCCTGCATCTACACTTCTATAGCGATGAAGCCGCCGGGCAGATTATTGCTCCGCTGACTATCCCCGAAACCTATCAGGGCTATCCTGGCATCGTTCATGGTGGCATCCTGGCATCTGTTCTGGATGAAGTCACGGGGCGCGCCATTAATATAGGTCAGTCCGAAGAGACTTTCTGGGTCACGGCGAAACTGGAGCTGCGTTACCGCTTGCCTACGCCCACAGGGACACCCCTCACGGCGGTCGGCTGGGTCGTGTCGCGGCGGGAGCGCTCGGCACGGGTGGCCGGGGAGCTGCGCTTACCCGATGGGACTGTGACTGCTGAAGCCCAGGCAGTGGTGGTCTGCCCTTCGAGCGCCACCCTCAATCAGTGGGGTCAGGAACGTGAATACTGGCGTGTGGAGCGAGAAACATGAAGCACCGTTGGGCTACCCTGTGGGCCTCGCCTATAATTGATGCTTTATTGCCGGTGTTTGCGACGCTGGCTGCGTTGCTAGTGGTCGCTGTGATGTTGTTGGTGCTGGGGGCTAACCCGCTGGTGGCCTACGCCGCGCTGATTGATGGGGCATTCGGCAGCGTCAATTCGCTGGCTGATACGCTCGTGCGGGCCACGCCGTTGCTCTTCGTGGGTGTGGGTATCTGTATTGCGTTTCGCGGTGGCGTTATCAACATCGGTGGCGAAGGACAGTTCGTGGCCGGAGCACTGTGTGCTACGCTGGTGGGCCTCTACTTTGCCGACGGTCATCCGTTGCTTGTGGTGCCGTTGGCGATGCTCGCCGGGGCGTTGGGCGGCTTCGTCTGGGGCGGCATTCCGGGTCTGCTCAAAGCGCACTTTAACGTCAATGAAATCCTCAGCACCGTGATGATGAACCAGATTGCTGTGCAGGGCATGAACTTTCTGCTCATTGGCCCAATGATTGACCCCATCCAATTGGAGCGTGCTTCACGCATCCCGCAAACGGCGCGGCTGTCCTCGGCTTTTGACCTGCCGCGTCTGGCACCCACGCGCCTGCACCTGGGAACGCTCATCGCCATCATCATGGCTGTGTTAGTTTATATTCTGCTTTGGCGCACCACGCTGGGCTATCGCATTCGGGCGGTAGGTCTTAACCGCGAGGCGTCGCGCTATGCGGGCATCAATGTCGCGCAGCATATTGCGCTCTCGCTGGCGCTCAGCGGCGCGCTCGCCGGGCTGGCCGGCGCGATTCAAGTCTACGGCGTGAACTTCCGCATGTTCACCGACGGCTCGGCGACCGGCTTCACCGGTAGCGCGGGCTTTCACGGTATCGTCGCGGCGCTCTTTGGGCAGCTGCACCCACTCGGTACGATTCCCGCAGCCTTTTTCTTCGGCGGCCTTTTGGTAGGCGCGAACAAGCTCCAGCGGGCGGTGCAGGTTCCTGGCGCGCTCATTGTGACGCTCAACGGATTGGTGGTAGTGTTTGTGGTCAGCACGGAGCTCTGGCGGCAGCAGCGCACTCGGATGCGGGCTGCCGAATCCCTGGCGGAACGGGACGACGCGCATCCTGCATCACCGGCAGCAGAGGTGGCCAGCACATGAGAATCGAAGATGTAATCTTGGGGATTCTTACTTCGGGTATTCGCTTGGCGACGCCATATCTTTATGCCGGTATCGGCGAGACCTTCGGGCAGCGCAGCGGGGTGCTGAACCTGGGTGTGGAAGGGCAAATGCTCCTGGGGGCGTTTGCGGCGTTCTATGTTGTCAGGATGACCGGCAACTTGTGGCTGGGGCTGCTCGTCGCCATTCTCGTGGGCGGGCTGATGGGGCTGGCGATGGCCTTTGTGAGCGTGACGCTGCGCGCCAAGCAAGGCATCAGTGGCATTGGCTTTTTCCTGTTCGGCTTGGGCCTGAGCGATCTGCTGTTCCAGAAGATGCTGGGCACGGTGCAGACCGTCAGCGGCTTTCGCCCCGTAGCCATCCCGCTGCTAAGCCAGATCCCGGTGCTGGGACAGGTGTTCTTCAATCAGAACTTACTCGTCTACGGCGCATATCTCATGGTGCCGGTCGCTGCGTTCGTGCTGAACCAGACCACGTTCGGCCTGAAAGTACGCGCGGTGGGGGAGAACCCGGAGGCTGCCGACTCGCTGGGCGTGAATGTGGCGCGAGTGCGCTATACCACCGTCACGCTGGGCGGGATGTTCTCCGGGCTGGCGGGCGCGTCCCTTTCGATTGCGCTGCTCAACGTGTTCCAGCAGAACCTCACCAGCGGGCTAGGCTTCATCGCGGTGGCGCTGGTCTACTTTGGCGGGTGGCGACCGTGGGGCGTGCTCGCGGGCGCGCTGCTGTTCAGCATGGTCAATGCCTTGCAGTTGTGGGTGCAGGTGTTGGGACTGCCCATCCCCTCCGAGTTCGCCGTGATGATGCCGTATGTCCTCACCATCGTTGCGCTCGTCGTGGCCGTGCAGCGCGTCCGTCCGCCGACGGCGCTTACCAAGCCGTTCGTGAGAGAGGGGTAGATGAAGGTTTATGGATGTAAACGCGCGGTGGATGATGCTATATGATGAACTTAGTGATACGCTCTATGTGGCGTTTAATCCTGGCGAGCAAGCTACTGGTATTGAACTGAACGATTATTTGTTATTGCGTATCAACAAACAAGAGCGTTGCGCTGTAGGTTTGACGATTTTTGAGTATTCTGTTTTGACACAATTGACTGAACTAGGGCCGCGCAGTTTTCCCCTGAGTGGCCTGGCGCAACTGTCTACAGACTTACGGGAGCTGGTATTGAGCATTCTGCAACAACCGCCGGTGAGCGATGTGTTGGCTGTTTTCGCCTATACCCCGGCATCTATTACTGAATCTATGCCCATCACGGCAGTTAAGCCGCTTGTCATGGCCCATGTTTGATGTGATGTACATTAGAGATTATATCGGTTTAATTTGGGCTGCCTCACCAGCAAATTCATTCGTTGGTTGTTATGTTAAGTCGGCTCTAGCCGTCTGGAATAGCCTGCTTATGAAAATTAAGAGAATAACCTGGAAATAAAAGCGTTTGCAATAACTGCTCTTTCAAATGTAAAAATTTTACTCTTCCCCCTAACCCTCTCCTCACGCCGCGCAGCGGCGCGGGGAGGAGGAAGAAATAATGGAGTTTTTGTGCGGCGGCGAAGCCGCCGCACAAAAACTCATCAAAAATATCCGCCTTTCCTCCGCTTGCGGGGGGAAGGCGGATAGGGGTAACTAACAGTTCGAACCCCTGCTTTATTTCCGGATTAATTTTTTACAATTCATGAGCAGGCTTACATATAGTACTGACGATTCATCGTTAGGCCAGGCAAATCGGTATAATGTCTAGTGAACAGATATCACCAAGCTACTCAGCAATGAGTTGGGTCAGCAGAGATGATGGATTATTATGATAAAAAAGAATTGCAAATTATTATTTATTATGTTGTTTTTATCTTTATTTGCTTCTCTTAATTCAAATAGTCATGTTTGCGCTTGTACTTGTGCCCCTGTAGGGACAACTTCAGAGGAATTACAGTATGCCGATTATGTTTTTCTCGGTAAAGTAACTTCGATTACACAACTTAATGTTTCCAGTTATTCAATTTCGTTCACAGTTATGAATTATTGGAAAGGAAGAAGGTATGAAACAATTACGATTCATGAATATAATTGTCAACTTTCTCCTTCATCATCTGCATTTATCTTGGGAAAGGATTACATTGTATATGCCAGGGGAGAATACCCTGATATTTCAATTAATTATTGTTCAAGATTAATAACTTCAGATAGAATAGAAGATGAAATAAAAGAATTAGGTCTGGGACAAACCCCAGATCTTGATGTTGCGGTTTCTAAACAACAAAGTAATTCTTTTAGTATATTAGTTCTGATTTTCTCATTTTTAATTATTGTAATTATAGCAATTGCGTTACTAATAGCTCACCACAAGAGGATTCGCTCGCAGAAAACCAGGATATAAAATTAATGCCAGTCCAACAGCGTTTGCCAGGGTATCGAGTCGCGTTGGTATTCTGAAACGCTTAAAAAGCGCATCCTTAACATCGCTGCTATGCGGGATGCGATTACCTTTGTTCAGGGCGACGGGCTTACGGCGTTGCGTGAGAATGCGCAACATCCTAATGCGGCTTTTTTCATAGATCCACCTTACACGGCGGCTGGCAAACGCGCCGGTTTACGGCTCTATGTTTATCACGAGTTGAACCATGAGTCGCTGTTTGACATAGCCGTTACACTACGGGGCGATTTTTTGATGACTTACGATAATTGCCAGGGTGTGCGCGCGCTTGCTGAAAAACACGGCTTGGATGTGGCAGCCGTCGCTATGAAAAGCACCATCACGCTGAGATGACTGAGCTCCTCATTGGGCGGAATCTTGACTGGTTCAGGAAAGGTTCTTTACAATCAAAGCATAGACCTGTATAGTTATGAAAATTTCTGATTTAACTTGAAAGGAGTTTCTAATGCCTAAAGATAAAATTTCCGAATTCTTGCAAGTTCTTGCGAAGGGCGTGCCTGACTGTCAAAACGCAGCCGTTTTCTTTGCTCGAAAACAATCAGATGCTACTTATCTGAGTTGTTATCAAGATCATGCTGTCGGCATTCCCAGTATGCGCGAGCAATTTCAGAATCAGTCACTCAAGCCATTTACCTGGTTTATGCCCCAGGTGTACGCGACGCGCGACCTTCCACCTCAGAAGCGGTTGATTATCAGCGATTATGATTTAATTCCAGATGATGCCCCACTCAAGAAATATTATCCACCGTCTTTCATTGCGGTTTCGGATTATATTCTTTGGGATGCCGGTGAATTTGTGGGTTGGATTGGCCTTTTGAGCACCCAACATCGTATTGATTGGGAAGCTAATCTTGATTTTATCGTGAAGACGGTTGGCGAGCATGAGCCGTTCTTGTTTGCGGCTTACAAAGAGGATTTCTTGAAATAGTGGGTCTCCCCTGTTTGTTGCTAACCAGTTACGCACAAGTAGCAAGCCTTGCAGCTGTTTTTTTTTTTTTTTTTTTTGGCGTTAGTAGCCACATGGCAAGCTATTTCTGCATAAATTCTAAATAGTAGTTTTTAATCATAAGGAGGTGCTTCTTCCATTTACACAGATTGCAATACAAAATTGGTTATTGAAAATTTGTAACTCTCATCACAAAAGGAGCGAATCTCATGTCTAAGTGGAACAAATGGATATCGGTGTTGCTGTTGGCTGCGCTGTTACTGAGTGGCTGCGGTGGCTCTAGCGGTGAGCAGACGGGCGACCAGCCCTTCCGTGTCGCCATTGTTACCCCTAGTGCCATCAATGACCTGGCTTTCAGTCAGAGTATCAACGATGCGATGCTCAAAGTTCAGCAGCAGATGGGCGGGCCGGATAAGTTGACCTTTGTTATCTCTGACAATATGTTTGTGGTAGATGACGCCGGCGCAGCCATCCGCGACTATGCCAGCCAGGGGTATGACCTGGTTATCGCGCATGGCTCGCAGTATGGCGGTGTGCTACAAGAGATCGCCCCCGATTTCCCCAACGTCAGTTTCGCTTGGGGTACTACGGTAGATACGTTTGGGCTTCCTAACATCTTTGCCTACGAAGCGCGCTCTGAGCAGGGTGGCTACGTCAACGGTGTGATAGCCGGTGCCCTCACCAAGAGCAACATTGTCGGCGTGGTCGGCCCTATCGAGACCGGTGACGCCAAGCTGTATGTGGATGGGTTTGTGCTGGGCGTCCGCGCACAGAATCCCAATGCGCAGGTCAATGTTAACTGGATCGGCTCGTTCAGCGATGTGGCGTTGGCTTCTGAGGCCGCGCAGACGCACATCAATGCCGGCGCCGATGTGATGGCCGGCACCGCGCAGATGGTCGTGGGCGCGATTGGTGTGGCGAAGGACAACGGTGTGCTCTGGATCGGCACGCAGGCCAGCCAGACTTCGCTCGCGCCCGATATTGTCGTTGCCAACCAGATTTACGACTGGTCGGGCATTATCATGGAGATCATTGAATTGGTTCAGGCCGGGACGTTGGGGGGGCGCTCTTTCGAGATCACCCTGGCAAATCAGGGTCTGTACCTGGAGTACAATGAGGCTTTCAACTTACCTGCTGAAGTGCGGCAGTTAGCTGATGCAGCAACTAACGGCATTATCTCCGGTTCGATTGACAGCATGCCCTGAGAAACCATGAACAGCCAAGACGTGTTGCCCTCCGGAAAGCCTCGCATTGAGCATTTGGAAATGCTGGGCGTTACCAAATGCTTTCCCGGCGTGCGTGCTAACGACTGTGTGTACTTTGATGTGCGCGCGGGCGAAGTTCACGCGCTTCTGGGTGAGAATGGCGCCGGTAAAAGCACGCTCATGAAAGTCCTCTACGGTCTCTATCGGCTTGATGAGGGTGAGCTGCGCATCAACGGGCAACCCGTCCATATCGGTTCCCCTGTGGATGCCATTGGGTTGGGGATTGGCATGATTCACCAGCACTTCATGCTGATCCCCTCCCTCACCGTTGCAGAGAACGTTGCGCTAGGCTTGTCTTCTTCGCGCGGCGCGCTCACCGATTTAGCCGTTGTTTCCGAACGCATCATCGAACTGGGCAATATCTACGGTTTGCACATTGATCCTAGTGCGCGTATCTGGCAGCTCTCTGTGGGCCAGCAACAGCGCGTGGAAATTATCAAGGCGCTCTACCGAGGTGCGGCCTTACTTATCCTCGATGAGCCAACGGCCGTCCTCACCCCGCAGGAGGTGGACGAGTTTTTCATCATCCTCAAGCAAATGGTGCGCGATGGGCACTCAGTTATTTTTATTTCACACAAGTTACATGAAGTGTTGGCGATTAGTGACCGCGTAACGGTGTTGCGCGATGGCTATGTGGCTGGTTCACAGCCGCGCGGCGAGATGACGAAAGGCGATTTGGCGCGGATGATGGTGGGTCGGGAGGTGAATCTCCAGAAGGAGTTGTCAGCGGTGACGCCGGGGGAGGTGCGTTTGGAACTGCGCGATCTGTGCGCCGATAGTGATCGGGGCATGGAAGCGTTGAACGTGGTGAATTTACAGATTCGCGCGGGGGAGATTTTGGGGCTGGCGGGTGTCTCCGGTAATGGGCAACGCGAGCTAGCCGAGGTCATCAATGGCCTGCGCCCGGCCACGCGCGGGCAAGTGCTACTGGAAGGCGTCGATATTACCGGCGCGCATCCGGCGCAGCTCGTAGCGCGCGGGCTGGCCTACATCCCCGAAGAGCGGATGCGCGATGGCATGATTAAGGACTTCACGGTGGCGGAGAACCTCATCTTGCGCGAACATCACAATCCGCCGTATGCCAAACGCGGATTTTTCGATTTTCAGGCGATTGCCCGCGTGGCGACTGAGCGTATCCGCGATTTCCGAGTAAAAACTCCTTCGCAGGAGACGTTGGTCAAGAACCTGTCCGGCGGCAATATCCAGAAGATCATTCTGGCGCGGGAGCTCTCTCGCGAGCCGCGCGTGATTATCGCAGCGCAACCTACCCGCGGGCTGGACATCGGCGCGACGGAATATGTTCACCAACGCCTGTTGGAAGAGCGCGCCCGCAGCTTGCAAGCGGAGGGCAACCATGGCGCCGCCATTCTGTTGATTTCCGAAGACCTGGACGAGATTCTGGCGTTGGCGGATCGCATCGCTGTCATCTACGAAGGCCGCATCATGGGCATTCTGCCGCGCGCTGAGGCCACGCCCGCGCGACTCGGCCTGCTCATGGCCGGAGTTACTGAGTAACCAAGCAGCCAGCAACAAGCTGCGAGCATTATCTTTCACCTTCGCTGACTCGCTTTTTCGCTTTCTCGCCTTTTCGCTGACTCGTTGATTTTCTACGGAGGTATGAATGCTACGAAACGTAAAAAACTATCTGCGCCCCACTTCTGTTGAAGAAGCGGTGGCGATGGCGCAATCCAATCCCAACGCGGTTTATCTGGGCGGCGGAGCATGGGTGGTAGCCCAGGGTGATCCACACTTGGAGACGGTGGTGGATTTGCAGGATGTGGGGCTGGGTGTCATTGAGGGTACGTTGGATAATGTACGCATTGGTGCGTGTGCCTCGCTGCAAGCTATCATCGAGCATAGCGACGCTGGCGTTATCGCCGATGGCTTACTGGCGACAGCCGCCGACTTCACGCAATCCCGTAACCTGCGCGAGCAAGGTACGCTGGGTGGCGCGCTCATCATTGCTGATGCTGCTGACCCGCTCACTACCGCGCTGCTGGTGCTGGATACCGAAATCCTCTATGCCGATCCCCTGATGCACACGGCCCCTTTCACCAGCTTCGTGGCCTATCGTGACCGGCTCGTGAAGACGCGCGTGCTGTTGACCGCCGTGCGCATTAAGCGTCCGCCGGCGCGCAGTGGCGCGGCCTTCACTGTAGTCGGGCGCACGCCTAAAGACCAGCCCATCGTCTGTGCGGCCGTTTACGTTGGGGTAGAGGAGGGCCTGCCAGCAACGTTGCGGATTGCAGTTGGCGGGGCGGACGTGGCCCCGGTCCGGTTGCACAAGGCCGAGCATCTACTCAAGGGCCAGTTGCTCTCACCGGATAAAATTGCTACTGCGTTACAACCGGCCCTGGCTGAGCTCCATCCTGTGGGCGATTTTCGCGGCTCCCCCGCGTACCGCCTGGAAATGGCCGAAGTTCTTGTGCGCCGTGCTCTCGTTGAAGCCTGGGAGCGTGCCCGCCGGGCCTGAGAGAGGTGTATCTGCTGATAACTAACCTTAGTTGCAATTCGGGGGCATTCAGGGCACGGAGTGTTTCTTTTGATGCTTATCCATAGAAGCAGTGAATTCTAATACGGTTTTTGCTACCGTACACTTGTAGATTTTTGTCACGAATTCACTCGAATTAACACGAAAACAATAAGAAATTCGTAAAATTCGTGCTAATTCGTGGCTAAAACTGAATGCGCTTGGAAAATGTACGGTAGACAAATACGGTTTAGTTAAGAATCTATCCGAAAATTCACAAAGGCGATGGGTGAGCTTGTCGAAACCACCGCCGGGGTTCGGCAGGCGGTGGGTGAGCCTGCCGAACCCCACCCCCGCCGGAATTTTCGGACAGGTTCAATTGCGTTGGAGATTTATTGTTTTAAGGGGAATCAGGATGCTCACACTTGAGGAATTTCAACAGCGGCTTGCGCACCTCTCTCAGCAGCATCGTGCTGCCTGGCCGGAGCGCCTCGCGTCCGTGTTGGAGCTCCTTACGCTTCTCACCGGAGCGGATTGGGGGCAGTTGGTGCTCGTCAACGGCGATTTTGTCTTACAACACACCGCTCAGTGGGGGGAAGAACTCCCGTCTTTCCCGATGGCTGTGCATTGGCCGGAACGCTTCAGTGGTGTGGGTTTGTTGTCGCCTACTGCTGTTGTACCTGGTTGGACCTTGCCGTTCCCTTCCCATACGGCGATACCTGTTGGGTTGTTGTTCTGCGGTGCGCTGTCGGAGACCCCGTCGCCGGAGACATTCGAGACTGCTGCCGCATTGTTGTCGCCGTTGCTGCTCTCCATTGTCTACGAGCGTCAGCTGGAGAAAAATCTGGAACTGGAACATCGTCACCGGTATTTTTCTGAGGCGCTGAAAAAACTCGACCCTACGTTGAGTATTTCGGCTTTGCTGGCTGAAGTTGGAGAACTGTCCGGGCAAGTGTTGCCCGTTGATCATCTGCTGCTCTTTTCTACTCACGAAGACGCGTTTGCAATTCACTACATTCAGGGCTTTTCAGAAGCAGGTGCGCAGGAGCTCTTGCGTGCCTATCAACACCAGCTCGCCATGAATCACACCCACACCCATACATTGCTCCACGTTACCGATGTTTGGGAAGACCTGCCTGCATTAGCCGCTGTTGCCCATAAGGAAGATTTTCGCACGTTCCTGTCATTGCCCTTTCAGATCCCGGAACGCCGCCAAGGCGCCTTATTGTTGGCGCGCACTCAAACACAGCCTTTTACCTTACCCGAACTTTCGTTGGCGCTCACCTTTGTCAATCAGGCTGCGCTTACTTTGTATAACGAGTATCTCTTTCGACAGGAACGCTCACAACGGGAGTTGTCTCAGGCGTTGGCTGAGGCCGCCTCTGCACTGACGCGCTTTCTGGAACTAGATCAAGTGCTGGATGAGATTTTGGTGCAGTTGCAGCGGGTGGTTCCGCATGATGCGAGCAACATTATGCTTATTGAAGAGGGGTATACCTGCGCAGTGCGCTGGCGTGGGTATGAGGCGTTTGAGTGTGAGGAGGTGGTGCGCAGCAATCGCTTCCCGTTGCAAGCAGTTAATATCCGCCGTATGTTGGAGAAACGTTCTCCGCTAGTGGTGGCTGATACGCATGCTGATCCGGAATGGGTATGCACACCGGGTTTGGAGTGGCTGCGCTCTTATGCCGCTGCGCCCATTATCATCGGCAATGAAGTGGTGGGGCTGATTAACGTAGATAGCCAGTATCCGGGTTTTTTCAATGCTACGCATGTACAACCCCTCAGGGCGTTTGCCGATTATGCCACCATCGCCCTGAAAAATGCCCGCTTTTTTGAGGATGCACGTAATCGGCAAAGCTATCTCGAAGGCCTCAATGCAGTCATTTCTGCTGTCAACCAGGCGCTTAATTTGGATGATATCCTCCAGTTGGGTCTGGAACGCGCGTTACACTTCGCTGAGATGGAGCGTGGTGGGCTGTATTTGTGGAACCCTCGCGATGAGCAGCTCCAATTGCGTGTGTCTCAAGGGTTGGCAGAGGATGTCGTCGCACGGGTGCGTGTCTATCGTTCTGGTGAAGGGCTTACGGGTAAAGCGTTTTCTGAGCGGCGGGCGTTGTTGGCTCCGGATGTTGGGACGCTGCGTGCGGACATTGCGGAAGAACAGGCACATTTCATTAAGGCGCAGATTAGCCTACCCTTGTTGGTGGAAGGGCAAGCGGTTGGTGTGATGAGCCTCAATCGTCCGCATGGGCGCCCCATCACGGCTGAGGCCGAGCTATTGTTGCGCGCTATCGCTGATCAGCTGGCCGTTGCGGTGCAGCGCGGGCAGCTGGCAAGCCAGCTCCAGGAACAGTTGAGCGCCGTGCAGCATCTTTATGAAACCAGCGCTGCGTTGCTGGTGCAAACCAACACGCGCGCAGCCTTGTTTTTGTTATTGCGCACGTTGCACGATTTGCTACAGAAGAACGTCATCGCGTTGGCTTTCTATTGTTGTGTGGGTGCAGGCTGGGAGCGAACGCGGGTCTATTACAACCGTGATCTTGATCTGGATGCGCCACCTTGGTTGGAGGGTGTGGTTTGGGAGGATGAAGGCGTATTGTTGGAACAATGCCATCAAGCGCGTCATGTAATGCGCATCACCGCATTGGATGCAGATTCTAACGCTTACTGGGAGCAGGTGACGGCAGTGGGCGCGCGGCAAGCTTTGTATTTTCCTCTACATTTGCCGACCGGCGAGAGTTTGGGCGTGGTGGGGTTGTTGTTGTGCAGTGAGGACCCGCTCGCGGCGCGCCACTACGCAGCGGTGATGGCGTTGTTGCAGCAGGGGACAGCTACATTGAGCCGGGTGCGTCTCTATGAGCAAAGTATGGAGACGGAAAGCCGTTTGCGCGCTATTTTGGAATCCTCGCAAGATGGCATTTTGCTCATTGGTCAACAGTTGGCGGTGCAGTATGTGAATGGGCGCGCAATGGATTTGCTGACATTGCCGGGTTTTTCTGCTGAGTGGGAACGGCGCGTGTTTTCGGAGCTTATCGCTGCCGTGGAATCCTGCGCACCCCAGTTGGCGCAATGGTTGGCGCGCAGCGCCCGGCAGTTGGAATCTCCCACGTTGGCTGGCGAACAGGCGACGCCAACTTTTACCGGGGCGCAGGAACGGCAGATTCAAGTCTATCATTGGCCGGTTTATGCCCATCAAGACGCGCTTCAGGGAAGCCTCTTTGTATTGCGTGATGTAACTGAACAGAAGGCTCTGGAGCGCATGCGCGATGATTTGCTTCACATGCTTGTTCACGATATGCGCAATCCGCTTTCGATCATCCAAAACGCCTTACAAATCATGGATGACCCCACGCTGCACACTTCTATTCCCGACATAACCAATTTAGCACTGCGCAATACCGATCGGCTACTCACGCTGGTTCATGCGATTTTGGACATTGGGCGTATGGAAACCGGGCGCTTCCAACTGCGCCAGGGAGTTATTGCGTTGCGGCAGATTATTGAGGCGTTAAAGGGCCGGATTCAGGTTGCATCGAACCAGACCGTGTTTGAGGTCAATGTTCCCACGAATTTACCCAAGTTGTGGGCTGATCCTGAAGTGGTCGAGCGTATCTTCCATAACTTGATAGACAATGCGTTTAAGTTCATCCCCCGCAAGGGCGGTGTAATTCGTATTACGGCTACGCACAAGGGCGAGTGGGTTACGATCGAGGTTTATAACAATGGCAAGCCTATTCCCGAAGATATGAAAGAGCGTCTGTTTAAGAAATTCTCCGCCGGCGAATACCGTGGGCAGGGCTATGGGTTGGGTTTGGCCTTCTGTCGGCTCGCAGTCGAGGCCCATGGGGGTAAAATCTACCCGGAAAATCACACTGAAGGTGTATCGTTCTACTTCACCTTGCCGGTGACCGGGAAGGGCAAGGGATGATATATACGCTTATATGACTCTCCTGAAAGAAGTCGCACTTTAACACCACCCCATAGCCCGGCGGCGG
>CAZDDI010000026.1:0-53268 GCA_964504195.1 uncultured Anaerolineales bacterium
CGAGCACAATTCACTGGCGCTTTACCACTGAAGACGCGCGCATTAAATTGCACAATCTCTATCCGACAATTGATGTTTGCTGAACTACTAGACCTTCAAAGAATGATCTCACTATCGGGTACACGCGGTCTATTTGGCTAAACTCCTGTTGATGCGTTAGCCCCTCTACAATCTCAACTTGCACCCCGGCCTCTTCCAACGATTTGCCGTTCTCTTCAATCCATTCCTGCGCACTCTTGTTCCTCGTTCCACTCAACAACAACTTTGCACATCCCATTTCCCCTGCTTCTATACTTGGCCAATCGCGCATCGCCTGGAAACACGCTACCCAAACCGGTATTCGCCCTTTGATCGCTGACTTCCGCTCTTTCTCACTCACCCTCCCATCAGCATACGCCCTCGCCAACCCTCCATACTTCTCTATGAACTCATCTATGTATCGATCAAACTCCTCATTTACTGCTGGCCCAAACGGAACCCCTATCACGGCTATTGCCCTCACTCGGTTCGACCACGCTCCAAGATATCTCGCTATATTCCCTCCAAAGCTATACCCACATACCCCAACTTGCTGCTCTCCACAGGCTTCCATCACCTCTTCCAAATCCTTGCAGATCTTCTCGATAGCATAATCGTCTATCTGCGTCAATACATCACTCTCGCCGCTTCCACGAATGTCTACCGTAATGACTCTGAAGTCCTTGCTCAATCGGCCTACATAGCCAACTTTGTGCCAGTCTTTCCTCGTCTTGCCCGCTCCGTGTAACAACACCAGGGCAGGACCTTGCCCCGTTACATCGTAAGCAATCTGTACTCCATCACTGGTAGTGATATATTGTGTCGCCATCAAAATTTCTCCTATCTCAAAACGGCAGCCTAACGGGCCGCGAGTTGAGCCGCCCCCCAAGCCGCCTGCCCGCGTAGCGGGCGGGGCGGCGCCGGGGCCAGGCGAAGCCGCAGCCGCGAGCGTAGCGAGCGGGGACGGCTCCAATGAGCAGTTCGGCGGCGCCAGCGGCTTAGACGATAGGTCTTCATCAGCAGTCATGTTCCTGTAACGGTTCCTCTAGGCGAGCCGCGCCGCCGAAAACTGCGAAATGGGCAACTCGCGGCCCGTTCAGCGGGCCAGCCTCCCCGCAGGGGAGAGCGCAGCGCCGCTGAACATTGTATTAGACCGAATCTTTCAGTCTAACCACTCTCCACAGCGGGAAATCCCGCCGCTTTCCGTGTAAGCCCCACCAATGCACCCTTACACGGAACTTTTCCGTTTTTTACTCCCTGGAGTTGTCTAATCTGGAATTTTTCGGTATAATGCCTCCTGTGAAAGATCCCAGGCTGTAGCGTGTATCAAGTGTGGAATTTGCTACCGTACACTTGTAGATTTTTGCCACGAATTCACTCGAATTAACACGAAAACAATAAGAAATTCGTAAAATTCGTGCTAATTCGTGGCTAAAACTGAATGCGCTTGGAAAATGTACGGTAGAAAAGTGTGGAATTCTCCTCACGCATCACGCATCACGTTTCACTAAGGGTTACATACAAGGCTTTCATATTTTTTACGCATTACGCATTACGCATTACGTTTTACACTCTAAAGAATAGTATAAAACACCTTCTTCTACAAGTCAAATTTTGCGAGGGCTGCCATGCCGCCAGAGAGAAAACTGCTCGATCAAGTCAGCGATGCGCTCCGCCTCAAACATTATGCCCTGCGCACCGAAGAAGCCTACCTCTACTGGATCAAACGCTTCATCCTCTTCCACCACAAACGCCACCCCCGCGAGATGGGGACGCCGGAAATCCGCGCCTTCCTCGTCCATCTCGCGGTAGAGGAACACGTCGCTGCCGCCACCCAAACCCAGGCCCTCAGCGCCATCCTCTTCCTTTACCGCGAAGTGCTGCGCCAGGAACTGGATCCGCTCGACCTGGAAGCCATCCGCGCGCGCAAACCCAAACGGCTCCCCACCGTGTTGACCAAAACCGAAGTCCAACGGGTGCTGGGGCAAATGTCCGGCGTGCAACGGCTGGTAGCGCAGCTGCTTTACGGTAGCGGCTTGCGGGTGCATGACCTCGAATTCGAACGGCTCGAAATTCAGGTGCGCGATGGCAAAGGCGCGCAAGATCGTATCACCATGTTGCCCACGAGTCTGGTAGAGCCATTGCGCATTCACTTGCTGCAAGTCCAACAGCTCCACACGCAAGACCTGGAACGTGGCTACGGCTGTGTGTTTCTACCCGACGCGCTGGAACGCAAATACCCCAACGCCTGCCGGGAATGGGGCTGGCAATACGTTTTCCCTTCCGACCGCATCGCCACAGACCCGCGCAGCGAGGCACTCCGCCGGCACCACCTGCACGAAAGCAGTATCCAAAAAGCCGTGCGCGCCGCCGCCAAATCTGCCGGCATCGTCAAACACGTCGGCCCCCACACCTTCCGCCATTCCTTTGCCACGCACCTTCTGGAAGCCCATTACGACATCCGCACCGTGCAGGAACTTTTGGGGCATAAAGATGTCAAAACCACCATGATTTACACTCACGTTCTCAACTGCGGCCCCCTCGCCGTCCGCAGCCCGCTCGATCCGTCCTAAACCGCCCTGTGACCTCCCCCACCCCAACAAAAACACCCCCGATCCACTGGATCGGGGGTGTAGCATTTACGTCAGGGAACGATTTAGTAATCCATCCCCATACCGCCACCCATCCCGCCGCCGCCGGGCATCGGCTTCTCGGCTTCGGGGATGTCGGTGATGAGCGCCTCGGTGCTGAGCACCATCGAGGCTACAGAGGCGGCGTTAAGCAGCGCGCCCTTCGTCACCTTGGCCGGATCAATGATGCCGGCCTTGACCATGTCCTTGAACTCGCCAGTGATGACATCATAGCCAATCAGATTGCTCTTCTTCTCAGCCTGCGCACGCCGCACATCGGCCAACACCACCGCGCCGTCCATACCGGCGTTCTCGGCGATCTTGCGGATGGGCATTTCCAGCGCCTTGCGCAGAATGGTGACGCCGGTCTGCTCGTCGGCGTATTCCATCTTGACCTCATCGAGCACCTGCATCGCGTTGAGCAGCGCCACACCACCGCCAGGGACGATGCCCTCTTCGACAGCGGCGCGGGTCGCGCTGAGCGCGTCCTCGACCCGGTGCTTCTTTTCCTTGAGCTCGGTCTCGGTCGCCGCGCCTACGCGGATGATGGCGACGCCGCCGGCCAGCTTAGCGAGCCGCTCTTGCAGCTTCTCGCGGTCGTAATCGGAGGTGGAGTGCTCCATCTCGGTCTTGATCTGCTCGATGCGCGCGGTAATCAGCGCATCGCTGCCCTGCCCGCTGACGATGGTGGTCTCATCCTTGGTGGAGATGACCTTATCGGCGCGGCCCAGATCTTCGAAAGTGGCGCTATCCAGTTTGCGGCCCTCTTCCTCGGTGATGACGTGCCCACCGGTGAGCACGGCAATATCCTGCAACATCGCCTTGCGGCGGTCGCCAAAGCCAGGGGCCTTGATCCCCAACACATTCAGCAACCCGCGCAGCTTGTTGACCACCAGGGTCGCCAACGCCTCGCCGTCCACATCCTCGCAGATGATGACCAGATTGCGGATACCCTTCTGCACCATTTTCTCCAGAATCGGCACCAAGTCTTGTGCAGCGGAAATTTTCTTATCATAAATGAGGATGTACGCATCCTCGATCACGGCTTCCATGTTCTCCGGGCTGGTGATGAAGTAGGGGCTGATGTAACCCCGGTCGAACTGCATACCCTCGACATACTCGGTCTCGAACGCCAGACCCTTGGATTCTTCGACAGTGATGACGCCATCCTTGCCGACCTTGTCCATGACCTCAGCGATAAGCTCGCCGATCTCCCGATCCTGCGCCGAAATTGCCGCGACGTTGGCGATGTCCTCTTTTGTTACCACTTCAACAGCGGCGTCCCGGATGGTATCCGCCACGCGCTCAGCAGCCGCAAGGATACCCTTCTTGATGAGCATCGGATTCGCGCCGGCGGCCACATTCTTCATCCCCTCTTCGATGAGGACGTGCGCCAACAGCGTGGCGGTGGTGGTGCCGTCGCCGGCGATGTCATTGGTCTTGGTGGCAGCTTCTTTGAGGAGCTGCGCGCCCATATTCTCAAAGGGGTCCTTCAACTCGATTTCTTTGGCGACGGTCACACCATCGTGGGTGATGGTGGGCGCGCCCCATTTCTTATCCAGCGCCACGTTACGGCCCTTCGGGCCTAACGTCGTGACCACCGCATCCGCCAAAATATCCATACCGCGCTTGAGCGAAGCCCGCGCGTCAGTTCCAAATTGCAATTGCTTAGCCATAATTATATGTCCTCCTCTTACCGATGAACTTGTTGAAATTAGTCTTCAATGACACCCAGGATGTCTTCAACGCGGAGAATCAGCATCTCCTTACCTTCGCGGGTCTTGAAGGTGGTGCCGGCATACTTGGCATAGATCACCAGGTCGCCCACCTGCGGGCCAACCACGACACCCTCTTCATTCTTGACCTCGACGCCCGCACCCAGGGCCACGATCTTGCCCTGCTGCGGTTTTTCTTTGGCGGTATCTGGCAATACCAGCTTGCCACCGGCGAAGGTCATCTCTTCTTCTACAATCGGTTCGACGACGACGCGATCACCCAAGGGACGAATTTTGACACTCATACGTTACCTCCATACATAGATTTGTGATTATGTTGAAGTCGTTTAGCACTCGGTGAGGTAGACTGCTAAACACCCCCTTATAGTAACACAAGCTACAGGTTTTGTCAAGTATTTTGAGGGGATTTTTAGCACTTGAAGAGGATGAGTGCTATCATATAACGTGAAACGGGATGCGGGATACGTGAAGAAAAGGCGAATTCACCACAAAGACGCAGAGTTCACTGAAGGTTTTAGAAATTTCTCTGTGTTCTCTACATCTCTGTGGTGATAAATTCTTCTTGAGGGCTATTCGCTATTTACCATTCGCCATTCGCTTATTCTATCGCCTCATCCTCATCAATCTCCAACCAGCCATCATCTTCTTCCGATAGCCAGCCGCCGGTTTCGGGATCAATCGCCGCCATGTAGTGAAACCCCTCCGCGCCCAACAGCCTGTTCAAATGCGCCATGATTTTATCGGGATTGTCATACGGCCCGGACACGAAGAACGGCTTACCCTCTGTCCCGCCGACGGGAATCGGCTCAGTAAAAACGGCCGGATCGGCATCGCCCAGCATAATCGCGGCTTCGGCATAGTCGCGGTGCGGGCGAAACTTGAGATTGGTCGCGTAATCCAGCCCGGCCTTGATGACGGCCGCCACATGATGCTCATCCGTGCGCATCATCTCCTGCCGCGCCTGGACGCCTTGCAGAAACTCCGTGCGGAACTCCTGCGCATCCTCGAACCGCCCCACCATCGCATTCTTGACGCCCAGACACGCGCGATCCACCAGATACGAGGCCATGATGACTTCGCCCGTGTTGGGGTTGCGCCGCGCCAGGACAAGCTGATTCAGCTGCATCGGGTCTTCCCATGCCTCATTGATCCAGCACTCCATCACGGGCCAAGTGGCGGCTTTACGCAACAACGCCTTGCGCCCCAGCGTTTGCGCACCTGAGCGGGCGGCCTTCTGCTTGGCCTTGCGCTTGGCGGCCTTCCGTTCCAACTTTTGTTGTCGCTTATCGGGTGCCATAAGTGTTCCTCCTGAAAAATATCGAATGTCAAATTTCAAATTTCAAATCGCAAATCTCAAATTGCGATTTGTGATTTGCGATTTGCTGATTTGTCCATTACCCCAACCGCCCCAGCTGCTCCCGCAGTTGCGCGGCCTCGGCTTCCATCTCCCCCAGGCGTTGCCGCACGGCGGCGACCACGTCGGCGGGGGCTTTATCCGCGAACGGCCCGGCGAGCTTAGCCTGGCTGCTTTTGATGTGGCCCTCGAGCTGCGCCAGCGCCTTCTGCAAGCGCGCACGCTCCGCATCGAGATCCACCAGCCCGGCGAGCGGCAGGTAGGCGGCCACGTCGCCCACCACCACTGAGGCGGCTTGCGCGGGGGCTTCCGCCTGCGCCGCGATGCTCAGCGCGACCCCATCCAGCCGGGCGAGATGCTCCAGCAACGAGCGGCGCGCTTCCAGTACCGCCGCGAGCTCGCCCGCGGCGATGCTGGCGGGGATGCGCTTGCCCGGCTCCACGTTGTACTCGGCACGCACGTTGCGGATGCCGCGCACCAGCTCCATCAACACGGCCATCTGTGCCTCGGCGGCGTCATCCAGCCGGGCGGCGTCTTGCATGGGCCATGCGGCCACAATCAAGGCGTCGCCTTTACCACCCCCCTTTGCTTCCCCCACATGGGGGGGGAATGAGGGGGGTAAGGGGGGCAACGCCTGCCACAACGCCTCGGTGACGTAGGGCATGAACGGGTGCAGCAGCCGCAATGACTGTTCCAGCACGGTCAGCAGCACGGCGAGCGGCATGCCTTTATCGGCGGCGTCATCGTAAAGGCGGACTTTCGCGCCCTCGATGTACCAGTCGCAAAACTCATCCCAGAGGAAGTCGCGCACGCGCCGCCCGGCCTCGCCGTATTGGTGCGTTTCCATTAGATCAAATACCTCGCCGGTGAGCCGGTGCAGGCGACTGAGAATCCAGCGGTCTTCCAGAACCAGGTTTAGACCTGTCAGGTTTTGCAAACCTGACAGGTCTGCGTCTTTCAGGTTGCCCAGGATGAAGCGCCCGGCCTGCCAGAGCTTGTTGGCGAAGTTGCGCGCCCCCTCGATGCGGCGCATATCCAGGTTCATATCGTTGCCCGGCGTCGAGGAGGTCGCCAGCGTGTAGCGCAGCGCGTCCGTGCCGTACTCCTCGATGATGTAGAGCGGGTCGTATTTCCACGCATCGGGCATGGATTTGCTGATCTTCTCGCCGCGCTCGTTGCGAATGAGACCGTGCAGGTAGACGTGCGAGTACGGGGCTTTGCCCAGCAGCGCGAGCGAGAGCATCGTCTCGCGGGCCACCCAGAAGAAGAGGATGTCGTAGCCGGTCTCGCGCATATCGTTGGGGAAGAAGCGTTGCAGATCGGGCGATTCCACATCCGGCCAACCGAGCGTGGAGAAGGGCCACAGCCCGGAGGAGAACCAGGTATCCAGCACGTCTTCATCCTGCCAGATGGCCGAACTACCGCATTGGGAGCAGGTCGCAGGGTCTGCCAGCGCGCTCCATTGGTGATTGCAATCGTTGCAATACCACACCGGAATCCGGTGCCCCCACCACAGCTGGCGGCTGATGCACCAATCGCGGATGTTCTCCATCCAGTGGAACCACACCTTCTCGAAGCGGTCGGGGATGATGCGCATCGTCCCATCGCGCACGACCTCCATGGCCTGCTCAGCGAGCGGCTTGGTTTTGACGAACCATTGCGTGCTGATGCGTGGCTCGATAATCGTATCGCAGCGCTGGCAATGGCCGACGCTGTGATGATACGGCTCGATTTTGACCAGCAGCCCTTCGCGCTCGAAATCGGCGACGATGGCTTTACGACACGCGTAGCGTTCCAGCCCGGCGTAAGGGCCGGCGGCCGCGTTCATCAGGCCGGTGGGCGTCATCACATCAATCTGCGCCAGGTTGTGCCGCATCCCAATCTCGTAGTCGGTGGGATCGTGCGCGGGCGTGACCTTGACTGCGCCCGTACCGAACTCCGGCAGCACGGCCTCATCCGCCACAATCGGAATCTCGCGCCCGATGGCGGGCAGCACGGCAGAGCGCCCCACCAGCCGCCCCCAGCGCTCATCTTCAGGATGCACCGCCACGCCGCTATCGCCCAAAATCGTCTCCGGGCGGGTGGTCGCCATCATAATGAAGTCTGTCGCGCCCTCGGCCCAGCGTCCGCTGCCCCACGTCTCGCGCGGGCCGTCCCAATCGCCGTTGACGATGGGATAGCGGATGTGCCACAGGTGACTGTCGTGCTCCTGCGGCTCCACCTCCAGGTCAGAGATGGCGGATTCGCAGCGCGGGCACCAGTTCACCATGTACGGGCCGCGATAGATGAGGCCGCGCTCGTAGAGCGTGACGAAAGCCGTCCGCACAGCGCGGCTCAAATTCTCGTCGAGCGTGAAGCGCTCGCGCTCCCAATCGCACGAGATGCCCAGCTGCCGGTGCTGATTCGTGATGCGCGCGTGCGTGGTCGCCTTCCACTCCCACGCCTTCTCGATGAAGGCGGCGCGGCCCAGGTCGTGGCGGGTCAGCCCCTCCTTGCCGAGCTCGCGCTCCACCACATTCTGCGTCGCAATCCCGGCGTGATCCGAGCCGGGGAGGTACAGCGTCTCGAAGCCGCGCATCCGGTAATAGCGCGTCATCAGGTCTTCGAGCGCGGCGGTCATCGCGTGGCCCAGATGCAGGATGCCGGTCACGTTGGGGGGCGGCATGGTGATGCAGAAGCGCGAGCCAGCGGAAGGCGCAGGCTTGAAATAGCCCTGCGATTCCCACCAGGCATACAGCCGTTCTTCGTGTTCCTTCGGGTTGTAGGTTTTGGATAAGTCGGTCATGGAGTGCTCCTTTTTCAATTCTCTCATCGTAGCACAGGATTTATCCTGTGTCTTCATGCCGGATGAATCCTGCGCTACAAAACTACACCGTCCCCGCACAGGATTATGAAAATTAAGAAAATAAACCGGAAATAAAACAGATTGCCTAAATTCCGTAATGAAGAAATATAGGATTTTTTAAAGCGATTTATGTATTTGATAGCGCAAAAAGTAGCGCCATTGATGTCTTAGTGGGGCGTGGGTATTCATTTTTGCATATAATACAGACTCTTTGGTGTAAATACACTTTATTGTTGATAACGGAAACTTTGGCATTAGACCTTATTTACGGATTAATTTCTTAAAATTCATAATCCTGTGTTACAAAACTATACGGCCATTCATCCCAAGCATTCACCAACCCGGCTTTGACTGGATTGTTCAGGATATACCACACGATGCGCTCCAATTCGCCGCCATCGCGCACGAAATGATCGTAACTCTCATCCTGCCAAAAGCTGCCACTGCGCTCCAAATGCTGATTGGCGTAACGCGCTGAGCGACCTTTTAGCAACTTCAGGGCATGGCTTAATACCGAGGGATGTCTCTTATTGTCGCGTTTTTCGTCATCATAGAGCGCGCAATCCACCAATAAATGAACATGATTGGGCATAACACAAAAGGCCACTATATCGTAGTGCGTACCGTGCAAACGCTGCATTTCCTGTATAACGATGCCAGCGATAACTGGATCGCGTAGCCAGGTAGGGCCATGCGTCATCTGGTCGAGATAGGCATCGTAACGCCCAAAGTATTTCTTTTGAATGTTGTAACGTTCCATCGAGAAAGCCGCACCCTGGAATCCTGCTTGTAACTGGCGTTCTTCTTCATCGAACTCCTGGCGCAATTGTTCGACCACCGCAGCAGGCAACGTTCCCGCCAGCCGAAAGGTGATGAAAAACGTCGCACAGGTAGGGTGGACGTGCGGAAGATTGCGGCGGTAGTAGGTGGTCATAGTTGTAAGCAGCAGAGGCAGGATGAATCCTGCGCTACGTCAAGCCGACCTTTGAATTCTTTAGTGGTGTAGGTTTTGGATAGGTCGGTCATGGATTAATCCTTGCGTGAAAATTTCTCGATTGATTCTTCTGTAAATATGTTATCGAGATAAGAGCGAATAACAGCTCCGATGGTAATATCCTTCTTTATAGCAAGACCCTTTGCACCCTCATCTTGCAACAGCCTTTGCACAAGATTTGCCTTTTCATTCATATAATCTCTAAATTCATCAGTTTCCATTTGGTTATGTCTGCCATCATAAGTTGAAGTAATATAGTTATAAGTTGACGATTTTGCCACAATTAAGAAATCACCATTGATAAATCGGCAAACTTGCTTGGCATTAGATGGGTACCTTCTACCACCTTCTTCTATATCATATTCCCACTCTTCTAAACTAACATACTCTAAAGGAGCAATCTCAACTAATGCTTCATAACTATTTGTAACATGAGTTAGTTCTGTGCTTTCCAGTGTTCCAGTTTCTAACCTAAAATAATTCCATTCCCATTTCCAGTCAAAATTGAAATTTTCAAAAATTAATCTTTTTGGTTTGACAATACTATGACCCTGGATATCATGAATCAACTCAATAGTGCCGGGCTCTTTACCTAATTCTGCACCTAACAAATCTAACCCACCGCCCTCTGGGAAAAACATATGATTCAATCCATTAATAAAACTTATGGATTTTAAGATAATAACAATATCATTAATATCCCCCCAAATCGCCCTTTTCGGCAATGCTATTGGAAACAATCTCTCTTGAACATCCTGCCACCATAAAGGTCTTGGGTCAGGTACTTTCCATAATTCTAGTTTTTCAACAAATTCTTTCATGAAGGGCCGTGATAACGGATCATGATCCGTACTAGCCATCAATAAATCATCGAGGGGCTTTGTATATACAATAGGCTTTAAATCAATGGGTGCCCCCTCAAAATAAATCTCTTCATCTCGTCTAATTAATCTTCTTTTCAAAGCATTTATACTTCTGGGATCATATTGTCCTTCAAACCCATCTTTACAACCTGTCAATAATATCCATAATGTCTTTGCTAAAGAATAAACATCAGCCGGTTTACCATCTGCTTTATGACTATCGCGCTCCATTTCCGGTGCAATCGTCCATCTGGCACCGATTCGCTCACCAGTAACAGTAAGGTCGAGTTTATCTGGATAGTCAACCAATCCAAAATCCCACAAGCAGAATCTCTCACCCCACACCAAAATATTGGCTGGCTTAATATCCCTGTGGCAAATATCTCGTTCATGTAATTGAACTAATACTTGCCCAATCCCTAAAATCACTTCAATACCAGCCTCAAAATCTTTCCCTTTCAAAAACTCATCTAACGATTGGGCAACAGGCATCACATACCAGGGGTACTCATCCGTAATTTCATCTGGTAAGAAGTAGTCAATAATTGGTAAGAGTCCTTCTATATCGCTATTCTCTTGAACTACTCTTACCTCAGTCACAAAGCGTGCATAAGTTTTTTGACCGCTTGCACCATCCAGTTTCGCCAATATTTTAATAGCGGCTGCTTCATTAGAAGAATTTACAGCTAACCAAACAAAGCCATTGCCACCTTGGCCCAAGAACTTTTTCAGTCGCCATGTACCAAACTCTTGACCTTTAGCGATTTTAGGCTTCATTTTGTACCTACTACTCAATCAATGGCTTCCGCCCCGCTACCTGGAACTCGAACAATTCCTTCTTCGAGTTGCGCTTGCGGATGCGCTGAACTTCGACGTGCGCGAAGCCGCTGGCGGCGAGCATATCGGCGTAAATCTGCTCTACCGGCACGAGGGTCTCATAAAACCGCGAGTTGCCCACGATGTAGAATGCCCGCCCGCCGGGCGCGAGAGCCTGGTAAACGCTCTGCACATGCTGCGCCATGTCCGCGAAGTAGCGATGCACATAAGCCGACAGCACCGCGCTCTGCTGCGCTATCGCCGCAATCAGCACCGGGAACTCCGCGTGCGGGATTTTGACCCCATCCGGTTCCCAGGTTTGCAAGCGACTGGTGGCGATGCCCCAGGTGCCGCCGATGGCTTGCCAATCCAGCTCGCCCGCCTCGCGGCCATCGCTGAGGTAGCCGAGCCAGTACATATAGGGCCGCAGCTCGCGGATGTAGCTCATCCGGTTCGGATACGGCGGCGAGGTGATGACGCAATCATAAGGGCCGCCCGCCGGAATCGCGCGCGAGTCGGCCTGCGTCACGCGCACCGGCTGCGCCAGCGGCATCGCAGCGGATTCCACCAGCCGCGCCGTCGCGTTGACGAAATGCTCCAACATCCGCTGCCGGTCATCGAAGAGGCTGAGTTGCCCATCCGCCGCATCTTTGAATGACATAGATTGGTGATTGAACGCCGCATTCGACCAGGTGATGAGCAGGTCGCAAAAAGCCAGCAGAAGCAAATCCTTCGCCGGGCCGGATGCGAGCAATGCCTGATTTAGCGCGTGATACAGCTGCGCTAGGGTCATCAACCGTTCTTCCGCCCACCAGCGCGTGATATTGTGAATCGGCGGCGTCCACAGGTCAGCAGCGCGGTTCTCGGCGGCACGGCGGACAATCTCAGCGGCAGCGGCGCGCGCGTCGTGCAGCGTCTCCGGCGCATACTGTGCCGTCTTGACCCGTGCCAGCCACACGAGAAACGGGTTGATGTCGAGCAAATCGCAGCGCACCCCGCGTTCGGCGCACACCAGGCCCGTCGTACCGGTGCCGGAGAAGGGGTCGAGCACAGACGTTATCTCAGGATGCTGCTCAAGAATCTGAGCGACGAGCTTAATCGAGTAAGCCGGCGTCAGGCGCAGCCAGCCATGACGGCCCGCCTTCAAGTTGTATTTGAACGTCAAATCGGCGCGCTGCTCAACCATCATGGCCTTCCGGCTCCAACAAAGCCTGGAGGATGTCTGCAATCAATGTCTGCAACGTAGCCGCGTTGCGCTGGAAGAATCCCGCCCAATCGTAGCCCACAATCTGCTCCGCAAAGGCGTAGGTCGAAAGATGCGGCGATGCGCCCAACTGCCCCCGCAAGATGCACCATTTGGCGTGTGTGTAACGCTCCACAATGTCGCTATCAATCTGTGTGGAGAGCACCAACAACACGGGAAGGTAGCCTTGCGAGTAAGCAGTAGCGGCATTGGCAAGGTCGGCATTTTGCCGCTTGGAGTCTTTGCTTTTGTAGCCCTGGCGGACTTCAAAAACCAACCCCTTGAGCGCAGCGGCAATGCCTGGCGCAACATCCAAACGGCGGGCGGATTCCAGTAGCCAGTGCGCGACCGTTTCGCGCCGCACGGCATCGGCAATATCAGCCAAGTCCACGCGCGCATCCAAAGAGAGACGGCGACTACGCCCTTCCACAGTGGTCATGTACGACCAGGCGACTTGTTCCGCCGTTAGTCCCAAATGGTCTTGGAGGATTTGCCGAAACAGCACCTCGCTGCCCAATCCAATCTGGCGGTAGACCGAAGTAATGCCTCCGGCAGCGCGATGTGCGGCATAGACAAGAGGATCGTTCAGTCCAAACCAGGCATAGAATGGGTCCGCGCCATACAATTGTTGGAAGGCTTCCAGCGATACAGGCTTACCCTGCCCCAAAGCCGGTTTGTAGGCTTTGCAGGTGGTAATGTGATCAACGATGATTTGTAGATACCGCGCATCCGATGGCAAGATCGTATTTGGTTTCATAAAGCCCTCCCTGGCTGCCTGTTTTGCGTTCAATTCCCGGTCTATTTCCCCACCCCACGCGCCCCATCAAGGTGCAGACCACACTCTGTTTTACCCTTGCCCGCCCAGCGCCCGGCACGGACATCGCCCGACGCATCTACATTGAAGACGGGCGCGGTGCAGGGCGCGCAGCCGATGCTGGGATACCCTAGCACTTCCAAGGGATGCGCGGGCAGCGCGTGGCAGTGGCGATATGTCTCGACATCAGCAGCAGTCCAGTCTAACAGGGGGTGAATTTTGATCACACCAGAGATTTGCGGAGCAAGGTAGCGCAGGCCTAACCGGTTGGCGGTCTGATCCCGCCGGACGCCGGCTACCCACGCGACCATCCCATCGAGCGCACGCTGCATCGGCTCCACCTTGTTATGATAACAACAGAGGTCTGGATCACGATCGTGAATATCCGCCCCGTAAACGGCCAAAAAGTCTTTGGGATTGAGATCCGGACACGCAATGACCAAGTTCAGCCCAAAGCGAGTCACAATTTCATCGCGAAAGGCCAGCGTCTCCGGAAAGTGAAAGCCCGTATCGAGAAAGATGACAGGCAGTTCCGGACAAACGCGAGAGATTAGATGTAGCAAGGGCAAGCTCTGTGTCTGAAAGGAAGAGCTCGCTGCAATACGCGGCTGAAACGCCTGCCAGGCCCAACGTAGGGTTTCCTCGGCAGATTCCGGCTCACCCGGCGTAAGCAATTTGCAAGAATCGGATTCGTTCATGGGGTGCCCCCTTGCGAATAGAGAACAACAAATCTTAAATGTAATTAAAACTGTAGTCAATGGCATTAAGTTTAGAGCATAGACCTGGCAGCTTGAAGGCCGTAAGTCTACAAAACGTCGTTATTCACCGGTAAAAGACTACCCCTCCCAATTGGGGCAAAACTGGTCTTAATTTTCTGTGCTATAGTACCTGTTACGGCCAGCCTCTTTATTGTACCACGTTCCGCGCCTTCAACCTCAAAAACTTTCAGGGCTTACACTACAACACCGCTTGAGGTTTGCCCTGAGCCTACCCCACAAGCGGTAGCACATCCCCTGCGGTAGGCTCAAGGGACGCGAGCCTCCGAAAATTCCGCGCAGCCAGCACAACCAGCGCGCCACTCTAAATGGAGCGGCGCGCTAATTGACTCACGCAACACTTTACGGTACAGTTACAACGAGATTATCAAACGCAACCTCAGAGAATTCATCATCTAACGCGATAACCCCTAGCGCAATGTCACCTTCTGTAAGTGTATCGTCCTTCAAATCCACCAAGAGCGTATCGTTGATCCAAAAGCGAAGCTGGTCCCCAACACAGGAAAGGCGCACCGCATTGGTCGCCCCTACCCCTTGCCGAATTGCATTGCTAGATTTGGCTTCCTGTAACGATACCCCTTCATTGTCTTGCATCTTGAAAACGGTGTAATAGCCATCAGCACTATAAAGAAGTGCGTAAAAATTAGATGGCGTGTAACGACAGTAGAATACATGCCAGTTATTATCGCTACCCTGCACCAAACGGCTTTCTACATCCATTATGCTATCAGCGAAGTGGCGTCGTGCAATAGAAAGCGTAACAGCATCCGCAGCCGTGTAATTAAGGATCAGCAATTCCTCGTTCTCATACCGCACTGAGCCGTTGGCATTACGCCCAACCCACCAGCCGCTCTTGGAATCGCTGAAATCATCGCTAAAGCCGCTGACAGCTTCTGGAGTGAACGTCGCCGGAACCGTAGTTGCCGGCAGGGTAACCGAGGGGGTAGCCAAGGGGGCATCAATGGTAGCGAGCCAACTCCACGCCCCCCACCCCAGGCCAGCCAGCAACCCACATCCCAGCACGCTTCCCACAACCACAAACAACAGTGTCAGAATACTGCGCCGCCGTTTGGCGGGTTTTGCCGGAGGAAATGTCGCCGGGCGGCTTGCCTGTGGCACAGGCGACTGTTCCGCCGGGGGTATAGTTGGAGGCCGCACTGGCGGGGCAGTCGGCGGACGATAAGGCGGAGATGCAATTTCGCGCTGCACAGGAACTACAACGGTTGCCCCATGTAACGCAGGCAGAGCACGCAAGGCCTGCCCCATCGCTGCGGCACTCTGGAAACGCTCCGGCATCGCCACCGCCATCGCGCGCAAAATCAGCTGCTCCAGTGCAGAACTCAGCTCCACTTTAATCCGCCGAGGCGCCAGGAACGTGGCCGGATTCGCCATCCGTTGGGTGGCCGTGGGCGGAATGCGCCCCGTGATGGCATGATAGAGGGTAGCCCCTAGCGCGTAAACATCGCTACGCGGGTCAGTATGCCCAGACCCTAAATCATACTGCTCCGGCGGCGCATACTCTGGCGTGCCCGCACCCCGCATCACCGTCTTGGTGTGCGGATCGTTGGGATCCCATAGTTTCACCAGCCCAAAATCCACCAGCACAGCGCGGTTCTCCGGGGTGATGATGATATTTTGGGGCTTAATATCACGGTGCAGCACCCCCTTCTTGTGACAATAGTCCAACGCCTCTAGTAACTGTGCCATCCACAAACGCAACTCCGGCTCGGACTGTGCACCCTCACGCACAATACGCGTCGCCAAATCTTCACCTTCGACAAAATCCATCACCAAATACTGGTTCTCGTGCCAAACAAAGTAATCCGTGACGCGCACCAAATACGGGTGGACAAGGGTCGCCAACACTTGCGCCTCAGATTCAAATTGCTGACGCAGTTGCGCTAGCAGTTCTGGGAGCAGTCCCGGCTGCGGGGTCATCTCCTTGAGCGCCACAGGGCGATTCAAGCGTATATCCCACGCCTTATACACTGCGCCCATACCGCCCTGACCCAAGAGTTTAACGATACGATAGCGATTCTCGATGATTTCTCCCGTGGCTAATAGCATCATTCCCCCCTAACGCCGATCATCTATATCCGTCGTGTTGTTCGTAGTGGTATTGTCTGCCAAAGTAGGAGTGGAGGTCGCAGTAACGTAAATTCCCCAACGATTGCTGCGCAATTGATTTTGTCGCGCAACACCACCACCATTTTCAAAGTACGCCAACCCGGCTTCCACGTTCTCCTCGCAAGTATTGTTTTCCAGCGTAGGCGCACTATCGCCCTTCACACTGATGCCGTGCAGCCCATTGTTATTAAACGTATTGTAGCGCGCCGTCCCGCCAGAGTTATTGAAATAGATCAGCCCACTCTCAAGATTCTCGTAAACCGTATTCCTCTCCAAAAGCGGTTGCGCACTTTCGCGCACAATAATCCCGGAAAGTGCATTGCTATGGATCGTATTATTGCGCACGGTAGGGCGAGCGTCGTCAGAAATGCGCAGCCCGGCACTCTCGCTCTCTGCACTGATGTTATCCTCCAACGTGGGGACACTTTCGGCGTTACAACCCATACCACTCATACCATTACGCCAAAACTGATTACCTCGCGCCAGCCCGCCAGAAGTCTCAAAATACACCAACCCGCTCTCGATATTGTCATTAGCGATATTTTCCAGCAGCGTAGGCGTAGCGCTACCACTCACAATGATACCTGAAAGCTCGTTACCATTACATTCATTCTTCAACACTGTAGCACTGCTCTCATCCGCAAACCGCATCCCGGCCCCGCTGTTGTTAGCGCAGCTATTTTCCTCCAGCGTGGGAGTCGCCTGCCCATTAACCCCAATGCCGTGCAGCCCATTTTCAAGTGACTGGTTACGCCGGGCCGCGCCACCAGCCATACCGAAATATACCAGCCCGCTCTGCGCATTAGCGCGAAGCACGTTATCTTCCAAGGTGGGCGCAGCGTTGGCGCTAACCTGAATGCCGTGGAGACCGTTTTGCTCGATGGTATTAAAACGCGCAACGCCGCCAGCATTCGACCAATACGCCATCCCGTTCTGCTCGTTGGCACGCAAGATGTTTTCTATGATGGTCGGCGTAGCATCGCCAGTGACTGAAATGCCGGACAGCAGATTCCCCGAACAGTGATTCCCTTTGATCTCGCCCCCGCTGTTATCACGGATATTAATACCAAACTGCGCATTGTCCCGGCAAACATTCTCCACCAAATCCACCTGCGCCTCATACACCAAACGAAAACCATCCAGATTGTTTTCCACCGCCTCACAATTCTGCACGCGCCCAGTGACGCCGCCTGCCAGATGCAATCCCGCGCGCGGGGTGCCGCTCTCAATGAACATCGCCCCCGTGAAGCGACAGGCATCAAATAGCACCTCACCCTGCTCCACATAAACAACATCGGCTTCGGCCACACCCGCGTGGCGGAACGTGATATCCCGCGCCTGGAACAAGCCGTCGCCGGTGTAACGTACCACGTATTCCTTACCCCCAAACACGATGAAGGTATGATCCATACCCGCCCCCATCAACATCAGCGGCTTGTCAATATCCAACGGTGCATCCAGCGTATACGTACCCGCGGCCAGGTTCAACACACTTCCAGTCGGCGCAGTAGCAACAGCCTCGGACAGTGAAACATAATCGCCCGTACCTTGCGGATTCACTGTGAACGATTGTGCCGGGGCAGAAGCACGCGATGTAGCAGTGGCAACACCGCCCCCTGCCTGGATTGTAGGCACGGCGGTAGGTTCTTCCAGATTCAACAACCACCAAAACCCGATCATCATCGTGCCCAAACAGAACAACCCAACCAGACCAAGCGCCGCCAACACCCACCAGCGACGCTTGGGTTTGCGCGACGGCACTGATGCGGCCATGCCTACCGGAGGCGGATAGGTGCCTGGTTGCAGCCCCCCTGCGGGTGGCGGATAAGTGTTTGTGAGGGCTGAAATTCTGGAGGTCAGAGAACGCACCACAGATGTACCGCCCGGCCCAGCGCTGGGTTCGATCAACTGCGTCGGTTGACGAAACACTTGCGAGGGCGATTGTATCCGCCCCTCGCTCAATTTCAGGAAAGCCTCTTTCATATCACGAGCGTTCTGAAAACGTTCCGACATGGCAACGCTCATGGCTTTCAAAATTAAGGCTTCGGCTTCGCGGCTAATTTGTGTATTAAGAGCACGCGGCACGGTAAACCCATCCGGGTTTGCCATACGCTGGGTAGCCGTGGGCGGAAGCTTGCCCGTAACCGCATGGTAGAGCGTCGCCCCCAGGCTGTAGATATCGCTGCGGGGGTCGGTGTGCTTCATCCCCATATCATATTGCTCAGGAGGGGCATACTCCGGCGTGCCCGCGCCACGCATCACCGTCTTGGTGTGCGGGTCGCTGGAATCCCACAGTTTGACCAGCCCAAAATCCACCAGCACGGCTTCCCCTTCGGGGTTGATGATGATGTTGTGCGGCTTGATGTCGCGGTGCAGGATGCCCTGTTTGTGGCAATAATCGAGCGCGCTGAGCAGCTCCACCGCCCAACGCACCACATCGGCCTCTGGTTGCGGGCCTTGTTTGCGGATGCGATCCGCCAGACTCTCACCCGCCACAAAATCCATCACCAAATACTGGCTATGCTCCCAAAAGAAATAATCCGTCACGCGGACCAAGTGGGGATGGACGAAGGTAGCTAGAGTCTGAGCCTCCGCCTCGAATTGTTGCAAGAGTTGTCCCAGGAGCTCGTCCCCCAATCCCGGCTGGGGGAGCATTTCCTTGAGGGCGATAGGGCGATTGAGGCGCAAATCCCAACAACGATAGACCGCCCCCATCCCGCCCTGCCCCAGAATTTTGACTACACGATAGCGATTATCAACTACCTGCCCTGATTGCAGTACCATGATGGCCTCCCTTGAAAACAGTAAGCGGCACAAACTGAATCTTGCGACTAAATGCACAAACTAAAGTTCGTGCTACATTCCTACCCCACATCCTTACGACGCAAGACTGCCGCCGTCGCCCCGCCAAAGAACAACGCGAACACAATTAACAATCCCCAACTCATCAACAAGTGCCCAGGTGTGCGCGCGTAGTTGATTTGGAACGCCTCTTCACTGTATATATCCATCGGCTCCGGCTCGACCGTGAAGGTCTCCGTGACGAGTTCCGTGATTGTCACCAGCTCGTTGACCGTAACCTGTGGCACGGAAATCGGCACAGTCTGCACTATCCCCGGCTGCACGGGCACCTGGATTTCCTGCGTCACCGTGACCACCGTCACCGGCTCCCAGTCATCCGCCGGACGCTCTACGTCCATTGAAACCGTCTCCGTGACCGGATCAGGCATAAAGCGCGTGCGAGTAAGCCGGTTTAGCTCCTCGATGTTAGCCGAACTACCCAGCGCCTCCATAGACCAGCGCGTGAACGTGAAACTAGAGAGAGGCTTGGTGATCCCCGGCAAATCGAACAGCACGCCCGCAAAAATCAGCTGGAAGAATAACACCAGGAAAACAATGTAAATCACGGCGTTGGTGTTGGGCACCAGGGCCGAAATCAACAGGCCCAGCATAATGGCCGCCATCGTACCCAGCACCAATGTAATGTAGATTTCCAAAGGGCCAGGCAACAACACTCCGGCCATGGGGAATTTCACTTTGAAGCTGACCACCAGCATCAGCAAAAAACACTGGATGAACGCAAATGCACCCAAGACCACCAGTTTTGAGGCCAGATAGGGAATGATGCGCAGCGAAACCATGCGCTCGCGCTGGTAGACCGACCATTCTTTGACGATTTCGTACACGGAGGCGAACAGCCCCAGCAGCACGGAGGCCAGCGCCAGGATAAAGAGTAACACCTGGCTGTTATAGATGACACTGTAAGTAAAACTGTTTGCGCCAATCAGCCCCTCAGCCAGCTGCTGCTCGATTTCGGCCAGGGGATTGCCCACTAGCCAGTTGCTCTCCGAGACCAACAGCACCAACGCCCCAATGATGGGCATCACGACCATGAGCACGGTCAGCAACAGCTTGTCGCGCAGCACCAGATCGAGGTAGCGACGGGTAAGCACGAAGAACTGGCGCGCGATGTTGACTTTGGCGCGTTGCTGCGCGGGCGAGGCGGCGGCCTGCTGTTGCACTTCCGGCAGTCGCGCTTGCCGCTCGGCGACATACGTTTTATACAGTTCAGACTCTCGATAACGCGCTTCCCAATCAATGGCCTTCTGCTTGGCTAGCTTAGGATCGGGATCGTCCAACAGCCCGTAAACATCGGCAAAATCGCCGGTGGTGACACCGAAGAACTCCTGCACCTGCTGCGGCGGCCCAAAGTAGACCAGCCGCCCCTGTGAAAGAAAGCACACATGGTCGCACTGGACAATGTTAGCGGTGGCGTGCGTCACCAAAATTACCGTGCGCCCCCCATCAGCCAGGTGGCGCATCGTTACCATCATCTTCTTTTCCAACCCCGGATCCAGGCCCGATGTCGGCTCATCAAGGAAGAACAGGTTCGGCTCAGCCAGCAGCTCCACAGCGATGCTCACGCGCTTGCGCTGCCCACCGCTGAGGCTCGTCACCAGCTGCTCCTTCTGGCCGACCATCTCCACCATCTCCAGCACTTCAGTAATGCGCCGCTCGATCTCCGGCGACGAGGTATCTGGGGGCAAGCGCAACTGCGCCGCGTAGCGCAGCCCGTTGACTACGGTGAGGTCTTTATGGATGATGTCGTCCTGCGGCACATAGCCGACCATCGTGCGGTACAGGTCGAAGTGCTGGTAGAGATCGTCGCCGTTGACCAGGACCTGCCCATCCGCACGGGTAAAGCCGTTGAGGGCCATCATCAGCGTGGACTTGCCCGCGCCACTGGTGCCGACCACTGCCACAAACTCGCGCGGCGCAATCGAGACGCTGATGTCGTTGAGGATGCGCTTGCGCCGATCGGGCGGGCCGACCTCGCGGACAAGCCGCACCCCATCCAGGCGCACGCCGGCGGTCGCCGCGTACTGTTGCAACGTCTCACCCGTATAGGCCAGCGTAAACGGGCCGATTTGCACCATGTCACCCTCACGCAACAGGCACGGGCGGGTGAGCCGGTGCCCGTTGACGTAGGTTCCATTGGTGCTGTTCAAATCGGTGAGGATAGCGCCTTGTGGGGTACGCTCCAACCGGGCGTGCTGCCAGGAAATCACCGGGGCTTGCAGCGGAATCTCGGCTTGCGGGTTGCGGCCAATCGCCATGACGGCAGCCTTGGGAAGCGCAGTCGCACCCACCTGCACCGCCCCCATCACCCGCTGACCGGTCGCGGCAACTTGCGCCTCGGCTGCGTAGAACGTCAGGCTGACCGAATTACCGTTCGGATCGCCAATACGCAAAATATCGCCATCTTGCAACGCGGCGCCAGGTGAGCGGCGCCCGTTGATGTAGGTCCCGTTAGTACTGTTCAGGTCACGATAGTGCCAGGCCCCCTCTTGGAAATCCAACCGCCCGTGATGGCTAGAGACATACGGTTCTGGCACCACAATCCCGTTATCCGGCAAGCGACCTAGCGTAAATGTCACGCGGTTGAGCAATACTTCACGGTCAGGCTTATCAGTCACATGGATGAGCAGTCGCGGGACGCGGAGAGCTGCCGCTTGTGCTGCATCAGGCGACAGCGCTTGTCCACAGGTGGGACAGAAGCGCAAATCGGGGGACAGAACTTCACCGCAATTTTTGCAATTAAGAGCGGACACGGGACCTCCTTCGAGCGTGGTAGCAGCTCATGCTCTCAGTATAGCAAAAGTTAGCGAGGAGTCAAAGAAAGTGGTGAACGGGAGAAATCCCCAATCGCGCCCAGTGTTAGCGGCGCAGCGGAAACAATTGATTGACAAACTCCGTTCCATCAGGCGCATACACATTCATGCGCGTCCCTTCCGGGTGGAAAAAGCCCACCTCCACGCTGTAGCAATTATCGGCGGAAAGCGCCACCAACGGCACATGCCGAATATCGTGAACTTGAGCGCCAACGGGCAAAGATGCGAGCGCCAACATCCGTCCTAACGGCGGCCCGCTTTCCGGGCCAAGCACGTTGCCCGCACAATCCAAGACGTTAGCAAACACTGTTGCATCCGCGCGCAAGTCCGGCGCGGCAAGCTGCCAGTCGAGGGTAATAAGCAACGCTTGATCTTGCACTTCATACGTAGCTTGCAACAAATACACTTGACCCTCAAAATTTGCTAAATAGCGCTCCGGCACGGGGTTGCTGTGCGGATCCACGTACACATGGCCCACCGGCAACACGGAGGTACTTGATTCAGAATACGTTGTCAACCACACATGGTCATAGTGAGCAATATGGTGAGTGAACAGCTCCATGTTCCAGCTTTCAGTCTCCCCCAGAGTAGACAGGTAATACTGCTCGAATGTAGGGCGCAAATCAATGAAGGTAACAAAATCTCCCTGCGGCGCAACCCCGGAGTTGATCATAACAAGATGTGCCGGGCGAACATAGCTGGCCGATACGGTAACGCCATCGTGTCCTAGCGGGTAAACAAGCGTCTTATAAGCTACCCAGTTGATGGTATTGACCACCAAATGCTGAGCGTCTGGATAGGCACGCGCGATGTGGGCCAGCTGTTGCAAAGGGGACAACGCAAAGACATGCAGGCGCACCTCACGGCGGATATAAGTAAGCGGCACGCCCATCACACCCAACAGCCAGAAAACGGCCATAGCCCAACTGACCCAGCGCCGCTTGTGATTCGTCAGGCAGGCGGCCAGGACAGCACTCCACAGGATGACGCCCCCAATCGCCGGGAAGTACAGCAGCCGGGGACTGGTGACGATGTACCCGAACTGTAAGGCGGCGACGGTGGGAAGCATGGTCAGAGCTAGCCAACCGACGCTCAGCACGAAAGGCCGCCACAAGCGTTGCTCGTATAAAGCGTAGCCGGCAAGCAGCAACGCGAGGCCCCCGATCAGCAAAATCGTACCTACATCCCACCATTGCCAGCGATAAATCAGCGGTGTGGCGAGCGGCTGGAGCGGATAGGTCAAACCCTGGAAAAAAAAGGTTACTTTTGCGAGAATCTCATCCGCTGCACCGAGGTGAAAGCCCCCCGTGTAGGTCTTCGGCACCATGAGCCACACGCCAAAAAACGCAGCACTGATCACTGGCAGGGAAACAATCCACAGATTGCGGCGCAGATCGCCCCACCCGGCGTAGATCAACCAGGTCAGGGCCATCACGCTGCCGGCCATCACACCGGCCTCGTGATTGTAGGGCGCGAGCAGTGCCGCCAGGGCGGCGATAGCGTACCACCTGCGCTGCCGGGATTCATAGAACTTGAGCGCCGCAAGCACGCCAATCAACGTGAACCCGGTTGCCAGTGGGTGCATCGCGGCGGCGAAGTGAATAATCGGCAGCGCCGCGAAGGGCAGCAGGGCATACGCCAGACTCCCGGCAATCTCGGCCACATCCAGGCCGCGGCTGCTAAGCCCGTGCTTTTTCACGAGCCACCGGCAAAGCCGCCCCACCAGGAAGCTATTGAGGCCATGCAAACTCAGTAGCCAGATATGGGGTAACGCCGTCGCGCCAAAGGGCAGAGCGTCGAACATGAATTTGTAGAGGCTCAAAGCCAGCGGGCGATAATAAGCATGCCGGATACTGTTCGTCCAAATATCAAGGTAGCTACGCCCGGACATCGTCACAAAATGGGGGACATCGTCCCAGAAATAGGGCAGCGGGATGGTCTGTGCATAGCAAATGAGGACAAGCAAAATGGGCATCAGAAGCAACAGTGCCGTTCTGCGGATACCCGCAATGGAGGCCGATTCAGATTGAGAAGTGCGCGAAGAAGCAAGAAAAGTCATGGGGATTTTTATACCTCACACCAAGATGGGGCTGATTCACCTACACAGCCAGCAACGGCAGCCCGTGCTGCTGAAATTGACAGGTCAGGGGAGCACAAGTTCCCACATATCATTGAGGGGCGCGGTATCCCCCCATCCGCCAAAAACCATCACCCGCTTGCGTACCTGATCATAAAACATGCTATGACCCCAGCGAGGGGTCGGGGACATGGGGAGCTCCAATGCACGCCATGTTTGCCCGTCAAACACCCAGGTATCATTAGAAGAACGCTCATCAAGCCGCCCACCAAATAAAACTATTTGGTCAGCCGAAGGATCATAAGCCACCCCATCGTATTGGCGGCTTACGGGCGCAATATCCATTTGGAGCTGCGTCCAACCCACATCTTGCCAAACCCAAGTAGGTGTACCAACGATTACCAGCGCTTCCATGCCGGCATGACAAGTCAAACTATGAGCACTAATAGTCGGGCCTGTCGCCTCACCCAGATCAATCAAGTGCCAGGTTTCACCATCCCATTCCCAAGCATCGGTGAGAAACATGGCATCCCCATAATAGCCACCATAAAGTAGCACTTTCTGCCGTTGCTCATCATACACCATCGAATGGCAACAGCGCGCCTGCGGACTCCAGGCCGGTTGGCGCTCTAACCAGGCTGCCCCATCCCACTCCCAGGTATCCCGAAAATCATCGTCACCATTGCGCCCTCCGAACAAGACAACCCTATCCCGATGTGCATCATACGCCATTGCAAAACTAGAGCGCGGCGGCGGGCTTTCCGGCGGAAAATGCTGTCGCCAGGTAGTGCCATCCCATTCCCAAGTATCATTGAAGGGTTCTTCATCTGAAGACTCACCACCAAACATAATCGCCACACTCTGCCGGGTATTGTAAGCCATTTTAGGCGCGTAGCGTTCTGAAGGCGCACGCCTAAGTCTAACCGGATGCCAGCCAAACGCAGGAATGACTACCGAAAAAGCCAGCAGCGTATTCAACACTAAAAACCATGCGCCACATACCCCAAGCATAACCCTCCGGCGCATCTCAGGCCGCCGTGTCACAGGCCCATCAAGCGCCAAGCCAGCCCCTGTGCGTACATAACGCGCGAGAAGAGAAGCGGTAAACAGCGCCAACAGACCTAAAATGACATAATAGCCGTGCCAGTCGCCCAGCGCAGGCCACGCGCGCGCCAGTATAGTGTCCACAGCACGGGCTAACACCAAACTATAAAGATAGCTCGAAATGAGCCACAACACCAGAGCCGCTGCACGGGATAATTTCCGTAAGGCCCCGCCGATTACAAGGACCAGCATGAGGCTAAAGCCAATAAAAAGCAAGGGGTGGCTTTCGAGCAAGGCGCGGGTCCACACAAAATAGCTGACAGCGCGCTTGAAATCCATCCAATAGCCAGGCGGCTGTTGGATCAGAACCAGGTACAGGCTGGACACGCTTAGCAGGATGAGATACTTGATGAGAAAGCGTGGCAAGCGCGCCGAAGCCGCGGGTGAGGTGCTCCGCGCAAGTGCTGATGTTTCCTGTGATACAATCATGGGCAGCTCCGCAGGATGGCTAATTGTCCGGCACAACCAATTCCCACATATCGCTGAAAACCGTCCCGTCAACATCTCGATACCCACCATAGATGATGACCCGATTCCGGTTAGGATCGTAAAAGGAAATATGTCCCAAGCGCATAGGAGGGCTTACGGCTAGCTCGAGCTTGTGCCAGGCGTCGTTTTCAAAAACCCAAGTATCTGCACTGTATTCCTGATCATGTCCGCCAAACAAAACCGCGCGCTGGCGATTCCAATCATAAGCCATAGGGGCATACGCAACCTGTGGCTCACTCACCAATAGCCCACGCGTCCAGACAGCATCACGCCAATACCAAGTAGTATCCCACCCCAATGAAACCACAATCTGATCAAGCTGGCTATCGTAGAACATCGAGAAATAGTTAGCTGGCGGGCTATATTCCAGAGCAATTGGCGACCACGTCTGCCCGTCCCATTCCCAGGCGTCATTGTAATAGGTGGTACCATCATAACCGCCGTAGAGCACAACCGCTTGACGGTGCGGATCATAGAGCATTTTGTGAGAGCCTCTGCGCGTAGGAGCAACTGGCGTGCTCACGAGAGACCAGATATGCCCATCCCACTCCCAGGTATCCCCAAAATAGTAACCGTCATTTGCCCCGCCGAACATCACCACAACTTGGCGGTGTTCGTCATAGGCCATCTCTGTTGAAGCGCGAGCATACGGGGCCACTTCTGAAATAACCCAATGCCAGTTTTCGCCATCCCATTCCCACGTTTCCGATTCGTATTTCCATCGATCATCACCTAGCCACATACTCTGCCCGCCAAACAACACCAGGCGATTACGATGAAGATCATAAGCAGCAGCAGCATGAAACCGTGGGCCTGGCATCCGCGCGGCTATGATAGGCCGCCAGGCAGCGACCGGCTCGCGCATAGCAAAAAACAGCCCTACAGCCAGTAATACCAGCCAGCTGAGCGCCGCCCCTGCAAAAATCCGGTGGAACCGCCCCGGTTTACTGGATACCACAAGCGCAGCTGTCTCCGTGGCCGCAGTCCGAGGCGCAAAGTAAGTTTTGACAACAACCGTTCCTAGCACTCCCAAAAATAGAACAGCCCCCCCGAAACGAATCAGAGAGATTGCCAGAGGATCAAGATAGACATATTTACTCAAAACACATAGCGCTACACTAACCACATTTTCGCTATGGATAAAACAAATGAAAATCCACAACACAAACGCGGGCGAAAAAGACAGCCCATCCAAAAGCAACCCCACCAAAAGCAAGTATACCCCAATCAGCCCAACAAAAAGCAAAGGATGCGCAGTTAAGATTTGTTGCACCCAGGCATTACCGATTTCCGCGCGGCTATAATTGAGCCAATATGCAGCCGGTTGCCGCATCAACACCAACATGCAATCAGTTACAATCAAAAGCGCGGCAAATGCAATGGGCGTTCTCGCCAGATAAGGGGGAACGAAAAAACGCCGTCCCAGCGCTGGTATAATCCGAGTTTCTGTGTTTTTCATACTGCCACACCCGATAACTACTTAGCGTCCCTATTCAAGATCAGCTTTTCCCCGGCTGCTCAAACCCCTCCGGCACGCGCAAATGCTGGGGCAAATCAAACCGCCCACGGCCCCGTTTGCGCACAATATCACAGATGATAACGGCTGCCGCGCTCGCTGTATTGAGCGAATCCGCCCGGCCTAGCATCTTGATGCTGATTTCCGCATGTGCCAGCGCACGCAATTCCGGTGCCAACCCGCGCTCTTCGTTACCAAAGAACGCCAGTACAGGGCGTTCCAGATCATCCAGCGTAGCATAATCGGCTTCAGCCTCTGGAATGGCAGCCACACAGCGCGTTTCTGGGCGCATCCCCCAGGTGCGCGCATACCAATCCAGAAATGCCTGTCGGCTGGCAGCCCTGGCAATGGGAAATCCGAACAACGAGCCAACCGTAGTTTGCACAACCCCCGAATGGTACAAATCTACCGCCGGCTCAATGATAATGAACGCATCAACACCCGCCCCTTCCGCTGTTCGCAGCGTGGTGCCAAGATTGCCTGGCCCGCGCGGCTCATCCAACACCACGAAAAATGGATTGCCGGTGGCGGGCAGCGCATCCAACGACACATCCACCTGCTTGCACACACAGAACAGTTCTCCGGGGCGGTTCCGTTCCGACAACTTTATAGCAACTTCCTCGCTGACCCGCCACACAAGGTTGGGAGGCGCGGAACGGATAATATGCCGGGCGCGTTCCGTAGCCAGAAACGATTCGCAGTAGATAATGGCCTCCATCGGTTGCTGGGTCAGCAAGGCTTCAGCCACCAGCCGCGCGCCTTCCACCAAAAACAAGCCCGTCTGCTGGCGATGTTTATGTAGCCGGAGGGAAGCCCACGCCTTAACCCGTGAGTTTTGCACACTGGTGATCTCGTTTAGATTGTGCATTGAACTTTCATTTTTCTCTCAACAACATTATTGACTCCGCTGTAACAAGGGAACTGCACCACGAACGGCTGCCACTTCCAACTAGCATAGGCCTGAGCAATTAAACCCGGCCCCATTTCGCTATCATTATACGCGCCCCCTATTTTTGTGTCAATTTGACTTCACTCTAACCCCGGCTATAATACCCTGGTTGATAGAGGTGCCCACGAGGCCCGGAAGCCCGGGGCGCTGAGGGGGAAGCCGGTCGAAGTCCGGCGCTGTCCCGCAACTGTAGCGCTGGGTGTAACCACCCAGCGAAGCCAGGATACCCGCCTCTATCAGTACGCTCGTAATACCTTCGCGGAAAGGGGGTGGCGTATGAAGGTTTCTTGCTATGGGCAAGCCCTTCCCCTACCGACGTAAGGGGGAGGGCTTTTTTGTTGCCCTCTTTCTACGGTCGGAAGAGGGCCTTGTGGCTGTGATGACCGTACTAAACCTATCAAAACACACAAGGAGATAACTTTATGAAATCCAAATGGCTTTTGCTCAGCATCGCGCTGGGAATGCTGCTCAGTGTAGGGCTGCTCACCACACTAACCGTCCATGCAGGAGTAACTGCACACGCGCCAGAGGCGCAATTGGCGCACAACACCGCCTATGTTGTAGTCCGCTTCGGGGATCACGATACCCTTGTGAGGCCCATCACTTTTACCGAACCGATCTCAGCCTATCACGCGCTGGAATTGAGCGGCTTGAATTTCTCGACCGCCGACCACGGATGGGGGCAGTTTTTGTGCAGCATCGAAGAGGTGGGCGACGGCAGCGGCACCTGCGACAACGGCGACCGTTACTGGGCTACCTATCATTGGGATGCTGACGCCTGGGCCGGGCGCATGGTCGGCATCGCCGATACGATGATCACCCAAACCGGGCACATCGAGAGCTTCTCTTGGAGTGATCCGGACTGGAGCGCTGTCGAACCGCCGCCCGCACCCGCGCTGGTGGCCGCGCAACACGGCCTGGGCTGGCTGCTGGATCAACAACAGGCTGATGGCGGCTACGGCACGCCCGGCAACACCGCCGAAGTGCTGATCGCCCTGGGCGCCAACCGGCAGACACCCGCGCCCGACACCCTCGCCACCATGCTCAACAACGGGCAGACACTGGCAGCTACCGCTGGTGGCGCGGGGAAACTCGCGCTGGCGCTGACCCCGCACGATACCTGCTGGCCTTTCGCAGTCAGACAGCCAATAGATCATTATGACCCGGCAACCGGCACCTTCGAGTCCGGCGCGGCCCCGCACGCCCTGGCGATGCTAGGGACAGCTGCCCTGGGCCAGAGTATCCCGCCCACGGCGACAACCTATCTCCTGGCACAGCAGCAACCCGATGGCGGCTGGGAATGGGGCATTGGCTGGGATACCGATACCAATAGTACCTCCCTGGCCCTCCAGGCGCTTATCGCTGCCGGAGAGCCGCTCACGTCCACAGCCATCATCAGCGGACTGCACTACCTGGAGCAGGCGCAGAACACCGACGGCGGCTTCCCCTACTCGCCGACCTCACCCTGGGGCACGGAAAGCGACACGAATTCGACATCTTATGTGGTGCAGGCTTTATTGGCAACCGGCCAAGACCCGCTGACGGGGACCTGGGCCATCAGCGGGACCCAGCCCATCGCCTTTCTACTGGGAGCGCAGCTGCCCGACGGCAGCTTCAAGTGGCAGCCCGGATTGGGCGCGAATCAGGGGGCGACGCAGCAAGCGATTACGGCGTTGCTGTATCGGCCTTTCCCGGTGCGCGCAGCCACACTAGCGCCCTGTGCGCCGGCGGCGACTATCTATCTGCCTTTGGTTCAGCGCGACTGAGCTGTATTTCGGGGGCAACGCACGCCTCAAAGTGCGTTGCCCACCTTTGGAAATGCGATGAAGATAAAATCAAGTGCATGGGCCTTACTTCTCACCCTGCCGCTACTCGTGGCAGGGCTGTCCCAGCGCGCCCCGGCTCAGGCCCAGTCCCCTAACCGTGCCGCGCTGGTGGTGCATTTCGGCGGTACAACGGTCTCCCGTTGCGTAAGCTTCGACGAGCCGGAAATCAGCGGTTACGACGTTCTGACGCGCTCCGGATTGGGCATCACGGCCTCCTTCGATGCTACCGGCGCGGCCATTTGCGCCATCGAAGCCACCGGCTGCCCGGTGGAGAGCTGTCTGCTGTGCGCTGCGCCGGATTACTGGGCCTACTGGCGTTGGGACGGCGGGCAATGGGTCTACTCCCAGCTGGGAGCGAACGCCACGACAGTGCGCCACGGCGCTATCGAAGGCTGGAGCTGGGGACGGGGCAGCCCGCCGCCTATGATTGCCTTCGACGAGATCTGCGCTCCACCGTCCCCCACGGCCACACCCATACCGCCGACAGCAACGCAGCTCCCGCCAACCCCCATCCCACCCACCGCCATGCCGCTGCCCCTGCCCGAAGCCTGGTTCCGGCTCGACCACAATCCCCTCCACGCCGGAACCTGTACGCACGTCCGCTGGGATAGCACCCACACCACCGCCGCCTATCTCGATGGCGAAGCCGTCCCCCTCAATGGGAGCCGGGAAGTCTGCCCCACCGTCACGCAGGAGTTCACCCTGCGGGTGGTCAATATCCACGGCGAGCGCAGCTACGATCTAACCCTGGGCGTGCTCCCCGGCACCCCCACGCCCACCGTGACGCCCGCTCCCCCCTCCAGAACTGCCATGCCGCAGCCCACCGCGACAGCGACGGCAACGCGGACACCCACACCTATCGCCACCCAAGCGCCGCCGGCCACCCCCACCGCAACCGCAACGCCCGCTCCTACGCTTACGGAGACGCCCACTGCAACGCCGACGGCGACACCTTCAGCCCTCCCCCCCACCCCCACGCCCGCAGTCGCTCCCCCGTCTTCGCCCGTTGCGAACTATGTAACCTTCGCCCTCATCGCCGGGGGACTGCTCGCCGGATTGATCTGGCGGCTGCGGCGGCAAAGATAACCATGCAGAAGCTGCTCGCGGGGATCATCTACACGCTCAGCGGCGCGCTGGGCGTTCTGACCTTCCTCTACCCCTTCTTCGATCCCCTCACGGGCAGCACACCTGTGGGTGACGTGCAACAGCAGGTCGCGCCCCTGCTCACCGCCGCCCTGGTCGGATTGGCGTTGCTGGCACTGCTGGTGGAGCTGCAAGGCCAAAGCCTCAGCGCCAAAACCATCGCCATGCTGGGCGTGCTAGTCGCCGTCACCAGCGTCCTGCGCTTCATTGAAGTCGCCATCCCGCTACCCGGCGGTTTCTCCCCCATCTTCGCCCCCATCATCATCGCCGGATACGTCTTCGGCCCGCGCTTTGGCTTTTTGATGGGGGCCTTCACGCTGCTGACCTCCGCGCTGCTGACCGGCGGCGTCGGCCCATGGCTGCCCTTTCAAATGTTCACCGCGGGCTGGGCGGGCATGACCGCCGGATGGCTGCCTCACCAGGGCCGACGCTGGGAATTGCCCCTGATCTACGCCTTCGGCTTTGCCTGGGGCCTGCTCTACGGCGTGATCATCAACCTCTACTTCTGGCCCTTCATCCTCGGCCCGCTGGACCAATCCTGGCGCTACGGCCTCAGCCTGCCGGAGACCCTGGCACGCTATGCCGCCTTCTACGCGACCACCTCCCTGGCCTGGGACGTGATCCGCGCCATCGGCAACGTGGCCCTGCTGCTCGTCCTCGCCGCACCGATGATCAAGGCACTGACCCGCTTCCGACTGCGCTTCCACTTTGAGGTGAGCCGTGGCTGACGCCCGCGCGTTGCTGCTCTGGGCCGTCACCGTACTGCTCGGCGCATCCTACAGCCGCAATCCGCTCTACAGCCTGCTGCTCCTGCTGATGACGCTGTGGGTCTACGATACTGCCGGCGCCGCCGACGTTGTCAGCGCATCCACCGGCTCAGGACGCCCGTCGCCGCTGGCCCCGCTGCGCTTTGCGCTAATCGCCGTGCCACTAGGCGCGCTCTTCAACGCCCTCACATCGCACTTCGGCGCGACGGTGCTGCTGCGCCTACCGGCGTGGCTGCCCCTGCTGGGCGGCGCGCTCACCCTGGAGGCGCTGGCTTTCGGCGCGATCAATGGCCTAAATCTCACCGTGATCTTCAGCGGCTTTGCCGCCTTCAACCAGGCCGTGGCGACGCGGGAGCTCCTCAAACTGACGCCCCGCGCCTTTCACGAGAGCGGCGTGGTGCTCTCCATCGCGCTGACCTTCATCCCGCAGACCACCCACAGCCTGCACCGCATCCGCGAAGCGCAGGCCGTGCGCGGGCACCGGCTACGCGGGCTGCGCGACTGGCTGCCCATCTTCACACCGCTACTGGTGAGCGCCCTCGAACGCGCCCTGGGGCTGGCCGAAGCGATGGTCGCGCGCGGCTATGCCTCTGTCACCGACACAGCGCAACCGCTCCGCACGCAGGGGCTACTCGCGCTAGGACTATTGGTCCTGTTGGGCGGCTGGCTAGGCTATCTCTTCACGCCAGCGCTGCGCCCGGTACTGCTCGGCGTGGGCGCGCTGGGCGTGGCCCTGATGCTCACGGCCCTGTGGCTGGCCGGGCGCGGCAACCGGCACACCGTCTACCGGCCCCGCCGGTGGCGCGCACAAGACACCTGGATCGTGGCGGGATGCCTGCTGGCGCTGGGGACGCTCCTCAGCCGCCGTGCCTGGATGGTCTACAGCCCCTACCCCCAACTCGCATGGCCCAACTTCGACCCCCTCACGGCGCTAGGGTTGTTGGGACTGCTCGTGCCGGGGCTGATACCCGCGCGCGAGAAAACAAGAGATGCAGGGGAGATGGGTGACGAGTAATGTGTCACAATCTCGCCATTCATAGAGGAAACAGATGATTGAGCTTGAAAACCTGACCTACACCTATCCCAGCGGGGAGGCACCAGCCCTGCGCGACGTATCGCTCACCATCGCCGAGGGACAATTCGTCCTGCTGGCCGGGCCTTCGGGTGGGGGGAAATCCACGCTGCTGCGCTGCCTCAACGGCCTGGTGCCTCACTTCAGCGGCGGGACGGTGCAGGGACGCATCACCGTCGCCGGGCACAATCCCATCGCCGCCGGGCCACAAACCCTGAGCCGCGTGGTCGGCTTCGTCTTCCAGGACCCCGAAGCCCAGTTCGTGCTGGATCATGTAGAGGACGAAATCGCTTTTGCGCTGGAAAACGCGGCCCTGCCGCCGACCGAGATGCGGCTGCGCGTTGAGGAGGTGCTGCAACTGCTGGATCTGGTCGCGTTGCGCGACCGCGCGCTGGCGACGCTCTCCGGCGGCGAGAAACAGCGCGTCGCCATCGCCACCGCCCTGGCCCTGCGTCCCCGCATCCTGGCCCTCGATGAGCCAACCTCCCAGCTCGATCCGCAGTCCGCCGAAGAGGTCTTACAGGCCTTGGTGCGGCTGAACCAGGATTTGGGGTTGACCATCGTTCTCGCCGAGCATCGGCTGGAGCGCGTGTTGCCTTATGTAGATCAACTGATCTACCTGGAAGCGCAGCAACCCGCGCTGAGCGGCCCGCCCCGTGACGTGCTGGCCGGCATCCCGCTCACCCCACCCCTGGTCACGCTGGGCAAAGTGCTGGGTTGGTCGCCCCTGCCGCTGACCATCAAAGAGGGGCGGGCTTTTGCTCGGGGCGTCACGCGCGCTGCGCCCGCCGCGCCACCGCCGCTGGTGGGCAAGAACGGGCAGGCGTTGCTCCAAATTGAGGGGCTGAACTTCGCCTACAACGGGAAGGCCACTCTGCGGAACGTCAATTTGCAGCTGCGGGGCGGGGAACTGGTGGCGTTGATGGGGCGGAACGGTTCCGGGAAGACGACGCTCCTCAAGTGCATCGTGGGCCTGCTGCGGGCGCAACAGGGCGCTGTCCGCCTCGCCGGGCGCGCTCTGGCGGGCCGCGAGACCGCCGAGATCTGCCGGGAAATCGGCTATCTACCCCAGACGCCCGACGATCTACTCTTCGCCGATAGCGTAACCGAGGAGCTCACCATCACCCTGCGGAATCACGGCCTGCTGGCCCATCCACCGCTGGTACCCGCCGCGCTGCTAGGGCGATTGGGCCTGACAGACGTTGCCGGGCGCTATCCCCGCGACCTCAGCGTAGGCCAGCGGCAGCGGGCGGCGCTGGGCGCCATCACCATCACCCACCCCCGTGTGCTGCTGCTCGATGAACCCACACGGGGGCTGGATTATCAAGCCAAGGAGGCATTGGCAGCACTGCTGCGTGAATGGCTGGCCGAGGGGATGGCAATCCTGCTGGTGACGCACGATGTGGAACTAGTGGCGCAAGTCGCCGGGCGCGTCGTACTGCTGAGCGATGGGGAAATCATCGCCGATGACGCGCCGGCTCTGCTCACCACCTCGCCCCTGTTCGCACCCCAGATCGCGCGGCTTTTTCCGGGCCAGGGATGGCTTACGGTAGAGGATGTATTAGGGGAAGTGAGAAGGTAGGCGCAATCAAAGGCAATGCCGTAGGACAACCGGGAGAGGCTTCGGCAGGCTCAGCCACCGGGCTGCGGCAGGCTCAGCCACCGGGCTGCTTCCGGTGCCTGAGCCTGTCGAAGGCCTCTGCGCTCGTCAAACGTACCACAAACCTAACCCTGTATATGGCTCAAAACACGCCTATTGACGGCTTTGACCGGGCGACTTTTGCGGCGCAATGGCGATGGTTTTGACCAACCTCAATCGCCGCCGGTTCTCGACATAGCACGCAACAGGGGCTTGCTCAAGAGCATCTCTCGACAAGCCCCTGCTCGCTACTTCCGCCGTTTACGTTTGAGCCAGACAAAAGCCCCTAACGCTAACAACAACAAAACAAATGACCCGTAACGTCGCCCAAAAGCCACCAGCGCGGGCGGCATCCAGGCAGGGCCTCCCCGCACAGGCGCAGCGCTCGGCGGACTGCTCGGCAAAGGCAGAATCACCTGATAGGTGGGCTGGGGCGTGGGCGACTCGGTAGAAACATCAGGCGGATCAGCATCCTGAGCATGCACCAGCAACGCCCCCGTCAAGACCACCACCACGGCGATTAACAAGAGACAGATACGCGCAAAACCACACATTATGCCTCCGATGGCTTCTGATAGAGTTCCATCAGCACCCCACGCGTGCTCTTGGGGTGGATGAAAACGTAGCGCGTGCCATCGGGATGAGCGCGGAGCTCGGTTGCCAGCCGCCCGCCGGCGGCCTCGAGCTGCGCCACGGCGGCCTCGATGTCCGCCACTTCCACACAGATATGGTGAATCCCCTCGCCGCGCTTCTCAATGAATTTGCCGATATTGTTCTCCGGATCAAGCGGACGCAAGAGTTCCAGCTCAGTCTCGCCCATCGGCAAAAAAGCGATTTCAACGCCCTCAGCAGGTACATCGCGCCGCCCAGCCACTTCGACGCCCAGCGCGTCGCGGTAGAACTTCAAAGCCTCGTCCATGTCGGTCACAGCAATAGCGATATGATGAATGTGCATACTTATCTCCTAATGCAACAATGTAGTCAACGCACGAACACAAGTAACCCAATCCCTATCCTACCCAATTTTAGGAATTGTCAACACCCTTCGGCGATTCGCTAATTCGCTCGATTCACACAGTTGACATTCGCCCCCGCCGGATTATACTTTGCTCATCCCAACGCTGGAGGTCACACGATGTTCCATGCCGCCGACCGGGTACTGGTAGGGGTGATGAAAACCCCCCAAGATTTTACCCTCGCACGCGACGAGGGCTGGTATCGTATCCCCCAAAAAAACGCGCCGCCGTCCACACTGGACGCGGCGGTACTGGCGCTTTACTTCACCACAGCTTTCAAGGATGAAAAATGGGGCGTCCACTGGTACGCCGAAGTGCGCGGGCACGAGCTGACCCGGCGCAAGGATCTGCTACCCGCTGAGGCGGCGCATCCCAACGCCGATGAACTCTACTACAAGTTGCAACTCGGCCCGCTGGTACGACGCGATCCGCCCATCCCTAGCCTACGATGGCGGCGCATCACGTTCATCGAATCCACCTGGGATCGCTTCGCCGCCGCTGAGGAGATCAACGATTTGTATACATCTGGCGTGGATGGACTGTATGTAACACTCAAAGAGAGTGGGTTTTTCCCGGAGCGTGAAATTTTCATCCGCGAATCCGACATCGAATATATGGCCGATCTCGCCATCCCCTGCCGTACAGGTATGGTAACGGTAGTGCTAGGCGACCGCCCCGCGCCTGCGAGCGCGCTACGCCAGGCCGATCCCGTCGCCATCCGTACAGCTGTGGAGCAGATGGGCGGGGTGAAGCGCGACGCCCTTCATACATCCCGCCTCACATATCACAGCAAGGATTGCCACAAGGACTAATGGCATTAAGTTTAGGATATAGACCTGGCAGGTTTCCAGGCCTTGAGTTTACAAGAGATCGTTATTCACCGGTAAAATACTATCCCCTCCAATTTGAGCGAAACCTGCCAGGGCTTAACTTAATAACATTGCTACAAGGACTAATCTATGCCCATAACCCAACTCACCGATTATCTCTGGTACACGCGAAGCCGGGTGTTCCATACTAACAGCGGCGTCTTCATCAGCCAGGGACAAGGCTTGCTCATTGATCCGGGCGTCCTGCCGCAGGAAATCGCTATCATCACGGAATTTGTTATCGCGCAGGGGATTGAACCGCGCGCTTTGGTCATCACCCACGCGCATTGGGATCACTTCCTGGGTGTGGAGGCCTTCCCCGATGTAAAAATCATCACCCACACGGACTACCGCAAGGTGCTGCGCGAGCGCGCCGATGCCTTGCGACAACAGGTAGCACGCTTTGATGCGCAAGCCCCCATCAAGCGGGCCATCCCCTTCACGCTCCCCCTGCCACACCTCACCTTCGAGACCGAACTTCACCTTACCATCGGCGACGCTACGCTACACCTGCTCCACGCGCCGGGACACGCACCCGATCAACTGGTCATCCACCATCCAGAAAGCGGCTTGCTGTGGGCCGCCGATATGCTGAGCGATCTGGAAATCCCAATGATTAGCCACAACCTGGCAGCCTACGAGTCCACACTGGCACAGCTGGCGCAGCGTGACATCCACGCCCTCATGCCAGGGCACGGCCATCCTACCACCGCCACCGCCGAAATCACCGCCCGGGTAGCTGCAGATCGCGCCTATCTTGCCGAGCTGCGACAGCGGGTGACAGAAGCGCTTACAAACGGCAAATCAATCGAAGAAACCGTTGCTGCGTGTGCGGATATGCGTTTCCGCCAACCTGCCGAAGAGAATGCCGGGCCGCACCGGCTCAATGTGGAAAGCGTTTATCTGGAGTTGGGTGGAGCAGCAGACGCAACAAAAGTAGGCTGGGAACAAGAATGGGGAGAACCGTAATGCGTACCGCATGAGCGGAATTGGCAAACACTCATGAACAGCCTAATACAACAACAGATTCTCTCCTTTCGTACCGAGACGTTCCGGCTCAACCAGCGTGTGCGTAGCGTCGAAGAAGCCCGTAAGTTTGTAGAAGCACGAGGTTTCATAATGTTCTGGCCTATCAAGGGCGTCATCATGCCCAGTCTATGGGCTGCTGTAGCCGGTGACCGGCCCGTCCCCAACGCCCATGACGATCCAGGCCATGTCACCTGGGGCTGGAAAGATGCAGCACTGGGCAAGCAGTGGTGGTACTATGCCAAAGTGCTGCGTAAAAAAGCTACGCTGATTGCGCTGCGGCTGGCCCCGTATTTTTACGCACTCAGCGAAAATTTTGGCTCACCCGAAGAGGATTACCTGGATCAATACCGTCACGGGCTGCTCACGCTAGAGGCCAAAACTGTTTACGAGACATTACTACGCGAAGGCCCTCTGAGCACAGTAGCCTTACGCAAAGCGACGAACTTAACTGCCGCAACAGCTACCTCGCCCTTCAACCGCGCCCTGGATACGCTGCAAGCCGATTTCAAAATCCTGCCGGTGGGCGTAGCCGAGGCTGGTGCATGGCGCTACGCCTTCGTCTACGATTGCGTCCACCGCCACTACCCTGCGCTGCCCGAACAAGCGCGCGCCATTGGCATCAGCGAGGCGCAACGAGTATTACTGGAACACTACATTTGCTCCGTAGGAGCAGCGGAAGAACGCGACGTGCGCAAAGTGTTCCAGTGGGCACCCGCAGATATAACACAAGCCTTGAAAGCGCTGGTAGAGACGGACGTTATCCGTCCGGTGCAAGTCGCAGGCCAAAAAAGCAGCTGGTTCGCGGTCAAAGGCATGTAAAACGCCAGGACATGAGAAGGGCCTGTACCGGCGTGAACATACCGGGACCGGGTTATCTCAAATTGATGTATCTGTTTCACGAAATCTCGCCGGCGTGGACCGTTCCGATTTTAGGGCTATCGCGTGGGAAATATCCACTGCACTTCAAGGATTAAAGGCAATATGAAGCAAAAACATTTCATTAATTCACATAAGCTCCTTACCGGGTTTTTCGTTCTGGCGCTCATTGCCCTATATCGGCAATGGGACAATTCCACCGCCTGGATTTATCTTGCCTTGCATGGGAGTTACGGCATTTTGTGGAACCTCAAAAGCCTGTTTTTCGCCGATAAAGCCTGGGAGCAACGTGCCAGCCTGTTTTTCGGGCTGGTGGCTTGGGGCGGGTTGACGCTCTACTGGATTGCGCCGTGGCTGTTGATCGCGCGCGGGGTGCAAGCACCGCCCTGGTATCTGGCGCTCTGCATCAGCCTCTACACGCTCGGCGTATTCCTGCATTTTAGCGCCGATATGTACAAGCACACGACCCTCCGCTTGCAGCCCGGACAGCTCATTACCGAGGGCCTGTTCGCCCGCTGCCGCAACATCAACTACTTCGGAGAACTGCTCATCTATTTGGGGTTCGGGATGCTTGCCAGGCACTGGTTGCCGATTGCGATTCTGTTTGGCCTGGTGCTCGCGGGCTGGTTGCCCCGCATGATACAAAAAGATCGCTCCCTGGCGCGTTATCCCGAGTTCGCGGGCTACAAACAGCGGAGCACCCTGTTTATCCCTTTTATCCTTTGACACCAGCCTTCAGCCAGGATAAGAACCCATCCAAAATGAAACCGGGGCGACGGATAGCGTCGCCCCGGCACAGAACCCAGACCATTCACACCCAGCCCAGCCCCTCAAAAAACTCGCAGTACAGCCACTAACGAGCTTACCCTTCAAAAAGCGCGAACAATCCATCGGCAAAAGCTTTGGAAATGACAGAAAAGTGATTCTCTTCCGGGTAATCCCGCACAGAACAGTGGAAGCCCGCATACTGCCGTTCAATCATCACGTTGACGATATCCTTAACTTCAGCGATATAGAAAGGCGTTGGCTCAGCCGCGCAATAGGAGAAGAAGACATCCGCTTTCAACGCTGAATTGTGAGCCGCAAAATCCGCTTCCAACCCGAAGATCGCCCGGTTATCCCAGCCCACAAACGGACTGATCAACATATACTTATGGAACACCGGATTGGGTTGCAACAACGCATACAGCGCAAACAAGCCCCCCATCGAATGTCCGGCTAAGACCATCAACGCATCATCCACCCGGAAATTCGCCGCCACTGCTGGCAGGATACTATCCACCAAAAATGTGTAGAATTTCTCCGCCCCGCCACTGGCAGGAATCTGAAAATGAGGATTGTTGTAATTAAACGCCGGGTCTTCAGTAGGCGTGAAATCCCGCACACGGGTGAATAACCAGGGAATCGCCCCCCGTTCGTATCCAATGCCCACGACAATCATATCCGGCACATTCTTGCCCATGCCAAAATTACTACCCAGGTTGATGTAATCCATCGTCGTGGTCGCGGCCCCCAGCGCCGCATCGCCATCCAACACGACCAACACAGGATAGTGGCGCTCCGGCGTCATCTCGTAACTGGCCGGCAGCGAAACCCGAACCACAAATTTATCCCCGATTTCGGAGGATTCAAGTTCGAAGACTTTCATGCTGTATGGATTTTTCTGCATCATGTGAACGGATTGTAAAACCATATCTTACCTCCCTAATTGATCTATGCGTTGACCAGAAAAATCACATCCAAGCGGATGTGTTCTCTTAAGTATATCCCATCCCCAAGGCAAGGCAAACAAAAACCCCCGTCGCAGATGCGCCGGGGGTGAACCCTAAGATTTATTCGGGAAGCAATTCCCGCAAGTCTTCCCGTATCTTTGGTGACGCTACCTCCGCTTGCAACGTCGCCGCCAACCGCGCTTTGATTTCCGGCTGCCGGGCCGCCAGGTTCACCACGGCCTGGCGCAACGCCGCGGGTCGCCGTTGCAGGTTGTACACCAGTACGGTCAACCGTGTTCCTTCCGGATCGAGCGCAGGCGTGACCAGCTCATGGATGTGCGCCGCGGCCCAATCCGGCTCTTCATCCGCCAGCGCCGCCAGGACGTGGAGGCCGTACACCGGATCGTGGGCCAGCGTTTGCCGGAAGTGTGTACCGCGTGAACCGCTTGCGCGATCCGCGACCAGCTGCACCAGATCGCGCCCGCGATCCACGCTGGGCGGGTCGAGTGGGCCGCGCAGACCCTTGAACAAGTCCCAGCGCCGCTCGACCAGATCGAGCAAGCGTTGGGGATCGGCCATGCGCGGGTTGCCATCGAGCAGGCGCACGGCCTCAGCGCGCACCTGCGGGTTGACATGGGTCAGCGCCGCGTGGATGGCGGCGGTCAATCGGGGGCGCTCGGCGGCGGGCAGCGCGTGCCACGCGCGCGCCAGCCAATCGCCCGGCGCGCTATCCTCGCGGCCTCGGTACATACCGGTGGCGAGTTGGTCAGCGACCAATTGGGTCAGGTCGCCGGTGAGGGGGATGGTTTCAAAGGTGGTCAAAGGGAAACCTCTGTTAGTTTATTTGTAAAAAATCATTTACCAACAAATGCTTTATGCGCGTCTCTCGTCAAAATTAATCGTGCCTCCTGAATCCTGGCACAAACTCAAGACAATCTCTGCGTAATCAGCGCCAAGAACATAAAAATTTTTCTCGAACTTACCTAAACTCACCTGGAGTTGCTTATATTTCCCCAACACCTTCGTGTAGCTAAAAGTGGGAATATCAACCCTATATTTCTCCCGCATGATTTCTACTTGGGAATTACTTAAAATAGCTGCCTTTGCTTTCCGTAAACCCACATCATTATTAAAATCACTAACAACGAAACAGGTTGTTTTATCCTCGTCAACGATTTTGATCCATTTATCACCAGTAATATCAGTAGGCGTCCAAGGGATAAGTGAATTAGCCTTGATTTCAGTACAAACCGGCTGATCAATTGTTATTTGCAATTTCCAAACAATTTGCCAAATGTCCCGCCAGTCCTCCTCATCCAAGTATTCACTATAGTATTTGCTTCGGCATGGAGTTACGGACCATTTCATTGGAGTCTCGCAAATTCCAATTTCTTCTAGCAAGCCTTGCATAAACTTACGATCTTGAGCTATACCTGACACATCACCGTTAGTCACTACCATCTCTATAATGCAATTTGATTTTACCGAAGTTGCACTAGGATTCCAAATATAAAACGCACTCATTTTGCCTCCTAATGGCGGAAATCAAGACCAACTTCGCGCTGGTAGCTATTACTATCAGAAGCCCCTTCAGAAGAGTTCAGACTTTTTGGCATAATATCTAATTTGGGAATGCCATTAAAAAAGTCTTTACGTACAGATTGTGTTTGGTTATACCCCGTATCATTCCAATGATCAGATACCTTATATGTATGTTCAATGGTAGCTATTGTATTGCCAGAGTTCTCGTAGTAAGTGCCATTGTAATTATACTTATTAGGATCAGAGGGATGCCGTATACCTGCATAACCACTGGAAGTCTTTTGTCCAAACGGAGTTGCAAGTCTATCATTCTTCCAAGCTTTCACCGGACTCCTATAATCTTTACCGTAAAATGTACCGCGAATAAACCCTTTTTGCTTATAATACTCATCTTTGATTTGGTATTTACCACCAAAATTTTCAATATAGGTTGAACCTGAAGGATGAGCCGCCTTCGCTGCATCAAAAGTGTATTGGGTGCTAGGCCCAGCTCCCACTCTAAATAGCACTTTTTTATCCATCCCATCATTTAGAATAGTTAAGGCCTTACCCTGTGTAACCACCACTAAATCCTGAAATTTTTGGCGCGAAAAAAGTTCCATCCCAAAGTTTTTACTTGCCACCGTTAATTCATCATCCAAATCCGCCTTCGACATATCTCCATCCATGAACTCCAACTGCGTGGTCTGGCTCAGGGCAATCTTGGGCGCGACGGCTTCCAGCGAGCCGCCGCCAGTGACGCCCCACGGGCTGCTCGGCGCGGTGACAAATTCGGTAAAGAAGATGCCATCCAGCGCGGTGGGCTTCTTGAAGCCCGCCATCTTCGCCGCAGCCGCCCCAACCGTGGCGCGGATACAACCACCATCGTAGCTGGCCGGATTCAAGGCCAGTTCCGTGATTAGCTCCGCCATGGTATTACCCTTCTGGGAGTCACGGGGTGCCCACCAGGCCGTCGCGTATTCACCGGGAATGGTGCTCCCCTTGTTCAAATGCGTGCTGGGGTTGAACGCACTGCTGTCTTTTACCAGCGCACCCAACCAGGCTTCAAAAGAGCGGTACTTGCTCTTGTAAGACGTTGCCAGATTGTCCTTCCAAATGGTGCGCAAGGGGATAACACGGGTCATGCCCCCCTTATCTTCCAATTCCTTAACGGGGATATCCGGGCCTTTCGCCAGGTAATCGCCGCCAGTGACTACGCCGATCAACAACGGCATGCGATCGCCACCGACACCCTCGCTGATCAACTTCCCCTTCACCTGCGTATCGAAGCGCTCCCGCAATGCCGCCGGGATGTGCGTATCAGCCATCACCTGGTCATACTTGATCTTGGCCTGCCCGGTGAGTTCCGGCACACCAAGAATCTTCACCAATTTAGGCACCAAGGCCCCGTACTTGACATCAATCTGCGACTTGAAGCCTTCCTGCTTAACAGGATCAGTCTCCTTGTTCGCCTGCTCACCCAACGTCTCGATCTCACCCAGCAAGGTCTCGGCCAGCGGGATCTCGCCCTTGGCTGTCGCGTCCAGAGCCGGATCAGCTTTCGCCTCATTCAGCCGCTCGATTAGCGGACGCGGGGTGCTGGCCATGAACAGCACCGGCTTCCCTTCTTCGCCCTTGAGCGACAAGGTGTGCGATTCGGACGCGATAGCAAACTGCTTCTGCGGGAACAGGAAATTCTTGATCTTGTTGATCCCGCCCTTGATCTTGTCCACAATCCCCCGGATGAACTTGGCAACCGCCTGAATCGGCTTGGAATTGAACACCGCATTGATGGCATTGTCCACCGTGGTCCGCACCGACTCAATGACCGATTTCACTTTCTCCGTGATGCCGCCCAGCCCCAGCAGCGACGAGAGGAACCCAATAGCTACCGGGATGCCCTTGGCCAGGGATTGTTCGACCTTGTCTGCCGCTGCGCCCAGGTTGCCGGTCGCAATCGCAGCGATGGAATCCGTCACCGCGCTCACCAGCGCCATGATCTGCTGCCCACGCTCGACGAAGAACATGATAATGTCATAGATGCCCTTGATCGCGCGTACAATCGCCCCTGCTGGGTTCAACATACTGACAATCCAGGTGATCCCAGCCTTGATGACTTTCTCGACCAAGAAGTCCTTGATCTTGCCGATAACCATATCTTTGAGCGTGGTCAAGTGCAGCTTAACCAGCTCCCAGACCTTACCCCAATCGCCGGCGATGATGGCCTGTACACCCTCGATCAAGTCGAAGATCAGCTGCGCCTGATCTTCCCCAATCAACTGCCCCAGGCCGTACTGGGCCAACGCCTTCAGTCCACCCTCTTTGTAGATTTCCCCGACTTGCTTGACCTGATCAATGATGGCGAAGATGTCAAAGCCCAGCAAGGCCGTCACTTTACCCTTGATCTGATCCATCGAAACACCGAGGACTTGTAATGCCAGTTGGAAAATCCCCTGCAGATCGAACTTTTCAGGTAAAGTGATACCAACTTCACCCAATGACCCGGTAAGCCAGGCAATGAACCCATTTTGCAGGTGGGTCACAATGTTACCAATGAAATTATCCAACCCCAATTTCACAGCAGAGGCCAAATTGCTCAAAAAGCCAATAGGATCGGAGAAAATCTGCTTGATTGTTTCGCCGGCCTTATTGAGGATACCCATGATCTGATCCGCCGGCAACCCCAAAGTCCTGAGCGCGGTCTCGAAGATGATGCGCGCCGCTTCCGCAAAGTCGCCCGTCACCAGCGCGGTGATGACTGCCAGCTGCGCCTGAATCAAACCCTGGAATACATCGAGCAGCTTGTCCAGCGCGCTGCTCAGCGTATCTGCCAACGCGGTCACAGCCGCCTTGAGATCGTCGGCGATCTGATTCACGGCCTCGACAGCCACATCCACCACTATATCTACAAACTGGTTGAGCGCCTCCGCCAACGCCGGGAAGCGTTCGCTCAGATAGGTATCAATCTTATCCTTGACCCAATCGCGGAAGGTGTCGAGCTTATCCACCACCCATTTACGCCCGGCTTCGATAACGGCAAGGGCCGCGTTCTTGGCCGTTTCGATAATCCCCTTGACCGTCTCGCGCAACGCGGTAAAGACCTGATCCACCGCTTCGGAGACCGCTTTAATGGCGCTCTTCACCACAGAGGTGGCACGATCCCACCAGCTCTCGCTCTTGCTCTCTTTCTCGGCTTCCGCCTTTTTGGCCTGGGCTTCGGCTTCGGCATTAGCCTTTTCCGTCTCCGCTTGAGCCTCGCCTTCGGCGATAGTCTCATCTACTTTCTGCTGATCTTCAGCAATCTGCTGCTCTACCTCAGTGGTAATAGCCTGCTGCTCCGACTGCACCTCGGCTTCAAACTCCGCCTGAAGCGTCTGAGCCTCTTCTATATTCTTCTGCTTCTCGGCAGCGATTTCTTCACGGTAGTGTTCGATTTGGGCTTGCTGTTCGGCCTCAGCCTCCGCTTGTTGCTCGGCCACGGCTTGCTCGGCCTCAGCGAAAGCCTCGGTCTTAGCCGCATCCCGCTCGGCAGCAGCTTGTGCCACCGCTTGCTGCGGCCCGGCCAGACTGGCCTCCAACATGGGTTTCAAGACTTCGTCAGCGCCGGTCCGCACCTCGGAAGGCACTTCCATCGCCGCGTAACTTTGCATTTCCTCGGTCGCAGTTGTCGCCACAGCCGATAGAGCCTCTTCCGGCAACTGCACCGGCACTTCTTCACGAAGCTCCAATGGCTGGACCAACGTCTCACCCGGCGCTTCAGCAATCTCTTGCGTGGTCTGCGCCTGCCGCTCCCCGACCTGCATCTCACCTTCTGCCGTCTGTCGGTCAGCGCGTTGCGGATCAGCCTCGCCGGTAGCTTCAAATTGCGGCTTGTCACCCGCCTGCGTCTTTACGCCAGGGTCTTTCGTGCGAATCCCCGATAAGGCATTTTTGAATTTATCGAATAATGCAGATAAGAATCCAAATATCCCGCCGCCGCCACCATCCAGTTTGCTAGCTTCTGCGGCGTTATTGGGGGCCGCCCCAGCATTCTGATGCGGCTTCACTTGCTGCGGCGGCGGTTCAGGCGTAGCGACATCCTGAGTAATAGGCGCGCCCGGTGCATCCGTGACCTCGCCGGCTTCTTTTGCCGGCGGCTCAGGTAAGCCTTCCATCTCAGCGGGCAAAGGTTCCACTTCAGCGGCGATGGCAGCCGCATCCGTGCTCAAATCGCCTGCAATCTGCTCGCCCAGCCCGTCATAATCCTGCGCCATATCGCTGGCGCTACTGGTAACAAACTCCTCGAAAGAAGCCTCGGCTTGTCCCCCCGCGCCCGCATCTGCGGCACGCTGCACTGACGTTTGTGGCGAGCGCTCCAACTCGCCCGCCCCACCCTGCTGGATGACATGGGTCAGCTCATGCGCCATCAAGTGCCGGCCAGCAGTAGTACCAGGCTGGTATTCCCCAGCGCCGAAAGCAATGTCCGTGCCTACCGCGAAAGCCCGTGCGCCCAAATCACGTGAAGTTTGTACGGCCGTGCCATCTGTATGCACCCGCACCTTGCTAAAATCTGCCCCCATGCGTCCCTCGAAGAACTTACGTTCCTCTTCCGGTAGCGGCTTACCCCGCCCCTTGAGACTATGGACCCGTTCCTCGACTTTGGGGGCTACCCCATTGCCGCCACCCTCTTGCGCGACTCGCTGAGCCACACCCTTATTCTTGTTTTTGTCATCAGGCGGCGGAGGAGGGGTCGCCGGAGCCGGCATCTTCATGACCATGTCGGCAGTGCGCTCAGCTTCAACCTCAAAGGGATCATCTGGCTCGCTCACAGTGAGCTTGGGTTGAATCACCGCAGTTTGACGGGGAGGGGTCTGGTGTGCAGGTGCAGGTGCAGCCATAGGGGCGGCTTGCTTCGCAGGCAGGGGAGCCAGGTTAATAACAGGGACTTGCGGCGCGCGTTGCACTGGCGCAGCACTTGCTTTAGCATCGCCATTAGTCTGAATCGCAGAAACCAAACGTTGCACATGCTGACCGCCCTGGACGCGCTGAATATGGCGCATAGCAGCCTGTTGATTGGTCTGGGGTAAAAGTTGCAGCAGCGAAACCTGCGATTCCAAAGTTCCACCATCGAATAACAAAGCGGCGTCAAAAGGCAAATCGGGGAGATCAGTTGAGGTTTCAGGGGTAACGATAGGAGGTACTGGCTTATGCTGCTTTTCGTTGCGCGTCTCTTTGGCTTGTGCTTGTGATCCAGACATGACGCCTCCTTGTCATAAAAACTATTGGGAGGGAAAATATATTTTGATGTAAGAAATGCTAAATTAACAACAAAATCACAATCACTCTACAGTAGAATAATTTTAATGAAATGGTTGTAAATATCACGAGGCGAATCTTATGATAAGAGCTTAAATTTGCATGCGCACCCTGTCTAAATTACTCGTAATTATAACACATTTTCTACAACATAGCAAAATATGCTCGTCTTTTTTAAGCAAGTGGCAGCTAGCACAAAACCACAATCTATTGTAAAATATCAGTATAAATCAGGGCTGATAAAAAAATCACTACAACAACCTCTTTACCATATACTAACATTATGCGCAACATAACTTATTACTGGTATAACCAGCCCTAACGATAAGCCGCATTTGCATAGTTTTAATCTTTGATGTATAATACCTTAAAATGGCTTATATGCCAACATTACCGGGCGAGTGGCGTTCAATGCTCTTTAAAATCATCGGGTATTCCCCAATCTACCTCCACACCTGCCCCCATCAGAATAACCCGCTGAAGATATTCATTCACAAAAAACGCCGGGAGACTCCCATCAAGGGTCACAGCACCACAAGCCATACTTCAACGACCCAAATTCCAGTCGGTCACAAAATTCATTCCACAGTCGGCACTAAGAAACAAGTTACGACGCGATGGAGAGTGTAAATGATCGTGCAAGCACGTGCAAATTGCCAGCATAAAATAATACAAAAAGCTCATCAAGCGGTTCCTGTGCAACGGGAATCTGTAAGTCGGCTGGCAACAACGCAAGCGGTAGCGCTTCAACGCGCCACACATGATCCCAGATTGCTAACCACTTTCGATGTCTCCGCTTTCCAGTCAACAGTAGGAAATCGCCCCCCCACAGATTTGCTCCAAGCCCAACTAGCAGTCAGTGCAGCGAACAATCATTATGAACAAGAAACTAATCAGACTGGGACTGGGACTGGGGAACTGACGCCAGAACTCAAAGCACAAAAGCCAACCGGAAAGGCAGTGACAGCCGAACAAAAGCGCATTGCACCAGCTTCAGGCCACTTGTTCTGCAAGACCTGGTTCTCCCAACAATTCAAATCAAAGTCCTCATTTATCTTCAAAAACCGTCCAGCGGAACTCAAGGCCATTGACAAAGCCCCGCTTGTCTACGAACAAGCACAAATCACTCGCAACACGAGTAATCCTTCATTAGTATAATAGCATGTTCAACGATCTTGACGAAACTCTACGTAAGTTATTAATACGCGATCTACCCATCCGCAACAATGAGGTAGATATTCAGTTCAAACAGCCGAACCGCGATTGGTCATCACGGCTTAATCGCCCGACTTTGAATCTTTATTTATATGACGTGCGTGAGAATGTAAAATTACGGCAACACTCTCCCTCTTGGATGGTAACACAACGAGTAGCAGGAGTCGCTACCCAACGGCGGCAACCCGTACGTGTAGATGTGTATTACCTTCTCACTGCATGGGCTACCGACCCAGATGACGAGCACAGTTTATTAGCACGCACACTCATGGCCTTATTTCGCAATCCCACCATACCGGAAGAACTGTTGCTAGAAAGCTTACGTGAACAACCGGCATCTATTCAGATTAATGCTGCCCAACCGGAAGTATTATCAAATCCAGCCGACTTTTGGAGCTCGCTGGAAAATGATATTCGCCCTTCCATCCCGTGTGTCATCACGATGGCGCTTGATCCTTACCTGCCGATTACTACACCCGTGGTGCGTGATCGGGCCTTGGTCTTCCAAAATATCAGTGCCGATGGGGATATTGAAGCACCGGGCCGTGTATTGTGGACGGTCAGAGGGCGATTGCAGCATGTCCGCTTGGGTAGCGCCGTGAAAATGCGGGTTGTGGAGCGTGAACTAGACGTAAAGATTGAATCAAACGGCGCATTCACTATCCCTGGGATTCCTGAGGGAGAATATACGCTCGAGATTATTCGGGGAGATGAAGATCCCCAACACCATACCCTGGTAGTACCAGCAGAGTCTTATCGAATTCCTTGATTTTCTTGTGAATATAGGGCTCTTGTGCTAGACTTAGCGCAAGCATAAGCAGAGGAGGACAAGCACAATCAGCAAACGTCAAAAAACTTAGTCAAACGTCAACAGGAATACTTTACACCATAACTAGGTTAGTCGAGAGCAGGAGGAAAATAATGCCAGAGTATCTATCACCGGGTGTCTATGTAGAAGAGGTAGATCGCGGAGCCAAGCCCATTGAAGGTGCCGGCACAGCGATGCCCGTCTTTGTTGGCTTCACCGAGAAAGCTGAGGTATTAACCCAAGGCGATGGGGAAGTTATTCGACGCGATGTCCGTGGCAAAGCGCAACTGGTAACAAATTGGAGCCAGTTCGTTAGCATATTCGGCGAGTTTGTTGAAGGTGCATATTTGCCACACGCCGTCTACGGTTACTTCCTCAATGGAGGCACCCGCTGCTATGTTATCAGCGTCAAAACCATTCCGCGAGCTCAAGCGCCACTTCTCAATGCCGAAGGCAAGCCACAACTCGAAGTTCGCGCCAAACAGGCCGGTTTTGACGGGATGAACCTCCGGGTTCGCATTGATTTACCTGAGCTACAACAGCCCCCCGCGCCCAAGAAATCCGCCGGCAAGAAAGATGACGGAAGCCCGGAAGAAGAAGCCGCTGCCTCGGGCGACTTGCCACCGTTTGTAGTCACAGTCGAATCTGAAAAAGCTTCGGGTGGTTGGCAGGTCAAAGAATCGCGTGAAGCCACCCTGACCGAAGTTGTAGACGAGGCAGGCAAGAAGCATGTAGCCGTGGCCTACAAGGACAACAAGGTACCAGAGCTCATCGAGATCATCATCCCTCAGGCCGATTTGCCCTTGCAACGCCTCTGGCCTCGGGCGCAAGAACAATCCCTGCGGATTGAGAACAAAGTCTTGGCCCCCCCCACGCCTTCTGATTTCCAAGGGGATGTGACCGAGCGTACCGGTATTGAAGGGTTGGCGGAATTAGACGACGCGACCATGCTCGTCGTGCCCGACCTGATGACCCCGATGCCCGGACAGAAAAGCGTGGATTTGGACACCATCAAGGCTGTACAATCCATGATGATTGCCCATTGTGAGCTGATGGGCGACCGCGTCGCTATTCTTGATGCTCCTCCAGGTTTACGCCCGCAGGAAGTCAAGAAATGGCGGATGGACCTCGCTGGTTACGATTCCAGCTATGCAGCATTGTATTATCCCTGGATTGAGATCAATAATCCCTTGACAGATCGCCCCATGGCAATGCCCCCATCAGGACATATTGCTGGCGTCTGGGCGCGTAACGATAACACACGCGGGGTTCACAAAGCACCCGCCAATGAAGTTATCCGTGGCGCAACCGGGCTAGTTTTAAACATTACCAAAGGCGAGCAGGATGTACTTAATCCTGTCGGGGTTAACTGTGTACGAGCGTTCCCCGGCCGTGGCATTCGCATCTGGGGTGCGCGCACCCTCTCCAGCGATCCCGCCTGGCGCTACATCAACGTTCGCCGTCTCTTCAACTACGTCAAGAAATCTATCGAACGCGGTACCCAGTGGGTAGTCTTCGAACCCAACGAGCCTCGGCTATGGACGCGCGTGCGCAACTCCATCGAATCCTTCCTCACCCTCACTTGGCGTGAAGGAGCACTCTTCGGCCTCGCCCCAGCACAGGCATTCTATGTAAGGTGTGATGCTGAGCTCAACCCGCCCGAGTCACGCGATTTGGGACGGCTAATCGTTGAAATCGGTATGGCACCTGTGAAGCCGGCAGAATTTGTCATCTTCCGGATCAGCCAGTGGGCCGGCCAATAAAATTGTGGTTTCAAGAAGTTGTTAGCTTCAGTAGGTTGTGGTTTTTAGGTGTTTAGTTTTCATAAATTTCAGCAAAGGAGATAAGAAAGATGGCAATTCGAGACTCAGATCCGCTACTTGGCTTTCAGTTTTCTATTCAGGTTGAAGGTCGCGATGAACTAAGTGGTTGGTTCACCGAGATCGAGGGGCTCGGCTCCGAGAGCGAGGTCATCGAGCACAAGATGGTCAACGCTGACGGTAAGGAATTCATTCAAATGATTCCTGGCCGCATCAAGTGGACGCCGGTAACCCTAAAGCGTGGTATCACCACCAACATGGCGTTCTGGGCGTGGCGTGATGAGGTAGTGCAGGGCGACATCGAAACCGCACGCACTGATTGCACTCTCTTCATGCACAACCGCGAAGGGCAAGCCGTAGCCAGCTGGAAGTTGGAGCGCGCGTGGCCATCAAAGGTTGACGGCCCTCAAATGAAGACCGACAGCAACGACATCGGCATTGAAAACTTGACGTTGGTCCACGAGGGTATGACGCGCGTCCAAGCCTAAGGCCGCGATACCCAACAATTGCCCCACAGCAGCTTTCGTTAGCGGGCTTAGCTCGCTAACGAAAGCTGCACCTAGCACTTAAACGACCGATTTATTATACTTGGTCACAGGAGCCTTGTTGTGAGTATGCAAACAGAGTTCGAGTTCACATTGCCGCGCGGTTTTATAGATGAAAACGGTGTCGTGCATCGGCAAGGAGCCATGCGCCTAGCAACCGCAATGGATGAAATCACCCCCTTACGCGATCCGCGCGTGCGTAGCAATCAGGCCTATCTGGTAATTTTATTACTTTCAAGAGTTATCACACGGTTGGGAACACTTGCCTCAATCCATCCGGGCATCATTGAGAAACTCTTCGCAGCTGATTTGGCCTATCTCCAAGAACTGTATCGCCGCATCAATGAAGAAGGCGTCAGTATTATCCCCATCACCTGCCCGGAATGTCGTGCAAACTTTGAAGTAGATATGGCTGATTTGGGGGGGGAATTATAGGCTACCCCCTTGATCGCCTGCACGAGGAGGTAGCCTACTTAGCTTATCACTTCCACTGGCCGAGAGCAGATATTTTGAATCTTGACCATACAGAACGGCAACAGTGGGTAGAAGAAATCGCAAGAATTAACCGCAGGCTCAACCAGAACTTGGAGGGGCAAGGCAATGACGTCTCATTATGAAGCGACACAAGAAGACGACATGGTATGTGTAACGCCAGAAGGCAATTTGTCGCCTGAGGATTTAGAAGTACTTGCCAATCGAGTATGGGAATTGCTAATAACCGAAATTCGTATCCAAAAAGAACGGTCAGGAGTTGGTTACCTGTAAGCGCTGAGTTAATTAGGAGGAAGGCAATGGCAGAACGAACCTGGGGTGAGAACCCTGCTGCAAATTTCCGCTACTATGTAGAGTTAAAGAATGTTATTGAGGGGGCATTCACTGAATGTAGTGGCCTCAATGTCGAGCGCGAAGTATATCAGGTCAAAGAAGGTGGAGTTAACGACCACGTTCATATGCTACCAGGACGCGGACTATTTCCTGGTAATATCGTGCTCAAGCGTGGCATTACCTACTCCGATGCTCTCTGGAAATGGTTTCAAGAAGGTTTACTTCAAGGAACAACGACAGAAACAGAAATGGCTATTATTCTCATCGTGCGGTACAAAGTGCCAGAAAGTAAGCGCGTTACCATTCGGTGGAATATAGACAAAGCCTTCCCCGTCAAATGGAGCGGGCCGAGCCTGAACTCAGGCGGAGCTGAAATCGCAATAGAAACCATCGAGATCGCTCATCAAGGGCTCAAGATGGAGCGCGTGGAATTGTAACAGGTGACAATTATGGATGAGCTTACGCCAACAGAAATGCCCTCACATGAGCCCGTAGCAACGCCCGATCTGAGCGCGCGTATCGTTTCTCGATATCGCGGGAGTGCTTCCCGCATGGTCTCGCCGTGGACACAACGGGCTTTGGAGGCCGAGTCGGCGCCAGCAGAATCCCCACCCACTACACCCTCGACCTCCAGCGCAGACCACACGCTAACGCGCGTTCAGCGACTAGCGAGTGGCCGTATTAGTCGCCGCCCCAGTGCTGACCAATCGCCGGCCGTATCCATTGACCGCTATGCCGAAGGTGTATTACGCCGCTTTGATACCAACTCCGAACGCTTTGAACTCCAACGTCGCGCGCCAGAAAATGCCACCCCGCTGGTGTTGGCTAACGGTGCAGAAACGGCAGCTCCTGAAGGAGAGTCCAAAGAAAGCAATGACGATTGGTTCAAGAAGATGCCCTCATTTGATGAGATAGCCTCTCGCATGGAAGTTCACACAACAACAAGTAAACCAGCTTCTGGCCCAGCTACCAAGCCAGCGGTGCAGCGTGCATCAACAGCACAACGCGCACCAGAGGCACAACGCGCACCAACTCCCACCCCCATGTCTATGGTTGCACCAGAAGGGCCACAGCGCAAGCGTGTCTACACTCAGGTGGAAGAATTTACATCCAAACCACCCGCAATATCACTTCAAGATTTACGTCGCGCCAAAATTGGTGCCCCCCTCCCCACCCCAAAGGCCTCAACTACAGAGTCACCTATCCAGCGGGCCGCCGCCCCGGAAGAGGAAGTGCAGACCCAGCGCGTGCAGCGGGCCGCCGCCCC
>CAZDDI010000027.1:0-50855 GCA_964504195.1 uncultured Anaerolineales bacterium
CCTATCCCCCTGCCCCCTTTCCCCCGCAAGCGGGGGAAAGGGGGGATTTTTTTTGCGGGTTTTTGGGGCGGCGGCAAAGCCGCCGCCCCAAAAACCCGTTGTTTTCTCCCCTCCCCGCGCCGCACAGCGGCGTGGGGAGGGGGCAAGGGGGTGGGGTAAAATTCTCAACTTGCAAATAGTTTTATTTCCGGTTTATTTTCTTAATTTTCATAATCCTGTGCTACTGGTCTAGGTTTTCCCCAACGTAAACGCCAGCGCGCAATCTGCAGTGCGTTCTAGCGCACCACCGAGCTGCGTTAGAATCCGCAGCACCAGCGCGGAAGGTTGTGCTTGGCGGAGGCACTCACGCACGGTCTGATCGCCGTTCTCGATGCGCACCCAGAAGCGCCCGCCGGTAGTGGTGGCCTCACCGCCTAGCGCGAGATGCGCACCATCGCCGGCGATCCACAGAGTTTCGCTGATGAGTGTGTACCAGACCTCCTCAATCCACGGTGCGTAGCCGTTCACTGCGGGCCAAATTTCCACAGTGCTTACCTGCGCGTTTTTGCGTTCGACGATGTACCGCAAGCGGCCCAGTGCTTCGGCGACTACCGCGCCCATCTCCAGCGGCTCGTTACGGGGTTGGTGCTCATCGCGCACATGCACCTGAAGCAATAGCTCATCAATCGTCCCGTTCATCTCCTGCCCGGCATCAAAGATAATGCGCAGGTACTTTTCCACCTCCGCCGGCTCCAGTGTGAGCCATGTTTTGGTCAGCCAGTCGGAAAAGCCGAGAATGAGGGAAAGTGAGCGTTTGAGCTGATGCACGGCCGTGTATGTAGCGTGGTTCACGTCGCCATAGATGCGCTCGAGATCGGTCAATTGCTCGCGTAACTGTTGTAATTCCTGATCTGTCGTATTCATGCCGTCTCCCTTGAAAATCTCAAATTAACGAATCTCAAATCAACACACACTCCCGTCGCGGATCGCCAGATCCGCTCTGAGCAGCCTGGCTCGAAGGGGAACGCCAGTTCCCCAGATTTTCATTAGCGGGGCTGTACCGCAAGTTTGGGCACACTCCCTAGAAAATCTGCAAAACACTTGTAGATTTTTGCCACGAATTCACTCGAATTAACACGAAAACAATAAGAAATTCGTAAAATTCATGCTAATTCGTGGCTAAAACTGAATGCGCTTGGAAAATGTACGGTAGACAAAAAATTATTTACGTAGAATTTTCGTCAGTTCGCTCTCAAATCGCGGATGAGATACAATTCGCCCCTGGTAAATCCTCGCTCGCGGTAGTATTCTCGTGTGCCTACGGCAGCAATCACGGCCAGCTCGCGGAAACCGGCCTTGCGCGCCAGATCAGCAGCCATTTCCAGCAGTTGCGTTCCCAAGCCGCGATGCTGCACCCCCTCATCACGCTCACCGAGCGTTTGCGCCGGGCCATAGACATGCACCTCGCGGATCATGGCTGCCTCGCGGATTTCGGGGATGGGGATTTCGGCCTCAGCGCGGGGAGCGTGAGGAAGCGATAAGCGCAAAAAGCCAGCTAGTCGAGAAGTCGGTAGTAGCGTAGTCGAAAAATCAGACAGAGCAAGATCACCATCCATGAGGAATTGCAGAAAATGCTCTTCGGTAGCATCGGTTGTGTAAACTACATCCTCCAAGCGCAAGCTTACCGCTTGGGGCTTGGGGCTTGCGGCTTGCGAATTGTTGCTGGTCGCGCGCACCTCCCGGCAACGAATACACTGGCATGCTAACCTGCGCTCAGCCATGCGCTGCTGCACAATCTGTCGTAGATTGCTCTTGGTGGTCCCTTCAACGATGTAATCGGCGGGAATATCGCGCATCAGCCGGTTGACCCGGCTATAGGGTGGAATCAGCTGTTTGACCTGGATCAGCAGCTCGATCAACGCTTCTTCCGTGTATGCCGCATACTGCCCGGCCTGCCACAAGTCGTAAAGTTCGGTGCCTTCGAGCAGCGCGCACGGGTAGATTTTGAGCTCGTCGGGATGCAAGGCCGAATCGCTCCAGAACCGGGCGAAGTCGCTCAGGTCACTCTCAAGCGTAGCCCCGTAGAGATTAGGCATCCAATGCGCAACAATCTTGAACCCGGCCAGTCGTAGCCGACGGATGGCGCGGCGCGTGTCGCTGGAGGTATGACCGCGTTTGTTCAACGCCAGAATGCGGTCATCATTGCTCTGGACACCGAGCTGCACTTTCGTCACCCCCTGGCGGCGCAAGCGGGCGATTTCCTCCGGCGTCACCCAATCGGGCCGGGTCTCGATGACCAGTCCCACGTTGCGATGGGACGCGGTCTCATTACGGAGCAGTGCCTCGGCCAGTGTGGGCGCTTCCGATCCGTTCAGCGCATCAAAACAGCGGCGCAAAAATGTTTCTTGATAGTCCGGCGGATAGTAGGACCACGTTCCACCGAGGATGAGCAGTTCAATCTTGTCAGTAGCGTGCCCTAAGGCTTCGAGTGACTCGATGCGGCCCGCCGTTTGTGCGAAGGGATCGTACCCATACTGGATCGCACGCAGCACACCCGGCTCGCCGTCGAGATAACTTTTGGGAGCCGCGTCCTGATGGGGGCAGAACAGACACTCGCCAGGGCAGGCGTAGGGTGCGGTCAGCACAGCGACCGGCGCGACGCCTGAGACCGTGCGCACGGGTCGTCCACGCAGGCGGCGCTCCAGGAGGGGGTCATGGGGATAGTCACCGTGCTCCACCAGCACGCGGTACGCGCCGAGCAGCTGCGATTTAGCATACGTACCGGTCGGCGAGGGATGGGCACGTAAGAGCGCCGCAATATCGGTAGTTTCCTCCGGCAAAGCGCGTAGCGCATCGAGCAGTGCCAGCACTTGCGCGTAGGTTTCAGGATGTTCCAGATTCAAAGGTTGTGGTACGCCGCGTTTAGTCATGTAGCTATTATACAGGATGAAACGTGAAACGTGAAGGCGTATTGCGTATTTCCTATTGCGTGCTACAAATAGCCTATCGGGACTACAAAATAAGGACTACGCAATACGTTCAGGATTTTTTATGCAAGAGACAACTCTCGAATTACTCAACACGCTCAACCGCGACTTCTACGATACCTTCGCGCAAGCTTTTGCCGATTCGCGCGCGCCGTCTGAGCCGGGGCTAACCCGTTATCTGGCAGAGGCCATGCCGGGAGCGCGGGTGCTCGATTTAGGCTGCGGCATGGGGCGGATTGCGCTGCTGCTGCCGCAAGGCTGCGTTTATACAGGCGTGGATTTTTCGGAAGCGCTGCTCACTACCGCCCGTGAGCGCGCAACAGAAGCCGGCGTAGTGGCGACATTCATCGCAGCGGATTTGACCGCGCCAGACTGGGCCTCCTCAACCGCCCCACCCTACGATTGGATCATCCTCCGCGCAGTGTTGCATCACATCCCTGGCTATGCCCAGCGATTGCGCATCGTGCAAGAAGCAACGACATTACTCGCACCGGGCGGCAGCTTACTCTTGGCAAACTGGCAATTCCTCTCGATAGCGCGTCTGCGGCGGCGTCTCCAGCCGTGGAGCGAGATTGGACTAACCGAAGCGGATGTGGAACCGGGGGATTACTTGCTCGACTGGCAGCGCGAGGGGCGTGGCCTGCGCTATGTGCATCTGGTGGATGAAAGCGAAACGCGCCGCCTGGCAGATGCGGCCGGGCTAACCATCGCCGCTATGACGCTGGCCGACGGACACGAGAATAAACTCACACTGTATGCACTGTTGCGAGAGACAGGATGAGGGGGTAAGGGAGTGAGAGGGTGAGTGATAAAGACATACGCTTTCTCGCTGACTCGCTGATTCGTATGAACACTATGCACTGGGATATTACACACTTACAACCGGGCGATCATCTGTGTTATTTCTACGACACAGATAAAGAGCACGCCGCTGTCTTCACGCCGTTTTTCAAGCACGCTTTGGGGCGTAACGAGCAGGTTATTTACCTGTGCGATACGCATCCTGGGGATGTCATCGAGCGCTACATCACGGTGGCGGGCTATGATATGGACATACTGCGCCGCAACGGGCAATTGGTGTTGACCAACCGGATTGCGCTGGGCCTGGCCGACCGCGAGTCATTGACCCGCTGGCTCGCGGCGCAACTTGCGCACATCAACGGGCGCTGCTGGATCGCCTGCGAGCTCGATTGGACGCTCAACGACATCAACAGTCCTGTACAAATGGGCGATTACGAGCACTGGTTAGAGGCTACGTTCCACGCCATTACGCACACCAGTCTAGCGCAATACAACCGGCTGCTTTCCCCGCCTGGGCTGCTATTGGAATTGCTCAACGCCCATCCGCAAGTACTGGTGGGGCAGACTTTGCACATCCACCCGCGCGCCGATCTGACCCAGCTGTATCCGGTCACATTGCAACAATGGCTCGACACACTGGCAGAACGCAAACGCACACAAGAAGCACTGCAAGAGTCCTTATACTTTTTGCAAGTCCTGATAGATGCAATCCCTCTGCCGATTTTTTACAAGGACATGCAAGGGCGGTATCGGGGCTGCAATACAGCGTTTGAAACGATGATGGGTGTCAAGCGGGGGGAGATCGTTGGGAAATGCGTCTACGACCTCTCGCCTCAAGAATTGGCCGACATTTACTTCGCCAGGGACGCGGAACTTTACACACAACTGGGCGTGCAGGTGTACGAATCACAAGTGTACTACGCAGATGGGACATTCCATGATGTGATTTTTAACAAAGCGACGTTTACCACATTGGACGGTTCCCCAGCCGGCATGGTTGGAGTCGTCATAGACATCAGCGAACGGCGGCGTGTGGAAGAAGCACTACGCCAATCAGAGATGCGTTACCGCCTGGTTTCGGAGTTGACCTCTGATTTTGCTTATGCGATGCACATTACAGCACAAGGACACTGGGATTTTGATTGGGTCACAGATGCTTTTAAGCAGGTCACAGGTTACGCACCCGATGAAATCACTGAAATCAAACATTGGCACACCATCGTTCATCCTGATGACCTGGAGGCCTACGTTGCGATGGTTGAAACACTCCTGCGTGGTGAAGTGCTAGAAACGGACTTACGTATTACTGCCAAAAACGGTGAGTTACGCTGGTTGCGTGCACGTGGGCGACCGGTATGGGATAAAGATCAGACTCAAGTCACACACATTTACGGTACGGTACGCGATATTACCGAGCGCAAACAAATGGAGCAATACCTCTTGCGCACTGAACGCTTGGCAGCGATGGGCCGTCTGGCTGCGGCGTTGGCGCACGAGATTAACAATCCGTTGCAAGCATTGCAGAACAACCTGGAACTCGCTCTGGATTTTCCCATCACCGAGGAAGAGCGCCGCCAGCATTTGGAAACTGTGCGCGGGGAGATCGAACGCTTGATGAGCCTTAGTCGGCGGGTCCTGGATTTGGCGCGGCCACCGCAACTGGAAATGACTCACGCGGGGCCAATAGCGCTCCTCGATATAATTCGCCACGCACTCACACTCTATCATAAGGAAATGCAACAACAGCAGATAGCGGTGCAGTTAGATTTTCCTGATGACCTTCCACAAGTGCGGGGGGCACGGGATTGGTTGACCCAGATATGCCTGAATCTCATTCTCAATGCTATCGAAGCAATGCCGAACGGCGGCACATTGACCATCACGGCCAGCGCGAGCCGCAAACAAAAGTGGGTGGAACTGGCGTTTTGCGACACGGGATCGGGTATTCTGCCGGAAGCACTGGAGATGATTTTCGAACCGTTTTACACGACTAAGCCGCAGGGGACGGGGATGGGGTTGCCGATTTGTCATAATTTGACGCAACAGTTGGGTGGCACAATGCGTGTGCGTAATGAACCCGATTGTGGTGCATGTTTCTACGTCACCTTGCCGGCCATTCGCCCCGCAAAAAAGAGAGCTCCCCATGCAAATGTCTGAATTGAAGCCGCGTGCCCGCGTGCTGGTGGTGGATGATGAAGATGCCGCCCGGCGTGCTCTGGCAAAAGGATTACGTTTGTTAGGGTATCAAGCCGACGAGGCAGCTTCAGGGGCGGCTGCGCTACGCACGCTCGCGGCGCAGCCCTATGACGCGCTCTTGCTCGATTTGCGGATGCCTGGCATAGATGGCGTTGCTGTGATGCAGCACACGCGCGAGCATTACGCAGATTTAATTGTCATTATTCTCACCGCGTATGCAACTACTGAAAGCGCCATCGCCGCCGTGCGCGCTGGGGCCAGTGACTATCTTATCAAGCCATGTAGTATTCGCCAGGTAGAGGCAACGCTGGCTCGAACGCTCTCAGAGTATCTTCCACGCCAGTCGTCCCCCCCACCCTCGCCAAAGACTAACATACATAGCGGCCCAGTCACGCTCGATCTGGAAACCGGTAACGTGACAGTAGATTTGCCGGCTTTAGCGTATCACCATCAAGACACGCTCACCGCACATGAAACTGCACTGTTAGCCTATTTGCTTGCCCGGCCACAGCAGATTTGTACCTGCCGTACGCTGGTTCACGCGGCACTGGATTATCATGACCTGACCGAAATCGAAGCCCAGCAGATTGTCCGCCCACATATATGCCGGCTGCGCACCAAAATCGAGCCACCCGAGCCTGCGCCGCGTCTGATCCAAACTATACGGGGCAAAGGCTATAGCTTTTCCCCGTAAAACACCCCCTTTCATGCCGCAAAGGGGGTGTTTTACGGATATGAATCCTTACGTAAATTGGGCGTTCTTTGCGATAGTAGACTCAGACGTTCTTAATCAACCTGAATTTTTACCATTGTTGTCATGCCCCAACGTAATCGAGTGTCAGTTTCGCTCAATTGAATGATGACAGTGTACACCACATCGCCAAGGTAGTTCTGGGATTCCAACGCAATGGCGCTCACCATACCATTGAACTGCTGTCCCGGCAGCGCATCTACTGTCACTGCCACCGGTTGGCCGATTTGCACTTTCGCCACGTTCAACTCGGTCAAGTCCACCGTGCGTACTTGCAGCTGCGCCAGGGTTGCCAGCGTAAGCACAGCCTGCCCTGGCGCGATCATCTCACCCGCATTGATGTTGATTTTCGTCACTATCCCGGCGAAGGGCGCGCGCAAGACCGCCCGGTTCAGGCTATCACGCGCTTCTTCCAGAGTCAGCTCTGCGCTTCGCACATCCAATTCGGCCATAGCTAGTGTCTGTGCATCGCTGCCTTCCAACAAGTGCGCCAATCGCGTCTGCGCTTCCTGATAGTTTAATTGTGCCCGCAATAGTTCAGTGCGGTCTGCCAAGAGTTGAAAATTTCCCCCTTGCTGCACTCGCTCCAGATTCAGGCGGGCATCATCTAATTGTTCTTGCGCCTCGTTGACAAACCAATAGTCAGGCTGTTCTCCCGATTGGTACAGCCGCAAGGCAGTCTCATAAGCATGGCGGCGATCATCATAAACCCGTTGAGCATCTTGCAAGGCTTCATTGCGTAGCACACTGTTATCAGTCGTGGCAACACCACTTTGCGCTAAGCGGATAGCTGCGGCTGCCTGGCTTACTGCGTTTTCAGCTTGCTGAATAGCCACCTCATCAGGAGGTTTCTGCAATTGCAGTAGTCGGAGCTCAGCTTGTGCTAGGGCGAGTTCGGCTCGTGCCAGGGCACGTTCCAAATCGCTGGTTCCCAGGCGCACCAATACATCCCCGGCAACAACCGTAGCGCCCTCTGCCACCAATACTTCGGCCACGTTACCGGACATTTCAAAGGTCAAACTGCTCCAGCGCTCCGGCTCGAGCGTGCCCTCTGCCGCAATAGTGCTGGTATCCGAAGTCACTACCGGGATTTGAGCAGCTTCGGCTGTAGTTGCCACCTGACCATTGCACCCGGCTAACGCCGCGCTTACCAACAAAAGCAACCCCACTACCCCTAATTTGATGTTAACTTTAGACCCTGATTTATTAATTGTCATTGCATCCTCCTTGAAAACGATTTTTGAAAGAGCCGGTTATTCGTAAGCTAATGATTCGCGCACGCTGACTCGGGTTGCTCGCAACGCGGGCCACAGGCTTGCTAGAGCCGAAATTACCAGCACGATAGTCAACCACAGCAAGATGCCGCTCGCTGGATATTTAAAATCGAGCGGCAAGCCCATAAGTCCTTGCCCAATGGCCGCGCTGAAAGCCCATGCCGCTGGAAGACTTAGGGGGATAGCGAGCAACCAACTCAACACTCCCACCAATATCCCTTCGGAAACAAAAATGCCGACAATTGCCAGCGAGGTCGCTCCGATAGAGCGCATCACACCGATCTCACGACCGCGCTCGACGACGTTGATGGACATCGTTCCCATCAGCCCCATGCCGCCGACAATGGCAGCTAAAATCGCCATAGACAGCATCAAATATACGATGACATCAAACTGGCTTCCAATTTGCGCACGTAGTTCCCCAGAAGTTTGGAAATCAGCCGCGCGAATATGATTGGCTTCATAAGTCTGGCGTAAGTCCTCTCTAATCCGAGCATGGGATTGTGCGTCATGTTGTTCAGTCTGCACCATAATGAAACCGGTGCGATTAGGATTACCTACCGCCTCAGCGAGGGCGTCGTAAGGGACAAAGTTATCCTGTTGGTTATTATTCAAACTGGTAAGTGTACCGACAACTGTCCAGGTCAAGTCTTTGTTACCGACCGTGATGGTAATGACATCACCAACCACAATCCCCTCATCCATGGCAATTTTGTGATTGAGCAAGATCGCTCGCCCATCATCGGGTAATAGCATTCGGCCTGTGACAATCCGGGGAGTAAACAACTGCGACTCATCCGGTACCCCCCACAACTGTCCGGTAAGCTCCTCGCCGTTCTTGCGTGTGTAACGCGCCCCTCGAATATCCCAAATTTCGATAGCGGTCACTCCAGGAACATTTATACCGGTTTCAATGACCCGCTCGGTATGGTACATCCGCTCGAAGATGACCAACACATCGAACCCAAAATCATTCAGCAGCACATCAATAGTATTGCGCATCGAAGAACCGACGCTGATGACCATGAGGAACATTATTCCCCCCACGGTCAATGCCGACAAGGTCAGGGCAACCCGGGCTTTCCGGCGGAAGGTGTTACGCAGGCTCAAAGCTAAGGGGCGGGGAAGGCTGTGGATACGACCAATTAACCGGTCAAGCCAGCCGCGCCCAAAGCGTCCTCCTAGCCCATGGCTGCCGATAGCTTGATGAACACTGATGCGCGCACCACCAATCACGGGGACAGACGCAGCTATCAGTGGCACACACAACCCAATCGCTGCCTGTAAGAGCAGCGGTGCTGGCAGCACCCGGAACGCCCCCAGCGTGATGTTGAACAAATCGAGCATCCAGCCGGATAGTAGATATGCTCCCAATGCCCCTAACGGTACGGCTACCGACAAAGAAAGTAAGCTATAGACCAACGCGACAATTAAGTATACCCGCACAACACGGCCCGATGTTGCGCCGACCACCTTCATGACCCCGATTTGCCAGATTTGCTGCGTAATAATGGCGTTCATGGTATTGACGATCAAAAATCCACTCAGCAGCAACGATAAACCGCCCAACACGCCCAAAATGAGAAAAATCACATCGAGTGTCTCTTGTGCCCAATGTTTATCCGGTTGGACGAAGCTGTGATAGTAGACGCTTGAGTTCGCACGTTGCAACCGTTCAGTGATTTGCTCAAGGATGACTTCAGCTTCTTCATCGTTGAAAGATGTTAACTGTACATTAAGTGTGTTGAAACCCTCCGGCTGCCCCGTTAACCAGGCGAGCGTTTCAGGTGTAGCGCAAAACGTCGCGTTCCCCATGCCAATTTGTGGCGGCTGTGTATACGGATGGCGTGCGCGTCCCGTAATGGCAATCGCTTGTTCCCTGTTTGCCACCTGGACAAAAATGGTTTCACCGAGAGGAATATCGTAATAGGAAGCCGACATGCGCTCCACGGCCAGGGTGCGCCGGGTGGGCCATTCGCCTTCGAGTAACTCGATAGGGTATATTTGTTGTGTCGTATAATCGTAGCGCGCTATCACCGTTCCATCACGCCAATCAGCTTCGCCCGCGAATTTCCAGCGGATACTGGTGGTATTTTCGCCCTCTATATAGGCGATGGCAGGATCACGTTGCAGCCGATAAATGATTTCCTGCTCGAGTGGATCCGTATATATTTCAATGTGGGGGGCATTGCTTGCCCGGTGACTCTCTGTCAAGCGTTCCCGCACGACGCTGGATGAACCAAAGACCAGCCCTAGCGCGAAGATACCGATGGCAGCGGACAGGACGACTAGTAAGGTGCGTAATTTGTTGTGCCATAGATCGCGCCACACTTTGCGCCATATAATACTCATTGCGTAATTCCTTATCTGGCCTGTTAGTTTTTGTGCCCGTTACCGTTGCTGTGGTCGCGGTCAATGCGTCCGTCTAGCAAATACAGGGTTCGTTCCATACGCGCGCTGAGGCTGCGGTCATGCGTAACAATTAGCAATGTTTTACCTTGCTTCACCAGGCCCTCAAATAGCGTGAAAACCTCATCCGCAGTACCGGTATCCAAATTGCCGGTAGGTTCATCGCCCACCAGGATCGGGGGATTGTTTGCCAATGCCCGCGCGATGGCGGCGCGCTGCTGCTGGCCACCACTGAGAGTGCTGGGCAACTTGTGTGCCTGGTCAGCAATACCGACCTGCTCCAGAAGGCTCAGGGCTTTCTTTCGACGCTCGCTGCGTTTATAAACATTGCAGAAATCCATCGGTAACATCACGTTTTCGATAATGGTGAGTGTTGGTAACAACTGAAAAAACTGGAAGATAACGCCGATATTTCTGCCGCGCCAGCGAGCCAGCTGGTTCTCACTTAGTTTGTGGACAGCTTCACCAGCGATATGGATTTCTCCACTGGTTGGCCGATCAATGCCAGTGAGCATATTTAACAAAGTAGATTTTCCAGAACCCGAAGGGCCTACTACAGCAACGAATTCACCTTTGTTGATCCGCAGCGCAATATCTTTGAGCACTGTCACGCCTCCGGCGCCGGTCTGGTAAGTCTTGACTACATCAGACAAACCGATCAATACTTGCGAATTTGCAGGTACTTCTTTAAGCATCTCTACGCACTCCTATTATTCTTGAAAAAAGCCCATATAGGTATGATACATTTCATGGCTTCTGCTACTTTTTATAACGCAAAGCGGGGCGCTTTTATTCGGATATGACTCTGAGATTCCCCACAAGTTACAGAACGCCTATATCAATACGCAAAAATAGGCGGTAAGTTACTACTATCCCGGTTGCTTTTATCCTCTAAAGCGGTTTGCAAACCAATTGCAATACTAGAGGTAACATTTTATGCTATGCTTAAGGGTAGGTAGGTTATATAATTATTGTTTTGTGTGTCATGTATAATTCTCTGTTCAAACAATTCAAACTTTACCGTAGGAGGTCAAAATGTTACCCAACTATGCACCCCTGTCTTTGCAAGAGATAGCCCCCGGCAAACACCTTTGCCATCTTTACGAGACTGAGGCCGAATACAAGGCCGTTACCGCTACCTTCATCGCACAAGGGTTACGCAAAGGCGAGAAGGTCATCTATGCTTTGGATGCCCACCCTACAGATGTCGTGCTCGCATGTTTGCGCGAGGCCGGGGTGGATACGGACGCTGCTCAACATAGTGGGCAGCTGTCCCTGGTTACCGCGCACAGCGTTTATATTCCCCAGGGCGTTTTTCAGCCGGATGCCGTGTTGGCCCGCGTTGCTGAGCATTTGGAAGAAGCATTAGCTGAAGGGTATCCTGGCTTGCGCGGATTGGGTGAGATGAGTTGGGTGTTCCAGAGCGCCTATGGCGCAGAACGGCTGCTCGAATATGAGGCGCGCTTGAATGAGCTCTTCGCTTCGAATCAGCTCACACTACTCTGTCAGTATGATCGTCGTCGCTTTGGGCCGGCGACCTTACTGGGGGCATTACGCACACATCCATTGGCAATTATCGGGACACAGAGCTACGACAATGTATACTATGTTCCGATGCTCGATATTCCGGACGCGGAGATGCCTGCCTGGGCTTTTAGCCAATGGTTGGGTAATCTCGCCGCACATCAACGCAGGGAAAAAGACCCCACGCAACCCTTCACTCCCGAAGGTCGCGCTGCTGCCGATAAGGTACTGCGCAACCTCGGGCTGTTGGCAACGCGCGAAGTGGAATCCAACGTACAGCTGTACATCCCTTGAAATCCGCCGGATAGCAAGGAGTGTATCATGTACCCACATTACCCATGGACACTTACTGGTATTGGGCCTGGCGATCATCTATGCGCCATCTATGAAACGGAAGAAGAGTATCGCTCAGTATTAACACCTTTCGTGCGTCGGGCGCTGAGCATGGGAGAAAAAGTTATCTACGTTGCTCATACCCGTAACGTAGAGACAGTGCTGGGAAACCTTGCCGCCGATGGGGTTTTCCTGGGTGATTACTTATTTCAAGGACAACTGCAGCTGATTCCCAGTGATATGCTGTATACACGGGGCGGCACGTTTGACCCGGATCGAGTCATTACACAGATTCAATCTGAGTTGAAGTTGGCCCTTGCGCAGGGATACTCGGCATTGTGTTACACTAGTGAGATGAGCTGGGCAGCAGCACATCCAGCAGATATTGAGCGCATGATTGCTTACGAGCAACGCTTAAATACCGTACTCGCTGGCACGCGTGCGTTGGCGTTATGTTTATATCACCGCGTTGATTTTACCCAGGCTACGCTGTTACCAATTTTGCGTGCGCATCCTATCGCTATCATTGGACGGGTGGGCTTCGATAAATATGCACCGGTAGCGGCTCTGCCCCCTGCGCGGCATGCACCATCACCTACAGTTGCGGCGAGTGCATAACAAAAGGCCCGGTCATACAGACCGGGCCTTTTGTTCGTTTAGATCAACTCGGACGAGGCTATCATTGAACGCGGTAGATTATTGCGCTCCCGTCACGGTAAACTTCTTGCAAATACCCCCACTCCACCAAGGTTTTGAACTTCGACTCAGCAAGCTCCGGTGAAGTAACGGTCTCCGCATTGGGATCGAGCGGCAACGGCGTCATGTAAGCTCGCTCGTAATCGGTGAGAATTACATATTGCACGTTATACCGACGCAGAATATCCTGGGCCAGGTACGGATCGGGGGTAGTGTAAAATTCGCTGATGGCGTACTGGCGTTGCTCTACAACGCCAGCAGGCATCACAGTGCGCTGTTGTGCTTGCTGCCAGCGCCACCCAACCACACCCGGCAAACCAGTATAGATACTCACGCGGTTGCCCCAAGTGAGATATTCCACGGTTGCATTCATCTCCATAATGACCGGGGAACCTTCTACGTTCTCTAGCAACCAGCGGATGAGACGATAATCTGTGTCTAGTTGGAACGCCTGTCCCTGTTCGTATTGTGTCACGAAGGGCATATAGGCCATGCCATCAAGCGTGTGCGGCGCTTCAGGATTCCAGCGGTCGCGGGCGCGCGCGGGGGTTGCCAGTAAGGGATACAGGGCTGTCGCAAAGAGCAAGGCTACCAGCAAACCCAGGATGGCGTCCACAACCGGGACAGGTAACCGATTCAGTAACGGTTGAACGCTATGTTCGGTGCTTTCCTGGCGTACCACCACTTGAAAACCATAATCTATCAACCGTTCCACGGCTACAGCCGCTGCTGCCGCCAGTAGCATCCATACTTGCAGGTAGAACTTAAACACTGTGTTCATGCGCCCGATATCGCCTTCTAATACCACCAGTTCCACCAATAATGTGAGAGCGAGCGCTGTGCCTACCCACAACCATAACAGTCGTGTACGCGAGGTACTATGCGGTTCCAACGCCAGGAATGAGGCAATGACGCCGAGTGGAATCGCGACCCAGGCAGCCTGCACCCCCATCCGTGCGAGTAACAATGTAAGGATAAACGTAGTTAACGCAATAATGCCTAGCGAGAAATCTATCGAAGGATCATTAACCCGGCGTAAGTGTTGTATCAACAGCAGCAACTGTGCCACACCCAGTACGACCAACGGGACAATGAAATGTCCGTGCATGATAAGATAGCTGCCCAATGGGGTTTGCGGCCCGTGCCATGGAGAGAAGCTAGTGTAAGCCGTGGCAAAGTGTGCTGTAAAGGGCCGGAATAGCAATTCCGCAGCCAGCAATATCAAGACGGGTGTTAGTAGTCGCTGGTAAGGAATCGGCGGTAAAGACGCAGGGTCTTCATCACTGAGATGGCGCTCCCACAGCGGTTTGACAAGGCAAAGCAGATACCCCAAGCTCATCAATCCCCAATAGGTGGGATAATCCCAGGTGTTCGTCGTGCGCAAGGCGCCCGCAATGAGCGCCGCCAGCAAGAACGTGGGCCAAGGAGTCGGCAACCAGGCCCGCAAGTCAAATCGCTGTAGGAATTTGCGCAGCTGTGGTGTAGCGTCCTTAACCTTGAACGCGGGGATGCTTAACCCCCATTGAAGTGCAATTGCCAAAGCGACCTGGGTAAGCGGTAGGGCCATCATGTGCGCATGCAAGTCCCCGTAGAGGAAAGTGAACATCGGGAATTCATTGATTGCGCCAGGATCGTAAGGCCCAACGGTGGGGATGACACGGGTAGCATTCCAGTACCACCATTCTTGGCGGAAGCCGAGATTGTGGCCCTCGACAATAACTTTCCAAAGACCGACAAGTGCAGATACTAGCGCCGAATAGCCGGGAATGAGGCTCTCAAAAGTTATATTGCCTATATCTTGAAAGCCCTTGAAGAGTAGCTGTAGCTGGCCCAAGTTACCGAGCAGTAGCGTGAGCGCAACCCCCCATAGCCCCGCGCGTGCCCGACGCGCGGGGCTACCACCGGCGAGATTAGCGGCAATACTGTAAGCGCCTGTTCCAACCATGGCAAAGAAGCCCGGTACAGCTAGATTGTAAGCGATGCTGGGAACGATGCCAGTAGATTTAATAAGTGTGACGACCATGATGAAACCATAGTAGTAATAGTTCAACACCCCACCCGCAAACCAGGGATCATAGGGGGGGAAGTAAGTGGCGCGAATGATGGCGTTGAGGTAAGCAAAATCCATCGGTTTTTCGCCGCCCATGAAGGGATGTCGCAAATCAGGGTTAAGGTAGCGGATTAAGACCCACAACAGATACAGTCCAGCAAAGAGCACTTCAATCCGTAGCAAGTCCTGCCATTGCTGACGCAGGAAACTCAGCAGTTCAGCACGTTGTTTGCGGGCAAGTAGATATGCCCCTAACAGCAGCGCGCCAAACGTCATCCATAACCACAATTGTGTGTACGGCACCAGGCGTAATGCTGAGGGTAGCCAGCTGACGTAAGCCCACAATAGCAAGCCGATAATCCGCGCCAAACCATAACCACGATCATGTAACGCGGGGAAAGCCCGCATTAGCCAGGGAAAGGCCATCCACCCCAGGAGGGTCATCAGCAGCCACCATAGCAGCACCGCCAAAAATGGATAGCGATTATGCAGGGCGTTCCAGCTGAAGAGGTGCGCCCAGGTTCCGCCAGATTCTTGGGCGCTGCGCAAAGTGGTATCCATGAGCAGGCGGTTGCCATTTTTCCCTCCACTCTGCGATACCTGGCGCGGCGTCATCCATTGCACATTGTCCAGCAGCGATTCTGGCAACAGTTCCATCGCGTTAGCGCGTGAATAGGCCGGAGTCTTGGCAAAAACTAGCACGCGCGGATGGTCATAAACACTGAAGGCTTCTTCGGCGGGGGGATAGGGGATGGAACAAGGCAGCGCGTTGGTGTAACGGGCCTGGGGAATAGGGAATGGGGCTTCCTGGTCAGGGAACTGACATGGGCCGAGTGATGGAAACGAGACAAAATCGATTAGTAGCTCAAAACCCAGGCTACCATCGAAAAGCGCAGCATAATAAGCAGTAGTAAAGGGATAACGCTGGGGCAGGCGCGGAATGGAGGCATAGAGCCGATTACTAGAAAGGACGATATAATCAGCTTCGTCGAGCCAGTTGAACAGCTGAAGACGCTTTTCATAGGTGTCTTCGTGATATAGGCTGAGCTGTCCATCAGGGCTGCTTTGCAAACCCTGATACCAGTTCCAGTAAGGATCGTTGCCGTCTAAGCGGAGTGGCAAGCCGTCGTCCCAGTGTTCATTGGCGATAATGGAAGTGCCGAAGGTGAGTGGTTCACCCTGAAGCAGCTCTAGTGAAAGGAACAGGGTGTGTTGTGGTAGTGCCAGTGGTGCGAAGTGGAACGTAAGTGCAGTGGTCTCAAACTCGGTTAGTTCAACGCTTATATCGGCGGTTGCTAGTGAAGTTGCAAAGCCTGGATCGGAAGAGAGGGTAAGCCGTAGGAGACGCTGGCCTGCCAGTCCCACGCTGCTCACGCGGTTAAGGGTGATTTGTTGAAGGTTGCTTTCTTCCTCTAGGGTAATCATCACGCGCACAGCCGGTGCACCCGCACCGAGGATTTCCCCTGAGCGTAGTGGGATTTGTTGGGTGGAGCCATCGGTGGTGTGTAGTGTAGCGAACGCCGGGATGTTACGGTACATCCACTGGGACGCCTCAATACGTGTAACCGGGCGACGGTAAATTTGCAGGAATGCCAATGCCCACAAAGCTGTCCCTATTAATACTAGCCAGGGCAAGGTCTGGAGTATGAATTGCGGTAAACGCCGGAGCCATGCCGGGCGTGGCCCGGTGGCAAGCCGAACCAGTAGCCAGGCGGCAAATAGAACGAATAGCGGGTAGACTGGCAGCAGATAGCGCATGGATTTGACCCACTGGGTGGATTGGTAAAAGAAAAAGAGAGTCGCCCATAGCCAGGGTACCGCGGAGAGCGCATCTTTGCGGCGCACGATGTGGTAAGCCAATGTCCCCCATCCAATCCAGGCGGTGAGACCTAACGGCAGACCGAGGCCCCAAAAGACCATATTACGCCAGGGGAACCAGATAGGCGCACGGTTAGCCCATTGGTGACCGGGGGGCATATCAATCGCACCACTCATTAGATTGCGGATGTAGTGCATCTTCTCGATCCAGTCAGAGTTTAGGCGCACGCCGAAGAAACCAGGACCATAGAAGGCATAGGGTTGTGCGATACGGAACACAAGTAGCGCAATACAGCTAGTGATAATAACAGACACGATTGCGTCGAAATTGATACGGAAGCGGTAGTTTTCTGGCGTGGTGCGTTCGTAACGTAGAAAACCGATCAGTATTATCAGCCCTGCCAGCGGCCACACGCTAACTTTGCAAGCCAGTGCTAAACCAGTGGTAAATCCAGCGAGAAGGTAATCAGTAAGTTTTCCGGTTTGGATGCTGCGTACACAGGCATAGAGGGTGGCAACCACAAAGACAGTAACAAAGCTGTCAACAACGAAGAAATGTGCGTGTTGAATAGGTAAAACAGCAAAGGCATAAAGTGCTGCCGCGAGCAACCCTGACGCTGGGCCGTAGAGACGCCGGCCTAGCAATGCTAATAACAACAGCGTAGCTAAATCAGCCAATACTGAAAGCGCGCGTCCCAGCAGGTGGATGCCGGCATAGCCTGTGTAGAGACCCGTCGGACAAGCGTCAGTGCGTGTACAGTGTGCATCGAACTGCTCAGCGAGGGCACGAGTTAGGAATAGAGGGAAAGTTCCATAAACATAATCGGGCTGCCCTGCATTAGTAGGATTCAGAGAAGAATGTTCGGTATCCCAATAAAGACCTGGTGATGCCGGCCAGGCGATTGCTGCGGCAACCATCGTTATATAGCGTTCATCGGGGTGCAGATGCGTGCCGTTATCCCAATCCAGGTGATAAGTGCGCGCCCACCCTGCGAGTAGGAAGAGCACAGCTAGCAGCAACGGGAAGGTTTTGTGGAATGACAAATGTTGCGTTAAGGGTTTAGAATCATTAGACATAGTGCGATTGTAACGCAAAGGCGGGGATTAGCAAGAGACTTCGAAAGCAATAGTATTTCGCATAGCCATCTTGTTTTATCAAGAAAACAGAAAATCCTCGCGCTCTTCTTTTTTAAGTTTATGACTACGCGAAATAACAAGGAGGGGACAACCAGATTTACTAAGCCTGCGCGGGGAGAATTACGGCAACGGGCGCAACGAAGCCATGGATTGCCCCAATGGACTTTCACCGAGATCAGCCTGCTCTAAAATTTCATCGAAGATTTGTGCGCCATTGCGTCCGGAACTAGGGCTTATGGCTACACTCAAATCACGGCGAAATGCACGGCTAAGGTCATCACCAGTAGCATAACGCACCAAAGCCAGAGCCTTGATAGCATTAACAATAGCATAGCGCACTTCTAGGCGCTCCAAATCCTCAAAGAAAAAAGCGCAACTGACGAACATGCGTTGCCGATAGACCTGCGCTTCGAGTAGCCCTAAAATCTGTTGCTGCGCCAGCGTAGAAAGATGTCCCAAATGATGTTCACCCAAAAAACGCGGTCCGTCCATCTGCCCCAACAACACCTGAATGTAATCATCGCGCAAAGGCCAAGGCGCTAAGTCACGAGAACGCACAGAGGCGACATACACTTCATCAATATCATGCGAGAGATTATCCAACGCACGCCGCAATGCCCCTTTCCAATAGCCGATGCCGGGGGTACAAGCGCAACCGGTAGCCCAGCGCCCCAAGTTGTGCCCGCAGCTCCAGGCTGTGTTCTCGATGATTTCAAGTTCGGTCTGCGGCGGATGCTGACGCAGATACAGACCTAACGTTGTAATCTCGTATGCGTCATGGAAAGTAGGAGTAACCAACGCCTGTAATACAGCAACGCTATCCTTATGGTGATGACCAAACGTCTCGCCGTCAGTAGCAATCAATGTCAACCCACCCGGCTTACGTTCGTGCATCACACTGTTAATCCAGTTTGCCGCATGTTCCGCTGGGGGCATACTAAACGAAAGATAATTGGAAAGACCCCGTTCGCGCACAAAAACTGTGATGAATTTCTCGCGAGAAATTCGAACCTTGTATGGGCCCGCCCCCTGCGAAAGATCGCCACGTACCTGCTCGTCAGAAAGCACAACGAACCACAACCCTAATTTGGCTACGGTCTCTAGCGTTTGATAATCCACGGCCATCTCAGGCAACCACAGCCCATCAGGTCGATAGCCAAAACGATGTTGGAAACTTGCCAACCCCCAACGTATCTGACAACGTTTATCACGTCCACGCGCCAGAGGAAGAATGGTGTGGTGCACGGACTGCGCCAGCGCATTGCCCAAATTGTATTGACGATAATACGCCTGTGAAGCTGCGACTATTTGCTCGTAAGTCTCATGTGCCTCAAGATCCATCCAGCGCGCCAATGTGCCGCCGAAATTAAAACTAATGCGCTCGAAGTTACCCACCTGCGCATTTGGAGCATAACACTCAGCAGCAATACGCGCATTCCAATTGGAATACGGCGCAGCATCCGGTTCAACACGATAGATACCCGTAAAAGGGTCCTCACGTGGAGGTTGGTAAAAATGACCATGCACACACAAAAGCGGTTTATCAGAAGACATACCTTGCCACCCCAATTCAAGCAATAAAAAGCGCAGCTATCCGCTGCGCACTTGCATCAAACGCCCTTACTTCTTCTTCGTCGCGTGTAAGACCAGCGCACGCTGGTAGAGATCGAGATAGGCATGCGCCGAAGCCTGCCACGAGAAATCCACCTGCATCGCCCGTCGCTGCAACGCTTCCCATGTAGGTTTGTGCGCGTAAGCGACAAATACCTCATCCAGCACTGCCAGCAACGCCTCAACTGTGTAATCGCGAAATAGGTATCCTGTACCACGCTGGGGTTGCTTACGAACGTCCACAATCGTGTCGTTCAAGCCCCCAGTAGCCCGTGCGACGGGGATAACACCGTAACGCATCGCTATCATCTGTCCCAGGCCGCACGGCTCGAATAAGCTGGGCATAAGGAATATATCCGCGCCGCCATAAATACGACGGGCCAGACGGTTGTCATGTTTGATGAACACCCGCACAGATTCGGGGAAACGGGACTGGAGATCACGATAAAGATCTTCGTAATGCGCCTCACCCGTGCCGAGTAGCACAAATTGCACCTCGTTGCGCACAATCAAGGCCTCAAGGGCAGCCAACAATACATCCAGTCCGCGCGTAGCGTTGAGGTGCGCTACGAAGCTCAACAACGGCACCTCAGGGCGCACGGGCAAACCAACTTCACGCTGCAATACGGCTTTGTTGACCGCACGCATAGAAAGGGTATCCGCTGTATAAGTTTGGGCCAGCGCTGCATCTATGTCAGGGTTCCAGATCTCAGTATCAATCCCGTTAAGGATGCCAAAAAGATTTTCCTGCCGTGCCTGCAATAAAGGATCTAGGCCCAGACCATATTCCGGCATGAGAATATCACGGGCATAAGTAGGGCTAGTCGTGTTGATTACGTCTGCCAGAGCGATTCCCTGCGCCAGGCAATTGAACTTTCCCGGCGGTTCGACTGCCAAGTGTGCGACCTTCTCCATCTGCGCAAAAGTAAGAATTAATCGCCCACACAGACCTTGATAGGCTAAATTATGAATGGTGAACAACGTAGCGAGGTCACGATAGAAAGGATCATCACGTCCGTAGCTATCCAACCAAGCAATGACTGGCGCCGTATGCCAATCATTAGCATGAATTACATCCGGTTTCCAGGGAAGCGCGTGCAATGCGGCAATAATTGCGCGCGAGAAGAATGTGAAACGTTGTGGGTCATCGTTGAAACCGTAGATTTTTTCGCGTGCAGAGAAGTATTTTTGATCCCAAATCAAGTAAACGGGCAGGTCATCCACAACGGTTTCCAGAAGATGTACCTTCTCCTCTTCTGGCCCAACAGGGACACCGACAGATTCTCCCACCCGGCGAAAAGCATACTGATCGCTCCGGATATTACCGTAACGCGGAATCAGCAAACGCACATCCACTCCGAGACCGCGCAACGCTTTGGGTAACGAAGCCGCCACTTCAGCCAACCCCCCCACCTGAGCGAAAGGAGTAGCCTCAGCAGCAAGAAATAGAACTTTGAGCGGCTGACTCATTGTAAACTCCTGTTATGAAACATGAGCATAAAATACAAGAACCTGTTACTGTTTTATGCACCCACGGCGACAGATTGCTCTCATTATAGCCGACTTCGGTGAAAGGGCAATTTGCCAGTTAGAAAACTACGTCTATACTCAGTAGTTATGCGGTTTGTTCCATCGAACGATCTTTAATCTCAAAAAGTAATTTTTAAGCGTGTTTTTAGCAGCTTTAGTCACTAAGTTCACTTTGAGCCAGTGGCGCACACAACAACCGCGTAATTACTACACTATTACACAATGTGATTTGGAGGCTATTTATGTGCAAGTCTATGCTTCGTATAACCGTGGTACTTATGAGCAGCATTATGTTACTTAGCGCGCTCCTCTTTACACTCACTTCTTCCATCCAAAGTGCGCCTATGATTTCCGCTGACTACGGTGCGGTAGTCATCAACGAGGTGGCGTGGATGGGGACGGCGGCCGGCACAGCGCACGAGTGGATCGAGCTTTACAACACAACCGACCAGGAAATTAACCTGTCCGGTTGGCGAATTGAGGCCGACGACGGCACCCCCAACATTCTGCTGACCAGGAGCATCGCACCACACGGCTATTATCTGCTGGAACGTACCAGTGACAACACCATCAGCGACATTCTAGCCGATCAAATTTACACCGGTGCCTTGGGCGACGGCGGCGAGCTGTTACGCTTGAAAGACACAGCGGAAGCAATAATTGACACGGCCAACGGTGCCGGCGGGCCATGGCCCGCCGGCACCACCACCACCCGCTCAACTATGGAACGCATCAACCCCTATGCGCCCGACGCGGACGATAACTGGGCCACCAATAACGGGATCATCCGCAACGGATTGGATGCCAATGGCAACCCGCTCAACGGCACGCCACGCACGCAAAACTCAGCAACCAGCGCCGATGTACAGGTCGCAAAGACGGGCACCCCCCATGCCGCCCCCGATAACACGCTGTGGTACACCCTATCTGTACGCAACACAGGCAACTTATTAGCTACCTCAGTTATTCTCACCGACCGCCTGCCTCTCAGTGTCACCTATGCCTGGCAAAGCTCTCCTTACACGCTGACGCAACCGGATTCCCACACACTGGTCTGGGAAATCGGGGACCTAACGCCTGAAAACGAACCGGTACTCATCAGTATATATGTTACAGTTGCGCAAGGGAGTTGGGTCGGCAGCATCACCAATACTATTACGGCAACCACTGCCACGATGGATAGCGACCCATCGAATAACACTGCACAACACGTCACCCACATCCACCCCCCGGCCGTGCAGCTGACCGCACACAAATTCGGGCCAGCACGCCTGTACCACGAACAAGAAATCACTTATACATTAACCATCACCAACATTGGACAAATACCAGCGGAGCATATCGTCGTTACCGACACGCTGGTACCGGGAATGGAATTGTACAGTTACACCGGGCCATACACGCTCACACAAGTCACACCAGACATGCTGCGCTGGGAAATAGGCGCACTAGAAGCAGACAACGGTGCAGCCACGCTCACTTATATTGCATGGGCCACACCTGCCACCCTACCCGGCACACACACACAAACCATGACGGTCACCGAAAACAGCGGCGCTACGGCTAACACCTTGTGGAGCGGACAAGTTTTACCTTATGTGCGTCTCTACGCCGTACACCCGGCCAATCATCAAGGCAGTCAAGAATCCATTGCGCTCATCAACCTGGGAACACATGAAACTGATTTAAGTGGTTGGTGCCTAGATGACGTGTTCAATTCCGCTACACGCACCTGCTTCCCAGAAAACGCCCCCATTGCGCCGGGCGCAAAAATCTGGCTAACACAAAATGCCAACGGCTTCGCCCCTCTCTGGGGTTTCGAGCCGGATTATGGTGATGCGAGCAACCCGCGCGCGGGCGTTATCCCGCTGATTGGTGGATGGCCTGGCTACACAGATGCGGGCGAAGCGGTCTATCTGCTTGATGCGAGCAACACCCTCATAGATGCGCTGGCTTATGGCAGCGGCACGCCCGGCCCTGGCTGGATTGGCGAAACAGTCCCTTTCCCTTACGCGGGCTACAATAATCTCGCGCAAGTGATATATCGCAAGCTTGATCAAATCACCGGGCTGCCGATACGTGACACCGACCGCGCCAGCGATTGGGCGCAAGATGCCAATGATCCTTTCAACGGGCGCAAATTACGCTACCCTGGCTGGGATCTGGAGGCACTCTTCTTCCCCCTAGAAATCACCCATACCGCCAACATCACCATCGCTGTAGCCCCAGAAGGCATGTTGAACTTCGTCTCGCAAACCGTAGCGAGCGCGCAACAGAGCATCATCATTCAGGGATACTCGATGGAAAGCATACCCCTGTACGAGACACTGGCGGCGCGGATTCAAGCCGGCGTGGTCATTACCACATTGTTAGAGCGCGTTCCCGCAGGTGGTATGAGCGATGCGCAAAAATGGGTGATGCAGCAGCTCCACCAGCCCCCCCTGAGCCAGGTTTACCTCATCGGTGGCCCGGCTGGGCGCTACCGCTTCCAACATGCCAAATTTATGATTATTGATGACCGATTGGCGCTCATCAGTACTGACAACTTCAATGAAAGCTCTATGCCCTCAGATTGGATTGACGATGGGACTTATGGGCATCGGGGCTTTGTGATGCTCACCGACGATCCACACGTTATCGCACGCCTCAAACAAATCTTCGACCTTGACTGCGATCCAGAAAATCACATGGATATAATCCCCTACGATAGCAACTTCGCGCCACCCGCGAGCTACACGCCTTTACCGCCACTAGATTGGACGTATTACCCACCGATATTCCGTGATCCACTGGGAACCACAGCCACCCACATCACAGTGATGCAGTCGCCGGAACACACACTCCGCAATACAGATGGCCTATTAGCACTACTGGGACGAACCGGGCCGGGCGATACCGTGCGGACAATGCAGATGAGCGAGGCATACACTTGGACAACCGGCGTGGGCGAGATTGGCCTCAACCCGCGCATCCAAGCCCTTGTAGCAGCGGCCCGACGTGGCGCAACGGTACAAGTATTGTATGATCGCTACTACGACGACGCGGAAAATCCACGCTCCAACACCGTCACCTGTCTCGCTCTCAACGCACTGGCACGCAAGGAAGGAATCTCTATCACCTGTCGCATGGCAAACGTGACCGGGTTGGGCATCCATGCCAAGCTCTTCCTGGTGCAACTTGGCGATGAGGCATGGATCAACTTGAGTAGCGTCAACGGCTCAGAGAACTCCAACAAGGTCAATCGTGAGTTAATGCTACAATTCGAGTCCGTTGGAGCTCACACCTATCTGAGAGAAGTCTTTGAACATGATTGGGCACTCGGCTCTGGGCCATTGATTTTCAAAATCTACTTACCCTTAGTAATGCACAAATACACCGCGCCCCCCAACTACCCGGTCATCACTGAAGTATTTATCAATCCGCCCAACCCGGACGGGGCGCCAGAAACCGGTAGCGAGTGGATCGAAATCTACAATCCGGCTAAGGACACTTTCGATTTAAGTGACTGGAGCATCGGGGACGCCATCAACGAAGGCGACTATGGTGACGGACGCTACTACTTCCCACCAGAAGCACAATTGTTGCCAGGACAAATCATCATCATAGCCGGATGTGCATCGGAATTTGCTGCCACGTATGGATTCAATCCCGCCTACGAATGGCTCGGTTGCGATCCGCTCGTCCCCGACTTGATTCCAACTAGTGCGTGGGAAGGCTTTGGTATGGCGCTGGGGAACACAACAGATGAGGTCATATTATCGAATGCCTTCGACGTTCATGTAGATACAGTTGCTTGGGGTGGTGATTTCCGCATCGGCATCCTACCGTTCGTAGACTACGAAGCCCCTTTCCCCACCAATGCTTCACTAGAACGCAGTCCGGCTAACAGCGACACCGATGACTGTGCCGCCGACTTCCGTATCCGCTATACACCGCGGCCAGGACAGGTCTGGACGCCGTAAGATATGAAAACGTAAAGCGTGAAACGTGAAGTAAATCACGTTTCACGCTTTACGTATCAGCTCAGGGCAGCTACATATCCATCGGATTAAAAGATGGCGGTGGGGCCGCGCCTTGTTCAATGTCAACCCGCGCGAGCATCCCCCCACCGAGAAGCAGAATAGCCCCCAACCACTGCGCTAAAGTCATCCGCTCACCAAAAAGGAAAAACGCAAAGGCTAAACTCACTGCAAGCTCAGTCAACATGAGAATGGCAGTTTGTATCCCCCCCAACCGTTCCAAGCTGAAGAACATTGCCAACCGCGAAACGGCTGTGGTCAATCCAAGCGCTACAATTGCGGTAACCCCTAATGAAGTTAACGGCCCTAACGGAGCACCAGACACCAAACGGGGAATCCCCACGGTAATCGCCATCCCCGTAATGATGTAGAGCGCACCGCTACGGGCAGGAATATCGGCCAGCACCCACTGCCCCATGACCAAATACCAGCCATTAAGCGCCGCTGAAGCCACCATCAACATGACGCCAAAGTAACTGGAAAGGTCCGCCGCTCCCCGTGGCGCTGTCACCAGCACCGCGCCCACCAAACTCCCGCCCAGACGTAACAAAGTAAGACGTGTAATCGGCTGCCCAGCAGCGCTGAGAAAGATAACCACCCACATCGGGTACAGCGCGCTAAGCAACGACGCCCGCGAAACATCCAGGCGTTCCAGCGCGCTATAATAAAAAAGCGAACCCAGACCATTGATTGCGCCAACCAAAAGACAACTGAGCAAAGCCGCCCACGAAACACGCAAAAAACGACGCTGCCAGATTAAATACACCATCCACAGAAAAAGCGCAGCAACCAAAGTGCGCAAAGCCGCCAATGTCAACGGCGTTACGCCTCCTTGATAAGCGTATTTACCCAGAATCGGTGCCCAACCCAATAAAAACGAGGCAAACAAACCACTATAAACACCAGCTTGACGCCCTTCCGCAGCAGCATTCACGGCTGCAGGACGCTTCAGTATTCCGTTTTTCATCCTGACCTTCTGTGCTATACTCTGCAAGCATGACACTAAAGCAAAAACGCCTACTCATTCTTGTTGGAGTACTCAATATATTGATTGTCATCGCGCTGATAAGCGTGGTTTTTGCGCATACGCGCCCGCAACCAGCGCCCTCGCGGCAACTCCTGCCCTGCACAACCGCATTGCTGACAACACTACCTGCGTCTTTACACCCCAACGTATCTTGGGAAGCCACAGAGCTTTACATATCACTAACAGCAGAGTACGCAATTTCCACGCCACCGGATGAAAGCGCCCAGCTGCTCTGGGCCGTACTCGATCAAATCACTGACGTTGTGACAAGTGGGTGCCCCTCCCCCACACAAATCACGGTTCTGCTTGAAGCGCGTGGGCAAACATCATCACTACACCATCAGGCGCGCATCACAGGGGAAACCCTCAGTAGTTGGATGTCCGGCAACCTTACCAGTGACGCACTCGCTGCCAACGCGCAGTATCGCGTCTCTAGCCGACCACATCCTATCCCAAGTGCTACACCCTAGCCCCGCAATGCGGCCAAAAGACGTGCGGGTTCGTTGGTGATAAGCACATCTACCCCCCAAGCAGCCAACTGCCGCGCCTGGGCAGGCTCATCCACCGTCCATGTAACTACGCGCCGCCCTTGACGATGCGCACGCGCTATACTTCTGGGACGTACCAACGGAGCGTGCGGGTGTACCGCCTCATGCGGCGTGAAAGGAGCGAACAATGGCGTGCCCAGATCGGCAGCACAATAAAGCAATCCACAGGGAAATTGGGGCAGCAAACGCCGTATCGCATGTAAAGCGTAAGGTCGAAATGAAGAAAACCAAATACGCTTTCGGTGCTCCGCACGCTGTACTACTGCGGCAACAGCGGTCACCAATTGCAGTATGTGAGGCTGATACTTGATTTCAATGTTAATCAGCAACCGGTCATCCAACGCTGCAAGCACCTCTTCGAGCGTAGGAATGCGCTCCCCAGCAAACTGTGGGCCAAAATGCACGCCCGCATCCAAAGATTTGATCTGCGCGAGCGTCATAGTGCGCACCAATCCAGTACCAGCGGTGGTCATACGCACATCAGCATCATGGATGACAACCGGGATACCATCAGCCGAGAGCCGCACATCCAGCTCCACCCCATCCGCCCCCAAATCAGCAGCCAGGCGAAACGCAGCCAGGGTGTTTTCAGGAGCCGCACGACTAGCACCCCGGTGCGCAATGATCAGAGGAGAACCCGGCGTCCACCAGGTAGCAGGAAATGTCAGCATGATTATAGCTCCACAAAGTAAGAATCGGCGGCTCGGTCAATCAATTCCTTGCTCAAGGTCGGGGAAACATTGAGATAGCCGGAGATATCAATAATCTGATCTAACAAATCCCGAGCGTGACAGGCACGTGGCTGACGGCGTGCCTTGATGTAATGCTCCTGAATCAGATAAGCCAATGCTCGCTCATCCAACGCAATATTCTTGAGTAGGCACATCCGCTTGAAAATCTCCCGGTATTCGTCCCAGTTGGGGTCCTTGACCTCAATCTTGTGGCGAATACGACGCAGGAACGCCTCATCCACCAAGTCTTTGGGGGCCAAGTTCGTGGAAAATACAATCAGCACTTCAAAGGGAATTTCTATCTTACGACCTGTATGCAGCGTCAAAAAGTCAATGCGCTTCTCTAGTGGCACAATCCATCGATTCAAAAGATCGCGCGGGCGTACCTGCTGCCGCCCAAAGTCATCAATCAACAAAATTCCACCGCTAGACTTCATCTGGAAGGGGGCTTCATAATACTTGTTGTTCGTATCATAGACCAGATCGAGACCCTCTAATGTAAGCTCACCACCAACCACAAGAAAGGGACGCCGAATGCGTATCCAACGGGCATCCACACCCCGCTGGGGAGTTTTCTCGTCTACCACGATATGATTGACATTATCAAAAACCTTGATAACCTGCCCCTCGACTTCTACTGCGTAGGGGATGTAAATGTCACCCTCCATCAACAACGTACCGATAGCTTCCGCAATGGAGGTTTTACCATTACCGGGATGTCCGAAGAGGAAAAGCGAGCGTCCAGAATTGACAGCCGGCCCAATTTGCTCAAAAGTACGCTCGTTAAGCACCAGCTTCGCCACCGCTTGCCGCAGCTGCCGCTGATGCACCTCAACCTCTTTCAAACCCTGCTTAAGCACCGCCGCATTGACATCGGCCAACGGCACCGGGGTTGGGCCAGCATATTGAGAACGATCCAGTGCGTCACGGGCCATTTCCCGGCCTCGCGTGGTCAACACATATTCATAAGTAGCCTCCGAGAACCCCCCAGAACCGGCAGCCCCACGCACCTCGCACAATCGCTCACGCTTTAGCATATCCAAAACACTGTCCACGATGCCTGCAAAAGGCAACGCCATTCGCTCTGCCAGCTCGCGGCCAGCCATAAAACTCTCAAAATACAATATCTTCAAAGCCAGATCTAGCAGCATACCGATATTGATACCGGTATCGCTGACTTTACGTGGCACAGGTGGGGTGAAAGACCCACTCTTAATAATTGCCCCTGGAGCTTGCGCCATACTACACCTCCCAAATAAAATTTAACAAATCACTTTTACATCGGAACAACGAAAGGTTCGCGCGGCAACGTGGTCAACGTCTCCTGTCCGGTTTCCGTGACCAGCACATCATCCTCAATACGAATACCACCTACCCCTTCCAAATAGATGCCCGGCTCGACCGTGAAGGTCATCCCCGCTCGTAACGGTTGTACATTCCCCGCAAGCAGATACGGCGGCTCATGGATTTCCAAGCCCAACCCGTGCCCGGTGCGATGGGTAAAGTGCGCGCCAAAACCCGCCTCGGTGATGACGGCGCGCGCTGCCACATCTACGGCCTGCGCATGGATTCCCGACCGCACTGCACCACGTCCGGCGGCATTCGCTGCTACAACAATACGATGCGCCTCCAATAATGGGCCGGCAGGCTCCCCCAGCACCACCATGCGGGTAATGTCAGAAAGATACCCGTCCACCTGCGCGCCCCAATCTACTATGAGCCAATCGCCTGCACATAATGCGCGCCCCCCCGGCGTAGCATGGGGTAGCGCGCCGTTAGGGCCACTTGCCACAATGGGATCAAAAGCCAGCGCCTCGGCACCGTGCGTAAGCAAAGTTGCAATCAAACGCGCCGCCGCTTCTTTTTCAGTCATACCCACGCGCAACTGCGGATACCACGCGAGGAAAGCTCGCTCAGCGACCGCTATGGCGCGGCGTTGCGCAGCGAGCTCTTCCACTTCCTTAACCATGCGTAACTGCACGAAAAGGTCATCGGCAGGCGTCAGGATTGCGCCTGGCGCATAACGTTGCAATGCACGGGCTTCCAACAAACGCATTTGCAATGCTTCCACCCCAATCCGCGCCTCGGGCAACTCCAATACCGCACACGCCTCGTGGAAGGCCAATGCGTAGCCATCCTCATCAGTATAAGCGAAGACCTCAAACGAAGCCGCCTTACTCGCCTCAAACACTGGTACGATCAATGCTGGGGGCGCATCTACCGGAAACACGGCCAACACCGGACGTTCGCTCAAATGGAATGGCAGCCCGATCATATACAACAAATTAGGGCCGGGCATCACAGCCAATGCGTCCAATCCCTGCGCCTGCGCCAAATCCAGAATGTGCTCAACCCGGGACGTATTCATAAACGCCTCCAACATGATTGTGATACAATAGCCTTAGCACTTTTTCAGCCGGTCAAACAATACAAGGGAATTCCTCATTAACTGGCGTTTACCAGCAATTGGATGAAAATGTAGCGTAAACTTTCAGCGCATAGATGCGCCATTCGCGCACGCGAAGCAAACGCTTCGCGTTACGTCTATTTTCAAGGGAATTCCTCATTTAACGGGTGTTCCCCTCAGAGCCAGCGTGCTTAGAGCGGAGCGCCAGATCCGCGATCGGTTATAAGTTTTGAGATTCGCAATTCGCCATATTCAAAGGAGGGAGAAACTATGCTGATTCAGCTACCCATTGGGTTATTACAATCCAACTGCTACCTGGTCTACGATGCAGAGAGCCGTGCGGGAGCCGTGATTGACCCTAGCGGCGATGTCACCCCACTGCTCGATCAAATTCGAGAGCACGCGCTCGATATCCGCTATATCCTGAACACCCACGGACATTTCGATCACATCGGTGCCAACGCACAACTGACCGAGATGTTCAACGCGCCGCTAGGATTACATCCAGCAGACCGCGCCCTACTCGACCTCGGCGGGGGTGCGCCCTGGTACAATCTTCCCTATATTCCCTCACCGGAACCAGCACTGGCACTTGAGGATGAGACTACACTAGAGCTGGGAGCTCTACGCATCCAGGTCATCCACACACCAGGGCATACGCCGGGCAGCGTGTGCTTCTATATCCCCGCAGAAACCAACCTCATCACGGGTGACACGCTGTTTGCTGGAAGTGTGGGGCGCACCGACCTGCCCGGCGGCGATGCACGCACCCTCACCCGCAGCCTGCGACGCCTGCTCATGCTACCCGATAACACCAACATCTACCCTGGTCATGGGCCAGCATCTACATTGGCGGAAGAAAAACGCCACAACCCGTGGGTGCGCCGCCTGTAAAAAAGGGAGGTTTTTGTGGATAGATTACGCCCACCCACAAAAACCTCTTACTTTACTTCAATTAGACGAGCCAGAAAGCATCCGCATCACACCGAGCAAACCCAGGCTCAACTTGAGCGCCTCACCCGCCGAAGGGGTTGCAATCTGCTCGTTGCCCTCTGCATCCAGCCCCAGTACATTGGAATTGGCATATAACCAGGCGGCCAGCACGCCTGCCAATGCCCCCACAATGCCCCCAATCATCAAAGCTTTTGTCCGTGCATTCATAACCCTACCTCCTTACAAGTATTTTTAGAAATCTGTCGCGCACCGCTTGCAGCAATAGTTGTCACCATACGGACTGCACCATGCACCCACAAAAACGGGGCAACCAACTGCGCACACACCCGCTCGACGTATTCACGCGCCATCTCGGCATACTCGAAAGCCTGCCGCAACCCGGCGATCACTCGCGGGCGCAACCAAAACACCCCATAAGCCATTCCCCCAAACAAGGTCAGAGGAATCAAACTAAAAAAGAACGCCTGCACAATCAGGATAATCAAGGCAATATCACGCGCTGTACTCATTGAACACCCTCCACTGGAAATCTCAAATCAAAACCGGCATCATGAGATACTCTGAGTATACCGCGAGAAAGCAGAACAAACAAGTCGCTTGCCAAACTCGCCGCCTGCGGTAAGATTGACCCCATGAACAAAAATATCCCACGCTGGCTATGGTGGGCGGCGCTCATTGCGCTGCTATTGACCGCATTCACATTGCGTACCTGGGCTTTGTTAGATGTACCGCCCGGCCTCACCCACGATGAGGCCAGCAACGGTCACGATAGCGCCGCCATCCTGCGCGGCGTGCTGCGCATCTACTTCCCCGTAGGTTACGGCCACGAACCGCTCTTCAACTACTCCCTGGCTTTTATGACGATTTTCCTTGGTCAAGGCATCTTCACGCTACGCATCACCACCGTGCTATGGAGCGTGCTGCTCTGGGCTTTGATCGTCGCACTGGCCCGACGCTGGTGGGGGCGGCGCACGGCACTCTTTGCGGCAGCGGCACTCACCACCGCCTTCTGGCCCTTGATGGCAGCCCGTATAGCGCTCCGCGCCACCACATTACCCATCATGCTCACCGCCTCCGCCTTGGCTTATGATCATGCGCGCCTGGCGACCCAGCCCCGCGCGCGGCGACTCGGCTATCTGTGCGCGGGGCTATTCCTGGGCGCGGCCTTCTACATCTACATGCCCGCGCGCGGAATGCCGCTGCTCTACCTCAGCTACCTGGCCTTATTAGTGCTACTAGATCGCGCGCGCCTGCAACACCTCTGGCAAGGCACGTTTGCAGTTGTTATCATCGCACTCATCGTGGCCGCCCCACTGCTGCTCCACCTGCGCGCCAATCCACACCTCGAAGGACGCCTGACCTATCTCGGCGGCCCGCTGGACGCACTACGTGCAGGAAATCCCCGCCCGGTGCTCCAGAACACCCTCGCTACGCTGCCCATGTACCTGTGGCAGGGCGATCCGCTCTGGCTCTACAACGTCGGGGGACGCCCTTCACTAGAACCGTTCCTCGCTGCCGCTTTCCTGATAGGATTGGGAACCGCGCTGCTCACCTTGCGTGCGCATACCAGCAGCTTCACGCTCCTCTGGCTGGCGATTGGGACGGCTCCGGCCTTGCTCACCGGCCCGGATGCCAGCGTCACCCGCGCCATCGCCGCGCTCCCCGCCGCCTTTCTACTCGTGGCGCTAGGACTTGAACACATGACCACCTGGGCTTCCAAAATCCTCGCGCGGAACACCACAACCGCTAAATTTCCCGGCTACCTGATTAGCGGACTACTGCTGCTGGGGTTCCTCATCACCGGCAGCGATGCCAGCAGAGCTTACTTCGGCATCTGGGGACAGGCCAGCGAAACACGCGGACGCTACGTCAACCATATCGTGGCGCTGGGACGCCATGTAGAGGTAAGCCCAGATACCAGCGCCCTCGCTATCAGCAGCCTGCATCCCGGCGAATTTCACGACCCCTATGTACTGGAAGTCACGCTGCACAGAGAAGACTTAGCGCAATACTGGTACGATGGGCGTGGCGCGCTCTTCTTCCCCTCCGGCCCGACGCGCCTGGTGACGGGCACGCTTACGCCGCTGGATGCCGCGCTCGCGCCGCTGCTGCACGCGCACGGCGCGCCCCTGAGCGAGATCACCTTCCGCCCCGATGATTTGACACAAGAACTGCGCCTCTATCGCTGGGACGCCGAGGCAGCCTGGGCTACGCTGCAACCCCGCCTGGCTACAACAGCCTACACCGCGCCCGGCGACCCGCCGCCCGGCGTAGCCCACACCGCCCACGCGCTCCCGCTCACCTTTGGCGAGAGCGTCGCGCTGGTAGGCTACAACGTCGCGCCAGAAGCGCCCCACCCTGGCAACACGCTGACCATCATCACCGCCTGGCGCGTCGAACGCGCCTTTGCGGAGGAGCTGGTCGCCTTCACCCATCTGCTCAGCCCCGAAGGGACGCTCATCGCCCAAAACGATCGGCTCGACGCCCCCAACTGGCAATGGCAGCCCGGCGACCGCTTTGTGCAGCTGCACCGGTTCACCATCCCGGCAGAAACGCCGCCCGGCGCTTACGCACTGCAAGTGGGCTTCTACACCCGCGAGGGCTGGCATCGCCTGCCCATCGGCAGCAGCGAGCCGCCCACCACGCGGGCTTTGCTCGCGCCGCTGGAGATCACCGCCCCATGAAACACCTCACCGCCTGGGAACGCTGGGGCGTGCTGGGACTCGTACTGCTGGCGTGGGGACTGCGCTGGATCGCGCTCCACGCTGTCCCACCCGGTTGGCGCGACGATGATTTGATCGAACTCTATACCTTTTCCGCCGAAATTGTGCGCTCCGGGCCGGTGCTCTACTTCAGCGGTGCCTCAGGCCACGAACCGCTCTTCCACACGCTGCGCGCGCTCACCGTCTGGGGGGCGGGCGTCAATGTGGCAACCGCCCGCTGGTTGCCCGCCGTCAGCGGGACGCTCATCACCCTGCTCACCTGGGCCATCGGGCGGCGCATGTTCACCCGCACAGTGGGCCTCACCGCCGCCGCCTGCGTGACGCTTTCGTTCTGGTCGCTGATGTATAGCCGGTTCGCGCTGCGCCAAATCGGGACGCCGGTGTTTGTGCTGGTAGCGCTCTACTGGGGCTGGCGGCTGCTACGCGATGCCACCCCACCGCGCGGCGCGGTCTGGGGGATCGCGCTCGGCACAGGCGGGGCGATCCTCACCTATTACGCAGGGCGGCTCACACCGGCCATGCTGCTGGCGACGCTGCTCTTTGCCGCGCCGCGCCCTGGTCGCTGGCGGCCCTTCCTGTTGGGGGTAGGCGGCGGATTGCTGCTCGCCGCGCCGATGTTCTGGGCCGCAGCACAACTCCCCGGCGCGGATGCGCGCGTGAGCGAGCTCGCTGCGCCACTCAACGCGCTGCTTGCGCTCGATCTGGGCACATTCTGGGGCTACGCGCGCGAATCGCTGGGGATGTTTCACATCACCGGCGATCCCGAATGGCTCTACAACATCCTCTCGCGCCCTGTTTTCGGCGTATTAGGGGCAGCCTTCTTCTTTGTGGGACTGCTCACCCGGCTGGGCCACCTCAACAAACCGGAGAGCCGGTTGCTGTTGATCTGGCTGGCGGCGGGCCTCAGCCCCGCGTTTTTGAGCATCCCGCCTTCAAGCCTGGGCCATACCATCGTGGCGCTCCCGCTGACCTATCTCCTGGCGACCATGCCCATCAAGGCGGCGGCGCGACGGTGGCCGCGCACCGCGCTCCCCCTGGCGCTGGCGTTGATTGCCGCCGTCGGCGTGCGCGATTTGCCCGATTACTTCATCCGCTGGCCGCAAGCCCCAATGGTGCGCTTCCTCTATCGCGCCGATTACCGCGAGCTGGCCGCGCATCTGGACGCCCACCCGGACATCGTGGATGCTGGGGCGGCGAGCTTCTTGTTTGGGGTATGGGATCAACTTGCGCTGGAGACCGACCTGCACCGCGAGGATGTGGCGGTGCGCTGGTTCAACCCGGAGCGGGCCATTGTGGGGACCGATGCGCCGCTGCTCGTCTACCTACCGCCGGAAGTGCGCCCCAAATCGCACCCGCACCTCGCCGCGCTCATCGCGCCCGCGCCGCTGGCGGATGCACGCGGTGGGCTGATGGGACGCTGGCTCACGTTCCCACCACCGCCCGCCGAGGCGCAACGGTTCACAGACACGGTGTTTGGCGATGCGCTGGCGCTTCAGGCTGTGCAGTGGGAAACGCTGCCCGCACCGGGCGTGGAGGGTTGGCTGGCGACCTGGTGGCAGGTAAGCGCGTCCCTGCCGTTGCCGCCGGAGGAACTGCTCCCCAATCCGCCGCCGCCGGGGGTCTACAACGGGCCACGGCTCAAGGTCTACGTCCACCTGCTGGGCGCAGATGGCGTCTATCTCACCGGGGATGATGGGCTGTGGGTAGATCCGTATCGCCTGCAAGTGGGGGATCGCATCCTGCAATGGCAGCGGCTCGCGCTCCCGACGGATGCGCCGAACGGCCCTTACACCGTGCGTATCGGATTGTACGATCCGCTAACGGGCGAGCGCTGGCGCACCGCGCCAGGCGAGGATGGGGTGACGGTTGCAGTTGAAGACTAACGCGAGAAAAACTTAACGCAAAGACGCAGAGACGCAAAGGGTAACTTATCTTAAACATCTTTGCGCCCTTGCGTCTTTGCGTTAAAGTGACGCAACTTACCCCAGCCCCAGTTTACGCAGCAACGGCGGGCCGAGAATCAACAAGCCCACTATCGCCGCGCCAATCGCGCGCACCAGCACGCCCGCTGCTGCCAAATCCTTGACACGCCGGGCCAGCGGGTGATAATCAGGGCTGGCGAGATCTACCAACGTTTCTGCCGCCGTATTGACGATTTCCGCTGTCAACACCGCGCTGATGGTCAACGCAATGATGGCCCACTCGTAGAGCTGCAATTCCAGCCATAGCCCTGCAATGCTAACCAGCACACTTGCCGTGAGATGAATCCGCACGTTGCGCTGTGTGCGATAGGCTTCCAGCAATCCAGCAATAGCGTAGCCAAAGCTGGCCCACAGATGCGAACTACGCTGGGGACTCATTCGGGCAGCGGGATATGGATGTTCAAATCCCGCAGCAATTTTGCCTGCACCGCCCACATCCGCTCGTGATCGGCGGGTTGCTCATGATCGTAGCCCAACAGATGCAACGTACCATGCACCACAAGCAATTGCAGCTCCTCCACCAGCGTCCCTCCGGCGGCCTCGGCCTGCACCTGCGCTTGCGGTAAGGCGATCACCACATCGCCAAGATAGCGCGGGAATCCGCTCGCGCCGCCGGAAAACGGGCCACGACTCTCGTTGGGGAAGGCCAGCACGTCCGTTGGGCGATCCACTCCACGGAAGCGCAAGTTGAGATCATGGATGGCTGCGTCATCGGTGAGCACTACCACAATTTCACAAGGTTCTGCAATCTGGTGCCGCGCCAATGTCAACTCGACAGTATGCTGCAAAATGCGCGTATCGAGTCCTACCTCGCCCAAACTCTCCTCAATTTGTATATCTATTTGATGTTCTACCACTTAAAGAAAACCTCTTAAATGATGTGGAAACGTGAAACGTGATGCGTAAAACGTGAAACGTAAAAAAACCTACACTACACTGGCTTGTCGCTTGCGGCTTGAGGCTTCTCGCCTTCCGTTTGTGGCTTGTCGCTTGCGACTTGAGGCTTCTCGCCTTCCGCTTGTGGCTTGTCGCTTGCGACTTGAGGCTCCTCGCCTTCCGCTTGTGGCCTGTCACTTGCGACTTGATGCTCCTCGCCTTCCGCTTGTGGCTTGTCGCTTGCGACTTGAGACTTCTCCGGTGCCGGCGGATACTGGATACGTGGATGGAACGCACCCCGCAAAATTTCGATGTAAGTGTCGCGCACAACGCGCAGTTCTTGCAAGGTAATGGGACACTCGGCAAGCTGCCCGTCTTTGATGCGACTATCGAAGATGTAATCCACCGCACCGATGACATCCTCTGGCGTGGTGGGACGGCGCGCACGGGTAGCCGCCTCACAGCCATCGCCCAACATCACCAGCGCGGTCTCTTTGCTCTGCGGGCGCGGGCCGGGATAACGGAACTGCGCCTCATCCACCAGCCCCGCCTCGCCGCCCGCTAGATCGAGCGCCTTACGGTAGAAGAAGCTCACCTGCATCGTGCCTTGATGCTCGGTGATGAAGGCACGTACCTTAACCGGCAAGCCATACTGCCGTGCCACCTTCACCCCGTCACGCACATGCCCGACAACGATGTCCGCGCTCGTGTGTGGATCAAGGCGGTCGTGCGGATTGCTCAACCCCTCCTGATTTTCAACGAAGAAGTAAGGGCGCGCCAGTTTGCCCACATCATGGTAATACGCACCGACGCGGGTAAGGAGTCCGTTCGCGCCGATGCGCTCGGCGGCCTGCTCGGACATGCTGGCGATCATCATGGTATGGTGGAACGTCGCCGGGGCTTCACGGAGCAGACGTTGCAGCAGCGGGTGATTGGGACGGCTGAGCTCCAACAAGCGGAAGGTTGTGGTCAAATCAAAGAGCGGTGCGAGTAAGAACAATCCACTGAGCGTCAACGCGCTGGAGAGCACCCCGCCGCCAAAACTCACTCCCAACACCAACATAAACTGGAGCGGTTGATTGCGCAATCCCACCGCTGAAAAACCGTAAGCTGTCAACAACGCCGTTAACCCGGCCAATAGCCCGGAACGAAAAATCGCGCCAACCTGCTCATAACGCGGCAAAGTCAACAAAGCAACCAAGCTGCTGAACGTAACTACAGCGGCGATTTGTAAAGAGAGTCCCCCAATCCACCCGCACAACAACCCCAAGAGCAACACCGCAGCCACAGCAGCAGGATAGCCCACCGTAGCAGCGGCCAACATCGCCAACGCCGCGCCAGGAAAAAGGTAGGGCAACAATGTGCCCGAAGGAATAAGCACCCGTGCCAATAGCGCAAAGAAAGTCAACAACACGACTAACAACACTTGCAACGTCAAATCGTTGAACAAAGCCGGTTGCAAGCGTAATAGCCCCAATCCCAAGAGCAATACACTCACAGTCGCAACGACGAGCGCCAACACCCAATCACGCTGATCACGATCCTGACGATTCAGGCCTAATTCGTTGAGAGCTTCCAGATCAAGCGGCGTGACAACACTACCCTCCCGGACAATGATCTCACCGTTGCGCAGGGTCTTAAAGACCGTCCCCATCGTCTGGGCGGCCTGTTGCCGCGCCAGTGCGGTAGCTTCCTCGTCGTAGAAAGAATTGGGCTTGAGCAAACCCTGCACCAGATTGGCAACCGCTTGCGCCTCATCTTGCGCCAGCGCCATCGGAACGAGAGCTGGAATGCGCGAACGCGCATCCCCCAGCACCTCGGCACGAATTTCTTCCTGCCGCATGACCGTATCCAGCAATTGAATAGTCTCAATCTGCACACGCTGCCAACTGGCATCAGGCAAACCGAGCAAGCTGTTGACCTCTGGCAGCGGCAACCCATTGAGCTCCAAAACAGCCAGCACCCAGGTTTGTTTTTCATTAGGGGTAGCATAAGTATCTGCCCGCACCGCGCTGATGAAATCCAGCAGTTGTCGAGCGCGCGCGATTTGCTGCCGTGCAATGTCCGAATCGGCGCGGGTGTAAATCGGGACAACATTCGCCATCGCGTCTTCCGCGGCTTGGCGGCTCAATAGATCGCTAATATAGGTGAGGTCACGTGGGGCGCGAATATCCTGCGGGGCAACATCTTCGAGATTGAGGGTGTAACGCTCAAAAGAGAATGCCAACGCAAAGGTCACAACCGCCACCAGCCAGATACCCAAAAGTAGCTGGCCTAGCATCCAACGACGGGAGCGTGACACAGAAGTTTGCAATCCCATGCTGTTTACAAAAAGAGGGAGCTCCAATAGGGCCCCCTCTTAATTAGTAACGACAACTATTTACTCCATCCACACAGTTCATAAAACGTAAAACGTGATTCTTACCCACACCTCACGCAACATGGAATGAGGTGATTTCTAGTATCGCCTTACTGAGACAGTAAACCACGAACAATCTGATTGACCATCCGCCCGTCAGCCTTGCCTTTGACCTGTGGCAACAAAAGAGGCATAATCTTGCCAATATCAGCAGCTGAGGTCGCCCCCACCTGGGCGATTACCTCCCGCGCCAACTCCGTCAACGTCTCAGCATCAAGTTGCGGCGGCATGTAGGCGCGCAAAATCGTCAGCTGTTGCTCGTCCTCAGCAATAATGTCCTCGCGTCCAGCTTGACGCACTAATTCGAGTGCGCCTTCTCGCCGGCGGATTTCTTTCTCGATGATACGAATAATCTCCTCATCACTGAGGGAACCGGTCTCAGAGTCCGATTCAGCCAGCTGAATACCCAAAAGAATCATACGCAATGCCGCCTTGCGATGTTCATCACGAGCGCGCATTGCGGCATGTAAGTCCTGCTGAATAGTCTCACGTAGACCCATCTCTACCCCCCCCCACAGCAAACACAACAAACCCTAAAGGTCTTTATCACACAACACGCTATTGACTGCGCGTCCGCAAAAAAAGACCTTTAGGGTTTTTGAGTTCCGGACGATCAGTAACGCCGCCGACGATCTTTCATCGTCGTGCGACGGCTCTTGCGCAGCTTAGAAGCCCGTTTACGCTTACGGATCAAACTCGGCTGCTCAAAATAACGGCGCTTGCGAATTTCGGAAAGGATCCGATCATTCTGCACCTTTTTCTTGAAACGGCGTAGCAAAGAATCGAAGGATTCGGTGTTATCGGCCACAACAAACGTCAAAGTTCTCACCCCTTTTTTGCTTCCGCTGGCTTTGTTGACTACCGAACGGCTAGGAATAAACCGAGGGGTGCAAACCCAACCCCTCTAACCCTCCCATTATATCGGGAGCTAAGGGATTGTCAAGAATGAATGCGCGTTTTCGGAGACCTTTTGCGCACAAATTTATCAAGGAGCACAAGATGCTAAGTTGCGAGCAGTTTCTAATACAAATACTCCCGCCTTGCAAAAAAACTTACCGTCCACCATCCCAATCATAAAGAATCGCCAGCAGCTCCCCTTGTGGGTTACGCAGTTCGACCATCTGTCCGCCAGGATAATATGCTTGTACGCTAAAAAACTCCTCCGCCCGTTCAGGAACAAAAACAAAGCGCGCGGGCGCAACGACCTCCGGGATCACGCCTTGCGGCACGTCTTGACCCTCCAGGTCGCGCAACAGAAAGGCCAGCGTACCGAAATCCCAGTACAAATACGGCGCACCATGAAAGTAATAATACGCCTCCGGCAACGGATGCAACAGCACGTAGCGGGCCGTCTCAGTGGCGATTTGTGCAGTAGGATTGCCATACACACGGCGAGGTGTGTACAATCCGAAGTAAAAGAAGCTGTTGAGCGCCCCAATTAACAATAACAGCATCACCGTTACCGCCAGGGCTTCACGACGATGACGCCTCAGAAGCGCCCACAGCCCCTCGATACCCCAGGCAATCAGCAGAGCCACGGGGGGCAACAGCAACAAGCCGCGTTGGCTGCTAGGTGGGTTTTCTGTGAGCGCCCAGGCCATCGTAAGGGCCGATGTAAACCACAGCAGCACCCACAAGCGCGAAGGGCGGCGCCACTGCACCACAGATATCAACAACCCCACGAATAACAGCGTCCCGGAAATAAAATCCAACAACGGAGTCTGCGGATAATACCAGAAAGTGGGATCGGGGGTGAGGTGAAATGCAGTGGCGGATTTCCAGAACTGCTGTCCCATCAAGACTAAGGCGCTTTTGCCCGTTACTTGTATTTCACGTGCCAACCAGCCGGACACAAAGATGCTGACGGCATTGTACCGCGCGGTCATATCCGCCGGATGAGCGACATACCAAGCAAGCAAGGGCAAAGTTGTGACCAACCATCCGGCAACAAACAACCCCATACCGCGCCATTGCCGAGCGAAAAAGCGCGGCTCACGCAAAAAACGTTCAGCAAGCAGCAAAACTATCAAAAACGTGGCCCAACGCGCACCGAAGTAGGCATACCATCCCATACCAGCTGCCATACCAGCCAGCCCCCAGGCCCACGTCGTCCGCCCAGTGGTGTCGCGACAAGCACGCCACAACAAAGCCACGGTTACAGCTCCCACCAGCGGGTCAAAAATTTGATTGGAGGCCAGGCGACTGAAGTGGATGTGATAAGCAAAAAAGGTCATACAACAGGCTGCAACCCAGCCCACACGCCGCCCGCCCAGCCAACGCCCTAGCAAAAACACTGCCGGAATAGTAAGCGCGCCCGCCAACGCTGACAGCGCCCGCGCGCCCGCGATCGTCGCACCGAAAAGCCGCATTCCCACACCATACGCAAGAAAAGAAAAGGTCGGCACGGAATACCAGCTTACAGTGAATGGGTTACCCAAAGGGGGAGTGACAAGTTGGAAGGCAAGTAAGGCTTGTGTCCCCTCATCGCCGCCCATATTCGATGGAATGTGCCCCAGAGCGATCGCCCGCAACAACAAGGCAACCACAGTCAATAGCCCTAGCAGAAGGGCCTCGCGGCGAGGCAGAGAAAAACGGAAAGAGCGTACTTCGTGATGAAAAAACAACGAAGCCGCGAAATGCGTTAGCGCCACCAGCCATAACAGCAAGAAAAGGCTGTAATCAACATCCCGCGCCAGTGAGCGCGCCGCTACCCCCACCAGCCCAGATAGTCCAACCGCCAACCAGCGCGCCCAGCGATAGTAACGCTGTGTAGGTGTAACAGCCGGTACAGAAATGCGCGGCCATGAAAAACGCAGATAACCCAGGCGATAGAGCGTATACAGCGTCCCAACTGCCCCCAGGAACAGCAACAGTCCGGCATCCCAAATATACAAATTCAAGCTCAGCAGATAGCTGCCAGCCAGTAAGAACAGAAATGAAACCCCAAAGAGAATGATAGACATGGTTATTGATGGGCTGTCACCGGTAGACGGGAAGTAAGGAGAGAAATCGTGCGTCCAGCGTCTAACCCAATGTCAAGTGAGCGTCATTCCAGGCAACACTTCTCGATGGCATTAGCGGCCCGCCGCGCACGGTGGCGCACGAGACCTAAGGCTGCTGCGCCACGCGCCACAACCGTCAGGATCAAATTAGTACTAACGCTCAGCGCGTAAAGATTGCTATCGTCACTGGTGAGGCTCAGCTCCAAGCGCGTGTGAGCTGCCCCCAACACAGCAGCGATCTCTGTAGAGCGGCACCAGCTATCAGCGACCGCGCGCCCAATCACGGCGGCTCCGTCATTATCAAGACGCCCCACCCACACAACGAGCGTGTCGTCATGCGTCAACAACACACCCTCAGCACCGAGTTCGTCCAGCAAATCACCCATCTGCCGTTGCACTTCGCGGCGGTGTGTCTCAAAGACTTGGGGTGAGAAACCCGCTACAGCTTCGGTCAATGCTTGCCCGCCAACATGGACCTCGGCAAGTTCCGGTTCGGGTTCGGGAGCAGGGGGCGCGGAAACTTCGCCCGGCAGCGGTGACTGCAACGCCTGTTCAATCATTGCTGGTAAATCGGGAATAAAGAAAGGCTTCGACAACACCCCCTGCACCTGGAGCGCTTCGGCTTCGGGAACCAGAGTCTCACCCATGAAGGGGATCAGCATCAAGCGTATCCGTGCATCGTATGCGCGCAGTTCTTGTGCCAATTCGAGCGCGCCAGGGTCTTCTAACGCCATATCGAGCACCACCAAGTCAGGCGTGCGCTTGCGCGCCGCCGCCAATACTTCCGAACCAGAATAAAACATCGTCACATCATATTGCTGCCGCTGCAATTCTTCCGAGAGCAGGGTAGCAAACGCTTCGTTGGGGTCTACAACCAAAATCCTTGTCATGTTCAACCTCGCACTGATTTGATGAGGACAGCACCATTATTGTACAAGCAGCGGGAGAAAAGGCAACCGCCCTACCCACGCGCCGCCACCACCCGATAATAATACTGCTGCAGGGAACAGCCCCGCGCTGATGATACCTAGCAGGCACAAGAACGGCAAAATACTGAGGGTGCCGCGCAAACCTGGGAGGGGCTGTTTCACGGCTTCCAGATGGCATACTGCCTGCCGGAAACGTCGCCGCCAGGAGGAGCTTACATCCCAGCGCGCTTTTTCCGCGCCCTGATGAAGGCATCCGGTGCCAGCCGCCCTGTCAGGATAGCCGTAGGGACGCCTGTGGGACTGTACGACCATTGCCCGGCTTGGGTGACGTGGGGAATGGCTGTTTTGACTGCGTCATTGATCTTCAGCAGCTGGGAGGTTACGGGAATGGGTGCTTCAAACGACCACCCCACAATGGCTCCTTCCGAACTCCCGACCATTTCTTCGATGTTCAGGGGCGTGGCGGAGAATTTGAAGAGCAGCTTGTCCTTCAGCATAGGGTAAAGCGAAGCCGAGAGCACAGCGAGCATCCGTCTCTCCACCTCGGCCTTGAATTCTTCATACCAGCCAGACTCTTTCACCTTTTTGACCAGCTCGTATTCAAAAAGCGTGCTGATGATCAAACCGGTCTTGCCCGCTGGTGCGGCAGCCGGCTCTTTGAGTGCCGGGATGGAGATTTCGTAGGTGTTGCGCTCGCAGAAGCGATCCAGCCACGCCAGCACGTCCGTTTTCGATATGGTGGCCCAGTTCTGGAGCAGGGCTTTCAATTCGGAGCGATGAGTTTCTCCAAGCCCCTGCCTGGATGGGGTGTAGAAAAGATGTCCGCTGGAGAGTGTCTTGAAGGTCTCCGGCGGCTCATCCACGGCGGCATAGATTGTAAAAACAGAATCCGCGCCCCATCCGGCAAGCAGGGAGGCCTTGCGGGTTGCAATTCTGGTGGCAACCTCGGCCGGCAAGCCCGCCGTGCTGGTGATGCGATAGAGGGTTTTCAGGTCAGCCGCCCATACCAGGTGGTCGTAGGCGTAGCGATTCCCCTGGCGATCAACCAACTGTCTCTCCGCGGCATGGAGCTCAGTGATTTCTGTTGCCGTCTTGATCTTCCCACCCAATTCAAGCGTTTTATCCTGCAACGCTTGCGGCAGCCAGCCCGCACCGCCCTGGGGATAGAAATAATCGGTGTAGAGGTAGAAATAGCTCATAGCGAAGAAAGCGGGCGTGTTCTTGAAGAAGTGCTGGCTGATGATGTCCCGCAAGGCGCGATCCCTCACGATGGTGTCAAGGTATGGCTCAACGGGTTGCTGCATGTGGTTGATCCGCATCAGCGTCACCAGGAACTTGAAGAACCACGGGATGTAGACTTTGACAAAGTAAGAGGTATTGCTTCTGAAGTCATTGAAGAGCGGATTGCTGACCCCGTAGAGCACGCGCATATCTTTCATCACCCGCTTGATGACGGCAATAACGCGCGCGATATCCGCTTTGCTATCGGGATAGAAGTCTCCCAAGAGCGCGGCGTAGTCCTCCAGGCTCTCTTGAGAGGTGACACGCATGATGCGATCCTCAATCCCGATGGAAACCGGGTTTTCGAGCGTTTCGAGCGGGATACCGAGTTCTTCCAGCATGGGCAGGATGATCCCGGCGCTCAACAACGCCCGCACGCCCCCCTCAAAACGGAACCCGTCTCGCACAAATGTACTGACCAAGCCGCCACAATCCGCGTTCTTTTCCAGCAAGAGCACATCCACGCCTGCTCTTGCCAGGTAGACAGCAGCCGTTAGTCCGGCGATTCCGCCCCCCACAACAATGGCTTCGTGACGCTCACTCACTGCAATCCCCCCATTTCTAAGCTGATGTCCCATAGCGCGGCTGCGGCTTCCCGATCCCGTGCAGGTGGGGCTAGTTCCTCCATCCGCGTCAAATTGAAAAATTCACCACTCACACCAGCGAGCGCTTTTGACACCCCCAGGTAGTAGAGTGCTTGCTCTGAAATTTCAGCCGATTGGGATAGTCGGTCGAGAAAATTGCGTTTATACCATTTATAAAGCGGCCCGTTATCCTTGCCTGTATTGGTGACGACCATGCCGGGGTGCATGGCATTGATCGTCACCCCATTGGCGCAGAAATCGTCGTGGAAGATCAGCATGGCGAGCAGCTGGGCAGTTTTCGAGGCCCCATAGGCCCGCAACCCTGTGTAGCGTCGCCTGTCCCAGTTCAAATCATCTAATCGCAGCCCCCACACCGCAAAACGATACCCCTCGGAGCTCACCAGGATGATCCGGGTCCTTTGCTGGGCCTTGAGCTTCTCTTTGACCAGGTTGTTGATGACAAAAGAGGCCAGGTAGTTCACCGCGAACGTGGTCTCTATGCTGTCCTCGGTCAAGACTCTCGTGGAGAGATAAAGTCCCGCATTGTGTATCAAAACGGCAATGGGCGCTTCCATTGCCGCCAGGGTGTTCCCCACTCTATGAATATCCGCCAAACGACTCAGATCAGCGAGCAAATAGTCACACGCGACGCCGAAGTCTCGCTCCAACGCCTGGCACAAGGCCGCTGATTTCTGCTCATTTCTGTTGATGGTGAGCAAGTTCGCGCCCCTGGAGGCGTATGTCCTGGCCGTGTGATAGCCGATGCCGGAAGTCGCGCCCGTGATTACGACCAGCCGGCCCTGAAAATCATCCTCGCAGATCTCAGGGGCTTGCATACTATTCTTGATCATGGCCCCCACGTTGGCCCACCGGTATTGGGGCCAGTATTTCAGAACCGGATGCGTATCCTTGTTTACCATAGCCCACTATCCAAAAGCCCGCGCCATAAACTTCCGGTATAGCTTGCAAAAACCCGGCACATTGTCAAATATGTCGCCCCACAGGTCGTAATAATCCCTTTGCTCGCTGATTTTCCCCTGCGCATTCAAGGTCAACCTACTGGCTCCATACACCACCGAGCGGCGCGTCTTTCGAAAGAGAATCGTCATTTCCCACTCCATGAAGATAGTGCGATTCTCCATCACCGCGCTGATGATTCTCATTTCAAGTTCGCTTGAGCGTGCGATCAAGCGTTCGGTCATCCGCTTGAACGCCTCAAGCCCTTGAATCTCCTGAACGCTATCTCGAAAGTGAATCTGCTCATCGTAATACGGGAGAATGTGGGACCAATCTGGCTTACCTTCGGTATCGTATGTTTTGGACCAGAGCTCCACAAATTGCTGCAGCTCTCTTATAGAAAACGTATCCTCCATCTCACCCTTCCCCTGTAGGCTTCAATCCGATTTAACCAAATAAGTATATATGAAATCACCGATCTGTCAAAAAGGTTATGCAAACCCAACTTACACACCCCGACGAAGCACCCCCAGAGAACTAATAGCCGAGAGAGACTTTCACTATGCACCCTGAAGCGCGGAATGCGTGCCGCAAATCCTCTCTGAGTTACACAAAGAACGCTCCTGAATTACGTCCAGAGGGTTCTTTGTGTATAGAACCCCAGCCGAGTTTTAGAAACCTGAACGGGCTTTGTTCCCCACCACCACGCGATGGTAATACTGCGCGGCCTGATACATGAACGCTTCGAGCCGAGTGTTGAAGTTAGTGCTGCCCTGCGCATCAAAAATCACATCCAGCCAGGGGATGTTGTCGAAATCGGCGCGGATGCGGGGAGCCAGCCCCGCGCTGATGATGCCCGGCATACACGAGAACGGCAGGATGCTGAGGATGCCGCTCGCGCCATGTTTCGCCATCTCGATGGCCTCGCCCAGCGTGAGCACCGCCTCCGTGCCCAGCACCGTGTCGTAGTACGGGCGCAAGTTTTGCATCAGCTGCTTCGACGTGGCTTCGTAGGGATGTGGCAACAGGTGCGCCACGCGCCTCGCAAAGCGATGCTCGCGGTAACGCTGATACAGATCGGCCAGCCGGGTTGTCAACATCGCGCCATAGCGCCCCACCTGCTTGGTCTTGCGGATGTACTCCCAGTTAGTGAAGTAGAGCCATTCCATCATCGAAGATAACACGATCTCACCGCCCACCGCTTCCACCTGGCGGATGATGTTCTGATTAGCGTAATCGTTGAAGCGCAGATAGATTTCACCCACCAGCGCGATGATAAGACGCGGACGGTCGCGTTGGATGGGGAGCGCAGCGAACGCCTCCGCAATCCAGGTCAGCTCAGTATCGAAGCGCTTGCCGCCGCCCGCGCGCGTCGCTTCAGTGATACGGCGCAGGCTCTCCTGGTACACGGCATCGGTCTGGCCGGGTTCGCGCTCATAAGGGCGATGGGCGAATAACAGACGTTGCAACAAGTCCACCAGCACCACCCCATCCCACAGCAACAGGCGGAACTGCGTGGGGTTATCGCCGAAGCCCTGGTACGAGTTGTCCGCCGTCATGGAGATGATCTCCAAATCCTGCAAGCCGTGATCGTCGAGGACATCGCGCTGTACCACACGATACTGTCCGAAGCGGCACGGCCCGCCGGCGGTGGGCATCAGCAGAAGCGAGGCGCGCGGATCGAAGCCAGGCCGCCGCGCCAGCTGCAACGCATCGCCGGTGGTGGTGAAACATGGCGAGCACTCCTTGCCCACCAGATTTTCCAGCCCCAGCGCGAACGTCTCATCAGTGGTGGCGGGCAATACCTCCGCCTTGAGACCCGCCGATTCCAACCCCGCCGCCAGCACAAAGGCGTGATCGCACATGTAGGGGACGTAGATGGTTTTGCCTGTAAAGTTTGTCGTTGTCATATTAAACCTCGCTACTGCGTAATGCGTACTGCGTAACAAGAGAAATTACGCAATACGCATTACGAATTACACAGTACGCCCCCCCATCCGCAAGCTCTCGAAGAAGGCTTCGCAACGGGTGACGAGACCGGCGTCGGCGGTGTGATCGTCAATCTCCAGCTCCAGGAACGGCTTGCCCCGCATGATGCGGCGGAAGTAGTTGAGGATGAAGGAATCGGGGCCGCAGATGAAGTTGTTGAGGTAAATGGCGTGCAGGCGCGGATCCTGGCGGATAAGGTAGGCGGCGGCGAGGATGTCTTGCCCGCCGCGCCAGAACATCTCCGGGTAGCGCGCGGCGGTGTTAGCCGATTCGAGGGGCAGATAGTCCAGCGGGATCGGCAACACGCCGAGTTTGCGCAGCTTGTGCGGCAAATCCTGATTCACGCCCAGGTCGGCGGTATTGTATGGCCGCCCCACAACGACTGTCGCCGTGTCCCGCTCGCCCAACTGCGCCAACACTGCCTGCCCGCGTTGCCGAATCGCAGCAAAAAAGTCGCGCTGCTCTGTCAGCCCGGCCTCGTCCGCCGCCAGCACACGACGATAGGACACACCCAAATCGCGCGCCAGCTGTTCCAGCTGCTTCATCTTGAACGATTGATCCAGGTATTGCAGCGCCGTTTTGACTACGCGAAGATCGCCGTTACCCAAGTCCATCGTCTGCGGGAGAAGCTGCGACATGGCCGGGATGTAGGGGCAATACTTGTTCTCTTTCTGCCCCGGCGCGATGTTCTCCCGGTCAATGATGCTCGGCATGAAGAGGACGTCAATGCCGCTGCCGTTCGTTCGGCGCAGCAAATCCAGCACATGCCCATAGACCAGTTTGGCGGGATAGCAGGCTTCCACAACCGCGTGTTCTTTGGTATCCGCTGCGATTTGGGGATTGGTCATCTCGGAGATCACCAGCTCCATATCCAACGTAGCGAAGAACGCGCGCCAGTAGGGGAACATATCGAAGAAGAACAACGTGCGTGGCAGGCCCACCCGCACGCGCCCGTTGCGGTGCTCGGCGGGCGGCGCATAATCGCCGAACAACAAGCCCTGCCGCTCCGCATAGAGATCGGGGATGGCGGGCTGCGCCGCCCCCGCGCGTTTCCGGTCGTACAAATCACAGCGCGCGCCATAGAAGAGGGGCGCTTCATCGCCGATGACAACTTTGCTGATTTCGCACAGGTTGGGGCACGCCTGGCACACCTGCACGGCCGCGGTATAAGTGTACTGGCTCAGGTCGAAGCCTCGGAAGCGCGTCGCGGGCGCATCCGCCGCCTGGAGCTCCTCCATAGCCAGAATCGCCGCGCCCAGCGCGCCGGTGACATCGTGATGCGGCGGCACGGTGACGGGTCGCCCCACCCGCGCCTGGAACGCGGCCACCACGCTGGGATTCCACGCCACGCCACCCTGGAAGAAGATGTTTTTGCCGATAGGGCGGCTGCCCACCACGCGGTTGAGGTAATTCTCGACGATGGCGTAGGCCAGGCCGGCGGTCAAATCCGCCGTTTGCGCGCCGCGCTGCTGGTAATGCACCAGGTCAGATTCCATGAAGACGGTACAACGCTCGCCCAACTGCGCGGGCGCGGCGGAACTAAAAGCCAGGCGGCTGAAGTCGCGGGCGATATCAATCTGGAGCTTGCTGGCCTGCTCTTCGAGGAACGAGCCGGTGCCGGCGGCGCAGGCGGTGTTCATGGCGAAGTTGACCACAGCCCCATCGGCCAGGCTGATGTATTTGCTGTCTTGCCCACCAATCTCGAAGATGGTGTCTACGGTGGGATCGAGCGCGACCGCCGCGCGCGCCTGGGCCGTGATTTCGCTGCGCACCACGTCGCCGCCCACGAACTCTGCGGTGAGGTAGCGGCCGGAGCCGGTCACACCCACGCCGCGCACGCTGACCTGGTCGCCCACCTCGGCGGCCACCTCGCGCAAGGCGCGCGTCACCGCTTCCAACGGCTTGCCCTCGGTGAACAGGTAGCGGCGCGCAACGACCCGCTGCTGCGCATCCATCAGCACCACTTTGGTCGAGATCGAGCCGACATCCACGCCCAGGTAGACGGGCAACGCGCCGGTTGCGGGCAGCGTGTAGCCCGGCTGATCGGGCAAGAGCTGGCGAGCCGGGAGCGGCGGCAACGATTTGTGCTCGCTCAACCCCGCCGTGATAGCCTCCGCCAGCGGCGCGAAACCGTGAAACGGATGGGTGCGCCCCGCAGCGGCCTCGTCCAGCGTCACAAAGGCCGTACCGAGCGCGGCCATCAGCTGGTGATACTCCGGGATGATGAGCGCGCCCGGCTGCAAACCGAGCACCTGCTCGAAGGCGCGCACCACACCCCGGTTGTAAGCCACCCCACCCTGGAAAAGAATCGGCGGGGTGAACGCCTTGCCCTTGCCCACCACGCTCTTGAAGTTGCGCGCCAACGCCAGGGCCAGCCCGGCGATGATGTCGGGCAGGGGCGTGCCTTTTTGCTGCAAGTGGATCATATCCGACTTGGCGAAGACCGTGCAGCGCCCGGCGATGCGCGCGGGTTGGGTAGATTGCAGCGCGAGCCGCGCAAAGTCGTCCTCGATGGAGATACCCAGCCGCTCCGCCTGCTGATCGAGAAACGAGCCGGTGCCGGCGGCGCACAGGTTGTTCATGGCGAAATCCACCAGCGCGAGTTTACTGCTGCGCGCATCCCAGGCGAGCGCGAGGAATTTGCTATCCTGTCCGCCAATCTCGATGACTGTGCGCGCTTCCGGGTGGTATTTGGCCACAGCGCAGGTCTGCGCGATGAGCTCGTTGACGTGGTAGCCACCGATAAGCGCGGCAACGGGCGCGCCGCCGGAGCCGGTCAGCCCCACCCCCGCGATACGCGCAAGATCGAGTTCGGGCGCGAGCGTTTCGATGCCCGCGAGCAACGTCCGCCGAGGCTGCCCGCACGAGCGCAGATAGCGCCAGGCCAGCAGTCGCCGTTCCGCATCCACCGCCACGATTTTGACGGTGGTGGAGCCAACATCAATACCTAAGTAAAACTGCTTCATCTTATGTCCCCCCTTTCGCAATAAGACGAACCAACCAAGAATTGTACCATCAAATGCCGAAGGGGAGAAATGACGCTACAATGACGAGGTACAGCTTCGCGGCAAGACAAGCGCGTTTGATGTAGTTAACTCATGCGCGCTCCGCACAAAAAAACACCGGCTAAAGCTTTAGTCGGTGTTTATAGGCAGTACCGCACACGCATATTGACGGCTTTGACAGGGCGACTCTTGCGCGATTGCCATCAAAGACAATGCCGGAGGGCCACCGGGAGAGGCTTCGGCAGGCTCAGCCACCAGGCTTCTCCGCGGCGCCTGAGCCTGTCGAAGGCCTCTGCGCGCGTCAAAGACAATGCCGGAGAGCCACC
>CAZDDI010000028.1:0-1786 GCA_964504195.1 uncultured Anaerolineales bacterium
AGAGGTATTTTTCAGATAAGAATCGTTCTTTATCCAATAATTTGTCGTATACCCGATGGGAAACGTGATTTTTAGTGCTTGACAACCCGTTGCTTTTGAAGATAATAAGCGCAAGCACATATCCACAAGCTATGAAGGGGAAAAGTACGTGAGGGGAGCCGCCAGGGAGGTGGGGTCATAGACTGCAAGCCCCGCTCGGTGTCAAACTCGCCGAAGTTCGCCCCGGAGCTGACATCTGAAACGTAACGTAATGCGTACTTCATAATGCGTAAAGGCTGTTGATGATACAGATTTTACGTAGTACGAAGTACGCAGTATGTAAGTAGGATGCTCCGTCTGGCCCGGCGTTATCGGGGCAGCCCATCATTCGTGAGAATTGTGGGACTAAGCGGGCCGACATCGGCCAAGCAGGGTGGTACCGCGAGACACACGCTCTCGTCCCGGCAAGGGATGGGGGCGTTTTTTGTTTAGTCAGATAGTCTCATAGTCAAGAAGTCGGGCAGTCTTATAGTCAAGTATTTGGGGAATCGACTACCGACTACCGACTACCGACTACCAGACTACCAACTCTCATAGATTCTTGTAGCACAGGAGATATGCCATGACCTTATTCGACGATTTGGAACAGGTATACACGGAAGCGGCGGCGGCGCTGGCGGCGGCGGAGGATTCGACGGGGCTGGAAGCTTGGTACGCCGCGACTCTCAGCCGCAAGGGCGCGGTGACACTGCAAACGCGCGCGGTAGGGCAGCTTCCCAAAGAGGAGCGCCCTGCGTTCGGGCAGCGCGTCAACGAGATCAAGGAAGCGTTGGAGGCGGCTTACGCCGTCCGCGCCGAGGCGATCAAGCAGGTGGAGTTGGCCCGCGCGCTCGAATCCGGCGCGATTGATGTCACGCTGCCGGGGCGGCCTGTGGCGCAGGGGCATCTGCACCTCACCACGCGCACGCTGCGGCAGATCTACGACATCTTCGCCATGATGGGCTTCGAGGTGTACGAAGCGCCGGACGTGGAGCTGGAGGCGTATAACTTCGACCTGCTCAACATCCCCGATTATCATCCCGCGCGCGATATGTGGGACACGTTCTGGGTGCAAACGCCGCCCAATGAGCCGCGCCTGTTGTTGCGCACGCACACGTCACCGGGGCAGATTCGGGCGATGCGCGAGCGCGCGGCGGCGCAGGAGCCGATCCGCGTGATTTTGCCCGGCAAGTGCTACCGCTATGAGCAGATCACCGCTCGCAGCGAGCATCAGTTCTACCAGGTGGAGGGACTGGCAGTGGGGCGTGGCATCACACTGACCGATCTCATCGGCACGATGCACCAATTTGCTGAGCTGTTCTATGGCGAGGGGCGCAAAATTCGCGTGCGCAGCTCGTACTTCCCTTTTACCGAGCCGAGCGTGGAGGTGGACACGAACTGTATCCTCTGCGGCGGGAAGGGTTGCGGCGTCTGCAAGTACACCGGCTGGCTGGAAATCGCCGGTGCGGGGATGGTACATCCCGTGGTGCTGGAGAACGGCGGCTACGATCCGGCTGAGTGGAGCGGTTTCGCCTTCGGCATGGGCGTCGAGCGTCCCTCCATGATGAAGTACGATGTGAGCGACATCCGCCTGTACTATGGCAATGATCTGCGTTTCTTGCGGCAGTTCTGATTTTTTCAACGCAAGGACGCAAAGCCGCCAGGACGCTAAGTTTTCTTGATTTTCTTTGCGTCTTTGCACCCTTGCGTCTTTGCATTAACTAAACGAGGCAGTTCTGATATTTTCAACGCCAAGTCGCAAAGACGC
>CAZDDI010000028.1:1886-50334 GCA_964504195.1 uncultured Anaerolineales bacterium
CAGGACGCTAAGTTCTCTTGGTTTTTCTTTGCGCCTTTGCACCCTTGCGTCTTTGTATTAACTAAACGAGGCAGTTCTGATATTTTCAACGCCAAGTCGCAAAGACGCCAGGACGCTAAGTTCTCTTGGTTTTTCTTTGCGCCTTTGCACCCTTGCGTCTTTGCGTTAACTAGATTTGGAGGCAAACATGAAAATCCCTCTTTCGTGGTTAAGTGATTATGTAGATATTTCCGACATTCCCGTTGCTGAACTCGCTGAACGGCTGACGCTCGCCGGTATGGAAGTTGAGGCCATCGAGACTGTCGGCTATCCCGGCGCGGAATTACCCTGGGATCCCCAGCGCATCACCACCGCCGAGGTGCTCGCGGTTGGGCCGCATCCCGACGCCGACCGGCTGGTGCTGGTGGAGGTGGATTACGGCGGGCCGGAGCACGAGATCGCCGTGACCGGTGCGCCTAGCCTCTATGCGCACAAGGGCGAGAGCGACTTGCATCTCAAGGTCGCCTTCGCCTGGGAAGGCGCGATGCTCTACGACGGTCATGCCGAGGGCTTCGTGGCGCGTAAGCTCAAGGCCACCAAGGTGCGCGGTGTGCTCTCCCGCGCGATGGTCTGCTCGCAGAAGGAACTCGGCCTGGCCGATGTGCATGGCGACATCATCTACCTACCTGACGATACGCCCGTTGGCGTGCCGCTCACCGAAATCCTGGGCGATTATGTGCTGAGTTTCGACATCAAAGGGCCGTTCGGCCATTTGCAGTGTGTCTACGGCATCGCCCGCGAAGCGGCGGCGATTTTCGGGCGTCCGCTCAAGCGCGATCCGCTGGAGGCTGCCGCTCGCCTGGGCTTGCATACTGTGGAGCAACCGGATTTCATCGAGCTGGCAATTCCCGACCCCGATCTCTGCCCGCGCTACACGGCGACGTTGATTCGCGGCGTGAAAATCGCCCCTTCGCCGCTGTGGATGCAGCTCCGCCTGCAACGCGCCGGAATGCGCCCTATCAATAACATCGTGGATATCACCAATTATGTGATGCTCGAACTCGGCGAGCCACTGCACGCCTTCGATTACCACGTCCTGCGGGCGCTGCCCGGCGGCGAGAAACCCGCCATTATTGTGCGCCGCGCCGTTGCGGGCGAGCGCATGAAGACGCTGGATGAGGGCGAGCGCGTTTTCGATGGCGAGATGTGCCTCATCACCGATGGCGGTGGCCCGGTGGCCGTGGCGGGCGTCATGGGCGGCTTGGACAGCGAGGTGGAAGACACCACCGAGGACATCCTGCTCGAAGCGGCCAACTTCCATTTCCTCAACGTGCGGCGCACTAGCCAGGTGCTCAAGATGAGTACGGAATCGGGCAGCCGCTTCGGTAAGCGGGTGGATCCAGAACTGCCGCTGGCTGCCGGGGCGCGCGCGGCGGAGCTTATGGCGGAGTTGTCCGGCGGCGTGGTAGACCCCATCGCTGGCGATCTCTACCCCGGTAAACCCGCGCCGGTGGCGTTGGCGTATACGCCTGCTTTGGCGGATCGCATCCTCGGCGTGACAATTCCGCCGGAGGAGCAACATCGCATCCTCACCGCGCTGGAGTTTCAGGTAACTCCCCTCTCCCTCGAAGGGAGAGGGGCCGGGGGTGAGGGTTGGGAGGTTGCTGTGCCTTCCTATCGCCTCGACGTGCGCCGTCCGGTGGATTTAGTGGAAGAAATCGCCCGCATCTACGGCTACGACCGTTTCCCGCATACGCTTATTGATGAGGCCCTGCCGCCGCTGCGCCGCAACGTGCCGCTGGAAGAGGAAGAGCGCGTGCGCGACTTGCTCGTAGGGCTGGGGCTGGATGAGATTATCAGCTACTCGCTCATTGATCCCGGCGACGAGGCGCGGCTGGTTCTGGGCGACGGGACGCTGCCCGCGCTGGGCGAAATCGTCATCCTGCGAAACGCCCTCGCCCCAGAACGCTCGCAGATGCGGCGGACGCTGCTCTCCGGCGCGCTGCGCACGGCGCGTAACAACCTGCGCCACATCGAGCGTGTCGCGCTGTTCGAGGTGGGTCATATCCATTACCGCGCCGCCGCGCCTGATCCCGCCGCCGGGGAAACCGGTGTGCTGGAACCGCGCCGCCTCGCTATCCTGCTCACCGGCCCGCGCCAGGGGCAGTGGTTCGAGGCCACCGATCGCGCGCCGCTGGACTACTTCGACCTCAAGGGGATTGCCGAGGCGCTGCTGGAACGGCTGGCGCTGAGTGATAAGGCGCAGTGGGAGCGGGGCGTGCATCCCAGCTTCCATCCGGGGCGCTGCGCCCGCGTCATCGTCGGCGAGCGCGAACTCGGCCACATTGGCGAGCTGCATCCGCTGGTGCGCGAGGCGTTCGACCTGCCGGAACAACCCGTCTCCCTGCTGGAATGGGACTTCGAGGCCCTGCTCGACGCCGCCCGCGATGCCGAGGCGAGCAAGCATATTGGCGCCATTTCCGCGTACCCGCCGGTGCATGAAGACCTCGCTCTGGTGGTGGATGAGGCCATGCCCACGCTCGATGTGCAGCGGGCGATCATCCAGGCGGGGTTGCCGCTCGTCACCCGCGCCCTGCTCTTCGACATCTATCGAGGGCCGCAGGTGGGCGCGGGCAAGAAGAGCCTCGCTTTCGCGCTCACTTACCAATCGCCCGGCAAGGCGTTGGATGAGAAGGACGTGGAGAAACTGCGTGGGCGCATCATCAAAACGGTGGAGAAGCAGCTCGGTGCGAAGTTGCGCAGCGTGTGAGGGTCTGAAAACGCTGCTGATAACTATTCTGGAGGAATCTAATGACTGAAACACTTACTTTACGCGAGGCGCGGTTGGCTTTCATTGGCGGCGGCATGATGGCGCAGGCGATGATTCATGCGCTGTTGGAAGCGGGGGAATCGCAGCCTGATCACATCACCGCGAGCGATCCGGTGGCGGCGCGGCGTACATTGTTGCAGACCCGCTACGGCATTCGTGTAACCGATAATAACGTGGCGGCTATCGCCACTGCCGATATTATCGTACTGGCGATCAAGCCGCAGATGGCACAGCCAGTGATGCAGGAACTACAGGGGCGCGTCCCTGCGCATGCGCTTGTGCTCTCCATTATCGCTGGGACGCCTCTCGCCGTGATGCGCGCCGGGCTACAGCACGAGGCGATTATCCGCACGATGCCCAATACCCCCGCCCAGATCAGCGCCGGCATGACAGTGTGGACAGCCTCATCTGCCGTCACCCCCGCGCAGCGCGAGCAGGCGCAGGCCATCCTCAAGACGTTTGGGGTAGAGATGTGCGTCGCCCGCGAGGAGATGCTCGATATGGCAACTGCAGTCAGCGGCACCGGGCCTACCTACATCTTCCTGCTGATGGAGGCGTGGGTGGATGCGGCGGTGCATCTGGGCTTCTCGCGCCAGGAGGCGCTGACGCTCGTCTTTCAAACGGCGAAAGGCTCGGTGGCATACGCGGAGCAATCCAGCCTGCACCTGGCGGAACTGCGGAATATGGTCACGTCGCCCGGCGGCACCAGCGCAGAAGCCATTTATCAGCTGGAAAAAGGTGGGATGCGGACGATCCTGTCAAAGGCTATTTGGGCCGCGTACCAGAAATCGCAACGGCTAGGGCAGCGCGCTCAGGAGCCGCCCCTGGCCCCGCTCAAGGTAGATAACGGCAATTAAATCGGCAAAACGTGAGAGTAATTGGGGAATGGTTTTTTCTCGGTTGATTTATTACTGTGCTTCTATTTTTACGTTGCTAGTAGGCATCCGCAATTGGCCGCAGGTGGTGCGGCTCTTCTTAGGGTGCTCCGTGCCGCGTCCGTTTGTGGTCACCCTGCACAAGGGGCTGCGCTTCCAAGTGCGCACGCCGATGGATGTCTGGATCGTCAAAGAAACGGTGTTAGAGCATTGCTATGAGCGACAGGGAACGCCGGTGGGGGATGGCTGGACAATTGTGGATGTGGGGGCCGGGATTGGTGATTTTGCCATTCTGGCCGCGAGTCTCTCGGCGGATAATCGCCTCTTTGCCTTTGAGCCGTTCCCGGAATCATTCGCGCTGTTGCTGAAAAACCTACAACTTAATGGCATTGCCAATGTGGTGCCGCTGGCCCAGGCTATTAGTGGTGTGAGTGGAACGTTGTCGTTGGATTTATCTGCTCCCGAAGCCGTGCAAATCGGGACAGCGCAGGAGTTAGCGGTGCAGACAGTCACGGTGCCGGCCCTGTCGTTGGGGGATGCCTTTGCCCAGTTGTCCATTCAAAATTGTGATTTACTGAAGTTGGATTGCGAAGGGGCTGAGTTCCCCATCCTGCTACATGCGCCGGAACGTGTGCTTCAGCAGATTGATCGGATTGTGATGGAAGTCCACGATAGCGCGGAGTATCAACGGCAAGAGCTGGTGGATTTGCTCACGCGGGCCGGGTTCCGCGTGAGCCTTGCACCCAATCCGGTTCACCGGCATTTGGGATTTTTGTACGCTGAAAGGCGGAGGGGATGATAGCGACGGACGTTGAAGATTTTGAGGATACTATCGGGTTGGAAGCTTATGTGGTGGATCAGCTAGCCGGTGGGGTCACAGCGGATAAAATTATTTTCGCGGTGGCGCAACGCCAGCAATGGCGTTGGTCACGCGCAGAAGATTTTGTCAACTTGATTGCGACACAACAGAGTGAAACCATTCTCGACCGTCAGAAACCATTACTCCGGGTGATGAGCGTATTATTGCTTGTGACTGGATTTGTTATAGTGTTTGTGACCTTGTCTACCATAATGGTGTATGTGAATCACTTGATGAGTCAGCGTATGTCTGATGTGGAATTTCTAGCGACATTTATGGGTGCGCTTGGTGCTGTTATAGGGCGCGATTTTATGCAGTTGATGTTAGGCCTGAGTTTGTTGATTGCTGGGGCGGTGGGGTGGATCAAAACCCTGCCCCCGCGCATCCCGCCCGCATTAGACTATGGGGTGGATGAGGATGATGTTCAGTAGATCACGAAATGCTCCCAGGGGATCGCTAGATCCCCGTTCTGGGCTGGATCACCAGCCAGCCCAAGCAAATTGCAATTAATTGACGCTGTATAAAATGCTTTGATACCGCTTTGTTAGGTTCCCGATAGGCAATCGGCTGCCGCTTGTGTTAAGGTGGAGTCACACTTTGCGGAGGGGTGACGATGAATACACAAGCACAGTCTACGCGGGCGAACCCATTAACGGGGTTTTACACTTTTGGCGAAGAGCTCTTTCACAGTATTACGCATGGCATCGGGGCTGCGTTGAGCCTGGTTGGGTTGATTGTTCTGGTGACGTTGGCTGCTACACAGGGTAATGTTTATCAGGTAGTAAGTTTTAGCATCTATGGTGCGACACTGGTGCTGCTTTACACCGCTTCTACCTTGTACCATGGCGCGCGCAAGCCCAACCTTAAGCGGGCCTTCAAGGTTATGGATCATGCCGCGATTTATTTGCTGATTGCCGGAACGTATACCCCGTTCCTATTGGTTGCGATGCGCGGTGCATGGGGCTGGATATTATTGGCGATCATCTGGGGAGTGGCGTTGACCGGAGTGGGTCTTAAGGTTGCTTTCGTCCAGCGCTTTCAAAAGGCTTCCGTGCTGACCTATCTGTTGATGGGTTGGTTATGTGTAATTGCCGGAGGGCAACTCTGGGCAAGCCTATCACCTGCGGGATTATTTTGGCTGGCTGCCGGGGGCGTGTGTTATACAGTGGGGGTGCTTTTCTATGCGATGAAGCGCGTCCGTTATGCTCACGCGGTGTGGCATCTTTTTGTGTTGGGCGGGAGCGCTTGCCACTACCTAGCGGTGTTACTTGCATTAGCACCGTTATCATAGACATGACTTACGTAACGACGTTGCTTGAGCCTGTCGAAGGTGGCGGCTAGCAGGCCCCTTTGTGTGCAGCTCAAGGTACGTTTTTTGCGTAAGTCCTAAGGATATTGGATTGGAGGCTATGGTTATTAGTGATTTGACGGGTTCAGGTATTCTGATCGCTTATTATGCGCTTGTATGTGCCGTGCTGCCGGTTCTGCTGAAGAGATTTACGCGGATTCCGGCTGAAGTGGTGCGCAAAGTTCAGCATGTTGGTTATAGCATGTCCGTTTTTATCCTCTTGAACCTCTTTAGTGCCTGGTATATGGCAATTGCTGGCGGTCTCCTCTTGATAGCCCTGGCCTATCCCGCGCTATGGGCGATGGAGCAATTTCGCTGGTATAAAACGGCTTTTGTAGATCGCTCATCGCGGGGGGGGGAGCTGCGCAGCTCTATGCTCCTCGTGCAAATTGCTTTTGGTATCCTGATTGCGATTTTTTGGGGTTGGTTGGGCGAACCCTGGAAGCCCGTCATCGGCGTGGCGGCGATGGGGTGGGGGTTTGGGGATGCGGCTGCTGCCCTGGTGGGTAAAGCCTGGGGGCGACGGCATGTGTTGATCCGCTTCGTGGATAGCGCCAAGACCTATGAAGGCACGTTGGCGATGCTGGTGGTGGCTGGTACAGCACTGTTCTGGACGTTACGGCTTTACGTGGGACTTTCTTGGTCAGTAAGTCTGCTTATTGCGATGTTCGTCGCGCCAGTGGGGAGTGTTGTGGAACTGTTTTCGCGGAAAGGCGTGGATACCTTGACGGTGCCACTCTCAATAGCCTTTTCCACTTTGCCCCTGATGGTTTTCTTTGTTTGGTTGGGGTGGTAGTGTGACCGCGCTCACTCGCGAACAGGCTTCCAGCCGTGAGAAAACCTTGCTCTTAGCCGTGCTTCTGAGTATGTGGGCGCCGCTTGCCACAGGCATCGCAGTCCTGTCGAGTCATTCGACGACCCAATTGGCGGATTTTGTTCGCCGGACAGTGGAACTCGTCGCGCTTTTGGTGGCATGGTGGGTGTTTCGCTATCTTGAGCGGCGCGGGAATCCGTCCCTTACAGAGAAGGCCCGGTTGGAGCGGATGGCGAGCCTGAGCGTAGCCGTTGCCATGCTTTGCTCCGCGTTGGTCATGGTCGTGGTGGCGCTCTCGCGCTTATCCTCGTTCGAGCCGGGCGGCAATGTTTACCCAGGGTTGACCATTGCGATCCTTGGGCTGCTCACCAATGGGTGGTTTTGGCGGCGTTACGCTCTGATGACTCACGAGCATTACAATCCCATCATCGCGTCCCAGCATCAGCTCTATCGTGCCAAGACGGTCGTGGATTGTTTTGTGACCATTGTGCTACTTGTGGTGGTTTTCGCCGCCACGCACCCCTTAACGCGCTACATTGACATCTTGGGATCAGTCATCGTGGCCGGTTACATGGCCTGGAGCGGGGCGCGTGCGGCGCGCTCGATATCCTAGAACACGCTTCCCAACCCTATCGTCAAAGTTCGCGCATCTTTGATTGGCGCGCCTGCGTCGAAAAGCACATATTTCGCGCTCTCGTAAGGGCGCGCATGTGACCCACTGGCAAGGCGCACCTGTTGCCCTCCTGCCACCAGTTCGCAGCCGCGATGACTCTTTTTGTGTCCCGTTACCAGTATTTGCTGCTCCACATAGCCTGCTGAAAGCCCCGCCAACAGCGCCGCCACATGTGTGGCATACGCCTCTTCCCCATAATCCAGCTCATTAGCGTTGAAGAACGCTGACCACAACAGCTGAAAATCGGGCTGTTGTCCGGCGAACACGCCAATCAAGTAATCATCGTAGCGGGGATCGTCTGGCCCGGATACGGCCAGATAGTGTTTGGCAAGCAGCGGATACCGCAGCCCACTTTGGCGCGCGATTTCGTCACGCAACGCAGGGCGGCGCTCAGCAGGTATCTGTCCCAGCGTCTCCAACATCAGTGCTTGATGAGAGAAGGTAAAGAGCTTTTTCAATGCGGCCGGATTGTGCGCTTCGGGGAAGCTGCCCGCGTGGCAAATCGCCACCCCCGCCGCTGTGCGCACATAGAACGGACTGTGTGCAAAGAACCCCAGTACCTGGTTGCGATGCTCGCCCAGCGCCCTCTCGAAGCGTGGCGTGTAGAGCGTGTTCCCCTTCGCCAGCGAAAAATGATACAGATGTGGTAGCTCGTGGTTGCCCAGTAGCACAATCAAATCATCGCCCAGTTCGCGCTTGAGGGCAATCAGATCCAGCGCGATGTCCAGTGACGCATCGCACTCCTCCGCCCCCTCGCGGTGGATATAGTCGCCGGTGATGATGAGCGTGTCCGCCTTGCCTTGTGCGCGGAGCGCGAGGAACCGGTCACGATAACGCTCGTAGAGCTCCCCGTCGCCGTGCAAATCGGTGACGATCATCGTGAGGCCCTGCTCCAGGGTGATGACGCGCTCAGTTGTGGGCATATTGTTTCCTAGATCAGCCAGCGTGTCACCATCGCCAATAACAGGCCAGCAGGTACTAAAAGTGTTTGCGCTAACAAGGTCCCCATCAACCGCGCCCCCACCTGCCAAATGATAATGTAGGTGACATCACGCTGGGGGCGTTGCCCGCGTAACGCTTCATCGCTCACCAGTGCCGCGATAGGGTCAATAAAGAACGTCATCAGGAAGACACCGGTGCCTGTGAGCAGGGGGGAGAGGCTGGTGGCTGTTCGTGCGCCTTCGGGAACAAGCGCGCTGGCATAGAGCGCGGCGAAGTGTGCGACGGTATAAATCGCCATGACCAGTATGCTTGCCAGTAGAAATCGCTTGGGGAAGGGACTGCGTCGTGATTCGATGGCTTTGGTCAGGCGAGGCTGTGTCCATTGTTGGCGCATTCGCCATAGCCCGCGCACAGAGGCGCTGCGGATGATGACTCGCGGGAAGGAGTGGCGTTGCTCGTAAGATTGGATACCCGCAGCCAACAAGCGGCTTAGCGTGGGTATCAGCAACCCGGCTACCAGCGTTCCCGCAGTAGCGGCCAGTATCGCCACCCGGTAATTCCACAGCAATTGCGTCATGTTATTGGCGGCTACGGCCTGATCAGCGAGATTGCCTAACAGCGTGCCAGATAACATGGTAGCCACGCGCGCTCCCAGCGCCAATACGTTATACAATGAATGCGCCAGCGCGGGCCGTCCGGTGCGCACCCCCGCAAGCCGGGCGGCATACGCGCCGGTGTCAATGGCATGGTAAATAGCCGTGAACAGAAACAGCAGCGCTAATTTCATGGTTCGAGTGGGATCTTGAACAGTTCCGCCAGTGTATGCGCCACGCCTTCTTCCTCGCTGCTCGGCGCGATACGCCACGCCAACGCTTTGATCTCCGGCAGGGCATTCTCCACTGCCACCGGATAGCCCACCGCCTGCATCACCTCGCGGTCGTTGAGGCTATCGCCGAAGTAGAGGATGTGCTCCGGCGCGATATTGAGCCGTGCGGCGATTTCTAGCAGGCTGATGTCTTTACGCGCCTGTGGATGGTTTACCTCCACCCATGACTCGCGCCCCGGTTGGGGTTGCAGCACGACATACGCTTCCTGTCCTATGGCTTTTGCCAACGCGGGGTAAATCGCGCGCGCGCGCCGCTCGGTATCGCAGACCGAGACCTGCACCGGCGGCACGCTGAACAGCTCCTCTAGCGTGTTGGCGACCATATAAGGCTGGAAGGGGCGGCGGCTGATGAGCGCTTCCACCATCGCCATGCCATCTTCGACGAACATATAGCGGGTGAGCTCATCCTGACCGTAGACCAACGGCACATAGCCGCGCGCCAGCAGTACGTCCACTGCCTTGCGCGCCACTGTCTCATCCACGTTGCGCCGCTCGATGATTGCGCCGTTGTGGAAGACAAACGCACCGTTCTGGAGGATCGCTGTGATTTCCGGGCTAATCGCGGTGGTATAGTTGCGTGCCGCCCAAGGATTTAGTCCTGTCACCGCTACGACGGGCAGCCCGCGTTGCGCGAGTGTTTGTAGCGCCGCCAACGTGCGCGGGGGAATCTCCCGCTGCACGTTGGTCAGCGTGCCTTCGATGTCTGTTGCGATTAAACGTATATCGGGCATAGTAAACTCCATAACGAGTCAGCGATTGAGCGAAAAGGCGAGTAACCAGTCACAACGCAATTCTACCGCCGGAAGCTATCCACAATCTGCTCCAGGCTCATCGCGGGGACGCTCTGCCGCACTTGTTCCATCTGCTCGATGAGATTGGGGCGGCTGGTGTCGCGGTAGAAGATGCCCAGGTATTGCTTTTGTGGATCGGAGGCCCAGCGCATGGCGGAAAGCCAATCGCTGGTATCGTGCTCTTCCGGCAGTGGGGCTGTGAGTTTGCGGTAGTAGTCATAGGTGTAGTTGGTGTTGTAGGTGACGCATGGGCTGAGCACCTGCACGAACGCGAAGCCCGGATGTTGCAGCGCCTCGATGAGAATAGCGATGAGCTGCTTGAGCTCCCCGGAGAATGCTCGCGCCACAAACGTCGCCTGCGCCGCCAGTGACATCACCAGTGGGTTGAGCGGCGGTTCGAGCGAGCCATAGGGCGAGGCTTTCACCCGCAAGCCCGGTAAACTGGTGGGCGAGGGCTGGCCCTTCGTCATGCCATAGATACTGTTATCCATCATCACATACGGGAGGGGGATGTTGCGTCGCGCTGCGTGCGGGAAGTGTCCGCCGCCGATGCTAAAGCCGTCGCCATCGCCACCCACCGCTATCACATGTAGTGCCGGATTCCCCAGCTTGATGCCGGTCGCCAGCGGTAATGCCCGCCCGTGGACGCCGTGGAAGCCGTAGGTCTTCAGGAACGCCGGGAACCGGCTCGAACAGCCGATGCCGGAGGCCACTACAATATCCTCGTGGTTCCAATCCAGCTCCGCAAAAGCGCGCATCATCGCATTGAGCACGGCAAAGTCGCCGCAGCCGGGGCACCAGATTGGCTTGACGTTGCTCTTGTAATCGTTGGGTTTGCGTGTGCTCATGACAGCCTCCCTTTTTCCTGCTCAATCATCTTCAAGACTTCGGCCTGCACCTCGCGGATTTTGAACGGGATGCCTTGCTCTTTTTTGAGGTAGTAGACATGTACATCCTGCTCGTCCAATGTTTTATAGTACCGGTGCGCCACCATCCGCCCGAATTGCCCGGAGAAGTTCAAATCCACCGCGAGAATGGCTTTTTTCGACTTGATGAAATCCTCGAACGCCGGATCGGGCATGGGGAGCAGCGTGTGCGGGTAGAGCGCCTCGATGGCGATGCCCTGTTCGGCCAGGATTGCCATCGCCTCGCGGACAGCGCCGCGCGTGCTGCCCCAGCCGATGATCCCGTAAGGGGCGTCTTTGTCGCCCCAACGCCGGGCCGCCATCGGCCAATCGCGCATCCGCTGGCGAGCGGTTTCCACCGTGCGCGCGCGCTTTTCCATCATCTTTTGGTGGTTCTCTGGGTTGCTGGAGGGATTGCCGTATTCGTTGTGTTCCAGGCTCTCAGCCACATACATCCCGCCGGGCGTACCGGGGAGCGCCATTGGGGAGATGCCGGTCTGGGTGTTGGCATAGCGGCGATAATCGCCAGCAGCCAGCTCCTCCAGCGTGGGGATGAGGCGCTGTAACTGCTCGCTCCACAGTGGGCCGGGCGGCGGCACCGTCTCCAACCGTGAGGCCATCGCCTGATCCGAAAGCACCACCACTGGCATCTGGTAATGTTCGGCCAGGCTGAAGGCATTGATCATTTGATAGTAGCAATCTTTCACCGAATCAGGCGCGAGCACGAAGCGCGGCGCGTCGCCGTGGCTGCCGTAGAGCGAGATGAATAGATCGCCCTGCCCGGTGCGCGTGGGCAAGCCGGTGGAAGGCCCGGCGCGTTGCACATTGATGACCACCAGCGGGGTCTCGGTCATGCTGGCCATGCCTAACGCCTCAATCATCAGCGAGAAGCCCGGGCCAGAGGTGGCTGTGAGTGCGCGGCGGCCCGCAAACGATGCACCCGCCAGCATGATAATTGAAGCAATCTCATCCTCAGCCTGGATGAAGGTGCCGCCGAAGGCCGGTAGGTATTTGGCGAGTGATTCCATGACGGTGGTGGCGGGGGTGATGGGATACCCGGCGAAGAAATTGCACCCGGCGACCAGTGCGCCCAGCGCCAGCGCGTCCGCGCCGGTGAGCAGTAGCCGCTCCTCCGGGTTTTCCGGTAGGGGGAGCGTGTACTCGAACGGCTCCGGGTAGTGCTCGCTGGCGTAGGTGTAGCCGCGCCGCATCGCTTCCAGGTTCTTGGCGAGCGAGTCCGCGCGGCGGCCCATGCGTTTTTGCACTACAGATTCCGCCGTTTCCAGACCTAGCCGGAAGAACCACACCATCGCGCCCAGCAGGACGAAGTTCTTACCCATCGGCCAATCCAGCTCCTGCGCGATTTGTTCTGCTGGGATGGGATAATTCTTGCCGAGCGGGTTGTGCAGGGTGAGCGAGGCTTCGTAGATGAGCGTACTGCTGCGGCACAGGTCTTCGTTGCATTCTGACCAGGCCTTGTCGTTCATCGCTACGACGACGTGGGCTTCATCGCCCTCCGAGAGCACGCGCTCTACGCCCAGCCGGGTCTGGTACATCACTTGCCCGCCCTTGATTTCGGCGGGATAGGTGCGGAAGCTGTAGGCTTCCAACCCGGCGCGCGCCGCGATGCGGGCGAAGGTGTCGCCTAGCGTGATCGTTCCTTCACCGCCCTCGCCACCCACGCGGACTACTACCGTAGGACTCGGTTCTGTCATGTCACCTCCTGTGGAAAATCAGCAAATTAGCGAATGGCAAATCTCAAATCTCAAATCTTGTTACGCAGGTAACTACTCAGGTTCAAACTTTCATTGCGAGCCGTCTGCGGTGAAGCAATCTCGTTCATAGTTGAGATTGCGCCGTTCGAAGACGAACGGACGCCACGGAGACGTGGCTCGCAATGACAAGGCTGAGTAGTTACTTACGCAGTACGAATTACGGCTCTTCTGCATGTACCACTGCCGTGACTTCCCCTGTCCCTAGCGGGGAGACCTCTCCTGCCGGCCCCAGTGTGAGCGCAGTGCTATCGGGGATGCCCAGCCCCAGAAAATCGGGGCGTGCGCGGAGCAGCGCGCGTAATGCGGCGGCTTCTTCGGTGCGGGTGAAGTGCGGCATGACGATGGCGCTGCGTAAGAAACCCAAGCCGGGAACAGGCGTTTGGTTGGTATCGGCCACCCAGGCCCCCAGTGCTGCCGCCCCGGCCCCCGCGCCGATGATAATCAGGCCTTGGAGCGTTACAAAGCCTTTGAGGATGCGCTCAATGAGGGGCGTGTTTTGCAGGTTGCGGGCAATGCACGCTGGGTCTGTGCCGCCTAGATAGAGCAGGCCAATCTCGTCCAGGAATTCCAACAGTCGGGGGGAGTGATAGTGCTCGGGGCGCATTTCAGAGAGAACGAGTACCTCGCCGCCCGGCCCGCCCAGGGCTGTGAAATGCTCCAGCAGCGCTTCGGCCTCGTCACGCGGGCCACTATCCAATATCACCAGCATGGGGCGATCCAGATTTGCCAGTGCGAGCGCTTCCGCGTCCACCTGATCCGTCTCGCCGTGTTGCCAATCGCCGCCGCCGAGCAGGATCAACCAGCCATGCCCATCTATCCAGTGCAAAGGCCCACGAATTGGCATCAGGCCTCCTGGACGGGGAGCAAGCGATGCAAGGCCGCCGTCATCACCGCCACGCTGAGTGGCAATGCCTGCTCGTCGAAATTGAAGGCGGGGTTGTGGTGGGCGACCTTGGGTGTGCCCGGTTGGTGTGCGCCGACAAAGAAATAGCAGCCGGGGATTTCACGCAGGAAGAAGGCGGCGTCCTCGCTGCCCATCGTGCGCCACTCCGGGGACAGTGCTTCCGTGCCGAGCAAGGTGTGCGCCGTTTCGCGCACTAGTGCTGTCACCTGTGAATCATTGATGACGGCGGGGCACAGTGCTTTGACTGAGAGTGTGGCGGTGGTTCCCATCACGTGCGCGGTGCCCTCGATGATCTCACGCACGCGGCGTAACACAGTCTCGCGCACTTCGGGCAAATAGGTACGGATAGTGCCGCGCAAGAGCGCGTCATCGGGGATGACGTTGAAGGTGTTGCCGCTGCGGAACTGGCCGACCGTCACAACCGCGGTATCTTGCGCGCCGACGTTGCGGCTGACCACGGTTTGCAGTGCCATGACGATGGCTGCCCCCGCTACAATCGGATCAATGGCGTGTTCAGGCACAGCGGCGTGCCCGCCTCGCCCTGTAATTTTGGCCTCCCATGACTCCGCGGCGGCCATGACCGGGCCGGGCGTGATGGCTACCTTGCCGATTTCCAGTTCGCTCCATAGATGCACGGCCAGCACTTTCTCTGGGCGGGGGTTCTCCAATACGCCTGCGTGTACCATAATCTCTGCGCCGTTGAAGCCTTCCTCGCCGGGTTGGAACACGATCTTGAGCGTGCCTTGCCACTGCGCGCGCGACGCGACCATCAGCTGCGCTACACCTAGCCCGATGGCGACATGTCCATCGTGGCCGCAGGCATGCATCATGCCGGGGATGGTGGAAGCGTAGGGGATATCGTTCTCTTCCTGAATCGGCAGCGCGTCCATATCGAAGCGTGCCATGATGACCGGGCCAGGGCCATTTTCCAACAGGCCTACCACACCAGTATGGGCGATGCCCTCTTGCACGGTGTAGCCCCCATCGCGCAATGCAGCCGCCACAATGCCGGCGGTGCGATGCTCTTGCAGTCCCAGCTCCGGGTGCTGGTGAAAATCGCGGCGCCAGGCCACGAGGGTATCAAACAGTGCGTGAGCAGATTCTAAAATATCCATGAAAAAGGTCCTTGTTCATGCTGATAGCATTCTGGGCGTAAACCACGGACGATAGGTCACGATTTTGCACCTCAAAAGTAGTCGGTGGTCGGTTGTCTGTGGTCAAAGCAGCGTGTAAACCCACCCATTGATTTGTGTTCGTTCCTCATTGTAGCATATCCACAACGGGATGCAACGGGCTTTCTGGCTATGTTTGTGGGGAGCTTGGTCATATAAACTCAGGCGACAGAGGCTTTTGGGGTTCTCTATCGCCTGAGTTGGCCTTTGGCAAACTCAGGCAGCGAAACCGCGTCCCCTGAGCTTGCCGAAGGGTGCCTGTCGAAGGGGATGTGCTGCTCGCAAAGATTGGCCTTCGACAGGCTCAGGCAGCGAAACCGCGTCCCCTGAGCTTGCCGAAGGGTACTTGCCGAGCAGGATTGTGTTAGAGCTCGTAGACTTTGGTATACTTGGCATGCATATAATCAAGCAAGGGTTGCGCGCGTATTTCTTCGCCCAGCTCGCGTTGCAGCAGTTCTGGCGCGGTGAATTTGCTACCATGCTTATGGATATGCTCGCGCATCCAGGTGAGCAAGGGCAGGAACTCGCCCCGTGCAAAGCCTACTTCCAGGTCGGGGAGGTCGGCTTTCATTTTGTTGTAGAGCTGCGCGGCGATGATGTTGCCCAACGTATAGGTGGGGAAGTAGCCGATGGTACCATACGACCAGTGAATGTCTTGCAGACAGCCCTCGGTGTCGGAGGGGGGAGTGATGCCCAGGTACTCCTCGTACTTGGCGCTCCAGGCGGCGGGCACATCTGTTACCTTGAGATCGCCCTTCACCAGAGATTGTTCCAACTCGAAACGCACGAAGATATGCAGGTTGTACGTCACTTCGTCGGCCTCGACGCGGATGAGGCTCGGCTTCACTTTGTTGACGGCGCGGTACGCCTGTTCCAAATCCACCCCCGTGAGATTTTCCGGGAAGAAAGCGCGCATGATGGGCAGGAGGTATTGCCAGAAGGCGCGACTGCGGCCCAGCATATTTTCCCACAGGCGCGATTGCGATTCGTGCAGGCCCAGGGTTGCGCCGCCACTGAGCGGGGTGCGGTCGAAGCGCTCTGGGATGCCCTGCTCGTACAGTGCGTGACCGCCCTCGTGGACGCTGCTGAAGATGGCCGAGAGGGGGTGATTTTTTTGGATGCGGGTGGTGACGCGCACATCGTTGCAGGAGAAGTTGGTGGTGAAGGGGTGGGGTGCTCTATCCTGCCGCCCCCGGTTGAAGTCGTAGCCGATGTCGCGCAGCAGCGCCAGCGTCACATCCCACTGCTTACCCTCGTTATAATCGGTGTGGAAGAAGCTATCATCTACCGGTTTGCCGCGCTCGGCAATGTCTCGAATCAACGGCACCAGCCCAGTCTTGAGGTCATCGAACAGGTGCGTGACCTGGGCCGTGGTGATCCCTGGCTCGAACCGATCCAATAGCGCATCGTAGGGATGCTCCGCGTAGCCCAAAATCTCGGCGATACGGATGTTGAGGTCTACGATTTTTTGCAGGTAGGGGGCGAAGAGCGGGTAGTTGTTCTCTTCCCGTGCCTGGCGCCAGGCTCCGAACGCTTGCGTGGTAACGCGCGACATTTCTGCAACCAGTTCGGTGGGGATTTTGGTCTGTTTGTCGTAATTGCGTCGCGCTACACGTACCAGGCTGGCTTCATCGTCATTGTAATCCAGTCCGGTGACTTCGGTCTCTGCGGCTTCCAGCAGTGTACCGGTCTCCTCAGCGGTGATAATCTCATGTGCTATGGTGGAGAGCGTTGTGACCTGCTCCCCGCGTGCTTCTGCGCCACCCGGCGGCATATTCACCTGTTGATCCCAGCCTAAAACGCCGGCAGCAAGATTCAAATTTGCGGCTTGAGCGAGACGTGCTTTGAGTTGTTTCACTTTTTCAGACATCTATGACTCCTTTGTGTGTTTGTGAAATGTGAATCTGCGCGCATCACTGATTGTATCTTCTGTATTGTAGCCCCAATTCGACAGACGACAACCTGCGTTATCTTTACCGCGCCAGAAATTCCATAACCTTGCGCAATGTGTTGTACAGCCCGCGATCCATCGGCCATTCCAGCAGCAGGTTGAGCCAGCGCCCGACCCCCAGATACCCCGGCACATAGAGTCGCTTGCGCCGTTTATCCAACGCGCGCCAGACAGCGCGCGCGACGGCCACCGTTGGCGTCCCATGCTGTTTGGATTTTTCCTCCGACCAGTTGTAGGCCACCGCGCCGAACTCGCTGACGACCGGGCCAGGGTTGACCATTGCCATACACACGCCCGTGCCGCGTAAATTGCGGTACAGCCCCTCAGTAAACGCATGGACGAACGACTTGGTGGCGCAGTAGAGCGCGAGGTCGGAGGTGGGGGTATCGCCCGCAATTGAGCCGATGTTGACGATCCAACCCTCGCGGCGGGCCAGCATGTCCGGTAATACGAGCCGTGTGAGGTGCGTCAACGCGGCGATGTTTACATCCAAGAGCGTCTCGGCGGTCTCCCAGGGCATCGCGGCAAAATCGCCGCCCCAACCCAGTCCGGCGTTGTTGATGAGGACCTCCACCGGCCCCCATTGCTCACGGATGGCGGCGAGCACCCCCTCGCGCGCGGTGGCGTCGCGTAAATCTGCCGGGAGCGCGAGCGCGGTACCGCCAGCAGCGGTGATGCACTCCGCCAGTTCCGCCAGCCGGTCGGCGCGGCGCGCGGTCAACGCCACACGTAACCCCCGTGCCGCCAGATATTCCGCCGTCACCCAGCCAATGCCGCTGCTGGCTCCGGTCACCAGAGCAATTTTGTTGTTCCAGTTCATGGTGTAGTTCCTTGTGTACGTTGATTATGCAATAAATTCTTTTAACCGCCAAAAACGCCAAGAAAATCTTAAAAAACCTCTGCGAACACCACATTCTTTGCGGTGAAATCTCCTTCTGTTTAAAAAGCGCATAAATCCTGTAAGTTGTTGGGTGAAACGTGAAATATGCTCCGGTTACGCATTACGCATCACGCAGTATACCCGCATTTGTCCCAACCGGCAATTGACATCGTCCTGAGACAAGTATAATGATGAGCAACCCGCACACGCGGTCAGGAGGTCCCCATGATTCAAGTATCCGTCGAAACCATTCAAATCAGCCTGGTCTCCCAGAGTCGGCTGGTAGTGTTGAAGGAGCGCGGCGCAGAACGCTACCTGCCGATATGGATTGGCGCTTATGAGGCCGACGCCATCGCTATCTGCTTGCAGGGTATTCGTATCCCCCGCCCGCAAACGCACGACCTGTTGATTCAGGTGCTGGAATCTCTGGGAGCGCAGTTGCGGCACGTTCTGATTAACGATCTGAGCGAAGAGACGTTCTACGCCCGCCTGGTGTTGAGTGTGCGCGGCGCGCCGTTGGAGATTGACGCGCGTCCCAGTGATGCGATTGCTCTGGCGGTACGCTCTGATGCACCTATTTTTGTCACGCCGGAAGTGATGGAATCTGCCGGTATCGAACCAGAAGCCAATCTGCTCCTCGGCGAATCGGTGCTGCCGGCGGACGAGCCGGAAGCCGACCTGGGCGTTTTCCGCGATTTTCTCAACACGTTGAACCTTGACGATCTGGAACCCAATGATTAGCACATCATGACGACCGCGCAAAAAACCGTTCCCCAAAATATCGAAGCCGAAGAGGCTGTGCTGGGTGCGCTGCTCATTGACCCCGAAGGCATCTTTCGCGTTTTACCCTTCCTCAAAACCGAAGACTTCTATCTGCAAAAGCACCGCTGGATTTACGCGGCCATCGTTGCATTGCACGAGCGTCGCGAGCCATTGGATCTGCTGACGCTGCCGAAAGAGCTGGAGCAGCGTGAGCAATTAGAATCTGTGGGCGGCGTCGCCTATATCTCGCAGCTGAGCTACACCGTTCCCTCTGCCATCAATATCGAAGCGTATGCGCGCATGGTGGAGCATACCGCCGTGCGCCGCCGCTTACTCGATGCCGCCGGTGAAATCTCGCAGCTGGCTTACGATGAAGAGCAGCCCGTGGATCAGGTGGTGGATGGGTCGGAAAAAGCCCTGTTCGCCGTCTCGCAGCATCGCGCCGCCCGCGATATGCAGCCCATCCAAGAGGTGGTGCGCGATTACTACGACCGGGTGGAATACCTCTACGCCCATCGCGGCGAGCCGATGGGCGTGCCTACCGGGTTCAAGGATCTCGACAAGCTGCTGGGCGGCTTCCAACGCTCCGACCTGCTCATCCTCGCGGCGCGGCCCGGTGTGGGCAAGACCTCGCTCATGCTGACCTTCGCGCTCAAGGCGGCGCAGAAGGGCAAGCGCATGGCGATCTTCAGCCTGGAAATGTCGGCGGAGCAGATCGCGCAGCGCATGGTGGCCGCGTTGAGCCAGATTGACGCGCAGCGCCTGCGCCTGGGCGAGCTCCACGATGAAGAGTGGCCGCGTTTTACCGACGCCATCGGCCTGCTCTCGGAGATGCCCATCTTCATTGATGATACCCCCTCTATCACGGCAATGCAATTACGCACCAAATGCCGCCGCCTCTCTGCCGAGCACGGGCTGGATATGGTGATGGTGGACTATTTGCAACTCATGTCCGGTGAGTCGCGCTCCGAGAACCGCGTGCAAGAAGTCTCCTACCTCTCGCGCTCCCTCAAAGGGCTGGCGCGCGAGCTGGATGTGCCGCTCCTCACCGCCTCCCAGCTCTCCCGCGCCGTCGAGCAGCGCACCGACAAAACGCCGGTGCTGTCGGACTTGCGCGAGTCGGGGTCAATTGAACAAGACGCGGACGTGGTGATGTTCATCTACCGCGATGAGCTGTATCACGCGGAAACGCAAAATCGCAGTCTGGCCGATATTATCGTTGCCAAGCATCGCAGCGGGCCGGTGGGGAAGATACAGTTGTTCTTCGATAAGCGACTCACGCAATTCCGCGATGCGACCACGCAGCTGCCGCCGGAGGATTATACCGGCGCGGTGGGTGAACCGCTATGAGCGCGCCCACACGCTATTTCTCCGGCTTCGCCGAGGGCGCGGCAACGACGGTATGCCTTCCCGATCAATTTTTTGTGGAACTGGTGCCTTACATTGACGATGCAGACGAGCTGCGTATCACGCTGCTGGTGCTGCGGCAGCTGGCGCAACAGCGCGCCACGCACGCGCCCTGGGTGACGCCCGTCGAGCTGCTGGCCGAGCCGGCCGTGCGGGCTGCGCTGGGCGGCGCGGACGCGGCGGGCCTGGATCGTCTACTAGAGCAAACGGTGCAACGCGGGACGCTGCTCAGCTGCGATTGGGAACGCGCCGACGGGCAATGGGAAGCGCGCTACTTCGCCAATAGCCCGCGCGGACGGGCAGCGGTGGCGGCGCTGGCGGCGGGCGAATCGCTCGCGCGCGCGCCGGAGCCGGCCCCGGTCAACATCTTCGCGCTCTACGAGCAGAACATCGGCGCGCTCTCGCCGCTGCTGAGCGAGGAGCTGCGCGAGGCGGAGACAACCTACCCGGCGGCGTGGATCGAGGACGCTTTCCGCGAGGCGGTGCGGCTCAACAAGCGCAGCTGGAAATACATTCGCGCCATTTTGGAACGGTGGCAAACTGAGGGTAGAGATGAAAACCATGGACGAGATCGCCGCGCGCCTGACTGGCGCGAAATCGAAGGGGATTATGCCCACCTCATCCAGCACTGACGCCGGGCTGCCGCTCGGCGATCCGGTGGGCGACCCGACGTGCCCGATGTGCCGGGGACTGGGCTATGTGGGCGTGGATGTGCCGGTGGGCCACCCGCATTTTGGGCGGCTGTTCCCCTGCGCCTGCCGCACCGAGGAGCTGATGCAGGAGCGCAGCGAATCGCTGCAACGAATCAGCAACATCAAGGCGTTGGAGCGGTACACGTTCGAGACGTTTTATCCTGAAGGCAAGGGCGATCTCTCGCCGGAGCGCATCAGCAACCTGCGCCAGGTCTACGAGCGGGCGATGGCTTACGCGCAGCGCCCGGACGGCTGGCTGTTGTTGCGCGGCAGCTATGGCTGCGGAAAAACGCATCTGGCTGCGGCTATCGCCAACGTCGCCGTGCGGCGCGGCATGAGCGTCATCTTCGTCACCGTCCCCGATTTGCTGGATCATCTGCGCTCGGCCTTCTCGCCGAGCAGCACGGAGACCTACGACGAGCGCTTCGATGAGGTGCGCACCGCGCCACTGCTCATCCTCGACGACCTGGGCACAGAGAACACGACCCCCTGGGCGCTGGAGAAGCTCTTTCAGATTTTCAACTACCGCTACATGGGGCAGCTGCCGACGGTCATTACCACCAACCACGATGTGGAGACGATGGAGCCGCGCCTGCGCTCGCGCCTGGCGGATCTCGATCTGGTGGAGATGCTGACGATTCTGGCCCCGGATTTCCGCCGGGGTGTGGATCGGGCGGATTCCGACCTCAACACGCTGCACCTCTACAGCGAGATGACGCTGGAGGCGTTTGATCTGCGGCGCGGGGAGCTGGGCCGCGAGGAGGCCGAGAATCTGGCGCGGGCGTTGGAGCTGGCGCGCAACTATGCGACGCACCCCGAAGGGCTGCTGGCCTATACCGGCGCCTACGGCAGCGGCAAGACGCATCTGGCGGCGGGTATCGCCAATGCGCGCGTCAAAGCCGGGCAGCCCGCGCTGTTCGTCGTGGTGCCGGATCTGCTCGATCATCTGCGGGCGGCGTTCAGCCCGCAGAGCGCGGTCTCGTATGACAAGCGCTTCGATGAGGTGCGCCGCGCGCCATTCCTGGTGCTGGATGACCTGGGCACGGAGAGCGCGACGCCCTGGGCGCAGGAGAAGCTCTACCAGCTCTTCAACTATCGCTATGTCGCCAAACTGCCTACGGTAGTGACAACCTCTCGTCCGCTGGAAGACCTCGATCCCAAGCTGCGCATCCGCCTGTTGGATGTGGCGCGCTGCACGGTTTTCTCCCTGCGCGCCCCGGCGTACCTGGGCGGCATCGCCTCCGAACCAACGCGCAAAACCGGGCGCGGGGGGCGGAAATCGTGAGAATTTAACCGCCCAGACCTGCCAGATTTCTAAAACCTGGCAGGTCTGGGCGGCGGGCGCTAGTGACATAACTCCCTTGTCAGACCTCTCTGGAACTGCTATACTTAGAGTAGCCTCTGCCGGATTCTCCGCTTGAATTGGTTTGATTCGCCCGCGACACAAACATCGTGTCAACTGTAAATCCCAGGCAATTGCCATGGCTAAAAGGAGGCAAATGGTAAATTGCGCGTTTATGTCGTGCAACTCAACCGGCGGTTGCGCGGTTGATAAAACGCGCCTAAGTGACATAAGGAGGTTGAAATGTCATGTAAAATTAAAACTTTGCTGCTAACAGGTATGCTGGTGTTAGCCTTGTTGACGTTTGCGTGTAGATTCCCCGCGCCGCCGGAGGTCATCCCTGAAGCGACGCCCACACCGCCCGTTGAGGCCGCCCCTGAACTGCTCTTCAGCATGGCATACGAAGACGCGCGCGTGTATAGCGTGGCCTTCTCCCCTGATGGCAACCTGGTCGCCGGCGGTGGTTACATGGAGGCCCGCCTCTGGCAGGTGCGCGATGGCGCGCTTGCCAGCGTGATCGAATACCATCACAGCGTTGATGATCTCGCCTTTTCGCCCGATGGCAGTCTGCTGGGTGCCGGGCAGGGCGTGTACGGTGTGCGGCTGATGCACGTGGCCGATGGCGAGGAACTCCACCAGCTCCACGGCGGGTACAACAACTATCTGGCCTTCTCCCCCGACGGCGAGACGGTCGCCACCGGCAATCGCGATGGCGTTGTCTGGCTCTGGCGCGTTGCGGATGGCGAGCAACTGGCCGAGTTCGAGCCGCCCCTCAGCGAGTGGCTTAGCGCCCTGGCCTTCTCCCCCGATGGCGAGAGCGTCGCCGCCGGGCACTGGGACGGCACGGTTTTCCTCTGGCGGGTGCGCGATGGGCAGCTGCTCCACACGCTTGCCCCGCAGTTCGACTATGCCAGCGCCAATGACCTGGCTTTCTCGCCCGATGGGGAGTTGCTGGCGGTGGCCGGCGCGCGCCACGAGCAGGGCGATGTAGTGCGGCTGTGGCGGGTGGGCGATGGCAGTATCCACCAGGAGTTGCCCCTGTCCCGTGAGGGCAAAGCCGTGGCTTTCTCCCCCGATGGGCGCTGGCTGGCGGCGGGTTCCCAGGCGGAGCTCGCCATCTGGGAGCTGCCGACGTTGACCCTGCGGCACACCCTCGACCACGTCGCACAGACCGAGGAGACTGACTGGATCACCGGCCTGGCCTTTTCCCCCGACAGCACCCTCCTCGCCGCCGGGCGTTGGAGCGGCGTGCTGGATCTTTGGCGGCTGGCCCCCTGAGCAAACGTCCCTAATTGTGTCAACCAGGCCGGAGTTAATCTCCGGCCTGGTTGCTGTGCCGAAAGTGGATGTAATGTAACCTTGTTCCTCCTCGCAAAACAGGCTATAATAATAGGAAACCTTGACAGAAAATTTAACGCACTCTACAAGGGGCGGCTTGGTGGGAGATGTGCGTAGCACAGGATTTATCCTGTTCCGGCAAAGCAGGATAAATCCTGCTTTACAAGGCTTGTAATCATAGAACATCCGTGCTATAATCAACAGTAAATCAACATCATTAGAAGGCAGGTACACCATGAAGAAATCGAGTGAATCAAGCAAAGGAGGCCCGACAATGGCAGATGTAGGGCGGGACAAGGCGCTGGATCAGGCGGTGGCGCAGATCAAGCGGCGCTTTGGCGAGGGTGCATTGATGCGCCTGGGCGAGGCGACGCACTTGAACATCGAGGTGATCCCCACCGGCTCGTTGGCGCTGGATGTAGCGCTGGGCGTGGGCGGCGTCCCGCGCGGGCGCATCACCGAGATTTACGGCCCGGAAGGGTCTGGCAAGACCACCCTCTGTCAGCACATCGTCGCCGAAGCGCAACGGATGGGCGGCGTGGCAGCGTTCATTGATATGGAACACGCGCTCGATCCTACCTACGCGGTGGGCTGTGGCGTGAATATCAACGACCTGTACATCGCGCAGCCCGATACCGGCGAGCAGGCATTGGAAATCGCTGAGACGCTGGTGCGCAGCGGCGCGGTGGATGTGATTGTGGTGGACTCGGTGGCGGCGTTGGTGCCGCGCGCCGAAATCGAAGGCGAGATGGGCGACAGTCACCCCGGCTTGCAGGCCCGGCTGATGAGCCAGGCGTTGCGCAAGCTATCGGGCGCCATCAAGCAGAGCAACGGCGTGATGATCTTCACCAATCAGCTGCGTGAGAAAATCGGCGTGATGTTCGGTTCGCCGGAGACCACGTCCGGCGGGCGCGCGCTCAAGTTCTATGCCTCGGTGCGGCTGGATGTGCGCAAAGTAACGGCCATCAAGACGCAGGGGGACATCGTGGGCCATCGCACCCGTGTCCGCGTGACCAAGAACAAGGTCGCGCCGCCGTTCCGCGTGGCCGAGTTCGACATTATGTTTGGGCAAGGCGTCAGCAAAGAGGGCGACATGGTGGATGTGGGCCTGGAGCTGGGAATCGTGGAAAAGCGCGGCTCGTTCTACTACTACGAGGGTGAGCGGTTCGCCCAGGGCCGCGAGAACGCCAAGGATTACCTCAAGGACAACAAGGAGACCGCCGCGCGTCTGGAGGAACAGATTCGCCAGAAGTTAATGAACCTGGGATCCGCCCCGCTGGAAATGGGCGTGGGGCAGGTCGAGATCGAGGATGATGAAGACTCGGCGGAGAATTTCGAGGATTGATTTAATTTTAGCTCGCGGCGGATGGTCAAATCCGTCGCTGGAATTGACCATCCAGCGGGGGCATAAACAGCGCAATTTATGCCCGTGAGGGCCATGCCCGGCAAAGATAATGTACGCGCCCCCCAGCTCGATGCTGGGGGGCGCGTTGTTGGCAACTTACGAAATACTCTCAGGGGATCGCCAGATCCCCGTCCCGGTCTGGATCGCCAGATCCAGACCGAGCAAATGCAAAGAGTAAGCCACTACCCCTTCGCGACGACGTTCATATCATCCAGCATCAGATACGGCTGGTTGAGAGCGCGGTAGACCCACTCCGTCTCCTGGCTCACGGCGGCGACGTGGCGCAGCACGTCGTAGATGTTGCCGGCGAGCGAGACATCCTTCACGCGGCCCAGGATTTGCCCGTTCTCGATCCGGTAGGCCACCGCGAGCGGGTTGGAGAACGCCCCGGAGATGATGTTCCCCTGGCCCAGCCCCAACATACTCTCGACCCACAGCCCCTCTTTGATGCCGGCGAGCATCTCCGCCAGCGGCGTCTCACCCGCGCTCAGGCACATCGTACTGCCGGAGGGACTGGGCAGGCTGAACAGCCCGCGCTCACCGTTGCCGGTGGATTCCACGCCCGCCTGCGCCGCCGTCTTGAGATCGTAGAGGAAGCCCCGCAACACGCCCTGCTCCACCAGCACGTTGCGGCGATGCGGCACGCCCTCATCATCGTAGGGCGCGCTGTTGTAGCGTCCCGGCAAAGTAGCGTCATCCACAAACGTGAGTTTGGTGTCGAAAATCTGCTCGCCGATGCGCCCGGCCAGCGGCGAAATGCCCTTGACGACCTGTTTGCCGTTGAGCGCCACCATGAGGGGATAGGTCAACATCAGCCCGCCAAAGGGTGAGAAAATCACCGGCATCCGCCCGGAGCGCGCGGGGACGATGGTTTGCGCCAGGCGCAAGTGCTTGCCCATCCGCCGCACCGGGGTCATGTAATCCTCATCCCACAGCGTCGTGCCGAGCGCGTCGTAGAGCATCAACACATCATCGCCTTTCACCCGGTTGACCCCAAAGTCAATCGAGAAGGGCGAGCGGGTGACGGCAATCTCCGCGCCGGCCTGGTTGCGCAGCGCGGTTTGCTGCACCGCCCGGCGCAAATCCACATCCACCAGCCCCTCGGGATCCACCGCGCGCAGGTAGGCGACAATTTCCTGGCCGATTTCGACCAGCCGCGCGATAGGCAGCTCCGGGATGCGGGCATCGTAGCAATCCACCGCTGGCGCGGGCAATGCGCCGGGGAAGACCAGCGGGGTTTGGTCGCCATAAGCGGCAGATTCCAGCACATTGGCGATCAGTTTCTCCGTTGCGCTGGCGTCGCTCGAAGCGGCAAAGCCCAGCCGCCCCGCTTTGACCACGCGCACCGCCAGGCCGCTGGTCTCTTCCACCTGATTGGTTTTGAGTACGTTGGATTCGAAGCGAATCGTGGTGACTTCGCTTTGCAGCTGCAACACCTCGATTTGTTCGGCTTGTCCCTGTAGTTGTTCTAGGATTTCCATGATTATGCCCCCCCGATGACGACATTCTGAATGCGGACGTGCGGCGCACCCATCGCCACCGGCAGCGGCATCTGGCCGCCCTTGCCGCACCCGCCGCCGGTCTGCGTCCACACGAAATCATTGCCGATAGCGTCAATGTTCTGCAATGTGGCGAACAGATTGCCTGCCAGAATCACATCCTTCACCATCTCCGCCAGCTCGCCGTGGCGGATCATGTAGGCGTAGCCGGAGCTGAACGAGAAGGCTTCCAGTTCCGTATTCCCGCCGTAGGCATCGCAGGCATAGATGCCCAGCTCGATGTCCTTGATCATCTCCGCGAAGGAGCTCTCGCCCGGCGCAATCGCCGTGTTGGTCATGCGGACGATGGGCGGGAAGCGGTAGCTGATGGCGCGCGCGTTGCCGGTGGGCTGCTCGCCCATCCGGGCGGCGGTCTCGCGGGAGTGTAGGCGTCCCACCAGAATGCCGTTGCGGATGAGATCATTACGTCGGGTGGGCGTGCCTTCATCATCGTACTTGTGCGTGCCGCGCAAGCCAGGCGTCGCGCCATCCTCAAAGACATTGAGGAAATCCTGCCCGAAGCGCCGCCCCAGCACCATCATCTCCCGCGCCGCCGGGTTCTCGTAGATAAAATCGGCCTCCGAGAGATGCCCGAAGGCTTCGTGGATGAACACGCCGGCCAGCTGCGGGTTGATGATGACCGGATACTGGCCGCCCACCACGCTTTTCGCGCTCAACAGCTCCACTGCGCGGCGGGCGGACGTTTGCGCCAGCGTTTCGAGATTTTGGGCGATCTCAAAACCAGCCGGCAGCGAGAGGCTCTCGTGCGCCTGCTGGACATCGTTCCCATCGCGGGCGATGGCCGCGCATAGCACCGCGACCATCGGGCGTTCTTCCTCGATGCGCGTTCCCTCGGAGTTGGCGAACGTCACATGCTTGAACGAGTCGTTGTAGACGCTAACCGTGTCCACAATCTGCTCGCTATAGCCCAGCATGAGCGCATTGTAGCTCTCGATGAGGGCTTTCTTTTCCGCCAGTGAGACGCGGCGGAAATCTTGCTCCAACGTCACCGTGATCTGGTCTTGGACGACCGGAATCGGCGCGAGTTCGATGGGCGTCTCGCTCTTGACGTTGCCCGCGCACTCATACGCCTGCGCTACTTTTTCGGCCAGTTGATCGCGGCTGTTGAAGGTGACAATGCCCCAGCCGCCATCGCGGCGGAAGCAGCGCACAATGCCGCCCGCATCAATCACGCTGCTGGCGTTCTCTAGCTCGCGCCCGCGGAAGCTCACGGTGGTTGTGTCCCGCTCCTCCAGGCGGATTTCCGTGTAATCGGCCTTACTCAGGCCCAACGCTGCAGATAGTTTGTCGTGCATCAAAACCTCCTCTGAAAAATCTACAAATCGGCAAATCTCAAAATCGTTTGTGTAGAAAGATGCTTGGTAGTTCGTGGGAACCTCTTTATTATAGCCCAGAAGCGAGGACGTTCAAAGCCTTGCAAAGGTTTCTAACCCTTCGCAAGGGTGTCTCACCCCGGCCAGTAGGCTGTGACCTGGACCCCGGTGCGGCGGGTGGCCTCTTCGGCGAGTGCGCGCAGGCGGTAGGGCGGGATGCGCGCCACACTCACCTCGGCGACGGGGTAATCGGTGCTGTAGATTTGCGCCTGCGTGGGGCGAATCGCTGCGAGTGCGGCCAGCCATGCCTCGAAGGTGTCGCCCTCCGCGTTGGTAACCGGCCCGCCGATGAACGCGCTCTGGGTGATGGCGTGGGGCACACTTTGGATCGCCGCGCAGAGTGCGTCCACTGTCAGCCCGGCGACGGGGCGATCTATCAGCGCGAAGGTGTGCGGATCGCCCGCATCGAGCTTGAGGATGGGCGCATCGCAGCGCAACAGGGCGGCGTGGATGTCCGGGCGCGTGAGCGTGGTGGCGTTGGAGAAGACCGTGATCTTTGCGCGCGGCGCGAAGCGGTCGCGCAGCCGCGCCGTCTCCGCCAGGATGGCGGGGAAGTACGGGTGCAGCGTCGGCTCGCCGTTGCCGGAGAAGGTCAGCGAATCCACCTCCGGGGCGCGGTGCAATGCTTGCGCGATGGCCTTGAGGAGCGTTTCCGCGCCGGGCAGGTCGTGCTCGTTGGGCGTGAGTGTCTTGAGGTGCGTCGGCCCGTAGTGGCAGTAGATGCAATCGAAGGAGCAGATTTTGCGCTGCGTGGAGAGCAAGTTGATGCCGAGCGACAGCCCCAGCCGCCGCGAGTGGAGCGGGCCGTAGCACACGGCCCGCTCCAGGGGTAAGACGGTTCTTATGCGGTTATTCATCGAAAATAGCGAATGGCGAATTGTGAATTGCGAATTGCAAATGTTAACGCTGCATCTACGCGGATCTGGCGATCCGCTCAGAGCACCTCAACAAAATCTTCTTTACGCATTACGCTTTACGCAGTACGAGCGTTGTGCGTGCAAGGCTTTCATCAGGTGAGGTTGGTCATGCGCGAATGAACATCCGCAGCCCTTATCGCGCGCGCCCGCGACCCAGGCCACGCTGGAGATCGAGCAGCGCGCTCTCACGGTTTTCAAGCAACATGCGCGCTTGTTTGGGCCATGTTTCGAGATAGCGCGTGCGGAGCTCTGTCTCGCCGAGCAGGGCTTGTAGTTGTTCCGGTTCCATCGCCGCTAGCTGTGTGTAGAGGTACACCCCCGCAGCGTTTAACATCTCCTCGCTCTTGACGCCCAGTCCCCAGATCGCTTTGAAGTTGTCTGGCCCTGCGAATACCCGTTCTTCTATGGGGGGCAGGGCCGTCGGCGGCTCGGTCTCGGTTGGCGCTGTGGCAAGTGCAGCCCTGGCCCCCGTAGCCAGGATTGCGGGGGTGGCAGCAGCTACCTGTGGTTGGAGCGCATCTTCGAGCGTGAAATCGCCCTGCTCGCGCCAGCGATAATCGTTGGGGAGGGCCTGGCGGAAATCCTCTTGTATGCCGGGCTTGTCGGAGATCGTCCAGGCGTCGCCCATCCAGCGGTAGAGCAGCGCGCAACGGATCTGCTGGGCGTAGGGTTGGCGATTCCAGCGGTCAATTTCGGCATACATCGCACGCACCCAGCCGGTGTTGTGTGCTACCCAACCCTGGTCGTGTTCGCACAGCGGCGCGGCGTTGGGTCGGCAGATATGGTTGGTCTCTGTGATGTAGACCGGCAGCGTGCGCCACTTCGCGGGGATGTGCTCCATGAACAGGCGGTAAATCTGGAAATCGAAAAAGTGATCCCACAGTGGCCCGCTCCCCTCTGCGAAGCGTGCCAGGCTGGTGATGGCTTCCGGATCTGGCCCATGCGTGTAGGCATGGAGGATGATACCATCAAGGGCTTGAATGCTGTCGAGCATCTCCGTGTAGTAATCGAGTGGGCGCCAGCGTGCATTGTTGAGCAGCTTCAGCGGCATATAGTTGTAAGGATCAATCGCGCCGGGGCAAACGATGGCGTTGGGTAGTACGGCCTTGATGCGCGTGTAGGCTTTGTTGAAGGCTGTCGCGTACAGCTGCGCGGTGATGTGCTCCGTGGGCTGTTCGAACCCGCCGGGATGCTCGCGGGGGTTGTTCTGTTCATTGGCGATCTGGATCGCCCAGGTGTAATCGCTCGCAGGGAGCTCCGGGCGCTTGAGGTAGAGCTCCACCCAGCGGGCGGCGGCGGCGGCGAAGCCATCGTAGTGACGCGATTCGGGCAGCGTGCCGCCCGGCTCGTAGCCGTGATTGAGCCGCACGATGACGCCGTAGCCCCGGCTGGCCCAGTCCCACAGCCGGGCGCGGACAATATCGTTGGGCTGGAGCGCGCTAGGATTGCTGCCGCAAATCTCGGTGAAGAGAATCCACCCGCGCTTGGCCTGGCCCGCGTAGAGGCCGCGAATTGCGTCGCGGGTGTGTGGATCGTCGCTGAGTGTGGCAGCGTGCATCCCGAAGATGTGTGGCGAGACGCCTTTGGGTAGTGTAGCGGTGGTTGCCGGGCGCTCATCGGGTTGGCGCACTGCGCGGACGTACCAGGCGGCTACGTAGCCTTCCTGACGGGTTGGGGTGCGGACGTGCAGCCATTGCTCTTGCTGGCCTACTTTGTGACCGGCAGATTCCGGGTTTTCGAGGATTTCCAACACTGTCTGGTGTGGAATCCACCATACCTGCGCTGCATTGACGCTGGGCTGCTCGCGCACGCGCAGGCCGTAGTCTGGACTTTCGACAGCCACATAGCGCACCGGTGCGGTGACTGGTTCGGGGACAATTGGTTCGGGATCGGCAGTTTGCAACTTGAGATACCAGGCCGCTACGTAGCCGGTCATGCCAGCGGGGCTTTGCACTTGTAGCCAGGTATTTGTTTTGCCCACTTTTTGCTTGACGGTGCTTTCCGGTTCCAGCGCTTTGAGCGCGGTGCCGTGGGGCAGTTCGGCGAGCTGTGGGTGGTGTGTGCCCGGCCCCCGGCGCAGGCGGAGCGGTTGCGTGGGGCTTTCAACGATGACGAAGTAGACGGAAGGCGGGGTTGGCTCAGGGGGTGGGGCAGCCGGCGGCAGTTTGAGATACCAGGCGGCTACGTAGCCTACCTTGCCATCGGGCAGGCGCACCCAGAGCCACTGGCCTTGTTGCTCTACTTTGCCGCGCGTCACGGCGATTTCTTCTAGCGAGCCAAGCTGTGTTTTGTGCTGCACGCGCCCGATCTGTGCGGCGGTGGCGTAGGGGGCAGCGCGCACGTTGAGGTAGCCTAGATCAGGGCTTTCTACCAGTACGTCCATCGTTGCGTGCGCGGGCGGTGTGGGTTTCGTTCCCCCCTGTCCTGGCTGGAACGGCTCCAGGAAGGGCGTGGGGTTGATGATGTCGTAGGGGTAGGACGTGTGTCCGGCGTTTGTCGCGCCCGTTTTCTTGAGCGTGAAGTGCAAGTGCGAGCCGGTGGAGTTCCCCGTGTTATCGGCCAGTGCGATCAGCTGCCCGCTCTGGACAAGTTCCCCGCGCGTGACGACTACCTCAGCCAGATGCGCGTAGATGGTTTCGTAGCCGTCGGTGTGTTGTACGCGGACCTGGTTGCCGTAGGGTTTGCCTAGCCGGTCGGAGTTGCCGTCGAGCCGGATGTCGCTCACCAGGCCCTCGGCGGCGGCGTAGATTTCACTGTTCATAGGGGCCATGAAGTCTACGCCCTCGTGGCCGGGTAAGCCGAATTTGTTGTACACTTGGGGATTGACCCCGAAAGCCTGCGTTATTGTGCCGAATTGTGTGGGCCAGCGTAGGCGAATGGTCATCGGTTGCCTCCTTTTTGTGTAAATGGCGAATGGCGAAATTAGATTTTACCGCAAATAACGCAGAGTTCGCAAAGGTTTTCAAAGTTTTTTCAGCAATCTTTGCGAACTCTGCGGTGAAATCTCAGATTTCTATCGTACTGTTGCCTTCAAAGAAAAGGTATAAGGTAGTTTGCCTGCGTGTTCGGGGAATAGCCACTCGCCTTGCCCATCTTTGGTTTGCTGCTCGGAAATCTTGTAATACAGCCAATCGAATTCGTGCAGCCATTCGATGTGCAGCCCGGCCTGGCTCAGCGCGGTGACGATTTCGCCCAGCGTATACATCCAGGAGTAATTCTCGGCCGGTTTGGATTCGCTCGCATAGCCGCCAATCCACTCCTCCCTATCGGCAGGCTTCTGGAAGTAGGGATAGCGGATGTGTAATTCCGGCAGTCGCTCATCATCCCAGATCATAAAGGTTGGGTGGCTGTCCATAACGTACAGGAAGCCGTCATCGGCCAGCAGATGGCGGATGTTGCGCGCCCACAGGAAGAGGTCGGGCAGCCAGCAGAGCACGCCCTCGGTGGTGTAGACGATGTCGTACTTCTCGTGGTGATGCTCCAGCAGCTCCAGCACGTTCGATTCGATGAACCGGGCGTCGGGGATGCCCACATCGGCGGCGAGCTGGCGGGCGTAGCGAATGTTTTCGGGGACCAAATCTACACCCATGACCGTGGCGCCCATCCGCGCCAGCGAGAGCGTATCCGCGCCGGTGTTGCATTGCAGGTGGATGAGCGTTTTGCCGGCGATGTCGCCCAATTCCTGCTGCTGCGTCGCATTGAGCGTGGTGGGGTGGCTTAACAGATAATCGCGGAAAGTTTGATAGTGGTCTTGTGCCAAGGTACTCCAGGCGCGCTTGTTGGCTTCGATGTAGGTGTCCATTCAAATCTCCTGCGATGGTTTTTTACAACAGCTCGTGGCGGCGAACACGTTGCGGCTTACAGCAAAGTGTTCCATAGATTTATATTACTACATTGTGTGTTTTCTGGCAATAAGGAAAGCAGCAAAAATTAACAGCATGTGGGACGTGCTGTTGAAGTGCGGGGTGGGCTTTTACTCCGTTACTTTCGCTCGCATCGCGCGATCGGTAATGACAACGCCCAGCGCCACCAGGGCATACGCTCCCGCCAGGTAGATGAACGCGGTATGATTTCCGCCTATTTTCTGCTCGAAAGGGGGAAACACGGAGAGGGATGTATTGATGGCGGTGTGAAACAAGAGCGCGGTGAACAGGTTGCGGTTTGTTTTTATATAGGCCCATGTGAACAGCACGCTGAAGGCCACTCCCATGACGAGAAATATACCGAAGGGCATGTAGGATTGGCTTAGCCCGGAAATGAAGAATAGCGGCAGGTGCCACACGCTCCAAATCGCGCCGAGGATGAGGCTCGCCATCACCGGGTTGAACCTGGCGAGAAGCCGGGGTAGCGCATACCCGCGCCAGCCAAATTCCTCCTGGAAGGAACCGCCAAAGAAGAACATCATCAAGAAGGTGGGGATGATTAAAAGTGGTTGTCCCAAAAGGATCAGGTCAGGCTGGAAATCGGTCAGCGCGACGCTCAGCCAGACAGCCAGCCCGGACAGGATGAAGGGCGATAGCAGCAGCATAGCCCACCACACCGGCGGGATGCGCACCACAAATCCCGCGCGCAGGAGTTGTCTGGCGGCAGTTCCGCCTCCTCGTGCGAAGGTCAGCCCAAAGGCCGCTACGAGTGGGCCGTGAGCGCCGATGACGACCCATACCATGTTGGGTAGCAGTTGCGAGAACACATCTGCCGATTGCAGGACGCCTATCAGCCACAATAACCAGGAGAAGGCAAATGCCAGGACGAAGAAAACTACAAGGTCTTTGTTGGAGGTGCTTTGTTTCATGGGCTAGGTTCCTTATGCAACATTACCATATCCCCGGCAGCAGCCGATAGCGTACCCGTTGAGCGTACTCGTGGTAGCCGGGGAGCTCTGCCTGCAAGGTGGTATCTTCGAGCCGGGTGCGGATGACTAGCACGGTGGTGAGAAACGCCACCGCCAAGAAAGCCCAGGCGGAATCCAGCAGGAACGGCGTCGCCAGGTAGGTGAGCAGCGCCCCAGCATAGCCGGGATGCCGCATCCAGCGATACGGGCCGCTGGAGATGACGTGATGGTCGCGTTCGGTCTGGATCCGCACCATGCCGGAGAAGAAGCGGTTTTCGAGCAGGGCATACGATCCCAGCATATAGCCGGCAAAGATAACCGTTATCGCCGCGATTTTGACGGGCAGGCCCAATGCCAATCCGCCGCTCAGTAACACATCCAGCCCGGCGGCGAGCGGGATGAGACCCCCGCCCAGCCCCACCAGCGGGGCCAGCAGCTTGTCCCAGGGCTTGGCGTCCGCCTGCTGTGTGAAGCGGGCGCGCTCGGCGAGCAGGTCGGGATGGCGGCGCGCTACCAGCGCCCGGCTGATGATGAATCCCAGGATGCCGAACGCGGCATAGACCCAGGCTTCCCACCAATCCCATTGCCAGGTAATCAGCAGCGGGAACAGCGGGATGATGACGATGAAGAATAACATTTGGATGATGATACGCGGTGTGAAAGCTTTGGATTGCAGATTCATGGTGGATTCCTTTCTTGGTTTTTAACGCCATGCGCTTCCAGCAGCGTCACGACATGCTCCGCGTGTTGCGGCAAGACGCCGAATTCCCAGCCCCACGGTTTGCTATAATTGCATGTGAAGGTGAAGAGTTCCAACTTGCGTAGATATAAAAGCAAGGGGAACGTCAAAAAAAGATGCGATACAAATACCCCTGCGCTTAATACGGAACATAGAATAAGGAGCTGTAAGGGGATGATTTCTAATGCGGGTTTGGGATGTAATTTAAGGAGGCTTTGTATGCTGTTAATGATGTATTGAAGTAACAGGATAACAGGCATAGACAAACTCATTCTAGCGCTCATTAGCAAAGTGTCACGCACTACATTTTGTATTTGTTGCCGGACAGTTAAGGTTTTCTGTGTGAAACCGGTAATTCTGGAGGCCACAAGGCTGCTTTTTATACGGCCTCCAATGGACAGATTTAATGTATGTTTATCGGTAAAAGTGATGGTTGCTTTTCTGAGAAAAGTGAGTTCCCGGTATTTGTGTGGGGCAAAAGTTAGTCGCATCTGATAAGATCGCCGTGGATACGTTATCCAAACCCAACAATCGAACTGCCCGGAGTTGGGAAAGTGTTGCAAGGTAGCGAAAAGCGAGTGGGTATCGCCCGTGTGCTTTTGCGGCTTGAAGTAGACTACGTCTGGCTCTGCGCCCGTGCCATACGCTACCCGCACCCACGCGCCGGGAGTCAGCTTGCGCGGTTTTTCTAGCGAGACGAACTGCACGTGCGTGATGCTCAGCTGCTCCGTTTGGCTCGTGAAGACCAGGTGCTCCTCGCGGATGGTCAGGTGCTCCTCGCGGATGGTCAGGTCGCCCCGGCGGGTGATTCCATCGCGCCAGATGATGACATCACTCAGAGTGTGCATCGGCATAAAACCTCATGTTACACCCGCTGGATTTGATCAATCCAGCGGGTGATTCCGCTTTTTTTGCTCGGTGTGGATTGTCAAATCCACGCCGAGCGCGGTGGACGATTTTAATTTTTGGAATGGCCTTACCGCCAAATCCAGAGGCGTCCCTGCGCTTAGTTGGCCCCGTGAGCGCGTGGTTTCGCCAATGTTTGTCTACGTACATTTTTCAAGCGCATTCAGTTTTAGCCATGAATTAGCACGAATTTTACGAATTTCTTATTGTTTTTGTGTTAATTCGAGTGAATTCGTGGCAAAAATCTACAAGTGTACGGTAGCAAAGCCAATGTTATACCTCTGGCGACTTGGGCGTGGCAATCAGCCGGTAGCCCTTACCCCGTTGTGTTTCTAGCGTGAAGGGAACTCCTAACAGTTTGAATGTGCGCCGCAGCCAGTGGATGTGAACGTCCAGAGTGCGGGTGTCTCCCAGATAATCGGTACCCCAAACTTCTTGCATCAGCTGCGCGCGCGACAAGATGGTCTCTGGGTTGCGCAAAAATGTCAGCAGGAGCGTCGCTTGCTTAGGGGTAAGCGGCAGTTCTTCCGTTTCCCAACTCAACAGATAGCTGCCAGTATTGAGGCGTAACCCCTTCCAATCCTCGCTGGCGCCGGAATCTTCCGGGAGCATCCGGGCCAATCGGCCTAGCAATTGCCGTTTGGTGAACGGATGCCGCAAATGCCCGCTGGCGCGCGGCAGTTGATCCAATCGCATCCCCTTACTCAACAAGAAAAAGATGGATGTGTGTGGACATTGCTCCCGGAGCTCATCGCAAAAGCGCTCAATCTTGAAGCGGATGTAGGTCAAATCTACTAGTAACAAGTCAGGCGCTTGCTCGGCGAGATGGCTCATGGCGGCTTTGCGCGTGGTTACTTGCTTTACGTCGTACTGCTGCTGCAAATCCGTCAGCAAGTCGCGTGTAGCTGCTTGTGCTCCACTTATGAACAGAATCGCATAGCGTTTCAAACACACACACCTTTTTTGAGATTCAATGTAACTACTGCTATACATATTCCAGCGAACTGGCAGCAATGCGGGCTATTATACTGTAACCTGCCAGGCGGCACAACCGCCGCCGTGCTTTGCCCATTAGCCGCGGGTATCCAGCGTGAGTTGAAGCCGGTGTTGGAGCGGGCGCAGGTAGGTTTCCAGCGTGGTCAGCGTATCAGCGGTGGGATTGTTGAGCAAGGCCTGCCAGATTTCTTGGAGCGCGTGGGTCAGGCGTGTCTCAATGAGCGTGCTGAAGGGGAGGGGCGGCCAGGCCCGGCCTTGATCTATGGCGGCGGTAAATAGCCGGTAGACTGGATCGGCGCTGAGCACGCTGGCCTCGAACAAATCCCAGCGTGGCGGCAGCAGGTTGGTGGCGTAGGTGTAGAGCGCGGCACTCTGCGCGTCGGTGAGATAGCGGGCCAGTTCCCAGGCTGCATCGGGTGAGCGTGTATACCGCCAGACAACCAGATTTGATCCGCCAACACATGACACCCCGGGCACTTGTGCTACGCCCAGGTGATCGCGCACTTCTGGCGCAGCATGGTTTTTCTGCGCTGCGTACATCCATTGCCCTTCGATGGTAGCTGCGGCCTGGCCGCTCCAGAACAATTGCGTGGCATAAGCGTCATTTAGTTTCTCCGGCTCAGGGCCTAAGTAGCGGCGTAGATTGAAGTACGCGGCCATTCCGGCCAATGCTGGCGGTTCAGCAAACAAGATCCGCTTGCCGTCGGGTGAGATGAAATCCCCACCTGCTGCCCCGATCCAACTGGTGAGATGCCGGATGGTGCTGGGGCTGCCCTGGGTCGAGACGACCCAGGGGCGGGTGATGCCGCGCGTTTGCAAAACATGGAGCGCGGCTTCCAGGGCCGTGGGGGTCGCAAAAGCGCTTTGGGGATTAAGCCCGGCAGCGGTGAACCAATCGCGCCGGTAATACAGAACGTGGGTTCCGGCTAACCAGGGGAGCGCCCACAACTGCGGATCATCGGGCAGCTGGCAGCTTTGCCAGCTACCCCGCAAATAGCCCGCGCCCTGGCCCAGTTGTGCTTGCAGCGCTCCCGGTACTGGCTGCAACGCGCGCATACTTGTCAGATCGGCCAGCCAGGTGGTGCTGATTTCCGAAAGATCGGCGCCTTGCCCGCGCAGCGCCATGTCGAGCGTCTGATTCCAGGCAGTATCCCACGGCATTGTTGTCACGTGAACATGAATCCGCGTGTGGGCCGTGAAGCGCTGGAGCAGGGATTGCAAGACATTAAACGCTTCCGAATCTCCGCACATCACGGAGAACTCGATCTCAACCATGGGTTGTCCTCCGGATCAGGTACAAGGTGGGCGTTGGGGCGGTAGGGTTATGATAACACTTGGCGTGGCGCAGTTTTTAGTACACGCGCTGACGCAAGCTAAGTATACGCAACTTTGTAAAAAAGGCCAAATCAGGGTGCGGTGATATGGACATAGAAGCAAAGCATGACACTGCCATACTTGCGTTGGTCAGTGAGTGTGAGATTTTCCAACTCGAGCGGCTCGTATTCAATCGGATGAATCTGGGCGATGACGCTGCCCCCCTCTGCTAACCATGCCATGCGCCGATCTAGCACCCGGAGTGTATAGCTCCACAACTGCTGGTATTGCGGCGGCGCGATGTAGATGTAATCGCAGGGGCGGGGCGCAGAATGCGCCAGGAATTGGAACACGTCTGCGCGGGTTACAGTTGCTCGCGCTGTGAGCTGGGTGAGCTCCAGATTCTTTGTGATGGTCTTCAGCGCTGGCCCACCCTGCTCCACAAAGATCGCTTCATCCGCGCCCCGGCTGAGGGCTTCGATGCCGATTTGCCCTGTTCCGGCAAAGAGATCGAGAAAGCGCGTGGTATTCATATCGTGTCCCAAAATGCTAAACAGAGCGGATTTGGCCCGGTCAGTGATGGGGCGTGTGCCCGGCCCTGGTACTGCAATGATTTGGCGGCCTTTGGCGCTTCCGGCGATTACGCGCATGGGGTGGCTTCCTTCATCTCTATTTCTTCGCTTTCCGCTTCTGTGCTGTCGCTCTCGGTAGTGTTCGGCGACTCATCCACCACTGGCGGTACAGGGATTGGGCGGGGGCGTGCAATGATGCCGAGTAGCAGTCCCCAGCCGAGTCCCCATAAGCCCAGGGCCATCAGCCCAATGAGCTGTGCGAGCAGTTGGCCACCATCCCCGCCGAAGAACAGCCCTTGCACCCCTGGCAGTTGCACGCCGTTCGCAAGCGGTTGTATCCCGTTCCAGCCCTGTCCCCAGCGCCCATCGGCGATGAGACCCAGGCTGAGCAGTCCCCACAGGCCGCCCGTTAAACCCAGTGGCAGCGTCGCGCTGCTGTCGTGTAGACGCAGGACATCTTCGATCAGATATAGCGCCAGCGGGAACAGCAATCCAGCGAGCAGGCCATTGACCAGGGCCGCCCATGGCGGTAGGAAGGCCGCGCCTGCCAGCGCTGCCCCCCAACCGGCGGCTTGCCCACGCGCTGCCAGCAGGGGTTCAATCTCGCCCGTAACCAACCAGGCATAGAGTTGGGAGGTCAGCGTGGCTCCGGCAATTCCCATGAGGGCACTCAACCCGGCTCGGTGCAGATCGAGCGTGGCCGCGTAGGTGTGAAAGGGTGCGGATTGCGTCCATCCAATCCAGCCCAGCCCCAGCAGGAGGCTCCCTACATTTGCCAGCAGTGGAAAATAGGCAGGCGGCGGCCCTTCACGCGGCTCGCGGGGCGTGCGGGGTTGGAGCAGTAAAATGCCGCCTGCAAAGGTCGCCGGCAGCCAGAGCAACAATGCGCTACCGCCGAAATCCACGAAGCCGTGGCCCAGCTCCAGCGTGTGTCCTAGATGCGCCAACCAGCCCCCCCCCCACACCCAGCAGGCAGCGATGGGGAAAATGAATGTCGCAGCGAGCGCGGCGGCACTGACAAGTACCCAACGGCGCAGTTCCACTAACGCCAGGGTCGTGAGCAAGGTAGCCCCGGCAAATAGCGGTAGGTACGCCAGGAAGAGTCCTAACGCGGTGGGCGTCACCTCCGGGCCGGAGAGCGCAAAGCCCTTCATGCCGAAGAACCCTCCGGTGACGCTGCGCCCGAAGAGCGCATCCAACCCGGCCAGCGCGGGATCATTGGGATTGATAACCTGTGCCCCACCCAGATGTAGCGCGAAGCCGGTGACCCAGTAACCGACAACCGCCAGCGCTAGCGCCAGCGCCGCCAGTGCCGTGATGCGGGCGGCCTTTTGCGGCGGTAGGCCGCCCCAAGCCAGTAATAACAGACCGAGCGGAATGAAGTAGCCCCAGAGCCAGTTGGCTTGCATGATGTACTCCTCTGAAAATTGCAAATTGCAAATCATAATTAACCGTGCTGCCCCACACGTTCGGGCGAGGCAATCCGCGGCAGGCCCGACATGGGCAGACGCGCTGGATAGGCAAAGGGCTAAGTCCAGTTGGGTGAAACGCGGATTGCCTCGCCCTAAGCACGCACCTGAAAATAGCAGTCATAAGACGGGTTGGCAACCCGTCCTGCATTTTCATCCAATCGCGGGTGACCCATCGGTTAATCAGACCTGTCAGGTTTCAAAAACCTGACAGGTCTAAGGTCAATGATGAATTCCCATGAAAGCCACAGCTTACGTTTCACACAGTGCGGGCAATAGGCGGGACAGGCTTTCATTACCTTATGGCTGATCGTGCGCGTCTGAGCATCCCTTGCTCCTTTATCTTACCAGAGTCTTGTAAATCTGCCAGTGGAATCGGGCGCGGTTTGTAGTTGATTATTAGCTAGTCATACAATAAACGGTTTTCAAACTTTTATTGCAATCCTTTTTTGCCTCTTGCTATTTGTGAGTTTTATCGTTATAATTAGGGCTGTATGGAAGGTGTGCGAGCAGGTCTGTGCGTAAACGCACTTCCGCTGCGCTCTAACTGGAAGAAAATTAGAGTTAGAGTTTACGTAAAGAGCATTTCCTGGTAACTATTCAGGTTCAAACTTTATCTGTCATTGCGAGCCGTCTGCGGCGAAGCAATCTCGTTCATAGTTGAGATTGCGCCATTCGCAGACGAATGGACGCCACGGAGACGTGGTTCGCAATGGCAAGGCTGAGTAGTTACGTTTCCTAAACCTATCGCGGGGAACGTACACGCTCCAAACCAGTTGCCTTCGACAGGCTCAGGCGGTGGGATGCGCAATGCGGAACCCCTGTTTCCATACTGCGAGGCACAGTTAGATGTGTACCGGCCCTCGTTGTTCCCCAGTTGTGTGTAAGGTGGAGCAACCTGGGATTAACTTGTTGTGTTTGGGTTCGACTTTTGAGGAGGTGTGTTATCGCACAAATTATAAGCCTTGCTAGTTGTTCGTAAGTTGGAAAAGATGAAGACAGAGTTTCTTTCAATTCCGAGGAGGAAGTTTCCTATGCGAACCAAATGGTTAAATGTTTTGGTGTTGACGGCGCTGCTGTTGGGGCTGTTCCCCTTTAGCGTCAGCGCTGCGCCGGTGGTGGAATCGCCGGTTATCGTTGAGGTGGAGTCGGAGCTGCAGAATCAGCTCCAGGCGGATGGCTCTACTGGTTATCTCATTTACTTTGTGGAACAGGCTGATCTTTCACCTGCCTATAACATGGATTGGCAGGCCCGCGGGCGCTTCGTCGCGAAGGCTTTGCAGGAGACGGCGGAACGTTCCCAGCGCCAGGTGCGTGCATATCTGGATCTCCAGGGTGCACAGTACCAGGCGTTTTGGATTGACAATGTCATCGTGGTTGAGAAATCGAGCCGTAACACCTTCAACGCCTTGACCACGGCTTTCCCCGAAATCGAAGCCCTGCGCGCGCGGCGGCAGCCGATGCTGCATGAGCCGGAAGACATTGCCCCCCTTTTGGCTTCGTTAGCGATTGAGCCGAACATTAGTCACGTTAATGCTGACGATGTGTGGGGGATGGGCTACAACGGCCAGGGTATCATTGTTGCTAACATTGATACCGGCGTCCGCTACTCTCATGATGCGCTGGTCAATCAGTACCGGGGCAATCTGGGGGGCGGCACTTTCGATCACAACTATAGCTGGTGGGATCCCTATGTGGGCACCGCTGCGCCTGTAGATGTGCATAACCATGGTTCTCACACGATGGGAACTATGATCGGCGATGACGGTGGGGCTAACCAGATCGGTATGGCACCTGCGGCGCAGTGGATTGCCTGCAAGGGTTTCAATCCAGGTGCGACCGACGCCGGACTGCTCTCTTGTGGTCAGTTCATGGCCGCTCCTTGGGATTTGGCTGGTGCCAATGCCGATCCCGATCTGCGCCCGCACGTTGTCAACAACTCCTGGGGCGACTGCGGTACGACCTATGATCCCTGGTATGATGGCGTCCTCACTGCCTGGCACGCGGCGGGCGTTTACCCGGTGTTTTCTAACGGTAACGCCGGTAACTGTGGCTATTCTTCTCCTCCGGGACTCAATACCGTGGGTAACCCAGCCCGTTCCGGCAGTGTGACCGGTGTTGGCTCCACAGGCACCAGCAATGGCGCGTATGCTACTCACTCGAACTGGGGCCCTACGGATAATCCCGATACCATCAACCCACGCGGCTATCCGAATCTCAAGCCGCAGGTGTTGGCGCCAGGCACGAACCGGTCCGCGTACATGGGGAGTGATAGCACCTATGGCGGGATGACCGGTACGTCCATGTCGGCTCCGCATGTGGTGGGATTGATCGCCTTGATGTGGAGTGCGGCTCCTTGCTTGATCGGCGATTACGCAACCACTGAGACGATCATCGAAGAGACCGCCACGCCCATCCCCTATGCCTCTGGTGGCTCGCCGCCTCCAGGGCCAGGGAATGTGCCCAACTATGCCACTGGCTGGGGCGAGATTAACGCGCTTGCAGCAGTAGAAGCGGCGATTGCTTCTTGTGGTGATAGTGTTCTCAATGGTACTGTGACCGATGCCGCTACGACCGCCCCCATCCAGAGTGCGCGGGTTGAAGCGACGGACGGCATCACGCAGACCATGGTCCGGCTTACCGATGTCAACGGGTTTTACGCGCTTAATCTTTTTGCCGGCACCTATACGGTCACCGTATCGGCCTTCGGCTACCAGCCTGCGGTAATCGCCGACGTGGAACTCACTACTGGTATGACCACCACGCTCGATGTGGCGTTGGACATGGCGACCTGGTACACGGTGACCGGAACCGTCACCGATAGTGCGACCGATTGGCCGCTCTATGCGGAGATTGCCATTGACGGCTTCCCTGGCGATGCCATCTGGACCGATCCGGTCACCGGCTACTACAGCATCAGCCTGCCGGAAGGCGTCGCGTACACGTTCAATGTTACTGCCTGGGTTGCAGGGTATACCCCCGCAGCCGTCACGGTCGGCCCGCTCACCGGTGACTTGACGCAGGACATCGCATTGGACGCGGACCTGGGAATTTGTGTTGCACCAGGCTATGTGCTGTCCTATGCCTATCTGGAGGACTTCGAGGCCGATAACGGTGGGTATGTGGTTAGCGGTACGCCTGCTGATCACTGGCAGTGGGGCACGCCGACGGTCTGGCCCAACAGCTGCGCTTCTGGCGTCAACTGTTGGGGCACTAACCTGGCTGGCAACTATGCAAATAGTGCCGCTGCCATCCTCACCTCCCCAGTGATTTCTCTCACTGGTGAAACTGCGCCGCTTACCTTCAATTGGTCACAGGCCTGGCACATTGAAAGCGCTTCATGGGATCACGGCTATGCCGAAGTCAGCATCAACGGCGGCGCGTGGGTGACCATGTGGGAGCACACTGGTGCCACGGCTCAGGTCAACTGGACTGAGATGAGCTACGATATCTCTGCTGCGGCGGGCGGTAACGTGCAGTTCCGCTTCCGCCTGACCAGCGACAGTTCAGTCAACTATCCCGGCTACTATGTTGATTCTCTCTCCATCACTGGGGCGAGCGGCTGTGCTATCCCTGTTGACGGCGGTTTGGTCGTAGGTAACGTCTACGACTTCGAGACCAATGCTCCTATCGTGGGCGCGCTGGTAGAGAACGAAGTCGGCGAAGCGATGATCACGCAGGCTACCCCTGCTGATCCCGCTGTGGATGACGCTTTCTACACCCTCTTCGCGCCTTCGGGCGCGCAGGTCTTCACCGCCACCATGAACCTCTACGGGGCGGACACCGAGACCGTGATGGTGTTGGATAGCGATACGGTACGCCAGGACTTCTACCTGCCCGTGGGCAATCTTACCGTGGACCCGACCTCGCTTCATGCGACGGTAGATCTGGGCGGTACCGAAACTCTCTCCTTTACTCTGGAGAACATCGGCTCTGGCCCGGTTGACTGGGCGGTCATTGAGCAGCCCGGTGGTTTCATTCCGGCACCGTTGAATCTGATGGTGGCGGCCCCGACGCAACCCCGGCAGGTTGCACTGGGGATCACCTCGGCAGACTCTGGTGCCGCCATTCAGGCCGGCCCGTGGCTGCCTAATGCCATTATCCAGCTAGTGCTTGATGATGGTGTGTCTGAAGATGCTATCGGCTTGACCGCTGGTGGGGAATTCTTGTGGCTCAACCGGTTCACCCCCAATTCGGCGGATTTCCCTTTCTTCCTGGATCAAGTCTCGGTTATCTTCCGCGACAGTGCCAATGTAGGCGATCAAATCCAGATCGTTATCTGGGAAGATACCGATGGTGACGGCGATCCCGGCACGGGTGCGAACTTGCTCCACACACAGGATGTGGTAGTGGAGCATAACAATGGTACTACTTGGAACAACTACGCGCTCTCGTCCCCGGTGACGCTACTTGGCCCTGGCGGGGATGTGTTAATTGGCCTGGTTAATCGTTCTGGCGCTGCTGGTGGGTCGCACCCGGCGGCTATTGACCAAACGGCCAGCCAGGTGCGCTCCTGGATTGGCGCTTATAGTGCCGGTGTCCCCAATCCCCCTACGCTTCCAACAGATGACCTTTGGGGCATCATTGACAACTTAAGCGCGGATCTCGCTGGCAACTGGATGATCCGTGGCAGTGGTATGACCGGCTCCCCTGACGTGCCCTGGGTCTCCGAGGATCCAATCTCCGGCACGTTGGCTGCGGGCGGGACCCAGATCATTGAAGTTATCTTCGATGCAGGTGTCTCCGAAGTCACGCAGCCCGGCGATTACTACGCTCAGCTGCGGGTCACGAATGACACGCCTTACGGCGCGCTTGTCATCCCCATCACCATGACCGTCAACCCGCCGGCTACCCACGGTAAGCTCGAGGGGACGGTGACGGGGTTGGGTTACTGTGATGCTGACCCCGCCCCGCTGGAGGGCGCGGAGGTCACGGTTACGGATGGCTTAGGTGGCGTCTGGGTAGTAACTACTGACGCCGCTGGCGCTTACGAGCTCTGGTTGGATGAGGCGGGCACGCCGTTCACCGTAACGGTAACTTACCCTGTCCACACCACTGGTCTGGAAACGGCCGTGGTTATCGTAGGCCAGGAGTCCACTGTGGTGGACTTTGACCTGCGCTGGCTACAACCGTGTGTGACCGCTGATCCTGTAGCGTTCGATGTCGAAGTGCCGATCAACACCCAGCTCACCACCACCTTGACGCTGCTCAACACCGGTGCAGTCGGGACCGACTTCGAGATCCGCGAGAAGGATCGCGGCTTCATCCCCACCGCGGGTGAGGATGTGCTGGTGGTGGCTTGGGATGCCACGGCTGCGACGGCTATGGAAGCCGCGATTGCGGCCAATGGTTTGACCTATCTGCGTGTCACGCGCGATGTTTTCCAGGCTACTCCAGTGGAAGAGCTGTTGGAATATGGCGCTGTCTTCTATGCTGGCAGCACCAGTGGTGACGCTTGGGCTAAAGCCATGGCTTACCTGGATGCCGGTGGCAGCTTCTTGATCGCAGACAATGACTTTGGGTATAGTAATGGCACCACTGTCTTCTATCAGCAATACCTTCAGTCCACTTATGTGTCTGATGCTGGTTCTGACGGCGTGCTGACGGGTGTGGACATCATGGCTGGTATCAACCCTGATATCAGTGCTGACCCCTACCCTGATGATTTCACGGTTGGTGCTGAAGGTGTGGAAATCTTCGTTGCGCCTTCCACTAACTCTGCCGGTGTGCGCATTGAGCGCAATGATTACCGGGCTATCTACCTGGCTTGGGATTTCCAACATTCCGGGAGTGACGCCACAGCTATTACCGCTGCGGCTCTGAACTTCCTCGTTGCTTCTGATGTCCTTTGGATCTCCGAAGACCCCATCACCGGTACGTTGGCGGCAGATACCGGCTCCGTGCTCGTGGATGTCGTCTTCGATGCGGCGCAAGTCTCGGAGCCAGGGCGCTATCTGGCTGAGCTGCAGGTGCGCACTGACGATCCCACCAGCCCGCTGATCATCCCCGTCACGATGAACGTCACCGTGCCCGGCTCGGGCAAGGTGGAGGGCATCGTGCAGGGCTTGGGTCACTGTGATCTCAACCCGACGCCGTTGGCGGGTGCGGAAGTGCTCATTGAGAGCAGTCTGGGCATGACCTGGACGCGCACCACCGATGAAACTGGGTGGTACGCGCTGTGGGTAGAGCCTAGCCACGCGCCCCTCACCGTTACGGTGACGGCCGCCGGTCATGAGTCCGGCATCGAGACGGATGTACAGCTCGTTGCCGATGAGATCACCGAGGTGGACTTCGATCTGCGCTGGCTGCAACCTTGCGGTTCAGTCGCGCCGGAGAGCCTGTCTGTCGAGCTGATGTTGGGCGAGGAACAAACGCTTCCCCTGACGTTGGGTAACCTCGGTGCTGCGGAAATGACCTTCGAGATCAGCGAGATCAGCGGCACGGTTACGCTCTTGAGCGTGAATGCGGAAGCGCCGGTAGTGATCGGCGAAAGCCGTACTGCTATGCAGGTAGAAACCGGTGTGGCTTCTGGTAAGCCAGTCATCGGTGTGCCTTCGGGCGGGCCGGCCCCGCAGGACATCGGCGCTGCCTGGGAAACCATGGCCCCGCTGCCGGCAGGCCGCGTGTTCGCTGCTGTGATTGCTGATGACCAAGGCTATGTCTATGTCATCGGTGGCACCAGTGATGGTGGAGCACTCACCCCCACGAATACCAACTACCGCTATGACACGGCCACCAACACCTGGGATACCATGGCGGCCATGCCCTCGGCCATTGACAGCATTGATGGCGCGTTCATCAATGGCAAGATCTACATCCCCGGAAGCGCCACCACTGCTGACACCTTCGTCTACGATATTGCCACGGATACCTGGAGCACCATCGCTGCTAACGGCGGCTATACTCCGCGCAGCCAGCATCAGGTGGTTGTCATTGACACCGATCTGTATGTTCTGGGCGGTATCGTGGCTGCGGCCAGCGCCAGTACCACCGAAGTGTGGGTCCTGGATACGGTCGCGGGCACCTGGTCAGCCGGTGTGCCGATGCAGAAATCGCGCACCAGCTTCTCCGCTGCGGCGATTGATGGTGCCATCTACGTTGCTGGCGGCGTGCTCTTCCCCGGCTTCACGCCGGACATGACCGCCGAGAAGTTTGACGGTACCGCGTGGAGCTACATCGCTGGCGTACCTGCTGGCGGTGGCACGTACACGCGCTGGTCGTACAATGCCGACGGGCATGGTGAGGGCGGCTTGTGGCTGGCTGGCGGTCGCCGCGATGCGGATTGGAACGTACTCAATCACGCTGCTTACTATGACCCGGAGACCGATACCTGGACCGATTCTCCCACGATCCCCACGCTTGCTCAGGGTCGCGTCTACATGGAAGCTGATGTCGCCACCGATGGTTATCTTTATGTCATCGGCGGGCGCGATAGTGCTGGTTCAATCGCCTACGCGAATAACGAGCGGCTTTATGTGGGCTATGCTGGCGCGCCGCCGGTGGATATCCCCTGGCTTTCCCAAGACCCCATCACCGGTACGGTACAGCCTGATGGCGGCCTGCGCGTGGTGGATGTCACCTTCACGGCGATCCCCACTATGACGCTGGGTGTCCATCATGCGACGATGGTCATCAAGACCAATGACGCGCTCGCTGGCCCTGGCGGTCGGGTGAATGTGCCGGTAACGATGACCATTCTGCCGCCAGTGTACAACCTGACCATCGCGGTGGATGGCGACGGCGCAGGTGATGTTAATCCTGGCGTGGGCGTGCATCAATTCGATCACGGTGAGATTGTGACTGTGACGGCTACGGCGCATACCGGTTCGGTCTTCACCGGCTGGCACGGCGACATCGTCACGGATACCGAGACCCTGGTGCTCGAGATGCTCGGCCACATGGCGATCACCGCGACCTTCGAGATGGAGGAGTACACGCTCACCATCGTCGAAGTTGGTGATGGCACGGTGGTGGCTGATCCTGCTCAGCTTACCTATCACTACGGTGACGTGGTGACGCTCACGGCGCAGGCCGATTCTGGCTGGGCGTTCGTGGAGTGGAGCGGGGATGCGATGGGAACGGACGAGGAGATCGTCATCACCATTATGGGTAACACCGTCATCACCGCGACCTTCGAGGAACTGGTTGAGCCGGACCTGACCATCGTCAAGACAGTTATGCCTGAAGCTAACCTGAACTTGGGCGGGATGGTAACCTATACCATTATCTTGTCCAACAACGGTGAGACGGATGCGGCGGGCGTGATGCTCACCGATACGCTGCCGGCGGGTGTGACCTTTGAGGCGTTCGTGGAGAATGCCGACGCGGCTGTGTATGCTGCTGGTGCTATCACCTGGAGCGGTACGCTGGCTGCCTCTGACTCTCTCACGATCGTCTTTACCGCGATGGTGTCGGATGACTCGATGTATGCCAACACTGCAATCACTAACCGTGTGGACTTCACCTCGGATGCTGCCGGCGACGGCTTCGCTGAGGCGACTTTCCAGATCAAGCAGTACCATACCATCTACCTGCCGTTGGTGATGCGGGAATATACTGGCGGCGTCGCGCGCTAGTTACTACGAGTTTCATGAGTGCAGTAGGGAGGGCCATGTGCCCTCCCTACTTTTTTTGTCACTACTCAGGCTCAAACTATATTTGTCCTTGTGAGCCGGCGGCGACGAAGCAATCTCGACTATGAACAAGATTGCGCCGTTCGGAGACGAACGGATGCCGCGGAGACGCGACTCGCAATGACACGGCTGAGTAGTTACCTTTTTTTGTCACTTGTGTTGTGGGGAATAGGGCGTACAATCGGCGTGGGCAATGCTTATCTACCCTAAGTAATCGCAAGTTGCTACTTTACTCTTTTCGTTAAGACGCTATCCGAAAATTCACAAAGGCGGCGGTTGAGCCTGTCGAAACCAGCACTGGAGTTCGGAAGGCGGTGGGTGAGCCTGCTGAACTCCACCACCGGCCGTTCACCAGCGCTGGGATGAAAGTATAACGCGAACTGTTAGCGCATTATGAAAATTAATAAAATGAACCGGACATAAAATCATTTGCAAGAATCATTCTTTAAAAATTTACAATTGAGAATTTTGCCTCACCCCCTGGCCCCCTCCCCACGCCGCTGTGCGGCGCGGGGAGGGGGAGAAAATAAAGGGGTTTTTGGGGGGGGGGGGGGGCGCCCCCCCCAAAACCCCCCCAAAAAAAACCCCCATGACCCCCGCGGGGGGGGG
>CAZDDI010000029.1:0-49378 GCA_964504195.1 uncultured Anaerolineales bacterium
GCAAGGGAGAGGGGCAAGATTCTCAAAATGAGACAAGCTGCAAGTTTAGAGAGGTGTTTTTCAGATAAGAATCGTTCTTTATCCAATAATTTGTCGTATACCCCTTGGCAATCCAAGGGTACGGTAGGGGCTAGTTAGGCAAGGGAATTTCGGATTTTAACAGATTCTATGGATTTGCTTCAAATGCTCCACTTTTATGGTCAAAAACACACATTTTTAGGGGTTTGTCGCAGAAATAAGCTCTAAATATGGACATCCATCAGTTTACCAGTGTGTTTACTATTGCATTTAACAAGATTCTATATTATACTAAAATTTACAAACAAAGTAGTGATTTTTTATTATACTTAAGGAGGCGAGGCAATATGGTACAAAGAGCTCAGACTCAGCATTCGGAAACGCAACAAAAGCGACCCCCCGTTACCACTAACACAACCACACATGAGCATGGCCCGGCAGCGGCACAACAAGTTGCTGAAAGTGGGGTGCCATCTACAGCTAACCGTGTTTTGCAACTTCAACAAAATATCGGTAATCAAGCCACAGCTCGCCTTATTCAAACGCAACAACAAGAGGCCGCACGTGAGGCGACGCAACCCGTTTTGGGGAATAGCGACCCACGTGGCATAATCAGTGGCCTACATCCCACGTTACAAAGCAAGGTGCGCGCACTGGTTGAAAACGCCCATAAGCGCGGACTCAACATCCAAGTTTTTGAAGGTATGCGCTCTATTGAGCGTCAAAATGCTCTCTATGCACAAGGGCGCGATGCGCAGGGCAATGTTGTGGATGCTTCAAAAATTGTGACTAAAGTTAAAGGTGGCAATAGTCATCATAATTATGGCGTTGCTGTGGATGTGGTTTTCCATGGCGATAAGCCGTGGGGGGAACATCATGACTGGGCCGGGTTAGGTAAATCTGGCGAGGAAGCCGGGTTGGAGTGGGGCGGAAGTTGGAAGGGTTTTGTGGATCGCCCACACTTTCAGCTGTCAGGATTGACAATCGCGCAATTGAAAGCCTGGCATGCAGCTGGCGGTATGGAGAATGTTTGGAAGAACGTCGGCAATGGCGTTACGGCTGATGTGTCGGTGCCGGGTTCTCAGCCCACTGTGGGGGGACTCACCGATGCGCAAGTACGTGAAGCCCGTACCTGGTATGCTTCGCATAAGAATTTGTACACCGTAGCGATAGTTAAGCAAATTCAATCTCAAGTAGGTGCGACTGCGGATGGTGTTATCGGCCCGCAAACTATTCGCGCTATTGCGGACTGGCAGCGTCAACAGGGGGTAACGGCTGATGGCTTGGCTGGCGAAAAAACATTAACTAAGATGTTTGGTCGAGATATCCGCGTTGAGGCGGAAGTGCCCACCATTGAGCCAGAGGCCCCCAACGCTGTTCCAGAAGTCGTCACGCCCCCTACCACTATACCAGAGACACAAGCCGAGGTGCAGATGAGTTCTGCACGGGCGTGGTATGCTTCGCGCAAGAATTTGTATACTGTAGCTGTGATAAAACAAATTCAAGCCCAAGTCGGCGTCGCTACAGACGGTGCTGTCGGCCCGCAAACTATTCAGGCCATTGCAACCTGGCAACGGCAGCAGGGGTTAACGTCTGATGGCTTGGCCGGCGAGAAAACATTGATCAAGATGTTTGGTCGAGATATTCGGGCTGATGCTGAAACGTCAACAATTGCACCAGAAGCACCATCCACCACACCCAAAGCGCCAACGACTGTGCCCGTAACACATCCGACTGCGTCAGGTGAGCATTGGTTGGTCTCTGGGGTAAAACAGGCCGGAAGTTGGCTTGTGGAAAAGGCTAAAGGTTTGTTTTCGAGTCTTTTTGGTACTGGCAAGAAGGAACCTCAAAATAACCAACCTGCTAATCCAGTAAAGTCTCCTATTGAGCAAGTGAAACCTCCGGCTAATCAGGTAAAGCCTCCGGTTGATCAATCCACATCAGGCGATGTCTCCACACGGAAAGAAGGGAATGACATTTTTGTCAAGGTTGGGGATAAGGAATACAAGTTTAAGCATGTCAAAAATGAGAGCCGTAAATTCGAGGGCCACTGTTATACGGGGAATATGCGTCCAGAAGTCAATACCTTGACGGAGAAGTTGAACGAGCTCAAGCTCCCGACCGACGCAGCGCGCATTTTAGCAAAGGTCTCTCAACATGAAGGTGGTTTTGATACTATTCAAACGTATGACCGGGCTAAATTCTCTTGGGGGTTTATTCAATTTGCTGGAACCGGTGGGTTACATCAGGTATTAAACCTGATCAAGAAAGATTTCCCGGAGGATTTCCAGAAGTACTTTGGAAGTCACGGCATTGATGTTGATAGTAAGGGCAAGCTCATAATCCACAAGGGTGGTGAAACGTTAACCGGCGACGACGCGCTAACCGAATTGCAGGGAGATCCTTCCCTGTGGGGATGTTTCTTGAAAGCCTCAAAAGATGTAAATATCCAATCCGCTCAAGTCAAAACTGCTTACAATAGCTATTTTGTCCCCAGCGGCAACATCAAAGTTACTATTGATGGGAATGAACACAGATTGGGGGATTTGTACAAGGGTAATGACTATGCCCGAGCGGTCTTGTTTGACCGCACGGTTCAGTTGGGCGCGGGCGGAGCAAAGAAGTTGTTCCAGCGGGCGATTGATAAGGCCGGTGTTAAGTCAACGAAGCCCGCAGATCTGCAGCTTATTCTGAGCACAGCCAAAAGTTTGGATGGGACCTATCAACATCGTTGGACTAGCTTGGAGAAGGCCTTCGCTAATTAATCACTGGTAACGATGGCAATAGGTAATGACATTGAGTTTAGGGCATAGACCAGGCAGGTTTTCAGGTCTTGCGTCGTCTACAAGAGATCGTTATTCACCAGTGGAATATAACCAAACCCAATTTGAGCGAAACCTGTCAGGTCTTAACTTCGTGACATTGATGTAGCCTATGCTCAAGTGCATCTAATTTCTGTACTTCCGCTTTTTAGGGGTTTTTGGACGGCGTGAAGCCGCTGTCCAAAAACCCCTTTATTTGTGTCCCCTTCCCCGCGATGTATATGGTGTGGAGGGGAGGGGGAAATCTTGTTATTTGCTCGCTTGCTGCTTGCCACTCGCGTGATACAATACTCTTGATGTACATCCAAAGCTTGAGCCTACGCCATTTTCGCACCTATGCCCGGTTGGAACTCGACCTGCCCGCTGCGCCCATTTTGTTGTTAGGCGATAACGCCCAGGGTAAGACCAGCCTGCTGGAAGCCATCGCCTATTTGGCGCTGGGCCGCTCGCCATTGACCCCCACCGATCAACATCTCATCCACTGGAACGCGGCCGAGAGCGGGCTGCCCTTCGCGCATCTCGAAGCACAGCTGGTCAAGCAGGGGCGCGTCGAGCAGTTGGAAATCGCTATGGAGCGCAGCGCGCAAGCCAACGGCAATGCCCGCACGAGCAAGCGCGTCCGCATTGACCGTCGCGTGGTGCGCCGCGCCGATTTGGCCGGGCATCTCAACGTGGTGCTCTTCCTCCCCGAAGATGTGGGGCTGATTGGCGGTCCGCCCGCGCTGCGCCGCCGCGATTTGGACGATCTGCTCTCGCAGGTCTACCCGGCCTATGTGGATTGCCTTGATAGCTACCAACAGACGCTTACCCGTTGCAATGCCCTGCTTCGCCATTTGCGCGACGATGGCGGCGACCCGGCCCAGATCGAACCGCTGGAAGACCTGCTCGCCCGGCATGGCGTTGCGCTCTCGCTCTACCGGCGGCGCGTAATTGCGGCCCTTTCGTTCCAGGCGGATCGCATCCACCAGGACCTTACCGGTGGGCAGGCCTGGTTGCAACTCACGTACCAGCCTAACTTCGATCCGCTTCAGCCCCCTGCGCTCGATTATCAGCTGGGCCTGTTGCCGCAAGCGGCGGCAGAGAGTCCGGTGGATGTGGATGCGCTGCAAGGCGCGTACCGGGAGATGTTGCATCGGCGCCGCAAAGAGGCGGTGGCGCGGGGGATGATTCTGCTTGGCCCGCACCGTGATGAGTTGCGCTTCATCTCGCTGGGCGTGGATTTGGGGACGTTCGGATCGCGGGGCCAGCAGCGCACCACTGTGTTGGCGCTGCGCATGGCGCAACTGCGCTGGTTGCAACAGGAGACCGGAGAGACGCCCGTCTTGCTATTGGATGAGGTGTTGGCGGAGCTGGATCGTAAGCGGCGTGGCTACTTGCTGGAAACGCTGCACACGATGGAACAGACTATCATGGCAACCACCGACGCGGAACTCTTCCCCGCCGCTTTCCGCGAGCGTGCTCTGGTGTTGGAAGTGAGCGGGGGGATTATCACGCCTCATGCGCCGTAGCAGTCAGCATCAAGTGCGTTGCCACAAACAGCGATTGTCCTCGATGTAAGCCATAACTTCCTCTGCGCGTTGTAGCGACGTAAGCGCCGCGTGGATGGTGGTGAGCGTCAGCAGGTAGAAGGTAGGGCCGGTCAATTGTACGTTGTAGTGTGTAGCGACGCGCCACGCCCATTGTGAACCACCCAGCCGATGTTCGATCCGCCGAGCAGCGCGTGAGCCAGTGCGCCCAGGGTATGCACTTTTGTCACTATGTTATAGCCCCAATTCACCTGATAGCAGCGCGATTGCCTGCAGGGGGCGCTTTGTGGGGACGCCTGGTCGGCGCGGGTATTGCACGGGGGTCGCGGCGATCTTCTCCAGCAGCACCAGGTAGCGCGTTTCCGCCAATCCGCGCAATTCCACCGGGGCGAGCCGCTGCACGCGCCCGCCCAGGGTAGTGATGGCATGATCCGCAGCCTGTACCTCGGCGGGGGCGCTCTCGCCTTTCTGCGCCAGCACCCGCCCGCCGATGCGCGCCAGCGGCAGCAGGTATTCCGCCAGAATCGGCATCTCGGCGACGGCGCGCGCTGCCACCCAATCGTACCGCTCGCGGTAAGCCGAGTCTTGTCCCAGTTCCTCCGCGCGTCCGTGGAGCACCGTCACCCACTTGAGATTTAACCGCTTGACGATATGGCTCAGGAATTGGGTCTTCTTCTCCGTTGCTTCGAGCAGGGTGAGGCGCAGGCTGGGGCGCAGAATTTTGAGCGGGATGCCGGGGAAGCCGGCCCCAGTGCCCACATCAATGAGCGTTTTGCCTGTCAATGGGCCGTCGCTCTCCAGCACCGCCAGGCACGAGAGCGAATCGAGGAAGTGCCGCACCTGTACCCCCGCATCATCGGTGATGGCGGTGAGGTTGAAGCGGGCGTTCCATGCCAGCAGCTCCTCAGCATAGATGCGGAAGGCTTGCAGCTGCTCCGGCTGTAGCATGATGTGTAATTCTTTTGCTCCGGCAATCAACAAATCCACAGGCATTTCTCCCTGGCAAATCTCAAATCGCATCCGATATAGATGGCGCTTGTGTTGGCTGTTCATCCCATTATAACATGAGGCCCGGTTAGATGGAAAATGAAGTTGCTATTTAGCGTAGGAAGATTATACTTACAGCTACTGGATGAAGCATTAGAGTTAGGAGAAACCAGATGGAAGCAATCCGACTTGAACAAATGGTTACAGAAGATGGGCGAATGATTATTACGGGGTTACCCGATAAGAAGGGGCAATGGGTAGAAGTGATAGTGTTACCTTAACCTCAAGAGCCGCCTGCGCCGCGACTTACAGTACGTCAGGTACGCCAGCCCGGGATTATTGGTCTCTGGAAAGACCGCGATGATATTGAAGACAGTACCATCTATGCGCGGCAATTGCGTGAACAAGCACAGCAGCGTAGAAACGATTGAACTATCAAATTTAGAGATCACCAAGGAGTTCCTCATGACCCTACCCACCATCCCGATGGATGAAACACTCGATTTTCTGGTGCAGTTGCTCAATGCCCCCAGCCCTACCGGCGATGTGGAGCAGGCGATGGCGGTTGTGGCGCGCGCGTTCGAGCCGCTGCCTGTCGCCATCACCCGCACGCGCAAGGGCGGGCTGGTTGTCACCTGGGACGCTGACCCGGCGCATCCCCGCGCGCTTACGGCTCACGCTGATACGCTCGGCGCGATGGTGCGCGAGATCAAGCCCAGCGGGCGGCTCAAGCTCTCGCCCCTCGGCGGCTATGATTGGGGTTCTGTCGAGAACGAAGGCTGCACCATTATGACCAGCGATGGCCGCAGCTATCGCGGGACGATTGTCACCACAAAGACCTCCGTTCATATTTTTGGCGCGGAGGCTCGTGAGCTCAAGCGCGAGGCCGATACTATGGAAGTGCGCCTGGATGCGCGTACCAGCTCGGATAATTCGACCCGCGATTTGGGCATTGCCGTAGGCGATTTTGTCTACTTCGATCCGCGCGTGGAACTCAATGCGGGCTTCATCCGCTCGCGCCATCTCGATGATAAGGCCAGCGTTGCCGCTATCTATGGTGCATTGCTGGCACTTCACCGGGCCGGGCTTGCGCCGCGTTACCGTCTCACTGTGCTCATTTCCAACTATGAGGAAGTGGGACACGGTGGGGCGGCCGGTTTTCCGGCGGATGTCGAAGAGCTGGTGGCGGTGGATATGGCTGCTGTAGGGCCGGGACAGGCATCGGACGAGTTCAGCGTGGGGATTTGCGCGAAGGACAGCGGCGGCCCTTACTCCGTAGCCTTGCGCCGGCGTCTGGAGCAGCTCGCCCGTGAGTACAACATCCCCTACAAGGTGGATACTTACCCCCATTACGGCTCCGACGGTGAGGCAGCCTGGCACGCAGGTGCCGATTTTGAGGTGGCACTGATTGGGCCAGGCGTGGAAGGCTCACACGCCTATGAGCGCACCCATTGCGAATCCCTCGCCGCGACAGCGCAACTCATCGCCGCTTATTTGCTCGCCGTATGAAAGCGCCGTCTTTGATCCGCTACGATAATCGCCCGCGTTCCGATTACGCGCTGTTTGTTCATGCTGTGCGGCTCACCGGGCGCAACCTGTTGGAGCAGATGTTTGTTTTGGGTTTCCTTAATATCGCGGCGATGCTGTTATTGGGGGCATGGGCGGCCTTCCCGCCGCTGCTGCCGCTAGCCGGGTTTGCGCCGCCGGTGTTGGGGGGCTTGTGGTGGTGCGTGGCGCACGTCGTCCGCGATGAAGAGACCAATTTCCGGCAGGCATTCGAGGGGGCGCAGGATTTCTTTATCTCCACTTGGGTACTTGCTGTTGCGAGCGGCATCATCTACTATCTGATTCTGGGGATCAATTTACCCTTCTACGAGCAAGATGTAGTGCCGTTGCCGTTTGTCGCGCCTGCCTGGTTCGTTCCTGCGCTGCGCGTTTTCTGGGTTTTCGTTGGGGTTTTCTGGACGGCCTTTTGGACCTATACGCTGGCCTGGCTCGTCTTTGAGGAGCGTAACCTGTGGGCGGCGCTGAAGGGTGGGGCCTGGCTGCTGGTTAGTCATCCTGTCTACACGCTGCTCTATATGCTGTTGTTGGCACTCTTCTTTGTGCTCAATTCTTTCGTCACGGCGCTCTTTCTCTTCATTACCTGGGCTGTGCTGGCCTTGTTGAGCGTCCATAGCGTGCAACTTCTGCGGTGCGGGATTCCTGAGGCCTTGCCCCCGGAGGCGTTAGATCGCGTTTTGGAGGATAGAAACCCGGTATGAGCGATTTGAACTGGCGCATTCCCTATCTTACTGCCGACCTGCCCGGCATTGGCGGGATCATCCGTGCGGAGGTGGAAGACTTCATTGTGGAAGAAGTCCCTGCCTACGAAGCTTGCGGCGAGGGTGAGCACACTTTCTTTGGCGTGGAGAAGCGCGACCTCACCACTCATGATTTGGTGCAATGGCTGGCGCGCGCGCTTGAGGTGCCGGAGCACGACTTCGGCCTCGCCGGGCTGAAGGACGCCCGCGCCATCGCCCGGCAGACGCTCTCGGTGCAGAACGTCCCGCCGGAGCGCTTGTTGGCGCTCGAACCGGAACGTGCGCGCATCTTGTGGGCCAAACCGCACACCAACAAGCTGCGCCGGGGACACCTGCGCGGCAATCGCTTCACGCTGCGCATCCGGGGCCTTGAACCGGGTGCAGAAATCCATGCTGCCGCTATTTTGGACACGCTTATCCGGCGTGGCGTGCCCAACGGCTACGGGCCGCAGCGCTTCGGGCGCAACGGTGACAATGCTGATGTGGGACTGCTGGTGCTGCGCCGCGAGTGGGCTGCGTTGCGGGCGCAGGGTATTCGCTATATCCCCAAAAATATGCACACTTTCTACCTCAGTGCGCTGCAATCGGCGCTGTTCAATCGCTACCTGGTCGCCCGCATGGAGCAACAAGCCATGGATGGCCTGTTGCTCGGCGATGTCGCCAAAAAGCAGCTCACCGGTGGGCTGTTCACCGTCGAGGATGTTGCCGCAGAGTTGCCGCGCGTCGCTGCGTGGGAGATCAGCCCCACCGGGCCAATTTACGGCTATAAGATGCTCGCTGCGTGCGATCAGGCCGGCGCACTGGAAGCTCGTGTGCTGGCGGAGGCGCTGCTGACGCCGGAGGATTTCCGCCCGGCGAAGCTCAAAGGCTCGCGCCGCCCGCTGCGCTACTATCCGGAAGGGCTGTCCTGGCACATGGAGGATGCAACCTCTCTGAGTGTCTCCTTCTTCGCTCCCAAAGGTGCGTTCGCCACCATGCTGCTCCGCGAGTTGATGAAAACCGATGCGGTGATTGAGGAAGAGGACACAGCAGAAGGGGACGGTGAAGCGTGACGCCTTGCAAAACGACGGTTGCTCCCGCTGGTTGAGCTTGTTGAAACCAGCGCCGGGTTTTGGCAGGCTCGACCACCGGCAGAATTTTCGGATAGATACTAACGCAAGTTGCCATCGGGGCTGCTGCGGAGACAGTTGAAATCAGCGATTTGCGTATCCCTTATTCCTCCCCTTTTCAGTTGTGTTACTTTGTAAACGGAGGTCGCCATGAAAAACACCGCTTTATTCACCTTGATTGTGACATGTGGTTTATTGCTCGCGTGTCTACCAAGTGCTACGCCTCTTGCCACGCCACCAACGCCGACTGTCTCTGGCACGCCGCCAGTGGACTTCCCCGTTACACCGACCGCGACCGCAGCTCCCGCGACGCCGCAGCCCGCTGGGACGCCGCTCGCGCCAGGGTTGGACTTTGAGCCTGGGCCGCAGCCCAATGGCTCCGTGGTGACGCAGGACATTCAGCGCGTAGACCTCACGGGCGATGGCGAGGCCGAGTATGTGGTGCTCTCTAGCTGGCATGACCCGGCCAACGAGGATATGCCCGTGCCGTTACAGGTGGATGTGGTCACAACTGGCGGGGAGCACCTTTATTCACGGAGCGCGGCGTTCTTTGATGCCGAAGGGCCAAACGCCGTTGATCTCAGCCAGGCCTCGTACTGGATGTTCGATCACATTGAATCTGTGGAGGCGCGCGACCTGACCGGCAGTGGCATCCCGGAGCTCGTCGTGTTGATTCGGCATAAAGGCACCGGTGGTATTCTGGATATTTACGTCGTGAGTTTTGCGGGCGGCTGGGCTACGGACTTGCTCACTTTCACCGCTTACAAGGGCAGCATAGACTATCTCGCCAATGGGTTGGAAATCACGCAGCCGCTCTACCTTTACAATGAGGCTAACTGCTGTCCCTGTCGCTGGGAACACTATCAATACACCTGGGACGGGCAGGCTTTCGTTGCCATCAGTCGTACCCGCGAGCCGTTGGGCGAGGAGGGGGGATGCCCTGCGTTCCCGCAACCGGCAGTCTGGCAGCCCCTCACAGTGAATGGGCCACAGCCGCCCGCCCGACGCGATGCAGCGCTGGCCTTTGATAGCAACAATCAGCGCGTGTTGCTGTTCGGCGGTCGCAGCGGGGCAACGGCTTTGAATGACACCTGGGCGTTCGATTTGACTTCGCGCACCTGGCAAGAACTCTCCTCCGCTGTGCGGCCGCCGCCCGCGCGCTATAGCATGGTCGCGGGGATAGATCATACGCAAAATCGGTTGCTCATCACCACTGGCGAAGCCCGTCCGGGCCAATTTTTCAATGATATATGGGCCTTCGATTTGACCGCGAATACCTGGAGCGAAGTGCTGCCCGCAGGCACGCTGCCAGCGGCGCGGTACGGCGCGGCAGGCGGCGTCCCTAGCTACGGCAGAATCTTGTATCTCACGCATGGTTTTGTGGATGATGCGCGTTTCGATGACACCTGGGCGTTCGATTTGGAAACGTACACCTGGCGCAATATCACCCCTGCGGGTGAACTACCGCTTAAGCGTTGCTTGCACGCTGCGGCCGCCACCTGGGAACGGCTGGTGCTTTTTGGGGGGTGCTCTTCGCCTATCGGGCCGTGTCCACAGGGGGATACCTGGCAGTTGGATTTGAATACTGGCGTCTGGAAAATGTTGCCGGGGGCTGGCCCCACGGCGCGGGAATTCGCCGCGCTCACGGCGATAGTAGATCGTGAGGCGCTCTGGCTCTTTGGTGGGCAGGATGCGAACGGGCAAGATTTGAACGATGTATGGTCGTTCGATCTGCTGACAGAACAGTGGCGCGTGCTACAACCGCAAGGAACGCCTCCCAGCCCACGCCACGGGCACAGTATGATTCTGGCGAACGATTGGAGTAGCAGCACCGGGAATTACCTGCTGCTCTTTGGCGGTCAATCGGGCGGCAACGACTTGAACGATCTCTGGATCCTCACACCTGGGGATGAGTGAGGTATCGGTGCGGTGTAGGTAGGTTTTGCGGGAAACGATAATCGGCGCCCGCTACACACAAATTTATCTTGACTTTATAAAGAAGTCAATTTATACTACTCGCCTTGTGTCAATATCAATCTAAAAGTTAAAGGAGAAAATGATGTTCAGAGCAAAATGGTATATTGCCGTAATCCTCGTCTTAGGGTTGCTGTTAACCGGATGCCGCATTACTTGGGGAGAGGTTCGGGAAATTCAAATGCAGCTCAGCTTAGAAGAAGGTGCTGCCTATCGAATTCTGATAACCACGGAACAATACATAACCCAAACTTTTGAAGGTGAAGAGACCGCTATCGAGCAAATGATGGGGTTCGAGATGCGTTATTTGTTGCGGGAAACGGATGCTGACGGGAATATTTGGGTAGATCTATCCTACGAGCGCATCATGATGCAAATGTCGAGCGGTGGGGAAATGCTGCAGTATGATTCTGATGACACAACCGCCGATGTCCCGTCTGAATTCATGGGATTTGGTATGTTGATAGGAAAAGGCTTTTCAATGCTGTTAACGCCTGACGGTGAAGTTCTTGCTGTAGATGGCATTGAAGCAATGCTAGATGATATTATGGAAGACTTGGGGCTTTCTGAAGCTGAAGCGGAGTACATGCGACAAATTTTGGGTGAGCAATTTAACGAACAAACGCTAAAAGAGCAAATGGGAAACATTACCATTGATTATCCGGAAGGTATTGTGCGTATCGGTGATACTTGGACTTCTCAAGTCGTGGTGTCTGGGCAGTTGCCGGTTGTTGTGAATAATGTTTATACGCTTCAGGGATATGCAGACAATATCGCTACGGTTAGCGTGACTTCAACCATTCAAACCGATGCAGCCCAAGCGGTTGTGGATGCGGGTCTCTATCAAATCAGCTATGACTTAGAGGGGGCACAGCAAGGCACGATGCAAATTGATGTTCAGACTGGTTTGACATCCAATAGCATGGTAACGCAAACCATTTCCGGTTCCATGGTTTTTTCGATGGACGATATGGAAATGGTAGTGCCAATCAGTATGATTAGCTATACTTCGGTGCAAATGCTTAAGGACTAAATCTATCCAATGGCATTAAGTTTAGGGCATAGACCGGGCAGGTTTCTAGCCTTGAGTCTACAAAACGTCGTTATTCACCGGTAAAATACTACCTAACCCAATTTGGACGAAACCTGCCAAGTCTTAACTTAATGCCGTTGAGTATCTATCCTAAAATTCTGTCGTTGCTTAAGTCTGCTGAGACCTGGCGGTGGTTTTGACAGGCTCAACTACCGACTTTGCGAGTTTTCGGATAGCTTCTAAGCAAGATTGTACACCCCACAAGCCCCATCATGAGGGCCTGTGGGGTGTATACATAACAGGTTCGTAGTTGTAAAATTTCGTCGTCGGTCAAGTCTGCCGAGACCTGGTGACGGTTTCGACAGGCTCAACCACCGAATGCTATCCGCACTCTTTGGCAGGTTACGGTTGTGACTTCACAGCTTTTCCTCGTAGCTCGTCCAAATCCAGACAGGTCTTCAAGCTGCCGTCTGCAATTGCCCAGATCTGCGTGGCAAACTCGCGGATGAAGTAGCGATCATGCACCACCGCCAGCACTGTGCCCTCGAAGGCTGTCATCGCCCGCTCGAACTGCGTGCGGCTGGGGATATCCAGGTGGTTGATGGGTTCATCCAGCACGAGGAAGTTGCAGCCGCCCGCCGCCAGTCGCGCCAGCGCCAGCCGCGCCCGCTCGCCGTAGCTGAGCGCGCCTATCGGTATGAAGACCTCGTCGCCGCTGAAGAGGAAGTAGTGCAAGAACGCGCGCACGTCGGTGTCCGACATTGCCGCGACCTCGCGCACCACCGCGAAGGGCGTGCTGCGCGGGTCGAGCGCTTCCTGCTCTTGGGCGTAGTAGCCCACGCGGACGTTGGCCCCCAGCCGCACCCGCCCCGCCAGCGGTTCGAGCTGGCTCAGCAGCACCTTGAGTAGCGTGGTCTTGCCTGCGCCGTTCGGGCCGACCAGCGCCACGCGCTCGCCCGCCCGCAACACGGCTTGCGCGCCGCTGAACAATGGGACGCCGTTGTAGCCCGCCGCCACATCCTCTAGCACCAGCACATCCTGCCCGCTCTCCGGCGTATCCACAAACTCCAGTTTCATCCGCCAGGAGAGGCCCGGTTTTTCCACGCGCTCGTCACTCTCCAGATAGCGATCCAGTTTCTTCTCGCGCGATTTGGCTTTCTTGGCGACCTTCTTGGCGATGCGACGCACGCCCGGCTGCCCCGGCTTGGTGGTGAGCTCCACACTCATCGCGTGCATCGCGGTCTGGTGGATGTCTTGCCGCATCCGGCGCTCCTCCGCCTGCTGATCGCGCCACGTGACCAGTTGCCGCTCGCGCTGCTGCTCCCACGCGGCGAGGTAGGCGCTATAGTTGCCCACATACTCGGTGAGCATGTGGGTTTCATCGTCAAGATCGAGAATCCGGGTAACGGTGTTATCGAGGAACACCCGGTCGTGTGAAACGATGAGCGCCGCGCCGGGATAAGCGCGCAGCCAGGCTTCCAGCCATTCTAACGCGGCGATGTCCAGGTGATTGGTCGGCTCATCCAGCAGGATGACCTGCGGGTTTTGGAGCAGCAAGCGCGCCAGCCCTAACCGGGTCTTTTGCCCGCCGCTGAGGGTGGCAATGGGCGTCTCCAAATCGAGCGTTGTCAGCCCCAATCCCGCCAGCACCGCTGCGGCTTCATGCTCGGCGGGTGTGGAGGTCGCCAAGGTTTCCAGCGCATCCAGGGCGTGACTATACGCCGCATTGACCTGCGCCAGAGCCGCGCCTGTGGCCGTCGCCAACGCGCTTGCCAGGCGCTCCACCTCCGCTTCCGCCGCGTCAAGCGCGCGCGCTTCGGCGCACAACACGTCGCTCACGGTTGCATCGGGGGCGTAGACCAATCCTTGCTCCAGGTAGCCGCAGCGCAAGTCTGCCGGATCGCGCGCTATAGAACCGCCGTCAGACGCTTCCAGGCCGGCAAGGATGCGCAACAAGGTGGACTTGCCACAGCCGTTCGCGCCGATCAGTCCCACACGCTCGCCAGCGTGCAACAACAACGAGATTTTATCCAGTACCAGCGTTTTGCCATAGCGTTTGGTGATATGCGATGCTTTAAGCATAGTCTGCTCCTTGAATCCAGGCAACAAAAAAGCCGTGGGGGTCACGGACTCCCACGGCTCGGATGTTCAGCACACAACGGCTGCCAACTACCAAAGCAAAGGTAGGGTAGACCCACTCCCTGCACGTTGCAGCACGTTGATCACAGTCATTCCAGTACGCTCCTGTATAAAATTTGCCAATGGCATATAATTTTTGCAGACAGGCTTAGTATACGGTAATTGAGCGATTTGTCAAACGTAGGAGGAGCTACTTTTGAAATGCACAATTCTATCAGGCGGGTAGCTTCTTTGATTGACTAGATTTTCAAATGGTATGAATAACGGACTTGGTAAAGACTCCCAGTCGAACCAGGCAACTTCAGCAACTTCGTAATCCGCTGCGATTTTTGGCTCGCCGGAAACGTAAGTCCCCACCATCCAAAGGGTTATATAATGCTTTTCACTTGCTTCAAAGAAATCATTCGTAACTGCAATAAATTGCACGTCTTTTATTTTGATACCGACTTCTTCCTGCGTTTCACGAATGGCGCATTGCTCTGGCGTTTCGCCGAAATCTAAATGCCCACCAGGGGTAGACCAGCTGCCCGCGCCGTGAACATTTTTTCGCCTGATAAGCAATACCCGGTTGTTACGAACAATAATAACCCCTACACCCACACGTGGATAGTTTGTGGTCATAAGAAGTCCTCAGTAAAAAACTTGATTTTGCGTGCTTGTGCTCCGTTAAAATTTCGACAGGATGCACAGAATACGACCTTACGCAATCCTGTACATCCTATCGAAAAACTGGCGCGTCTACCCCTTCTCCACCACGCTGATATGCAACTCACGCAGCTGTTGCGGTGTGGCGTCCGAGGGCGCATCGGCCATCAGGTCGGTGGCCTGAGTGGTCTTGGGGAAGGCGATGACATCGCGGATGCTCGTCCCGCCCGCCAGCAGCATCACCAGCCGGTCAATGCCGGGCGCCATGCCGCCGTGCGGCGGCGCACCGTAGGAGAACGCCTCCAGCATGTGCCCGAAGCGCGCTTGCGTTTCATCTTCGGGATAGCCCAACACGCGGAAAATATCCAACTGAATTTGCGGATCGTGGACGCGGATGCTGCCGGAGGCCAGCTCGTAGGCGTTGCAGACCAGGTCGTAGGCGTCGGAAAGCACGGCAGTGGGGTCGGCCATCATCGCCTCGTAAGTATTCGGGCGCGGCATGGTGAAGGGATGGTGCGCAGCGTCCCAGCGACCCGCTTCTTCGTTCCACTCGAACATGGGGAAGTCGAGCACCCAGCCAAAAGCCATCAAGTCGGGATCCACCAGCTCCAACCGGTCACGGAAAGCCAGGCGGAGCGCGCCGAGCGCAGCGTTGGCAATAGGCCGCGCCGCCGCGACGATGCAGACCAGGTCGCCCGTGTTTGCGCCCAGGCGTTCGGCGATTAGCGCGAGTTCGTCCGCGCTCAGGAATTTCACCGCCGGGCCTTTGACCTCGTCGGCGCGGTAGGCCAGCGTCACCAGCCCTTGCGCCCCTTGGCCTTTGGCGATCTCGGTCAGCTCGTCGAGCTGGCGGCGCGCATACTCGGCGCACCCCGGCGCGACGATGCCCTTGATGCGTCCTTCGGCTTCTGCCGCGCTCTTGAAGACGGCGAACTCGCTGCCCGCCAGAGCCTCGGTCAAATCTACCAGTTCCATGCCGAAGCGCAGGTCGGGCTTGTCCACCCCGTAGCGTTCCAGAGCCTCGGCGTGCGTGAGGCGCGGGAAGGGGGTAATCAGCCGTTTCTCAGGCGTGACCGTGCGCACCAATTCGGTGAACATATCCTCCATCAGGTCGAGGATGTCGTCGCGCTCGGCAAACGACATCTCCAGATCGAGCTGCGTGAATTCCGGTTGGCGGTCGCCGCGCAGGTCTTCATCGCGGAAGCAGCGCGCAATCTGGAAGTACCGCTCGAAGCCCGCCACCATCAACAGCTGCTTGAGCTGCTGCGGCGATTGCGGCAGCGCGTAGAATTTGCCGGGGTGGACGCGGCTCGGCACGAGGTAGTCGCGCGCGCCTTCGGGCGTGGATTTGAACAGCATGGGCGTTTCGATTTCCAGGAAGCCGCGGGCATCGAGGTATTCGCGGATGAACTGCACGACGCGATGGCGCAGGATGATGGCGCGCTGCATGGGGGCGCGGCGCAGGTCGAGGTAGCGATAGCGCAGGCGTAGCGCCTCGTCCACATCGCCGTCGTCGTAAATGTAGAAGGGCGGGGTCTTGGAGGCGTTAAGGATGGTGACGGCGTGGGCCTCGACCTCAATCTCGCCCGAAGGCCATGCCGCGTTGACCTGATCCGCCGGGCGGCGGCGCACGATGCCGCGCACCTGGATGACGTACTCGCCGCGTACCTCAGACGCGACGGCGTGCGCGTCCGGCGCAATATCGGGGCTGGCGACGACCTGGGTCAAACCCTCGCGGTCGCGCAAGACGATGAAAATCAGGCCGCCGTGATCGCGGCGGCGGTTTACCCACCCGGCCAGGGTGACTTCCTGACCCTCATGGGCCGTGCGCAATTCCCCGCAATGATGTGTCTTGAGCATGTCCTGTGCCTCCAGAGAGAGAATCAGCGAAATTCAAATCGCAAATCTTAAATCGCAGATTGAGATTTGCGATTTGCTATTTGTTACTATACCACACGCGCGGGTGTAAGCAAGTAAGAGAATAAAGTGAGGGCGAAAAAATCAAGGGTATGTTTGTAGCATCAGGTGATTGACGCCTGGCTCATTCGGTGTATACTCGCCCTTGCCATACGGCATACATTGCACATAAAAAGAGGAGGTTTGATTGTTATGGCGCACGTTATTAGCGATGATTGTATCAGCTGCGGTTCTTGTGTAGGGGAATGCCCCGTTGAGGCGATTAGCATGGGCAATAGCCATTACGTGATTGACGCGGAGCTTTGTATTGACTGTGGTTCCTGCGTTGAGGTCTGTCCGGTCGAAGCCATCCGCGCGGGCTAAGGAATTTTATGCTGTATATACCGCGCCCGGCTCTCTTATGAGGGCCGGGCGTGCGTGCTAGTTATTCACTTGTCAATGTAACTAAGGTAAGACCTGGCAGGTTTGGTCTAAATTGGGTTGGATAGTTTTTGCCGGTGAATAATGACGTTTTGTAGACCTAAGGCCTTGAAACCTGCCAGGTCTATGCCCTAAACTTAATGCCATTGATTCATTTGTTGATTCTCAAAAGGAGCTATTGCTAGAGATGCAAGACTCTACCTGCACCCTTTATCATACCGATGCTATGCCGGTCGCGTACACGGCTTTTCTTGCCGCCTATCCGGACTATGCGCAGACTGCCGCGCTTGATGACTTGCGCACCCGCGAGTATGCCCGGCTCGACCGGTTGGGCCAGGTGTACCTGGACTATACCGGCGGGGGGCTACACGCCGATAGTCAGCTCCGTGCTCATCATGCCCTGTTGGAAGGGAGTGTTTTCGGCAATCCCCACTCGCACAATCCCACCTCATTGGCGATGACCCGGCTGGTGGATCAGGCTCGCGCGTATGTGCTGGATTATTTTAATGCGCCGCCGGAGGAGTATGAAGCCATTTTCACGCTCAATGCCAGCGGCGCGCTCAAGCTGGTGGGGGAAGCTTATCCCTTCGGCCCAGGGGATCACTACGCGTTGACCTTTGACAATCACAACTCTGTCAATGGCATCCGCGAGTTCGCCCGCGCACGCGGCGCAACCGTCACCTATGTCCCCGTGCTCTACCCCGACCTGCGCATTGATGCGGAACGTCTCGCTGCGGTGCTCAATCAGGCACAGCCAGGCCGGAACAACCTGTTCGCTTTCCCCGCGCAATCCAACTATTCCGGCGTCCAGCATTCGCTAAGTTTGATCGAGACCGCACGCGCTCAGGGCTGGGATGTGCTGGTGGATTGTGCCGCGTTTGCGCCTACCAACCGGCTCGATCTGCGCCAGTGGCAGCCCGATTTTGTCCCGCTCTCGTTCTACAAGATGTTCGGCTACCCCACCGGTGTGGGTTGTTTGCTGGTTCGCCGTGAGGCGTTGGCGAAGCTGCGCCGGCCCTGGTATGCGGGCGGCACGATCACCATTTCCTCAGTGCAGGGCGACGGTTATTATTTGGCCGATGGTGCCGCCGCGTTTGAGGATGGCACGGTGAACTATCTCTCGCTGCCGGCGGTGGAAATCGGCTTGCGCCATCTAGCCGCAGTGGGGATAGACATGATCCACGCGCGCGTGATGGCGCTCACCGGCTGGCTGCTGGATCATTTGCGGACGTTGCGCCATAGCAGCGGGCAACGGTTAGTGTACATCCACGGCCCGGCTACGCTGGAGCAGCGCGCTGGCACAGTGACGATTACCTTTTATGATCGAGAGGGCGTGGCCTTTGATGATCGCCGTATTGAGGAGCTGGCAAACGCGGAGCAGATTTCGATCCGTACCGGGTGCTTCTGTAATCCTGGCGCGGGTGAAGTGGCGCATGGTCTTACGCCGGAAATCATGACTGCATTTTTTAAGGATGACCAAGGCCTCTCATTTTTGGCATTGCGTGAGCGGATGCAAACCCAGTTTGGCAAGAGCGTGAGCGCGGTGCGGATTTCGGTGGGGTTGGCGAGTAATTTCGCGGACGTATACGCCTTCTTGCGCTTTGCATGTCGCTTGATGGATACAACTGTCGTTGAAATCGGCCCGGCGATGGAAGCCAGTTCTTGTTGTGCCATCAGCACGCATATTGACGCGCCGTAGAAATGCAACGTGAAGCGTGATTTTCTCTTCACACATCACATCTCAAGATAGGCTCAGTAGATCACAGATTGCTCAGGCTGGATCGCTAGATCTTTGTGGAGCATTTCGTGATCTACTGAGTCTTCTACTCGATATCACTTAGTTTCCGCGTTTGTTCATCAAGCGAAAGCGCTTCGATGAACTCATCCAAATCGCCATCCATCACCAGCGGCAGGTTGTAAATGTTGATGCCTACCCGATGCTCAGTGACGCGGTTCTGGGGATAGTTGTAAGTGCGGATCTTTTCGCTGCGCTCGCCCGTGCCCACTTGTGAACGGCGTCGCTCCTCGATTTCATCTTCCCGCTTTTGTTGTTCCATCTCATAGAGGCGCGCGCGCAACACTGTCATCGCGCGGAGTTTGTTCTGTGTGAGCGAACGCTCATTTTCGCAGGAAACCACGATGCCGGTGGGCTTGTGAATGATGCGCACAGCGGTATCGTTCTTTTGCATGTGCTGCCCGCCAGCACCGGAGGCGCCATACGTCGTGATGTCCAAATCCTTGGCCTCAACATGCACTTCCACCTCATCCACCTCTGGCAGCACTGCGACGGTCACTGTTGAGGTGTGAATGCGTCCGCTGGACTCGGTGGCCGGTACACGCTGCACCCGATGCACCCCGCTCTCGTACTTGAGATGTGAAAAAGCCCCCTTGCCGCGCACCTCGAAGATCACTTCCTTGAAACCGCCAATGCCGGTGCGGTTTTCGTGGATCAAGTCCACCTTCCAACCACCCTGCCGCTCGGCATAGCGCGTATACATGCGCAACAAATCCGCCGCAAACAGCCCGGCCTCATCGCCGCCCGCGCCCGCGCGAATTTCCATGATGACGTTCTTCTCGTCGCGCGGGTCTTTGGTGAGCAGCATCTGCCGCAGCGTGGTTTCGATGGCTTCCTGTTGGTGTTCCAATTCATGCACCTCAGTATAAGCCATATCGCGTAAATCGGGGTCTTCTTCCGCTTGGGTCATCTCCCGTGCGGCGTTTAGCTCGGCCATCACTTGCTTGTAGCGCTGGTACGTGCTGACCAGTTCCTCGATATTGGAGCGCTCTTTGGCATACTCGGCGACCTTTTCGTAATCGTGCATCACCTCCGGATCGCCCATGAGACGCTGCAATTCTTCGTAGCGGTCTTCTAAAGTAACTAAACGATCAAACATTACTCTGCTCCTAGTACAACAAACGGCCCGCAAGGGCCGTTTAACGATTTTTGATTGTGGGCCCACCAGGATTTGAACCTGGAACCGACCGGTTATGAGCCGGCTGCTCTAACCATTGAGCTATGAGCCCCTGTAGAGCGGGCGACGGGAATCGAACCCGTATCATTAGCTTGGAAGGCTAAGGCTCTACCATTAAACCACGCCCGCGTAGCCGTTATTATACCACAGCCCGGCCTTTTCGACAAAAGCATTTGGGGCGGGATACAAGCCCGCGCGTGTTCATTCCTGCGATGTACTCAAGGATGTTGCCGGTAGCCAGCCGTGGAGTGTGCCGTCGAGCAAGCTGATATGTATCCAGTCCATGCTTTCGACCGTAACCGGGCCGTTCAGAACCACCACGAATGTGTCCGGCGTCAACCGCCCTACCTCCAGCCCGTTGGGGGAATAGCGCAAGCGCAATCCGTTGAGGTTTGTCGCGCTCACGCGGAGCAAGTGCGGGGTGGCCGTCGGCGTGGGCGTGACGGTAGGCGTGGCGGTGGGGGTCGGGGTTTGGGTTGGGGTCTGGGTTGGAGTGGGGGGCGCAGTAGGCGTGGCCGTGGGTGTGGCGGTAGGTGCGCCGGTGGGCGTGGGGGTGGGCGGCACATACGCGCGCAGCTCCGTGCTGGGTACCATACTCAGCGAGAGCGCGACCGGGCGTTCCAGGCGCGTGGCGAGCTGTTCTTGTAGCTCGCGCGCTTGCTGATGAGTGAGTGTACCTTGCAGGCGTACTGTCGCTTCAATATACAACGCATCAGTATCGCTTTGCTCAGTTGCGTCCCAGCTCATCAGGCTGGCGCTGGGAAGTCGTTGTAGTTCAACTTCGAGTGCCGTCTGGATTTGCTGTCGCCAATGGTTCTCACGCAACGATTGTACTGTTAAAAAGCCCAGGGGCAATGTCACCAGTAAGAGCAGTAGGACAATGTTGCGAACGCCGCGTCGCAAGGTGGTAGAGCGCCCAGGTCGTTCGGGGTCAGGATGGAAGCCTAGCAGGAAGAACAGGCCTCCCCCGGCGGCCACAATTGAGACCATGTTAGTGATGAACAGCAAGAGTGCCCCCCCCGCGATGCGCCACTCACCGAGCTGTAGGCCGATGCCTACAGTGGTGAGTGGTGGTGCCAGGGCCGCTGCAATCGCCACGCCAGCCAGGGCGGCTGAGACATCGCGGCGACTGATGGCATACGCAGCAGCGCCCCCTGAGACTAGCGCTACGCCCAGATCTAGCAGAGAGGGGTGAGCGCGTCCAAGAATCTCATGCGTTACTGCTGCGCCGGGTGCAATCAACGCTACCAGAAACCCCGTCACAATGGCGAGTGCAGCCCCTCGTAGCGTCGTTTGCAATGCCGTCCAGAAAAAGCGCGTATCGCCCATGATGATGCTCAAGCCCATGCCCAGAATGGCCGTCATCAGCGGGGCTACCAACATTGCGCCGATAATCACCGCCGGGCTGTTGAGCAGCAGGCCGAGTGCCGCTAACGCTGCCGCCAACGTAATCATTACGAAGAAATCGGTGCTGGGGCGTGATCCCCGGCGCATGATTTTATAGACCTCAGCCTGTTCCTGGATGGTGAGCGTGGGTATGATGCCGAAGATGTGCGTCCAGAGCCGCCGCACCAGCGAGTTCAGTGGCTTAACGCGTCGCCGCACTACCATGACCGGGATGGGTGATTGTGCCAGGATGACTTGTGGAATATCCCCGAAAATAAAGCGCCCTAGTACGTTCTCGCCGCCGGCTCCCAGAATGAGCAGGTCATAGTCTTGCCGGGCTTCCGCGAGAATGCCCGCTATCGGCGAGGCGGCCGGCGTGACGTGTGCGCGTAGCTGCTCGCGATGGATTTGAGCGTGGATTAGCGTGTCCAGGCGGTCTTGCTCGATCAGAATCCCGGTTTCGCCCAGACTCTCAGGAACCACAGACAGCGCCGTGATTTCAGCTTCCGGGTTGATGGCATAGGCGATATCAAACGCTTGCGGTGCATTTGGCCCCCCGGCTGCGGGGATCAAAATCTGCTGGGGTAACTGCGTTGCGCGGCAGTCCCCGCGCAGCACAATGACATCGCAAGGGGTGTTTTGGATCACAGGATCGAGGGTACGGCCCAGCAGATACCGCCCGCGATTTTTCTGCCCGCGCCATCCCAGCAATAGCGCGTCGGGGTTGAGCGTGTGTGCTTTTTCGATAATGGCATGATCAGGTTTGCGGTCAACAGCGACAGAAACCGTGATGGTGACATCGGCGTATTCGTCGGGGAGCTTAAGCCAGGTAGGGGGGGTGTCGTCTGAAGTCACCGTGAGCAGGTGGACTTCGCCCGCATGGGTGCGCGCCAGGGCGCACCCTAGACAGAGCAACGGAGAGAGATCTTTCGCATCACGCACCGCCACCAGCACGCGATAAGGTTTATCGTGGTTAGCGTTGAACATGAAAACTCCTATGTCCCCGTTTTCTCCAGCACGAGCAGATGTGAGAGTCCCCACGCGCGCAATGGAGTGCGTTCCAGTGTGTAGGTCAGCCTTTGCAGCAGGCGTCCCAGCTTGGGCTTGCGCGCCACGACGTTATCGTAGCCGGGGAAAATCTGTGTGAGCAAGAGTTCGCGCACCGGCTCGTCGGCAAAGAGCTGCCGCAGCCCGCGCGCCGTGTAAGCGCGCACATGTGGCGCGAGGTGGTTCCGCAGTGGGTCAGGCAACCAGTTGACCAGCGGGATATTACCAAACCGATACTTGTCGCGCCAGTAGATACCGTGCGTTTCGTAGGGATACAGGCGATTGGGCACGAAGATGACGATGCGCCCGCCGGGCCGCGTCACGCGCGTGAGCTCCCGCGCCGCCCACCGGTCATCGCTGACGTGTTCCAGCACCTCATGCGAGAACACCACATCGAACGACTCCGCCTTGAACGGCAACGCCTCGCCGACGGCCTGCATCACGCCGCGCGCGCGCCCGTGCGCTTCACGGGCGCGATCCGCCTCCAACTCGATGCCGTAAACTTCGGGCGAAAAGCGCAGAAAGGCGTGTGTATACATTCCCATCCCGCAGCCCACATCGAGGATACGGCGGCCTTCCAGCGGCGCATACAGGCGCACCAGCGCCAGTCGCCGCTCCTGACCTGCGCGCCACACAAAGGATGGATTGCCCCGGCGGGCAGTTTTTTCTTGATCGCTGGTCACAAGTTTCTTACCCTTTTCAAATTTGGTGGTTTGGTGTACAATTAGAATAGTTCTTACGGACGCCTTCCGCCCGCTAGAGGCATTGTAAAGTCAAAAGCCGCTCTGTCAAATTGACACCTTACCTAGTTGTGGTACTATTAGCGGATGATGTGAAGCGCGATGCGTGGCGCATCAGCTTGTAGTTATTCCTGCAAATCATGCCTCTCTGATGTTGAGATTTGCAGATTTGAGATTGTTGATTTACTCTTAGGAGGACACGGATGGCCGCATCCCGCACTGATCGCTTAACTGAAGCCCTGTATGCACTTCAATCCGGCACGTCCGATATTGAAGCCTCTGCTATTGTTAGTGTAGATGGTTTGATTATCGCCTCGGCCTTGCCGGCTGGCTCCGAAGAAGATCGTGTTTCGGCGATGTCGGCAGCGATGCTCTCGCTGGGTGAGCGTATCGCCATGGAGCTAGGCCGGGGCGCGTTAGAACAGGTCTACGTCAAAGGGGATCGCGGCTATGTGATCCTCAAATCCGTGGGCGATGAAGCCGTTCTCACCGTACTGGCACGTTCTAATGCTAAGCTGGGTCTGGTCTTCCTGGAAATGGGCCGCGCAGCGCAAAATCTAACCTCCTTTTTATAACCGTGCTATTATCAACCAAAAAGGCCGGGGCTAATGCCCTGGCCTTTTCTGTTTTCCCGCGTTTAATGTTATACTTTGTGATGCGTGAGACGTGATAATAATTCAGGGAACTGGCGTTCCCCTCAGAGCAGTTGCTCGGAGCGGAGCGCCAGCTCCGCGACCGAGCTAAATTTTGAGATTTGCCATTTCAAGGAGGTCAAGATGCCCAATCGTGTGATTCGCGCGCCGCGCGGTACGCAGCTCCATTGTAAAAACTGGCTGCTGGAAGCCCCTTTTCGGATGCTCCAGAACAACCTCGATCCTGATGTCGCTTTTGACCCTGACAACCTTATTGTTTACGGTGGGCGGGGCAAGGCCGCCCGCAACTGGCCCGCCTTCGAGGCGATTCTCGCCACGCTGCAACAGATGGATGTGGATGATACGCTCCTGGTGCAGTCGGGCAAGCCGGTGGCGGTCTTCAAGACGCACCCCGACGCGCCCCGTGTGCTGCTCGCCAACTCCAACATCGTCCCGGCGTGGGCCACGCAGGAAAATTTCGATAAGTGGGAGGCCGCCGGTCTTATCATGTACGGCCAGATGACCGCCGGTTCGTGGATTTACATCGGCACGCAGGGCATCCTGCAAGGCACTTACGAGACGTTCGGCGCGGCGGCGCGCAAGCACTACGGTCCGCAGGCTTCGCTCAAGGGGAAGTTTATCCTTACGGGGGGGCTGGGCGAGATGGGGGGCGCGCAGCCGCTTGCAGTGACGATGAACGAGGGCGTGGGCCTGTTCGTGGAGGTAGACCCCTGGCGGGCCGAGCGCCGCTTGCGCCTGCGCCAGGTGGATGAGATCGAGACTGACCTTGATGCGGCGCTCAAGACGGTGGAGCAGTACCGGGCGCAGGGCCAGGCCCGCTCCATCGCGCTCATCGGTAACGCGGGCGATGTGTTCCCCGAACTGCTGCGGCGCGGCGTAATCCCCGATATGGTCACGGATCAGACCTCGGCGCACGATCCGTTGATGTATGTGCCCAATGGGATGCCGCTGGAGGCAGCCGTTGCGTTGCGTCAGAGCGACCCGGCCCGCTATCAGCGCGAGGCCATCCGCACGATGACCGCGCACTGCGCGGCGATGGTCGAGCTGCAAAAGCGTGGCGCGGTGGTCTTCGATTATGGCAACAATCTGCGCCAGCGCGCTTATGATAACGGTTTGGCGGAGGCGTTCGCTTTCCCCGGCTTCGTGCCGGCCTACATCCGCCCGCTGTTCTGCGAGGGCAAAGGGCCGTTCCGCTGGGTGGCGCTCTCCGGCGACCCGGAGGACATCTACGAGACCGACCGTATCATCCTGACATTGTTCCCGGAGGACGAGCATCTCACGCGCTGGATCAAGATGGCACAAGAGCAGGTGGCCTGGCAGGGGTTGCCCGCGCGGATCTGCTGGCTGGGCTACGGTGAGCGGGCGTTGGCCGGGCTGGCCTTCAACGAGGCTGTTGCTGAGGGGCGCATCAAGGCTCCCATCGTCATCGGGCGGGATCACCTGGATTCTGGCTCGGTCGCCAGCCCCAACCGCGAGACGGAAGCGATGCTGGACGGCTCGGACGCGATTTCCGACTGGGCGTTCCTCAACGCGCTCATCAATGCGGTAGGCGGGGCGACGTGGGTAAGCTTCCATCACGGCGGCGGGGTGGGCATCGGCTACTCGCAGCACGCCGGGCAGGTCATCGTGGCGGATGGAACGGCGGCTGCGGCGGCGCGGCTGGAGCGCGTCCTCACCACCGATCCGGGCATGGGCGTCGTCCGCCACGTGGATGCAGGTTACGAGGAGGCCATCCGCTTCGCCAAAGAGCATGAAATCTGGGTGCCGATGTTGAAGTAGAGGGATTCACCACAGAGCCACAGAGTTCGCAGAGATTTTCTAAAATTACTCTGTGTTCTCTGTGGCTCTGTGGTAAAAAAGGTTTTGTTTATAGTTCCTGCCGCTCGAAGGCGGCGAGCGCGCCGAGGACGCACACGAGCGTGATGACGCCGCTGGCGGCGAGCGCGCCGGCCTGGGGCGCGATGGGTATATCGCTTACCCCCATCCCTACCTGAGTAGCCCATCCTAGCAGGCTGCCGGGGAAGAGCGGGCCGATCTTGGGCAGGTAGCCTGTCAGCAGCAGCGCGACGCTGCCGGCGAGTCCCACGCCGCCCGCCGCAGGCAGTGTGCGGGTCAGCGCGCTGCCGAGCAACGTTATCGCGACGAAAGGCAAGAGCCACGCCAGCAACAGCAGGTTGCTGAAGGCGAAGGCCCCCAAATCCACCGGGCCGAAGAGGAACAGCGTGTAGTAGTAGGCCCCCAGCATCCCCACGAGGAACCCCGCGATATAGAGCGCCGTCTGCGCGGTGAATTTGCTTAGCACAAAGGCCCAGCGCGGCAGCGGCTTGCTGAGGATGAGCGCCGCTGTGCCCTTTTCCTTCTCGCCCGCAATGGCCCCCATCCCTAACAGAATGACCATGAGGAAGCCGAATTGCGTGAGGTTTTTGATGTACTGTCCCACTGCGTCGGCCACCGAGGGGGTGGGGATGAGGTCGGCGAACATCTCTGCGCCCTCTATCGAGCCGAGAATCTGTGGTGTGAAGTAAGCCAGCAGCGGCGACATCATCCCGAAGAGGACGAAGACCGCGCCCACCACCAGCACGTGTTTGACGCGCCATAGTTGGCTGAACTCCTTGCGTGTGGCGGCGATGAAGGCCGTCCACTCGACGCGCCAGGGGGTGAGGCTGGGGCGTTCGATAGCGGTCTCGCGCTTCACGCGCCAGAGCCAGAGCAGCCCCGGCAGCAGGATCAGCACCAGCAGACCGTAAATTGCCCAGATGCTCTCCCATTGTTGCGCCATATAGAGCAAGAAGGCATTGGCAAAGGCGTGATAGACGATGGCGAGCGCGACGTAACCCCAGCGCCGCCGGTCGAATGCGCGCCAGACCAGCATGGAGAGGATGACGTGCAGCGTTATCGCCAACAGTCGTTCGATGAGGGGCGGTGCGGCATACCAGGGATTGTCGAGCGCGACCAGCTGTTGTGTGAGCGCGGCGAGCTGTGCGGCGGGCAAACCGAGACTGGCGAGATCCATGTCGCGCAGGGGGAGCAGCGAGCTGAGCGTGGCGGCGGTCAGCACCCCGCCGAAGACCATCGCCTCGATGCCGCCGTGACCCAAGCCCAGCATCAGCCCATGCTCGAAGCGGCGGAAGCGGCGCAGGAGCGCGTAGCCGGCGGCGCGGGCCAGCTCCTCGCAGAGACCGGCGGTCAGCCCCAGGATGATGCACGTTTGCAGCAACGAGATTCCTGACGCTTCCAACGTGTTGTTGCCGGGCAGCAGGCCGATGTCCGCCAGCCAATCGTTGAGCGGCAGGTGGACAACCTGCGAGCCGATAAAAGTTGCCGCGCCGATGAGGAAGAGGAACCACGGCGCTTGCACCCGGCGGCGCAGCAGCGCCGCTGCAACGATGGGCGCGAGAATCATCAGCGTTACGGAAAGGGTGTAGGCAGTTGTAATCATCATCATAACTCCATGAGAAACCAAAGAGTCTCACGCTAAGTCGCAAAGTGAATTTTTTGAAAACCTGCTTGAAAATCTTTGCGGCCTGGCGACTTTGCGTTAAATCTCTACGCACTCACCTGAAGGAAGATGTCTTCCAGGCTGGGACGCACCCACTCGAAGCGGGTCACAAGCAGGCTGTGCGCCACCATCAGAGGCAGCAGCGCGCGCTTGGCGGCATCCACATCGCTGGCGACAAGGCGGAGCGTGCTCCCTTCTTCCGTGAGCGAAGTGAGCCAGGGTTGGGCTTGCACATCCGCAACGAACGCTTGCGCGGGTGGGCTGGCCGGGTCGAGTTGCACGCGCGCGGTGTTGATGGGATAACGGGCCAGCAGCGCCTCGCGTTCCTCCACCAGCAGCAGGTGGCCCTTGTGCAGCACGGCAACGTGGTCGCAAATGCGCTCCACATCGGCCAGAATGTGGCTGGAGAAGAAGATCGTCACCGCGCCTTTGAGCCGGGCGAGCATCTCCAGCACCTCGTAGCGTCCGGCGGGATCAAGCGCACTGGTGGGTTCATCGAGCAGCAACACGGGCGGGCGATGGAGCAACGCCTGTGCGATGCCCAGCCGTTGGTGCATCCCGCCGGAGAAGCCCGCGATTTTGCGTTTGGCGGCGTCTTGCAACCCCACCAGCTCCAGCATCTCGGCGATGCGGGTGCCGCGCTCCTTATCGGGCAGGCCGAAGAGCCGCCCGACGTAATCGAGATACTCGCGCGGCGTCATCCAGCCGTAGAAGGCCGGGTCTTGCGGCAAATACCCGAAGCTCTCGCGGGCGCGATAATCGCCGTTGGTGGTCTCCAGCCCGGCGATCCAGGCGCGGCCGGCGGTGGGGTGGGCCAGTCCGGTGAACAGGCGCATCGTCGTGGTCTTGCCCGCGCCGTTGCGCCCTAGAAAGCCGAAGATCGAGCCGAAGGGGACTTCGAGATCGAGGTTTTGCAGCGCGATCACGTCGCCGTAGTGGCGCGTCAGCCCCTCGCAGCGGATGGCGTGGCCGTTAGCGGCGACCATCGTTATTCCTCGCGGCCCGCAGCAAAGTAGATGATCGGCCCGATGATGTTGACCAACACGATCACCAACGCCCAGACCCACTTCGGCCCGCGCGTGACCCGCTCGGATTTGAGCAAGTCCACCAGGGCGAAGATGAGCAATCCCATCTGGATGATGAGCAGGGGGATCAACAACGGCAACAAGCGCATAATTTGATCGAGAATTGGGTCTTGCATCGTTAGCTCCTTTACGAATTGAATCTCAAATGACAAATTTCAAATCTCAAAATGATACGAATCTCTATGGCTGTGATTTGCGATTTGCGATTTGCTGTTTTACTGTGGATGCGTAATCACTGCAAGTTTATGTCTGTGCCGCCCCTCACCCGGTCCATTCTGGGCGAGCGGGAGCAGGGCTTGATTGAGCGCTTGCCCGAAGGCGTCCAGCTCCTCCACATTGGCGTAGAGGATGACTTCGGTGTAACCGGTGTGTTCTGCGAGAAAATCGTGATCGGTTGCGCTGGCGAGATAATCCGCGAACCCCTGGAGCAGCGTGGCGACGTAGGTGGTGAAGTGGCGGAAGTGCTCCGCGTTGTTCAGTCCTGCCACATCTTCCGGGCCGAGGTGGGGGGATTGCGCCAGCCGGTAGCGACGTTCGCCGCCGCCGCGCGCCGGCAGCGTCTCCGCAATTTCGACGATGCCCGCTTCCAGCAGCGTCTTGAGGTGCCGGTAGAGTGAAGGCTTGGGAATCGAAGGTAGCGCCGTATCGAGCTCCTGCGTGGTCAACGCCTCATGGCTCAGTGCCTGGATGATCTGGAAGCGCGCTGGGTGCAAGATCAGGGCGGTTTTATCGGTGCTCATGTTGGCCTCTGTGTTATCATTATTGATAATGATAACACAAGACGAGTGAATTGTCAATAGAGATAAAATTCAATGACATAAGTCTAGGGCATAGACCTGGCAGGTTTCAAGGCCTTGAGTTTACAAAACGTCGTTATGCACCGGTAAAATACTGCCCAACCTAATTTTGGCGAAACCTGCCAGGTTTTAACGTAATGACATTGAGATAAAATTCTCTTCATGCTTCACCTTACCTGTTTTTAGGGCAATGCACACTTGCTTCTCTGCGTAGCCGGGTTATACTGCGGGATATAAACAGTGCTACTTGTGGGGGGAAGCATGAACACGGCGGATAAGGGTGAACATCTTTTTAGAAAGCGTATTCGTCAACATTATGCCGCGCTGACAGTAGGTTATCGGCGGTTGGCGGATTATTTGTTGGAGAACACCTTTGATGCGGCGTTCCTAAATGCCAGCGAGTTGGCTCGCCGGGCTAAAGTTGATCCGGCCACTGTCACTCGTTTTGCGCAAGCGTTGGGCTATTCCGGTTATCAAGAACTTTCCAATGATATTCAGTTCCATGTCAAAGAAATGGTGGGGTTGCCGGCTCAGCGGGTACGTGCAGCCGGAGAAGATGTTGAGCGGTTGGAGCAAATCAACGATTATGCACTCCGCGCGGTAGAGCGTGTAATGGCTGCGGATAGGCATACTTTGGCGCTGATGGCGCAAATTATTCGGGAGTCGCCGTGTCTTTGGGTCAGCGGTGAGGGTATCAGCCTGGGGCTGGCACAGAGCTTTGCCGGGCTGGTAGACCTTTGGGGTGTCCCGGCGCGCATGGTACCCTTGAATTTGATTGATACAGCGTTGTATATGTATAAGATGTCTCCCGACGATACGCTTTTCTCAGTTGCTTTGAACAATCCAGGTATTGATAGCGCCTATCTATTGCGCGCGGCGCGGAGCAAGGGCTTACGCACACTTTGCCTGTCTGGTTCGGCAACCGGTGCTGCCGCGTGTGCTGCTGAATTGAGCGTAACTGTCCCTGCGCGAGGGGCGTTGGGTATGATGAGTTTTGCGCCAGCGGCATTGTTGTTGAACGTAATTTGGGAGACTGTCATCGCTAAAGAGCCGGACAAGATACTTGCGCGTTTTGTGACAATTCAGGATCACTTGATGGACTTGATAGCCTTACGGAATGAGATTTGCGAGCCGGGCAATGCCACCCCACAACAGTTTTTTGGAAATTTAGTGGATGACCCGGAAGCCGGACTGTAGATTCTGGAAGCTGGTTGCTGGTTACTTGAAACTTGCGGCTAGTGGCTTCCTTACTTTTTTGCTGCTTCGCACAGGAACTAAGCATGGTTTACGCTTATACAGGTAAATATTTGTATATCCATGTCATTAAGTTAAGACTGGCAGGTTTCGTCCCAATGGGGGTAGGTAGCATTTTACCGGTGAATAACGACGTTTTGTAGACTCAGTAGCTCACAGATTTAATGAATTAGGGTAACGGGCTTGCCTGCCGTCCACGAATCTGTTCACGAAACCACGAATTTACTCCGTTTCAGATTCATTCGTGTATTCGTGGCCCTATTCGCGGACGGTCCACAGCACAGATTTGCGATCTACTGAGCATTGTCATTGCGAGCCACGTCTCCGTGGCGTCCATGCGTCTCCGAACGGCGCAATCTCAACTATGAACCAGATTGCTTCGCCGCAGACGGCTCGCAATGACAGATAAAGTTTAGACCTGAGGAGTTACAACGTCTTATCAATAATTGCCTGGGCGTTACCCGTGCGAATGATACGTTGTACTTGCGCACACAGCTTTGGGCGGCGGGTCAGGCAGAGGGCAGGCCCACATCGAGAAGTAGCTGGCGGATTACTACGTTTTGCGCGGCTGGCGATTTTAGATTTTGGATTCGCTATTCGCTAATTTGTAGATTTTTCTTGAGGAGCAAGTATGTGTGGAATTTTCGGTATTGTCACTGCTGAGGAGCAACTTCTTGGCCCGATTTTGACCGAGGCCGGACAACGCCTCTCTTATCGAGGTTATGATTCAGTGGGCTGTGCCACTATTCATGACGACGGCTCGATAGATTTGCGCAAGGATGTGGGGCGGGTGGATGAAGTCGCCGCACGGTTGGATTTCGCGGCAATGCGGGGGCGGCGTGGCATTGTGCAGTTGCGTTGGGCCACGTTCGGTGCTCCTTCACCAGCCAATTCCCAACCGCACATTGATTCCGACGGCGATCTGGTTGGGGCACATAATGGCAATGTGGTGAATAATGGGGAGTTGCGCGCACAGTTTATCGCCGAAGGCATGACCGTTCGCTCCACCAACGATGGTGAGACGTGCGTCCATGCTGTTGAGCGCTACGTTAATCAGGGCTACGATATGCTCGAAGCTATTCGGCGTGCTTACCATGATCTGCAAGGCGATTATGCTTTTGTGATTGGCCGGGTAGATGAGGCGCGCTTGTATGCTTTCAAGAAAGGATCGGGGCTGGTGGCGGGTCTTACCGAAGATGCGGCTTATGTATCTTCGGATTTGCCCTCGCTGTTGCCGTTCACTCGGCGGATTTTGCACCTTGAAGACGGGGAAATCGTTATCCTCGAAGCCGGACGGCTGGAGCTACGGCGCGTGGAAGATGGGCAGGTCATCGCGCGCGAGATCGAGGAAGTGGCAGTGAGCATGGAGACTGCGCAGAAGGGCGGTTATCCGCACTTTATGCTCAAAGAAATCCATGAACAGCCGCAGGCGGCCTCGGAGATGCTACATTTGTTTGATGCCTCGCCCCATGTGGAAGCGATGGTTTCGCGGATGCGCGATGCGCGTCACCTGTATCTGGTCGCCTGCGGCACCAGCTACCACGCCAGCCTGCTGGGCGCAGTGTATCTGGCGCGATTGGCCGGGCGTCCGGCGATTCCCGTGCTGGCACCGCAGTTTATCCCGCAGTACGCGCCCGCCATCGGGCCGGAAGATGTGGGGGTCTTCGTGAGCCAGAGTGGGGAAACCAAAGATGTGTTGAACGCGCTGGCTGTGGCTAAGGCGCAGGGCATGACGGCACTGGCGCTGGTCAACGTGCTGGGGTCTACGTTGATGCGTGCGAGCCAGGTTTACTTGCCGATGGCGTGCGGATACGAAATCAGCGTCCCGGCGACGAAGACGTTTATGAACCAGGCACTTGCGTTCCTCTACCTGGCGCTGCGGATGGGGGGGCACGCTACTGATATGTTACACGATTTACCCGCCCTGTTGGAGGCGACTATTGCAGCGGTCGAGCCGCAGATTGTGGGGGTGGAACGCGCGTTGGCGGCGCATGATGATATGTACTGCTTGGGCTATGGCCTGACATACCCCATCGCGTTGGAAGGTGCGTTGAAGATGAAAGAAATTACCTACGCACACTGCGAGGGGATGCTTTCGACTGAGTTCAAGCATGGGCCGCTCTCGGCAGTGTATGAAGGCTATCCAGTCATTTTTGTGGTCGGCCCGGAGGATGTACCGGTGATTGTGAGCGGCATTAATGAGACGACGTGTCGCGGGGGGCATGTTATTGCTATCGGTGAGGAGGACGCTCGCTTGCGTGCTAATGCGCACGAGCTGATTGTTTTGCCGCAGGCAGGGCCGTTGCTCAATCCGCTGTTGGCGGCGGTGCCACTGCAACTGTTCGCCTATCGCCTGAGCCTGGCGCGGGGTTACGACCCCGACTTCCCGCGCAATTTAAGCAAGACGCTGACGGTAGATTAGTGCAGATGAAACGTGATGCGTGCAATGGAATTTTCCTGTACGCATCATGCTTTATGTAGTACGTATTGTAGATTATTTTATCAAAGGGAGGCTTGCATCACATGAACGACGTTATTCAGTCAACGGAAAATGTTAATGGCCTGATGGCCTTCGCCACGTTGGGCGAGTTTTTGCGGACAGATGAGTGGTATCCGCAGCAATTGGAGGACAAGTACATTTACCGCATGGGCTTCGCCGGCAAGAACGGGCAATTGTCCTGCTTCGCCCAGATTCGGGTGGATTTGGAGCAGTTCTTGTTCTATGTCTTGGCGCCGGTAAAGGCTCCAGAGCTGTCGCGGCTGCCGGCAGCAGAGTTTATTGCGCGCGCCAATTACGGTCTGCGCATCGGTAACTTTGAGCTGGACTTCAACGATGGTGAGGTGCGCTACAAGAGCAGCCTGGATTTTGAGGGGGCTGAGCTCACCCCCGCGTTGATTCGCAATGCCATCTATCCCGCCGTGCAAACGCTGGATCGCTATCTGCCTGGGCTGATGAAGGTTATTTACGGTACCATGGCCCCACAAGACGCGATTGCTGAGATCGAGAATCAGTAAAAGCAGCCGCATCCAGACGGATATCGTCCGCCTGGAGTGCTCCTGATGCAGGTGGGGTCCCGTCCAGCCTATGGACAAGGGGAAAAACTAAACCTGGCAGGTCTGCAAGACCTGCCAGGTTTGCGTAAGCAGGCAGCCGTCATTTGCCATTTACTGCATCTCCCTTACAATGCGCCTATATCAAACAAGGAGATTCCCATGCCTGAACGGTTTACTGTGGTTCCGGTAATGTCAGTGTTGCATAATGAAGCAGCGCTGCATGCGCTGGTAGAGACGTACCGTCCTGCGTTCGCGCGGATTGGCGGCGGCGATGCGCCTGCCGCCAACGTGCCGCAGGTGCTGTTCGTCGTTACTGGTGGGACAGAGCAGCGCGTTCTTGATCTTTGGATGGCCCGTGCATCCAGTGCGCCAGAAGATCCGCTCTTTCTCGTGGCACATCCGGGGCACAATTCCCTGCCCGCCGCGCTCGAAGTGCTTGCTCGCTTGCAACAGTTGGGGATTCCAGGCCGTATTTTCTATCTTGCCAGTCCCGACGATGAGGCTGGGCTGGCGCAGCTTGATGCGGCCTTGCACGCGCTCGACGTGCGGCGTGGACTGCGCGCTGCACGCATCGGACTCGTCGGTGTGCCCTCTGAATGGCTGGTGGCTAGCACTCCGGACATTGAGACCGTGCGGCAGACCTGGGGGCCGCAGGTGGTGGTGGTGGATATGGAAGACCTCTACGAGACGCTGGCAGGGGTCGAGGCAGAGGCTATCACTGCGCAGCAAGCCGCGCTGGTGGAGGCGGCCTCCGCTGTGTGTGAGCCTGCGCCCGATGCCCTGGCAGATGGGGTGCGGGTCTACCTCGCCTTGCGGCAGCTGGTGGAGCAGTACGGGCTAGACGCGCTCACCGTGCGCTGTTTCGATCTGGTGCTCAACCTCAAAACGACGGGCTGTTTCGCGCTGGCGCAGCTTAACGATGAGGGCGTCATTGCTGGGTGTGAGGGCGATCTGGTAAGCACAGTAGGGATGCTGTGGGCGTATCGGTTGCTGGGTCAGCTCCCGTGGATGGCGAACCCGGCCCGGCTCGATGAGACGCACAACACGCTCTGGCTGGCACACTGCACCGTGCCGCGCTCACTGGTGCAGCAGTACCGGCTACGCTCGCACTTCGAATCAGGGCTGGGCGTAGGCTTGCAGGGGACGCTTGCCGCCGGGCCGGTCACGCTGTTGCGGTTGGGCGGGTTGCACATGGAACGGCTCTGGCTTGCCGAGGGGCACATCAAGCAGAGCGGCGATGCGGAAGACCTCTGCCGTACCCAGATCGAAGTGCGGTTGACCAATGGCGGTGTCGGTGAGCTGCTGCGTGCCCCGCTGGGCAATCATATCATCGTCATCCAGGGCCATCACGCGGCGCGGCTGCGGACGTGGTGGGAGACGTATATCATGCGCAAATCGTAATGTGTCACAATAAAATTCATACGGCATACAGCACAGAGTTGGGAGATTATGGAACTAAAACAGATGCTTAGAATTCTATTCCGCTGGTGGTGGTTGGTTGCACTGCCGCTGGTGGTGGTGGCTGCTTATGTGGGGCTGACCTACGTCCCGCCGGGCGGCAGCTACCAGGTGGTGATGCGCTTTGCTGTAGGGACAGAACCCGCTGGTCTTTCGGAGGATTATGACCGCTACTACCCGTGGCTTACATCGGAGTATGTTGCCAACGGGTTGGCCGATGTAGCTGTGACCGGTGCGTTCGCAGAGGCGGTGAGCGTCCGGTTGGCCGCGCAAGGCCTGGCGATTGCGCCGGCAGCGTTGCAAGCGGCGATCGTCAGCGATAATGCGCAATCTATCACCGTGCTGTACCTGTATTGGGGCGATCCGGAACAGCTGCTCGCCATTGCTGAGGCGGCGAGCGCGGAACTGATCGGGAACGGGGTGGCGTACTTCCCGCAGCTTGAGGGCGTTGGGATTGCTGCGCGGCGGCTCGACGCGCCCGCGCCGGTCTTGCTTGCACCAGGATTGCGAGCACAGCTGCTCGGCCCGATCATGCGCCTCGCGCTTGCCGGGGTGGTAGGGCTGGCGTTGATTTTCCTGGCGCATTATTTTGACCCTACTGTGCGCGAGGCTGCCGAACTTGCGGCGCTGGGGATTCCTATTGTGGGGTACGTTCCTTTCAAGCGCCGGTAAATACAAACCTGACAGGTTTTCTGAAAACCTGTCAGGTTTCAACCTGCTTACCGGGCTGTTTTGCACGACCCGGTGTTGTGTTACCAGCGATTAGTTCAGGCCCAACAATCGGTCAATTTTGGCCCGGTCGAAGCCGATAACTAGCCGTCCCCCGATGTCAATGACCGGTACGCCCTGTTGCCCACTGCGGCTGACCATGTCGCGCGCGGCGTTCATGTCACGGGAAACATCCACGTCACTGAACTGGATACCTTGCTGCTGCAAGTAGCGCTTCGCCGTCCGGCAGTGCGGACAGGTAGGCGTGCTGAAAACGATAACTCTTGGCTGTTTGCGTTCACTCATCATAACCTCCCACATTATAAAAGATTCTTGTATTTAATAATACCATATTTGGCAAATGTGTCAATCCGCACATTTTGACAATTCCGGGGCAAGGGCTATGATAAAAAAGAAACCACGGCCTGTCAGAGCTTTAAAAACTGGCAGGGCTAATCAGCAAGGAGTATAAAAATGGCCGATACAAAATCCGAACAACATACCGCAAAGCAGTTGAGCGAGCAGCTCAAGAAGACCTACAAGGTCAAATTGGTGGAACGCCGCGATGAGGTGAAGGCAGCCTTTAAGCCGGAAGCCACAGTCGAAGGGCCGTGGCCGCTCAAGGAGACGCGCATCGTGTACGAGACGGTGCAACAGATTACCGTGGCCATCGGCGGGCCGGAGGTGTTTGAGCGGCACTTTGGCGAATTGCCGTTACGCCGGGGGAATATCAATTACCGGGCGCAAGCTGATCATACCGGCATCCTCGTCACCACAGCGGAAATCTCGATTGATGGGTGGACGATTGCTCATGAATTAGGCCATGTATGGGATGCACGCTACAATTGGCGACTCTCACAGGCGTTGGAGAAGCACACTGGCGGTAATACGTCACAGTTGTTGGGGATGGCGCAACAGCACCTCAAACGCTGTGATGCAGAAGGGCGGCTGCCGGGGTGTAATAATGCGGGCTATTACTATGCCGGGCCGCCGCCCGCGGGATCGGACAAAAATTTCAACCGGGTGGAAGATTTTGCCGAGGCGTTCGCCGCCTATATTTACCCGGAGATTGCACAATCCCGTGTCGAGCGTTTCCGCACGCATCCTGACTATGCCTCATTGCTGTACTATGCGGATTATAAGCAGACGCAGCGGTGGGCGTTTGTGCATGGCTTGTTCCATGGGACATTCCTCAAGGATTATCGTCTGACGCGGTAAAAATTTCCGCGCGCCCGGTCAGTCCTGGTAACAAGGCGAGATCGTTTGTCTCCAACCGCACGCGGACGGTAAAGCGCGCTGTACCGTCTGTTGTGGTGCGTGTTTGTGACACCACTGACTCAACCACCCCTTCCAACGGTGTATCCGGGAAAGTGCGTAATGTTACCACAGCGCGCTGCCCCGGATGGAGTTGGGCGATGTGTTGCTCGCTGAGGTTCTGCGATACAAAGCGCAGACCATCCTCCAGACTGAGCAAGGTGACTACAGGCGTGCTCGCGCTGACGTTGGAGCGTGGCGCGACATCTACGGAAAGCACCATTGCCGCCCACGGCGCGACGAGCTGCGCGCGCGCCAGAGCTTCCCCGGCTTTTACCCGCTGTTGTTCGGCATCCTCTACCGCCCGGTTGTAGCTGGCCGCGACCCCGCTTTGCAGTGCAGCCAGCGAACGCTCGGCCTTGTCTACATCGGCCTGGCGCGCATCCAATTGCAGATAGTTGGCGCTGTTGGCGCTGCGTGCGTCATTGTAGCGCATTTCGGTCAGTTCCCGGTCGCGAATAGTTTGTTGCCAACTGTTGTAGTAGCTATCGCGGATGTCCTGCGGTTCCCAGGGGCGATCCAGCGCGCGCTTGTATTCATCCTGCGCCCGCGCTTCGGTATCCCGTGCGCGATCGAGGGCAGTCAGGGCTTCTTCGACACTGGTGCTGGTGTATTGCAGTCGCGCCGAGGTTTGGGCGCGTTGCGCCTCGGCCAGCGCTTGTTCGGCGTTGGCGATGTCGCGTTCCCACTGCTCCTGAGCCAAGTCTCGATCCGTGCGAGCGCGAGCCAGAGTCCGCTCTGCATCCGCTACCGCACGTTGCAGCTCGGTTTCATCTAACTGCGCAATGAGATCGCCCGCTTGCAGTATATCGCCTGGTGTGACGATGATGGTAAGCACTTCGCCACTGACTGTGCCACCAAAACCTAATGCGAGTGTTGGATAGGAGGACATCAGTTCGCCATCGGCGGCGACGGTGCGACCCTGTGTGGCGGGGGCCACCGTCGGAGGCGGTTCATCTCCATCAACCGGGCCAGGCGACGCATCTACCGCAGGCATGACGCTGTTCACGCAACCAGACAGTAGCAACAAAAGCACTCCCAGCAGGTAAATCCAGGTATTACGTTTCATAGTTTTCATATCCTCTTTTGTTTTATGCTCATTAGACTTGCCCGGTTTGCTAAACCTGGCAGGTCTTGTAGATGTTACCACGCTTCACGGAGAATCTGTGTGACCTTGCGCCGGACGGTGCTGCGTGCGCCCCACGCGGCACTGATGACACTTGCCAGGACGACCATAATCAGGATGGCGATGGTGGTTAGCCAATCGAAGGTGCCGCGCATGGGAACGTTGCGCATCATGTTATTGGTGATGTAGAAAAGATACCCTAACACTGTTCCGGCAGTCACCCCTGCCAGCGAAGCGCTCACAGTCATCATGACCGCTTCGAGTGCGAACGCGCCCACCAAGGCCCGGCGTGGCATTCCGATAGCCTTGAGCATTCCAATCTCCATGCGGCGCACATAGACCGCCACATAGACCACGGCAAACACGCCAAAGATGCTGGTCACAAACGAGAGCGTGGTCATGATTAGCATTAACACGCGCATCGTGCGCATGGATTGCTCCGTGCTGCGAATATCCTCGGCGGTGGATTGAATCCAGAGAGCGGCGCGTTCCGAGAAGGTCTCACGTAGTGTCGTGACGATTTCGCTCTCGTTTGCGCCCGCAGCAGGCAATATCAGGACTTTGTAAAGGGCCATTTGGTCGCGCTCTACCGCAGAACAAAGGCCGGTCACACAAAAGTATCCATTGTTCGGGTCGTGCGTCAGGCGCAGATAGGTGTTTAGCGAAACAAAGCCGATGCTGGAACCGTCGCGGATGTAGTTTTGGTTACGCGAGAACGATTCGAAGCCAGGGATGCGCTCCAGCAATCCTACCACTTCCATCTCAACAATGTGATCCCGCCCGGCACCGGTGATGCGCACGATATCACCCACTCGCACGTCCATGTATTCAGCATAGCCCGCACTCAGGATGATCGTATCCGGCGCGCTCAAAATTGTATCAAACATCTCTGGCCCACCGGCTGCATACGTGGTTAAATCCGCATAGGCGACTCGGTAAAGGGGATCGGTCAACCCGTGGATTTGTACACGGGTCTGGCGTAACGTAACCCGGTTGGTCACGGAAGTTACATAGGCCTTCGAAAGCCCCACGACCTCCGCGATGCCGGGGATAGTGCGGAACTCATCCAGCGCGTCCGGGCGCAGGTTGTCGTCGGTGGCGCTATTGAACATGAAGCGTGCCCACGGGGAGATTTCCGCCGTAATCGGTGCGCCACTGCGAAATCGTGCATCGGTATCATAGTTGCGCTGCTCGAGGGCTGTCATCGTCCCCAGGAAGGTGGGCAAGGTGGCGCTGAAGACCACCATGAGCGAGATGACGGTGTTGCGCTGTTTGGCGCGGATGAGGTTCGGGCCGGCAAAGAATGCCAGGCGCGGCAGCACCGCCTCACTGAGCAGCACTAGAATGCGCTCGAAGGGCACGGTTAAAGCGTAAAAGAGCAGGCTGATGCCGATGACCAACAAGGCCAGACCGGTGAACAAGAAGATGCTGATGACCGCCTCATTCCCTTGTACGAAGAGATAGTTGGAGCCGATGAAGACCAACAGCCACATGACCGTCAACACCACCCCCGCGATGACAATGCGCATATCGAATTTGCGTGAGCGCAGCCGGGCCAGGTCTTCGATTTGCAGATTATCGGCGGAACCGGGGTTGATGGCGTACCGGATTTTGGTCCGCGCGGCTTTGCGCGCCGGAGCCAGCGCCGAGAGGAGCAATACCGTGCCTGCAATCACGGCGGTCTGTGCCATCGCAGCGGCGGTAATGGTCATCTTGAATGTCACACCCAGCTCCTCCATGCCGCCGCCGGATGTCGCAATCAACACATTGGCGATGGGCGCGATGACAAAGATGCTGAAGAGCTGCCCGACAACAATACCCAATCCCACGCCTAGCAGTCCAATGAAGGCTACTTCGATCATTACCAACGCAAAGAGATGGTGTTGCTTGGCACCGAGGATGCGCAAAAAGGCCAGGTCGCGCCGCCGCTCTTCGACATTGGTGTTGATAATGGAATAAATCAGCAGACCCACTACGCCCATGACCAGAAGTCCATACACACTGCTGACCGAACGTAAGATGGCGAAAGCCACATCGCTGTAATCCAATGCTTGCGCTTTTTCCAGGGCGAAAGTGTAGTCTGCGGCATCCGCACCCAAAGTCGCGTAGAGTTGCTCAGCAATGCGGCGCACGCGGAAGATAGCGGTTTGGGTGTTGGCAGAACTGTACACCGCCGAATCAAGCACTACCACCAGCCGTTCCGCCTGTCCTGAAACTCCCAACCAATCCTGTACTGTTGCCACATTTGCCAGGATGCCGTTTTGGCTGCCGCCTCCTAAGCCTGTTGCCAACGCAATCCCGCTGACGGTGAAACGTCGGTTGGCCCGGTTCACGCTATCCGCGGCGGGCAATTCTTGTCCCGTCATACGAGAGACCGGCAAGATGTAGCTCAGGTCAATTTCGTCGCCCACCTTCAACCCGAAGGTGTCAGCTGTGACCTGTAACACCACCACGCGGTTGCCTTCGAGATTGTACTCTCCTTCCAACATAGTGATTTGGCCCAGGTGATCTTCTGGAGCACGCGCTACCAGCGATGCGTTGCCCAACTGCGTTCCGCGTCGCACCTCCACGGTGGTCATAAAGCGGGGATAGATAGCCGTAATTGTCGGGTCTGCACCGGCCAGCGACGCTTGTACCGCCGCCACATCTACGAACTGGTCGGGGCTGGTATCTATACGCTGGATAGTGATGTCGTGCTCGCCCGCGAATCGTTCTACAATTTCTACGATTTGCCGTTGTAGCGACTCCACGCCGTTATTGAGTGAGACTAACATCGCTGAGACCACCAGCAGGGCCAGCACCATGATAGCAGTACGGGCTTTGTGCCGGTTGAATCCTTTGAGCACATACTGCGTGATCATACGGCTGCGCTCGCCTTGTCTTCGATGATTTTCCCATCACGCAGCTCGATCAAGCGACTGGCGAAGCGAGCCATGCGCGGATCGTGCGTGACATAGACAACTGTTGTTTTATGTTTGCGGTTGAGCGTAGCGACAATTTCCATCACTTCGAAGCCGGTTGTCGAGTCCAGGTCGCCAGTCACCTCGTCGCCGATGAGGATAGGCGGATCGTTGGCGAGGGCGCGGGCAATCGCGACGCGCTGCTGCTGACCGCCGGAGAGTTCGCTGGGATAGTGCTTGGCGCGATCTCCCAGGCCCACTTGTTCCAACAGCTGTTCGGCCTTACGTTGGCGATCACGGCGGGACGCACCGGCGAGCGCCAGTGGGACTTCTACATTCTCCAGGGCGGTGAAGTTCGCCAGCAGGTTGTAGTTTTGGAAGATAAACCCCATTTTCCGGAGACGCAGGTCGGCCAGTCGGTCTTCGGACAAGGCCACGATGTTTTCACCATCCACCATGATGTGTCCCCGACTAGGTTCTTCCAGCCCACCGATAATGTTGAGCAGCGTCGTCTTGCCGGAACCGCTCGGCCCCATCAAACACACCATCTCGCCGCGCTGCACGCTGAGCGTAATACCGCGCAGCGCTTGCACAGCTTCCTTGCCCATGAGGAAGGATTTGTGAATGTTGGTGATTTCAATCAAGGTGTCCGATGCTGTTGGCTCTTGTTTTGCTACCATTTGAGTATCCTTTGCTCTCTATTGTGCTCGTGAAATGTATACTCAGTAGATCACAGGTTTAATGAATTAGGGGTAATGGGCTTGCCTGCCGTCCACGAATCTGAGCACGAATACACGAATTTACCTTAACAAGCGTTTATTTGTGTATTCGTGGCCCTATTCGTGGACGGCCCACACCGCAGATTCGTGATCTACTGATACTGGTCAATAGTTGTTCAAATTTGCATTCTGTTTGTCATTGCGAGCCGTCTGCGGCGTCCATGTGTCTGCGAATGGCGCAATCTCAACCACGAACGAGATTGCGCTGTTCGCAGACGAACGGATGTTGCCCAGACTTGGCTTGCAATGACAGGGCCGGGTTACTAGCCTTTGACCACTACCGCAATGTGTGAAAGGAAATCGCACAGCTACTTTATCTGTTACCATATATCAAACGTAACTACTGAAGAATTTATTCGGTTCAGATGCCAAGAAACTGGGCGGAATTGGAGACTGGTGAAGGGGATGTGCCTCTTCACCAAAAACTTCCCTGAAATATCCGTTTGTCTCTCGGTTTTCTCCTACCCCATCATAGTATAATTGTACTAAAATGAAAAGTAGTTCCCCGGTGCAACGCACTTGAGAATTTTTGTAGACACGGCTTTGCATGGATTCTACGGATAAGAACCCCAAAATCTATCTAATCCGTAAAAACCGTGTCCCGAATCTGTGAATAAAATCAGACGGCAACTTGCGTTAGACACTTGACTCACTAGCCGTGCTCGTAACCTAAGGAGGTGCTAGTCACAATCAATAGGACGAACACCCTCGGGAACTTAGTTTTATCGCACCAATATTCCACAAAGGAGACACACGATGCAAGTGAAAAACATTATCTTATCCCTGGTTGTGATTCTAGGGCTATTTCTGGGCAACGGTGCATTCCACAGCAAGGTTGCTCCGGTAATGGCGTATATTCCTGATGACTTGCCTGCGGTGCAGCAGATTCAGAACCAACTATTGGCGACATTCCCGGTTATCGCCGATTTTGAAGGCGGCGTACCCACTGGCTGGTTCGTCTATGGCGATTGGGGGAATATCACGATTGACATCACTAATCCCACCATCCCCGACAGCGATTCCCTCGCTCTGCCCGGTCAGATTGGCAATAACGATGTGCTGTCGGTTACGGCCAACATACCTACTTGGGCTGGATTTGGCGCTGCACTCAATCCAGCGCAAGATTGGAGCGACTACGACGCGATCAGTTTGTGGTACTATGGCGAAAATCTTAGCACAACCCATGAAGTTGAGATTCAAACCGTTTCAGGCGATGATCGGCGCGCTACCTTTGTGGACGATTTTGTCGGTTGGCGGCAGATCGTTCTCCCCTTCAGTACATTTGGTGTCGGCGGTGCTTACGATGTGTCGCAAGTGGACAACTGGGTCTTTGTGCTAGATGGCACGGTTGGTTCTTTCAAGCTCGATCACCTGGAATTGGTTAATCTGATCCCCTTCGCCGACTTTGAAAGCGGCGTACCCGCTGACTGGTTCGTCTACGGCGATTGGGGCAATATCACGATTGACATCACCAATCCCACCATCCCCCAAAGTGATCCCCTGTCCCTCCCCGGGCAAATCGGCCCGAACGACATCCTCTCTGTCACCGCTAGCGTGCCTACCTGGGCCGGATTTGGCGCTGCACTCAATCCGGCGGCGGATTGGAGCGACATGCAGGGGGTCAGTTTCTGGTTCTACGGTGAAAACTCGGGCACCACGCACGCGTTTGAAATCCAAACCGTACCTGGTGACGACCGCCGCGCCGAGTTTGTGGATGATTTTGTTGGCTGGCAGATTGTTACCTTTCCCTTTGCTACTTTTGGTGCGACCCCCTACGATGTCTCGCAGGTAGATAACTGGGTCTTTGTCCTCGATGGTACCGTTGGCGCGTTCAAGATAGACCAACTTAGCATCTACGGCGATGCCGGGAATATAACGCAGCGTGCGCAGTTTCAAGCCGCACAGTATACCGTTACCGAAGGCGATACTGTCACCATCACCGTTACCCTCAATATCACCACCACCTATCCTGTGACTGTGACCTACGCCACTGCCGATGGCACGGCTGTTGCGGGCGTGGATTACATCAGCACGACAGGTACGCTCGTCTTCCCGCCGGACATGCTGGCGCAGAGTTTCACCGTCGCCACCATTGACAACGATATCTACGCAGGCAACCGCACCGTCAACCTCATCCTCTCCGACCCCGTCAACGTCGAACTCGGCGCACGCGACACGGCCATCCTCACCATCTTGGAAGATGAGCTATCCAACGTCTGCGAAACCCGTTCCCTGATGATCAATGATTTTGAAGATGGCAACCTGCCCTCCGGTGTAGACGGCGACGGCTTGGCCATTGGCTTCTTTACATGGGAAGGCCCTAACGCCACCATTGACATTACTACGACATTGCAGGTCACGAACACCGTCTTGCAGATGGACAGCAACGTTCCCAGCGGTAGTTATGGTGGGATGACCCACCACTTTACCAACGAAGCAGTTGACAGTTGGGTGACACAGGATTGGAGTACCTATGAGGCAATCAGCTTCTGGGTTTACGGCACTAACTCTGGTGAAACTCTGCTCTTTGAAGTGCAGGATAACCGCAATCCCGGTTCCACTGTGGATGACCCCCAAATTTGGTCTTACCCCTTCCCCGACGCTTTCACCGGCTGGAAACAGTTTGTAGTCATGTTCGATGAATTTAACATGAAAGACATTGGCGTTGGCGCACCGCAAGATGATTTTGACCGCGACCAAGTGCATGGCTGGGCGTTTGGCTCAACGGGTTTAATTGGCACCACCTATTTGGATGATGTACAAGTTTGCGGCACGGCCCCTGAGAAACCATTAGCTGTCGCTTTTGAACGAGGCACTTACAACGTCACTGAAGGGGAAACGGCTGTTCTCACCGTTGCTCTCAGCCGCGTCCACACTGAAACTGTAACCGTCGAGTACGCCACCGCCGAGGCCAACGCCCGCCCGTGGCAGTACACGCCCGTCACTGGCACGCTCACCTTCCCCGCCGGGACGCTCACCCAAACCATCAGCATCCCCACCTATCACGATGGTAAGCACACCCGCGACGTTCGTGTGGCGGTCAACCTGTACGAGGGTAATGCCCCGCTCGGCTTCCAACGCCGCGCCCTCCTCACCATCGTGGACATTGATTCCGCCGATTCCATGCTGATAGACGACTTCGAGGGGTATCACCCCTTCATCTACCAGACGGGCGCTGTGACGCTGACCAGCATTACAGTGCAGGACAGCGACGCGCTGGCTGTCCCCGGCCAACTAGCCTACGAGGACGTGCTGAAAGTCGAAGTTGACGGTGCGGCCTCCTTCAGCCGGGTCTTCTCTCAGGGGCAAGACTGGAGCGCCTCCGACGGGTTGAGCGTCTGGTTCTACGGTCAGAATAGCGGTGAAACCATCACGCTCGAACTGCGCGAGAATATGACCGCTACCACTGCCCAGGTTGCTCCCGAAGACTGGGTGTTGGTGTGGAGCGACGAGTTCGACGATCTAGCCGGAATGCCGCCCAATTCCAACGTTTGGAAGTACGAGCTGGGTGATGGCGCGCTCAATGGCATCGTCGGCTGGGGTAACAGTGAGTTTCAATACTACACCGACAACACCGACAACAGCTTTATGGATGGCACCGGTAATTTGGTCATTCGCCTGCAAGATACCGCCCCCGACACCGATCTGGTTTGCTGGTACGGCCCTTGCGAGTACACCTCGGCCCGCCTGCTCACTCAGGATCGCCTCGATTTTGAGTATGGTCGTATCGAAGCTCGCGTCCTTGTTCCCGATGGCCCTGGCGGCCTCTGGCCCGCCTTCTGGATGCTCGGCACGGACATCCCCGACGTGGGCTGGCCGCAATCCGGCGAGATTGACATCATGGAATATGTCAGTCGCCTGCCCAACGAAATCTTCGGCACCATTCATGGCCCTGGTTACGCGGGCGGCGCGTCTTTTGGCAACACCCTCACCTTCACCGAGCCAGTAGCGAGCGAGTATCATACCTACGCGGTCGAGTGGATGCCTGACCACATCATCTGGTATGTGGATGACATTCAATACCATCAGGCCATCCCCGCCGATGTGGCGCCCAACGAGTGGGTCTTCAACCATCCCTTCTTCATGCTCCTGAACGCAGCCATCGGCGGTAATTTCGGCGGCGCGATTGCGGATGATATGACCATGCCGCAGGACACGCTGGTGGATTATGTCCGTGTCTACCAGGCAGCCGATACCGCGGAGCGCTTCGAGGCCACCTTCACGGACGATTTCACCGGCTGGCGCAAGGTCTTCATGCCCTTCGACGCCTTCACCCGCAGCGCCGAGCCGCCCGCAGGCGCGCCCGATGACGGCCTCACCCTCACGGAAGTTTGGGGCTACGGCTTCACCTTCCCTGAAGGCAGTGCCGGCACATTCCACATGGATCAGGTCAGACTGTATACCATGCACCAGATATATCTTCCGATTGTAATCAGAAATTGATGCTGGTATAACCTCGGCTTTCCCCGTCATGCGGTATCTGCGCTGACGGGGAAAGCCACAGGGCTACTATCACTCAGGTTCAAACTCTATTTGTCATCGTGAGCCGCGTCTGCGCGGCATCTGTTCGTCTCCGAACGGCGCAATCTCGTTCCTGGTTGAGATTGCGCCATTTGCAGACGAATGGACGCCGCAGACGGCTTGCAATGACAAGGCTAAGTAGTTGCCTTTTACAAAACCTTCCAATTAACCACCTTATTGTCAGATTATGGTGTACAATATGAATATGAAGAACATTACACGTTTGAGCATTGCTCTTATCCTTGTCATCGTTGTGATTTTAGTAGGATTGTGGATACGCTTACGTCCGTCTCCCGACCCAGCCGCCCGCCCTGGCTGGGAATTAGTTTGGCGTGATGAATTCGACGGCGAGACGCTCGACCCTGCCAACTGGACGTTCGACATCGGTGGGCACGGCTGGGGCAATAACGAGCTGCAAGCCTACACCGACCGCCCCGAAAATGTCCGCGTGGAGGATGGCCTGCTGATCATCGAGGCGCGCGCGGAGCCGTTTGTGCGCCGTAACTACACGTCCGGGCGCATCAAAACGCAGGGCTTGTATGCCTGGACCTATGGTCGCTTTGAGGCGCGGATGCAGCTGCCCTATGGCAACGGTATCTGGCCCGCCTTCTGGATGCTCGGCGCGGACATCACGGAAACGCCCTGGCCCGCTTGCGGCGAGATTGACATCATGGAGTATATCGGGCGTCAACCCAACCGCATTCACGGAACAGTGCATGGGCCGGGCTACTCCGGCAGCGGGGGTGTGGGACATTACACCACTGTTTCGGATGTATCCGAGACGTTTCATGTCTATGCCGTCGAGTGGGAGCCGGAGGAGATCCGCTGGTATGTGGATGACGTGCAGTATTTCCGTATCACGCCGGAGAGCGTGCGCGGGACGTGGGTCTACGATCACCCATTCTTTCTGCTGATCAACCTGGCAGTGGGCGGTGAATGGCCTGGCCCACCGGATGATACGACCGTCTTCCCCCAGTTCCTCAAAGTGGATTACCTCCGCGTGTACCAGCGGCCCGATATGGTAGAAGCCACCACCGAGCGCGGGGTGATGCACCTGGGCGATGTCGTCGTTACTGCGCAGGAGAACGCCGATGGGACGTGGCAGGCCGTCACGGTTGTCATTGTTGTAGACGCTGACGGTAATCCGGTGGCCGATACCAGAGTCGTGGGCGGCTGGGTCGGTGCGATCCGGCGTGGTGAAACTGAAGGACTTACCGATGCGAACGGGGTCATCACCCTACACTCTGAGCCGAGCGAGCGGCGCGGCGAAGTCACCTTCTGCGTCACCAATGTCACCCGCGCGGGCTTCACCTACGATAAAGAGGCTAACGCGCGGAATTGCGATAAAATCACAGTGGAGTAGTAGTGAGCAGTTCGTGAGAGCAGTGAGCTGTGGAATCTACACTGCTCTCCGTTCACTAATCACTGCTCTCCCATCACTATTTAAGGAGAAAACTATGGAAAACAAACTCAACTACCGCCGACTCGGCAAGAGCGGCATGATGGTCAGTGAAATTGGGATGGGACTCTGGGCCGCCGGCGGCGATGCCTGGGGCGCGACAGATGATCAGCAAGTGCTGGATGCGGTGGATTACGCGCTCGATGCGGGTATCAACTTCTTCGATACTGCCGATGTCTACGGCAACGGCCACAGCGAGGCACTGCTCGGCCAGGCGATGCAGGGGCGCCGCGACCGGTTCATCGTAGCAACCAAGATCGGTTGGTTGGACTTCGATGGGGAGAAGGGCCAGAGCGCCTATACCACCCCCGCCAAACTTATCGCGGGCGTGGAAAGCAATCTGCAACGGCTGGATACTGACTATGTGGACATCATTCAGAGCCACATTGATTTCCGCGACCCGACAATGGAGGCCTTCTTGGAAGGTTTCCAAAAGTTGCAGCGCGATGGCAAGGTGCGGGCCTACGGCGTGAGCACCAGTAATTTCGCGTACTTGGAAGCTTTTAACGCCGATGGCAACTGCGCCACGCTGCAAATTGATTACAGCATCCTCAACCGCACCTCGGAGGCCGATAGCCTGCCCTATTGCCAGGAACACAGTATCGGTGTCATCGTGCGCGGCGCACTGGCGATGGGCATTCTCACGGGCAAGTTCACGCCGGAGACGCGCTTCAGTGAGGGCGATTTCCGCGCCCGCTGGCACGAGAACCCGGACGAGTACCAGGTCTTCCTGAATGATCTCAAAAAGGTAGATGCGTTGCGTCCGCTGGCGGAGGGCCGCACGCTGGCGCAGCTCGCGTTGCAATTCACACTGGCACATCCAGCAATCACAACCGTAATTCCCGGTGTTAAGAACGTGGCGCAGATGGAGGCCAATCTGAAAGCCGGGCTGCTGCCGCCGCTTACCGCCGAAGCATTGGCGCCTATCGAAGCCATCGTTCCGGCAGGCGGTGGGCGCAAAATCTGGCCGGCGTGAAGCCGTTACATAGGTGCTCCCCCGCTTAAAAAAACTCCCCAGTATCTATTCCTAAGTTTCACCATTGGTTGAGCCTGCCGAAACCGATTTCAGATTTCAGTAGGCTCGACCAATGCCAGAATTTTAGAATATATAACTCAAGTTGCCGCCTGTAGTGTGTAGCGACGCCTTTAGGTGTTTTGGTGCTGTAAGAAACGGCTGAAGCTGCCACTACCAATCCATTTTGTCCCTTGAATAGCTAATTGGCTTGTCGCTACTCAGGTTCAAACTTTATCTGTCATTGCGAACCGTCTGCGGCATCCGTTCGCAAGCGAACGGCGCAATCTTGTTCATAGTTGAGATTGCGCCATTCGCAGACGAATGGACGCCACGGAGACGTGGCTTGCAATGACAAGGCCGAGTAGTTACATTGGCTTAATGAAAAGTGCAAGCTAGCAACTTGGATTAAAGGTATGTGTGTGACCACAAGACTTTCACAGTGCTGCTTTGTGGTTTACCCCAAACAAACAAGAGTCGTAACACTTGCATAAACTTGTTCCATAATTGTCTGCCGTACATTTTCCAAGCGCATTCAGTTTTAGCCACGAATTAGCACGAATTTTACGAATTTCTTATTGTTTTCATGTTAATTCAAGTGAATTCGTGGCAAAAATCTACAGTGTACGGTAGTAAATTCCATGAAACATTTTTGGAGAACATACGATGACTCCCCTGAAAAAAGGTGGCGCTAGGCATGAAATATGGTATAATATACCAA
>CAZDDI010000030.1:0-48642 GCA_964504195.1 uncultured Anaerolineales bacterium
AGGGGGGCAGGGGGAGGGGTAAATTTATTGCATTTGAAAGAGCGGTTATTGCAAATGCTTTTATTTCCGGGTTATTTTCATTAGTTCGCTCTCAGTTGCCCATTTTCATTGGCGAATAGCGAAAAGGCTAGAAGGCGCATCGCCTCTTCACGTTTCACGCTTTGAATAACTGCGTGGGTAAACTTGCGGTCCAACGCTCGATAGCGGGCCAGTTACGCCGATCTCCCGGCGTGGCCTGGATGATGAGGCTCACGAAGAGCAGTTGCCAGGGCTTGAGCTTGTACAGTTCCAGTTTCCCGCCGAAAAAGGCGATACTGACCGGCTTGAGGGCTGGCGCGGCGCGGAACACTGGGCGCATATAGTTGGCGGGGGTGGTATAGCGTTCCTTGAAGCTCAACCGTTCCGCGCGGGCCGGGGGTTTTGCCAGTTCCGGATCAACCACCACAGGGTCGGGGAGTGCGGCGGCGGTCTGGGTGAGGCTCAGCGCGGTGAAGAACAGCGCGACCGGTATCTGGCTCAAGGCTGGCTGCTGGCGTTTGACGAACCTGATTGCCGCTCGGTGCCAGCCTAAAATCATCGGCGCACCAATGATGGCGGCGGCGTAGCCTTCCACTTGGGTTACTTCTTCGAAGCGTTGTACTTTCACTCCCACGCCGGCCCCGGTCAGCGTGTTGCCGATAGCCTGCGCAACCTCCGCCGTGGAGCCACAGTTGGTGGTGTAAGCAATCAAAACTGGCTTGTCTATATTTTGTTCGCGCATGGAAAAGCCTCTAGGCAACAGCGTATGCTGGGGGGTATTATAGCATATTTGGTTCTTATCTGTAAAATCCGTGTAGATTCTTGTCCTATAAAGTTTTGGAAAAGCGCAATGGGCAAGTTTCCGAATTATGCTAGAATACTGCGTGAGCGGTGTTGAAACCCAGGCGATTTCATTAATCATAAGGAGGTAACGGTGGACTCTGAATCAAACGATCAGGAAAACAAGCCCAAAGGCACTATGGTTGGTTTGGGGCTATCTCTCGGCGCAGGGGTTGGCGTTGCTATTGGGGCAGCAATTGATAATATAGCCCTGGGTTTGGGGATAGGGGTAGCTATCGGTCTCTTAATTGGTGTAACATTGGAAGGTCGCCAGAATAAATAACAGCATCTTGACGTAATTCGGGTGGGGTTCAACACCGCTTCAATTGCATTCAGAACCAGGCTGTCGGTCAACAATAAACAGGCTAACGCCAAAACCAGCAGCCCACCGCAACTTATTCTCAACACGGTGGGTAAGATGGAGCGCAAGCGTTGGGCATACGTTATTTCCTGTTCGTCAGCACCCTTTACGCTTGGGTTTTACCGCAGCATCGCTTGTATTTTTTGCCGCTCCCACAAGGGCAGGGATCGTTGCGCCCGGTTTTGGGGCTGGATGATATGGGCGCGGGTTGTGGCGCTAACTTCGGGGCAGGCTCAGGCTTGAAACATGCCCACCCTTGCATCTCTGCAACGGTATCCTCTATGAGCTGCGCGTGACGGTTTTTCCGCAAGGTTGCGAGTGCGGATTCCTTGTCCTCAGCTTCAGTGTAGCCTTCCCACTCTGGGAACTCGGTCAAATCATCGGCGACGGCCTGTCTAATCTCTTCTATTACTTCCTCAGTACCAAGATCCATACAGCTACCGATTAAACCGTCCCAGACGAACGAGTATTCCCGCTCCAGCCCGCCGCGAAACAGGCTTTGGAAGTAAGCCACCACCGCGTCACGCGGTTGTAGATCGTTGGCGACCAGACACACAAGGCCGTGCAACGCCGCCGTGCGCGTGTACTCGTTCACATCGGGGTTCTCCACCAGCCGCTGCATCAGTTCCATATCACCACCTGAGACAGAAGCCAATACCTGCCCCAGGCTTTCGGTGACGAAATCGCCAAATGCGTCTACGGGAGCATCGCCAGGCAGTGAGAAGAAATTCACAATCAACGGATAAGCGCGCTGTTCACGGAACTGCGCCAGCAAATAAAAGGCGTAGAGGGGCAGCATATAATCTTCATCTTCCTCTAGTTGTTCGAGTAAGCTGAGCGGATCTGTTAAGGCTTCCAGCAGATACGGGGTAATAACTTCGCGTTGCGCGATGGCCGCCAGCAGGGCTTTGCGGGGGAATTCTCCGGTCAGCCGTTCCAGTGCTTGTAAAATCATGTTGGGTTTCATGGATGCTCCTTCATCAGTGTTAAATCTTCAGGTAGATCAATATCCATCGCCAGGTCGGGGTCGTGATAGATTGCTACGCGCATCCCTAATTTTTGCGCCAGCGCCAGGTGCGTTTGGAAAGAGTTTGCTCCAAAAGCGAATGGAAAATTCATGGCCGGCGCTATCAGTAGAGCGTTGGTGCCCTGTTTCCAGCGATCCGGCGCGATGCCGATAGTCGGTGGTGTGGCGGCCAGCGCCAGCAGGGGCAACAGGCTCTCCCGGCGCAAGTGGGGTAGATCGGCTGGCAGGATCAACACCGCTTCTGCGCCATGCTCCTGTGCATGGGCGACGGCCTTGGTTAGCGCGCTGTTCAACCCCTGGGGCTGCGCTTCCGCCAGGAACTCCGCTCCGTCCGCGTGTGCCAGCCTTTCCACGTATGGATCGGCACTCACTACCAATACCCTAGCCAGCGACTCAGTCCCGCGCAACACTGCCAGCGTGCGCTGCAACAATCGCGTTACTAATTCCACGCGCTGCTCAGGCGCGAGCACCCCTGCCAGCCGCGACTTGGCCTGCGCCAATGGTTTGACCGGCACGATGGCCCAATAGTTCACAGGAGCGTTGCTCCGAACGCCAGCACCTCATGCGCCACGCGCACCCGTTCCGGCAGACCCGGCATCAGGGTGGGGGTCACGCATACCTGCATTCCCAGCGCGGCTACCGTAGGTGCGAGCACTGCATCTACCGTGTCTAGCACGAATCCGCTTAGCAGGCCGCGATAATGTTCCGCCACCGCCACTGCCGAGGGTTGCTTCCCCAACTCGCGGAACATCTTGGCTGCCGGCCCTTTGATCGCCGCCCCGCCCAGGATCGGACTGACCGCAACGGTGGGGCGGGCGGCAACGGCTGCGCGCACGCCGGGTAGGTTGAGGATGGGGTCGAGGCTCACGAAGGGATTGGAGGGGCACAGGATGATGAGATCGGCTTGCTCAAGCGCGCTCAGCACTTCTGGGGTGGGGCGCACGGTCGCGCCGCCTGCCCAGCGGAAGCCTTGCACCGCCGGTTGCCAGCGCAAGCGCACAAAGTAATCCTGAAATGGTAGTTCGCCCGCTTCGGTCAGCACGATGGTGCGGCAGGGATCGTCGCTCATCGGTAGGAGAGGGTGCGCTACGCCCAATGCCTGGGCTAGGTGCGCCGTCACTTCGGTGAGACGCAGCCCGGCGTGCAGTCCTTGCGTGCGCGTGAGATGCGTCGCCAGATCGCGGTCGCCCAGTCGGAACCAGTCTGGCGCATCCAGCCGGGTCATAGCTTCCATACAGTTGAAACTTTCCCCGGCCAGGCCCCATCCAGTTTCAGGATTCGCTACATCCGCGAGCGTATACATGACTGTATCCAGGTCGGGGCAGATGGTCAGCCCCCAATGCTCGAAGTCATCGCCAGTGTTGACGATGATGCTCAATTGCTCCGGCGGCAATATATGCGCCAGTCCTTGCGCCAAGCGCGCCCCGCCCACGCCGCCCGCCAGCGCAACCACGTTTGGGCGCTGGCGGTTGATCGGGTCTTGTCGCTGCTGGTTGGTTGCGGGCGGTTTGTCGTGAGCGTCATCCGCCGGATACCCTAGCAGAATCAATGCCTGTGGTTCCCAATCCGCCGGAAGCGCCAGGTGTTGGGCAACGGTCGCCTGACAAAAGCGCGGCGCGCACAACCATACACTGCCCAGCCCGTGCGCAGTGGCTGCCAGGAGCAGCTGCCCGCCGGCCAATGCCGCGCTTTGCACGGTCAGGTCGCGCTCGGCGGCGGCGCGCTGCGGATCAGCGTAGGTGTTCATATCATTGAGCGTGAGGTTCAACAACACGCCCGCTGGCGCATTGCCGATGAGGGCCAGTGAATGTGCTACGCGCGCTGTTACCACGTCCGGTGGTAGCCCGTCGCGCTCCAGGTCGCGGCGGAAGTCTACGCTCATGGCTTTTGCGAGCGCGCGCAGCGTGGCGCTGTCCGTGAGCAGGGTGAAGCGCCAGGGGCGCGCGTTATGCGCCGAGGGCGCGCGGCAAGCCGTCTCGATCAACGCCTGTAGGAGCTGCTCTGGTACGGGCGCGGGTAAGAACTGGCGTGTGGAGCGCCGCGCCCGTGTCAAAGCATCGAACATTGCTGCTGTCACGTTGTAGACCTCGTGTTATGGGCCAACTACTAATGCCTTCCAGGTGTCTTGTCCTACGATACCATCTGACGTCAAGCCCTGCGCGGTTTGGAAAGACCTGACCGCATTCCGGGTGCCTGGGCCAAAAGCTCCGTCCACAGCAATGGTATAGCCGTAGACATTCGCCAGCAGATATTGCGCCGCGCGGATCGCATCGCCGTTGTTGCCGGTTTGCAGTGTGTGGTTTTTGATGAGCTCAGCCCAGGTTTGTCTGCCTACTACGCCATCTGCCGTAAGCCCGCGCGCTTGTTGAAAAGCCTTGACTGCGTTTAGCGTCCCCGGGCCGAAAATCCCATCCGCCGTAATCGTTGCCCCCTCAGCGCGCAGTAGATACTGGATCGCATACACATTAGGGCCGGTATTTCCGTTGCGGTACACGGGCCAATCGGCAATGGGTGCAATGAGTGTTGGTAGGGGGACTAAGATGGTAGGCTCTGGTGTGTGTGTCGGCGTGGGTGTGGGATCGGGGACAACAATTTGCACATAGAATTGTCCGCCGAAGCGTACGCCTGCTGGGGATTGCGCCTGCCAATTGGAGCGATAGGTGTCCGGCGTATTGGGCGAGATAAAATCTATATTGACATCTACACTTGTGTCTACGGCGGCAGCCGGGAGTGGTACAGAGGCTGGGCCACCCAATGGATCACCGGAGACGTACACAAAGAGCGATCCTGGTTCCCAATCGCATGTACCACTGTTGCGCATGCGCCAGGTTTTGACGAATGGCGTGTTGGGCAAGAAGGCTGTGTTGTCAGGGACAGTCACATCCGCCACATACGCAGCCGCGAATGTGCAGCCAGGCGTGGGCGTGGCGGTGGCTGTGGGCGCTGTGCCCGGGTCGGGCGGCGCTTCTGTTCCCTGGCCCACTTCCACAACCGTTGGCGTCGGCGTTAAGGTTGCGGTAACCTCCAGGGTAGATGAAGCTGCGCAGGCCAACGTCATCGCTAATAGCATCAGCAGCAATATACTCACCAGTTTGCGTTGCATAATCCCTCCCTTTCGTTTCCCTTTCGCAAAAAACGACTGTCACTACGCGATTATAAGGCCGTTTTGTAGAATCAACAACTTTACGTGTTCTACCATTAGCGCCTCTCGCGCTGGCGCGGACTTTGCATTTACGCGCGGCGGTTTATAATGACCCTGATCTGCTGGAAGATTTATCGCTCAATCCCGTTAAGAAGGTACTATGATCGCACACAATGGCGTTATGTTTCAGTATTTTCATTGGTACACGCCTTCCGATGGGCAGCTCTGGTCGCAACTGGCACAAGATGCTGCCGCACTAGCCCAGGCTGGCATTACGGCTGTGTGGCTGCCGCCGGCCTGTAAAGGGGCCGGTGGGGGGTATGATGTCGGCTATGGCGTGTACGATCTCTTCGATCTGGGCGAGTTCGATCAGCAGGGGACTGTCCGCACTAAATATGGCACCCGCGAGGAGTACCTTGCCGCAATCAAGGCCGCGCAAGCTGCCGGGTTGCAGGTCTACGCCGATATTGTGTTCAACCACAAAATGGGTGCCGACCAGGTTGAGGAGTTCAAGGCAACGCCCTATAACCCTGAAAATCGGCGCGAACCTATGGGTGCATTGCGCACCATCAAAGCTTGGACGCACTTTACCTTTCCGGGGCGCAAAGGCCAATACTCTGAATTGCAATGGCACTGGTGGCATTTCAATGCGGCGGATTACAACGCCTTCGATGAGCACACACATGCCATCTACTTGTTTGAAGGTAAGGCGTTTGATAATAGTGTTGATTTGGAGAAAGGTAATTTCGATTATTTGATGGGGTGTAATCTCGATATCAACAATCCCGATGTGCAGACGGAGCTCTTTTACTGGGGTGAGTGGTTCCTGGAGACCACCGGCGTGGATGGATTCCGCTTTGATGCGGTGAAACATGTGAAGTCCCGGTTTTTCCTGGACTGGTTGAATCATCTTCGGGAGCATAGCCAACGTCCTCTGTTTGCAGTGGGGGAGTACTGGTCGGGTAAGAGCGAGGCCTTGAAAAATTTCTTGCGTGTAACTGAGGGCAACATGATGCTCTTCGATGTCGCTCTGCATTACAACTTTGCCGCTGCCAGTAAGCAGGGCCGCGAGTATGATTTGCGGAAAATTTTCGAGGATAGCCTTGTGAGTACGCACCCAGACCTGGCTGTAACGCTGGTGAGCAATCACGATTCCCAGCCCTTGCAAGCCCTCGAATCCGTTGTGGAAGCCTGGTTCACGCCGCTGGCGTATGCTTTGATCCTGCTGCGGCGGGATGGCTATCCCTGTATCTTTGCGGCGGAGTATTACGGGGCGCATTACAGGGATGTGGGTAAAGATGGTCAAGAGCATGAAATCTGGCTGGATAGTCACCAGTGGTTGATCAACATCTTCTTGCGCGCCCGCAGGCACTACGCTTACGGAGAGCAGTACGATTATTTCGATCAGCCCGATTGTGTGGGCTGGACGCGGTTGGGTGATGAAACCCGTCCGGGGGGCATGGCCGTGGTGTTGAGCAATGCTGAAGCCGGGTACAAGCGTATGGAAACGGTGTATCCTCAGGCCACTTATATTGATCTGACAGAGCATATTACTGATCCTGTCACCACCGATGCCGAAGGGTGGGGGGAGTTCCGGTGTAAGGCGCGCTCTGTATCCGTGTGGGTGCCTGCCGGAATGCTCGGAGCGGAGCGCTAGATCCGCGACCAGGTCAAGTTTTGAGATTTGCCATTTTCAGAGAGGGGGGCTTTATGTGTCAATTCATTGTGTTGCAAGTTGGGCGTAAGCAGCTGGTTCTCTGGGGACTAGGCTGGATCGGCCTGTTGCTGATTGTTCCTCTGTTGTTCGTGCCTGTAGCTGCGCAAGGCCTTGATCCACCACCCCCGGTTGTTCTCGCCGATGTGATGCGTGCCGCGACGGATTGCGCGCCGTTGCCGCCACCGCCTGGCAGCGATACGATTGTCAATGTTTCAACCGTGGCGCAGTTATGGACAGCGGTCAATGCAGCTGTTCCCCATACCACCATCTTGTTGGCGGATGGAACGTATAACCTGGGGGAAAACGATCACTATCTTTGGATCGCTACGCCGCACCTCACAATTCGCTCTGCCAGCGGCAACCGCGAGGCGGTCATCCTCGATGATAACTACAGCCGTACCCAAACCGTTAGTATTGTGGCTTCCAATGTCACCCTTGCCGATATCACTATCAAGCGCGCTTATACCCATCCCATCCATGTGATGAATTCCAGCACGGCGCACGCGCTCAATACGCTGATTTACAACGTCCATATTATTGATCCGGGGCAGCAGGCTATCAAAATCAACCCGGTGAGCGGCGGCTACTACGCCGATAGCGGGGTGATTGCTTGTTCGACCATTGAACTGACTGATGCCGGGCGTCCGCACATTCGCAACAACTGTTACACCGGCGGGATTGATATGCATCAGGGGCGCGATTGGGTGATTCGCGACAATCACATTGCGGGCTTCTGGTGCAGCAGCGGTCTGTCCGAGCATGGCATCCACCTCTGGCGCGGGTGCCGCGACCCCATCATTGAGCGCAACGTGCTGCATAACAACGCGCGTGGCATTGGCTTTGGGCTGGCGACCAGCGGGACGGCACGCACTTACGCTGATCATCCCTGCCCCGGCACGAGCGGCTATGTTGACCATTACGGCGGTATTATCCGTAACAACTTCGTCTTTGCCAATCGCGCGGAGCTCTTCGCGTCACAATCCGGCTTCGATAGCGGCATCAGCCTGTGGAATGCCTGTGAGGTGGGAACTTACCACAATACAGTCGTTTCTACCCAAGCGCCTTTTTCATCTATCGAGTGGCGCTTTGCCAACACCTCGGTTGATCTGGTGAACAATCTGGTCAGCCACAACTTACGCCAACGCGATGGCGCAACGGCAACACAGGCCGGGAATCTGATCAATGCGCCGTTGACGCTTTTTGTGGACGGAGCCGGGGGTGATTTGCACCTTCTGCCAGGGGCGACGGCGGTCATTGACCAGGGTGTCCCGCTGGCTGCCGGGCTGTGCGATGATGATATTGATGGTGATCCCCGCCCTATTGGGCCAGCGCGTGACATCGGGGCGGACGAGTACGGCATCCCTGCGCCCGCTGCTATCCGTGATCTGCGTGTGATTCAGGCGACGCTCGATGGTGGTAATCTCACCGTGACGCTGCGCTGGACGCCGCCTGTTGCTGCCATAACTACGACTGTGCGCTACGCTGCGCAGCCCCTCACTGCCGCGACTTGGGACGTCGCGGCGGATTTCGCCACAGGGGATGTCATCCATACAGCCACGCACACGCTCTCCTACAACAGCGGCGTGCGCTACTTCGCGGTCAGGACACACAATACGGGCGGCTGGTCGCCGCTCTCCAATCTGGCTTTCTGGCCGCATTATGATATTTACTTGCCGCTGGTGTTGCGGCAATAGTGCAGGAGGGGGGGACATGACACACAACGCCTATCAACGTCTGGCTCGCCGTCTGGATGAGTTCCCGGAGGGCTTCCCCGCAACCGAAAGCGGCGTAGAGCTACGCATCCTTGCTAAGCTCTTCACGCCGGAGGAGGCTGCTCTGGCGGCGGATCTCGGCATCGCGCCCGTGGCGATTGCGCAGCTGGCGACCCGGCTCGGCGCGGAGCCGCGCGCTTTGCGCCAGCAGCTCAAGGGTATGGCGCGGCGCGGCCTCATCACCGGCGGGCGGGCGGAGGGTGGCTTCGGCTACGCGCTGCTACCCTTTGTGGTGGGCATCTACGAGATGCAGGGCGCAACGATTGACGCGGAGCTGGCGCAGCTCTTCGAGGCATACTATCACGAGGCGTTTGGGCAGACGGCGGCAGTGCAGCCACCCGTGCATCGCGTCATCCCCATTGGTGAGAGCGTGCGCGTGGACATGGACATCGCCCCCTACGAGAGCGCCGTCGCCATCGTCGAGCGCGCGCGGGCCTGGGGCGTCACTGATTGCGTCTGCCGCAAGCAAAAGGCGCTCATCGGCGAGCCGTGCCAGCATCCACTGGATGTGTGCATGATCTTCAGCGAATCGCCCGGCGCGTTTGGCGATCCGGCGGGTGGGGCGGCGGATGCCCCCGTGCGCCCGCTCAGCCGCGAGCAAGCCCTGGCAACGCTCCACCGCGCTGCCGACGCGGGTCTGGTACATTCCGTGAGCAACACTCGCGAGGGCCTGTGGTACATCTGCAATTGTTGCACCTGCGCCTGCGGCATCCTGCGCGGCATGAGCGATTTGGGTCTGCAAAACGTCGTCGCGCCTTCCACGTTCGTCAATCGCGCTGATAGCGACCTGTGCATCGCTTGCGGCGCGTGCATCGAGCGGTGTCCCTTTGGTGCGTTGACGTTGGGCGATACCATCCATGTGGACGCGCTGCGCTGTGTGGGCTGCGGCGTCTGCATTCCCATCTGCCCGGTGGGGGCATTGCGCCTGGAGCAGCGCCCGGAAGGCGACATCTTCGCCCTGCCAGAGACGCTTGATGATTGGCGCGCGGCGCGGGCGGGTAATCTTTCTGGGGGCGTGGTGGAATCGTAGGTATGCAAATATTACAGCTAGCCCCCAATCTGTACCAGACCATCTTCACCCCGCGTGATGCTGATGAACTCGACTTTTCTCTCACCGTGCTGGTGGAGGGTCGCCGCGCTTTGCTCATAGATGCGGCCTTTCGTCTACAAGCGGAGGAGCTGCGCGCACATCTCACAGATGCGGGGTTGCAACCGGTGATTGTGTTGCTTTCGCACTACCACCCCGATCACTTCAAGGGTGCGGCGGTGTTTGCCGATTGTGAACTGTGGGCCAGCCCGCATTACACGCACAATTACGCCCTCTACCGCAGCCGTCGCCCGGACAAGGACTTTCCCATCCCCACGCGCCTGCTTGCGGATGGCGAAGAAACGACCTTCGGCGATTTCGCGCTGCGCTTTCTCCATGCGCCAGGGCATAGCCCGTGCAGCCTCATCACGCTCATCAATGCGCGCTGCGCGCAGGTGGGTGATTTGTTGATGGCGACCCCCGAAGGGCTGCCCACGCTTCCCCGTGTGGAGGATTACCCCGCGATGATCGCTTCTTTGGAGTGCTTGCGCGCGCTTGATGTCGAAGTGTTGTTGCTCTCACATGGACTACCGCTCTTAGGCCGCGCTGCCATCCACGCGCGCATTGACGAGACCCTGTACTACCTGCGGTCGCTGTGGGATTCGCGCGGTATCTTGCCCCTTGCAGATTGTCTCCCGCGTGATGTGGCACACTATGGACGCTTGGAATTGCACGAGCATAATCTGGGGATACTGCGTATCGCGTAATGCGTAAAGTTTAATCTGCTTACATAGTACGCATTACGCAGTACATTTTAGGAGACATCTATGAACATACCTGACCCCGTGCCTCTTTATGACCGCATCTACGCCGTGATTCGGCAGATTCCGCCGGGGAAGGTTGCCGCGTATGGGATGATCGCCCGCATTGTGGGGCGCTGCACGCCGCGCATGGTGGGCTACGCGCTGGCCGCGCTCCGCACCGGCGATAAGGGCGTCCCCTGGCAGCGCGTCGTCAATAGCCAGGGGCAGCTCAGCCTGCGCGGGCCAGAGCAACGCGAGATGCTCGAATCTGAGGGCGTTGCCTTCGATGCTCAGGGGCGGATTGATCTCGCGCGCTTCGGCTGGTCTGGCCCGGATGATGCCTGGCTAGAGGCGCATGGCTACGATGTGCTGTGGTTTATGCAGGGGAAGTGAACAGATTCATCACAGAGGCGCGGAGAACACAGAGTTTTTTTGTAATTATTCGACCTGGATTCTACCTGTCATTGCGAGCCGTCTGCGGCATCCGTTCGCAAGCGAACGGCGCAATCTCGTTCGTGGTTGAGATTGGCTGCTGGTAGACGGATGTCGCAAACGGTTCATGGTGACAAAATTGAGGTGCTTATGGATATTTTCGCAGCCTTGAAAGGTCCGGAGCATGACCCGTACTTGCTTGAAGGTGGCAAACCAGCGGCCCTGCTCGTGCATGGTTTCCCTGGCACGCCTATCGAGACGCGCCCGCTGGCCGAGGCGCTGCACGCTGATGGGTGGACCGCGCAGGGGCTGCTGTTGCCCGGCATGGGACGCGAGATGGACACGCTCTTTACGCGGCGGCATACCGAATGGCGCGCGGCGGTCTTCGCGGCACTGGCGGCGCTACGGCGCGATCATGCCCCGGTTTTGCTGATTGGTCACTCGATGGGCGGTGGGCTAGCCATCCAGGCGACAGCGGAGATGCTGCCGGACGGCTTGGTATTGGCCGCCCCATTTTGGCGCTTGCCGCAGGTTCACCCGGCGTTATTGACCTTGTGGCCTGTGTTGCGGCTGATTTTCCGAACTGTGCGCCCGTTCAAGCAGATAGATTTCACCTCCCCTGATTTGCGCGGCGGCGTGGCGGGCTTCTTGCCGGAGCTGGATTTGGATGATCCTGCCGTGCAGGCGACGATACGGGACTTTGCGATGCCCACGGAGATTATCGCGCAGCTGGCATTGGTGGGACGCGCAGCTTATCGGTGTGCGTTGCAGGCTCGCGTCTCCACGCTCGTCCTGCAAGGTATGGCTGATGATGTGGTATTGCCCGCAAATACCCGCCGCCTCTTGCAACGCTTGCCCGGCCCGCTGAGCTACCACGAGTTCGACGCGCCGCACGTCCTGCTCAGCCCTGGCAACGCCGCCTGGCCGCGTATCTGCGAGCAGGTGCTGGCGTTTGCAGAGCGGATGTTGCGCGCGTAAAGGAGTGAGCTATGTCTCTAACGTCAACCCATTTTATCGCCGAACCGATAGAAGTGCAGTTTGATGCAGCCCCGCTCTTTGAGAAACAACCGGGATGTCCGGCGTGCTTTGTGTGGCGCGAGCAAACTTACACCATTGTGGAGTTGCTAGAGGAGTGGCGTGATTATCGCCGCAAGGGGCGAATGGCGAGCAATATGCGCCCCGCACACGCGGAGGCCGCTGCCGCGCGCGGCTCGTGGGGCGTGGGGCGCATCTACTTTCGTGTGCGTGTGGCTACCGACCAGATTTTCGAGCTCTACTACGACCGCGCCCCTAGCAGCAGCAAAGATGGCAAAGGGACGTGGCAGCTCTATCGGGAGTTGATAGAATTGGATCATGCGTGAGACGCCCTATCTCCTCGATACGCTCGCGGATTTGCCGCCGGATTTGCAGGCAGCCGCGAGTCGCGTGTTGCCGCCGGAGGATGTTCCACAGGTCATTGTGTGGATTCCGGCGCATACGCAGACGCTCCAGAAGCGGCGGCGCGTGCCGCCGCAGGCTTTGCTGTTCACTACGGCCGGGGTGCTCTCTGTGCAGACCGGTGCTGACCCTATCTACTTACGCAATGCGGATGTGCTGCTGGTCGAGCATCACTTGATTTTGCTCTACGGGTGCTTGCAATTCGTGGGCTGGGCGCAGGGGGAGCTGCGGCGTATCCTGGTGGAGTACAACACAGTGGGCGAGCCGCTGCTTCACACCGCATTGCAGCGGGTGGTGCGGCAGGCGTATGGTGGGATGGATTCCGCTCCTCCCGCGCGTGACGCCGCAACGTTGGCGTTGTTGGAACAATTGGGCGCGCAATCCTTCAAATTCAGGAACGGCCTGCAAATTTACGCCCTGTTGCCCGAAGAGCGGGTAGTGGATTATGTCTGGCAGCCGCGCATCACTCGACGGATTGCCGGGATTTTCCGGCAGGGGGTGGCGCCGGCAGCGCTGCTCGCGCTTACGGATCGGGCGCTTATCCTAATCCGCGAGGAGAAAGCGAGCGGCGCGGCTTACGGTTGGCTGATAGCGTTTTGCCCACGCCAGCAACTTGTGGGGATGTCCACGCGCCCGCAGCAAATATGGCATCATGTAGACATCCAATTGACCGCCGGGCTGACCCAAAGTGTTATCTTGGAGGAAGCGCAGGCCGCGCGTTGGGAAGCGCTCTGGTCTGTGTAGGGGAAATCGGAGCGTTTTTGTGGGCATTCCGATATTCACTGGAGAGGATTTACCGCATCCCGTGTTGCCCGGAAACCAGGGCCAGCGCCTTGGTCCAGGATTCCCCTTCGTCTGCGGTCATCTCCGCTTCAAAACGATAGTCATGTTTGCGGATGAACTTATTTACTTCCATCAGCAGCGGTGCGATGGCCTGGCTTTGCAATGTCACGAGCTGCTCCGTGTGTACAGTGGTGGTGCTATGTTGTAAAGCCAGGCGGAAATGGGGTAAGCACAGGCCGCCGGAGGCGACGTAGCTGGCTTGTATGTCTGGGTCGGTCAGATGTGCCAGCAATTCCTGGAGATGGGCGCGCTCGGCGGTCTCGCGTGTATCACACACCAGGCACGGGCGTTGCGGTGCTAGGGTTGCGGCGAGCGCGTGGGCAGTCGGCTGTCCGCCGGATAGTCCTAGCGTTGTTCGTAGCCAGTGCAATGGGTTTTTAGGGGCGGCTTGTGGCATGTGGTTTTCTAGCGCGTGTTGCCAGTCGCTTAAGATGTCGCCGTATAGAATGGCAATATCGAGTGCTGCGCCGTGACAGGCGCGCAGTTGCCAGGCGTGCAAATTACAAAAGCCGCGCGAGCGGGTTATTTCGGCACGGACTTTGTAATCATTGGCGGTTTCGTATACCAGGCCCTCAAGATAGCGCGCTACAGTTTTTTCTCCAATACGACAAATCGCACACCCGAATTGATCGAGTGCTTCGTGTAATTCATGGTATAACGTGTGTTTTGCCATCTGGTAGTTCCTCATCAACAAAAATAGCCTCTACGCACGACTGCGTCGTGAGTAGAGGCTATCAGTCTTGGCGACAATGGGCATGTGCCCGGCGAGCCTCATCGCGTTATGTAAGGGCATTATAGCAGCATGGGGTGAGAAGGCAAGTGCGCCAGGTTTTGACTTTTGTCCCGCCCTGCTTTATACTTCCCCCATACCATAGTGAAGGAAGCGGGGTGAGCAGCCATGTTCATCACGGATGTCGAAGACTTATTGACCTATCGCAACCAGTTGCGGATTTCAGATCACGCGCTGCGCGAGGCGCACAAGGAAAGCTTGCGCGCGCGGGACGTGTTTTACGCGCTCTTCAATGGGCAGGTGTTGGAACACTACCGAGATCGCCGGCGCGTGCTGATTGTTGGCCCATTGCCCGGCGATCTCGATTTGCAAGTGCATGTGATCTGCGATTATACCGACCCGAAAGAGCTGGTCGCCGTCACTGTGTACGTCCCCGACCGGCCCAAGTGGGTCAATGAGCTGGTGCGCGGCGATCGTTTCCCGCTCAAGGCTCTGAGCGATAGTCCAGTACAGCGCTGGTGAACCGGCGCAGCTTCGGCAGGTGTGCCGCCCGCGTGATGAATGCCCCCTGCGGCAGCGACATCTGCTCTTTCCCCGCCGGATGCAGCCAGGTCGCTTGTAGCACGGCTGCGGCTTTCAGCAGCACAAATCTCCCTCTATTTGCGCTGGATCTTTCTTCAAGCGTGCCAGCGGGGTGAGATAGGACCGATTCCCCCAGCTAGATCACCCCCGGCTTTACCTGCGCCACTTTATATCAGGGTGTATCATAAGCCCCATAGCGTTCTCCCGAGTTATTCCCGGTTTATGGCAAGGCTCAAGGGTGGGGTGGCGCATGGGGCGGCACCTGGGGCGGCATAAGGGGCGGCACATGGGGCGGTATTTGGGGCGGCCCATGGGGCGGCCCGGGCTGTGGCTCTGGCGTTGGCGTTGTGGGTTGAGCTGTGGGCGGCGGCGGCGTGGTGGGTTGAGCTGTGGGTGGCGGCGTGGTGGGTTCCGCTGTAGGTTGAGCTGGGGGGGGCGGTGATGTGGGTTCCGCTGTGGGTTGAGCTGTGGGTGGCGGTAATGTTGGCTCCGCTGTTGGCATAGGGGTGCGCGTGGGCGTATTGATGGGTTGCAGAGTCGGCGTAGCTGTCGGTGTACCTGGCGTGGTAGGCGGCGTTGGCGTCGGGGGTGGTGTGCCTCTCGGCGGGGCCGGTGTACTGGTTGGGGTGGGGGGGACGTTGGGCGTTTGTACTGTCAGCACTGTCCCTGGCGCTAAGGGCGCAGCGCTGGCGGTTTCTTCTTGCAAATCATAGACCAATGCTATACTTACCTGCGGCAGCTGTGGCATATCGCCTGGATCGGTGCTGTAGTCCGCAAAAATTTTGGCAGCCAGACTGCCAGCGTAAGCGCCCGGCCAGGCGGGTTGCAGCGCTAACTGTACTGCCAGCAAGATGGATAGCAGTCCTAGCCCAAAGCTGATCAAGCAAAAGAGTCCCCAGGCCAGCCGGTATTTGTTGTTCATCGTTACGCCTCCTTACTTTAGTGCATGAACCCGTATCGTCTGCACGCGCCCATTGATCTGCACCTCGCCCAATTCTACGGCGTTCACACTGTCCGGTGCAACTTGCTGGAGTAGTTCGTAAGTCTCGTCGGAGACAAACAGATCGTACTCTGTATACTGCTTGTTTAGACCGCTGAGCCGTTGGGCTATGTTGACCGTATCGCCTAGCACTGTGTACTCGAAGCGGCTCTGGGAGCCTAGCAACCCGGCTATCACTGGCCCGGTGTTGATGCCGATGCCCAGGCGGATGGGCGACTCACCCTGGGCGACCCGCTGTATGTTCATCTGTTTGAGATGCTCCAACACTTGCAACGCGCTATTGAACGCATGTTGCGCGCTTACTGCTGGCGATTCCGCCTTTGGTAAGACGCCGAAGAAGGCCAGCACCGCATCGCCGATGAATTTATTGAGCACGCCGTTGTTATTCTGGATGATGGCAACCGTCCCTTCGAGATATGTGTTGAGCATTTGGATGATGTAGGCAGGTGTGTGCCCTTCGGATAGGGCGCTGAACCCACGAATATCGGCGAAGAGGATGCTAGCGATGACCGTTTGGCCTTCCAGCCCCAGCGCGCCGGTGGCGCGCACTTCTTGCAATTTGCGCGCAATGGCGGGGCTGGCGGTCAGGCCGAGCAAGTCGCGGTACAGTTGCCCTTCGCGGATTTGCAGCACCATCTGGTTGAAGGTTTGTCCGAGGGTGGCGATTTCATCCCCGCCGCTGATATCTACTTGTGTGGTTAGATCACCCTGAGAGACCTGCTCCGTAGCGGCGGAGAGCCGGCTCACGCGGCGCACGACGGCACTGGCAACCAGCGTGCCGACGAACATCACTACTATGGTCGTCACGCTGAAGATGCCTAGCAAGGATTGTTGGGCGGGGGGCAGGGCACTGGTGACGAAACTGAGCGGCAGCGCCGCCGCCAGCACCCCTATATCGCGGTCGTAACGCACCTTGAACGGGCTAAAAACGAGCGCATACTCGCGGCCTTCCACCGTGATATCCTGGCGATAGATCCACTCGTGCTGTCCCGCGAGATACTGGTGATAGTCCTCCTGGCTGAGCGCGAGCGCGCCCTCGTCTGTGGCAGAGAGGGTGTTGAAACGCGGCGTCCCCGGCTCCAGGTAGAGCGCCACCCGCGTCAGCGCGCTGCGGTCGAGTCGTTGCACCAGGCGCTCCAGGTAGTTGCCCATCAACAGCATGCCGACGATGCGGCCCTCTTGTTTGATCGGCCCGGCGGTGTAAAAGATCCATCCTTGCTGCGTTTCTACTACAGCGGCGTACTTGTCGCCGATGGCATCTGCGCGGCTGTGTAGTACCAGCTGCACCACGTTCCACTGTGCGCAGTCCTCTGGCGCGCTAGTGATATAGTCCAGGATATTATCGCTGCCTGTATGCTGCGCCGCCGCGAGGGGTGTCCCCGTGTGATCCAGCACGATCAGGCTATCGTAGCGGGCGTTGACGAGATGTGGCATGCTCAGCGCGACAATCGTCTCTCTGTCGCCGCCGGCTACAGCTTCCGCAAACCCATTCGTGTAGGCAACCGTACGCCAGACGGCCAGCTGCTCCTGCTCGATGCGCACAATCGTTTCGTTGATTTTTTGCCCGGCATCCAGCAACGAAGCCTGAAAACGGCTTTCCAGCAGATTCGCCAGGAGCCGTGTCACCAGAAAAGTGGTACTGAAGGCCAGTAAGATAGCGAGGATGATGTAAGGCAGCGTGATTTTAATCCGCAATTGGGCGAAGCTGTGGCGCAGCAATTGTGGGCGCATAAGGACCTCCTGAAAGCGAAAAAGCGAAAAGACGAAAAGACGAAAAGGCGGGTACGCTTTATGGAAATGGTGACATAGAAATAAGAATGCGGGTCTGGCTTGCCGTCCACGAATTTGGTCACGTATACACGAACTCGCCTGGTATTGTAAAATTCGTGCATTCCGTGGATGGCCTGCAACCCCTAACTTAATGACATTGATTCGTGATCTGCTGAACTTACCTACCGGCGACTATACTCTCTTAGCATATACGGCAATGTGCGGGATGTCATCAATGCGGTGTAGATTTTTAGTTCCACATTTAGATGACTTGAGTGCGAGCGCGCTCCGTTGTATGTGGAGAGGGTGTGTATTACCTACAACATATATGCTGTGATCTGGGGATGGTGTGGTGAGGCTTGATTCAAGGAGCAGTATTTCTGCAGTACCGCACAACTAACCCGGTAGTATGCTCAAAACACGCCTGTTGACGGCTTGGACAGGGTGACTTTGGCGCGAGGGCCGTCCAAGGCAATGCCGGAGGGCAACCGGGAGAGGCTTCGGCAGGCTCAGCTACCGGGCTGCTCCGGTGCCTGAGCCTGCCGAAGGCCTCTGCGTTCGTCGAAGGCAGTACCGCACAACTAACCCGGTAGTATGCTCAAAACACGCATATTGATGGCTTGGACAGGGCGACTTTGGCGCGAGGGCCGTTCAAGGCAATGCCGAAGGCCTCTGCGTTCGTCGAAGGCAGTACCGCACAACTAACCCGGTAGTATGCTCAAAACACGCCTGTTGATGGCTTGGACAGGGTGACTTTGGCGCGAGGGCCGTCCAAGGCAATGCCGGAGGGCAACCGGGAGAGGCTTCGGCAGGCTCAGCTACCGGGCTGCTCCGGTGCCTGAGCCTGCCGAAGGCCTCTGCGTTCGTCGAAGGCAGTACCGCACAACTAACCCGGTAGTATGCTCAAAACACGCATATTGATGGCTTGGACAGGGTGACTTTGGTGCGATTGCGTATTTCTCTGTACAAGGGAGAGATAGCGGTTCGTTCTGAACGTGGCCGTGATGACTTTGTTGGCGTCCATTGTCACCTGTGTGGGATTGGTTGTGCCGCTCAAGTCGCCGATGAGGCTTTGATCCGCGAGGATATTTCCGCTGAATTGCGTGGTAGTACCGAGTGTTGCCGAGCTGCCCACTTGCCAGAACCCGTTGAGCGCCTGCCCGCCATTGGTCAGGCGCACCACCGCGCCGGAGGCAGTGGTGAGTGTGCTTCCGGTTTTGAAAACCCTGACGGCATTGGCGTCACCCAGAGCATCCAATACGAGATTGCCTGTCAACTGCGCGGACGTATCGAAACAATAGACGCCGGGCTGGAGTGTCTGGCCGCCCAAATCCTGATCCGTTAAATCAGTATCGTAGGTGCTGCATGGATTTTTAGCTCCACATTCGGCTGGTTTGGATGTGTGCGTACTCCGCTGTATGTGGAGCGTGCCGGCATATTAGAGGTCAATGTCATTAAGTGTAATTACTCAACCTTGTCATTGCGAGCCACGTCTCCGTGGCGTCCATTCGTCTGCGAATGGCGCAATCTCAATTATGAACGAGATTGCTTCGCCTTCGTGTATTCGTGCTCCAATTCGTGCATGGCAAGCCTACGCATTGTTCTTAACTTAGGTAGTTCCAAGATTTAAAGCACGCCACATCAAAAGAAAGTTCCCGCGACAGCGTCAAAACCTGGATAGTTTATTTTCTTGGAACGGCCTTAATGACATTGATAAATGCCCAAATTCATCCTTGCGAAGGTTTCTCAACCTTCACAAGGGGTGTATCACTCATATCGCAACGCATCAATCGGGTTCAGACTGGCGGCGCGCTGGGCCGGGTAGATGCCGAAGAATAGCCCCACCGCTGCCGAGAACAGCGTCGCCAGCAGCACCGCATCGGCGGTGATAACTGCTGCGAAGCCCTCGTCGCGTAGCAGTTGTGAGATGAGCAGCGCGCCCGAAGTCCCCAGTGCAATGCCGATGAAGCCCCCGGCCATCGAAAGCACCACCGCCTCGCTGAGGAACTGTGCCAGAATGTCGTGCTTGCGTGCGCCCACCGCCTTCCGCAGGCCGATCTCGCGGGTGCGTTCGGTCACGCTGACCAGCATGATGTTCATAATGCCGATGCCACCCACCAACAGGCTGATACCGGCGATGGCCCCCAGGAACACGGTCAACACGCCCGTAATCTGCTCGAACGTGCCGATGAGGTCGGATTGGCTGATGATGCTGAAGTCATCCAGTTCGCCGGGGGCGATGCGATGGCGATCCCGCAGGATGGCGGAGACTTCGGTGATGGCGGCTTCGATGCGGTCGCCGGTGATGGCCTGGACGTAGATGGCGGAGACGCGCGGCTCGCCCTGTGGTGTGCGGCGTGGGAAAATGCGGGCCAGGGCGGTGTTGAGCGGGATGATGACGCAGTCATCTTCGCTGCCGAAGCTGGAGCCGCCGCGCTCGGCCATGACGCCAATGACGCGGAATGGCACCCCATTGATGCGGACGATTTCATCGAGCGGGCGGGGGTTGTCCGGGAACAGGCTTTCCGCTACGATTTTCCCCAGCACAACCACCCGTGCCTGGCTTTGGTTGTCGGCATCGGTGAAGAACTGCCCGACATCCGGTTGCCAATCGCGCACGGCGGTATATTCTGGTGTGACGCCGCGCACCTCGGTGCTTTTATCGCGCCCTGGAATGCTGAGCTGCCCCCCACCTTGAACGACAGGGGAAACGCGCAGCACGTCGGGGGCGAGCTCCGGATCGAGCAACGCCGCCACATCCCGGATCGTGAGGTAGGCGGGCCGGTTCAACTCGCCACTCATCGAGCCGGGAATTACAAAGAATAGGTTGGTGCCGATGGACTGGAACTGTTGGGTAATGTAAGCTTGCACGCCCTCGCCTACCGAGAGCAGCGTGATGACTGCGCCCACGCCGATAATGATGCCGAGCATAGTCAGCCCGGCGCGTAGTTTGTTGACCGTGAGCGCCTTGAGCGCGATGCGGAGGCTGTTGAGCAGGTTCATAGCGATTCCTCCTGCAATTTAGCGCGTTTGGCGCGGATGGGGTGGGTGATGATTTCTTCCTCGTCAATTTCCCCATCGAACAGGTGAAAGGCGCGTTGCGTGTGGTTGGCGACGCGCTGGTCGTGCGTCACCAGCAGCACGGTGATGCCCTGCTCGCGGTTGAGCTCCTGAATGATCGCCATGATTTCCTCCCCGGAGCGGCTATCGAGGTTGCCCGTTGGCTCATCGGCGAGGATGATGGCAGGGCGGTTGACCAACGCGCGCGCGATGGCGACCCGCTGTTGCTGCCCGCCGGAGAGCTCGTTGGGCGTGTGATCGAGCCGTTCGGCCAACCCCACCATTTCCAGTACTTCGCGGGCGCGTTTGGCTCGCTCGCGCGCGGGAACGGTCGAATAGGCCAACGGTAACATCACGTTTTCCAGCGCGGTGGTACGCGGCAGCAGGTTGAAATTTTGGAACACGAACCCTACGCGCCGGTTGCGGATCGAGGCGAGGTCATCGTCGCTCATTGCGCTCACATCTTCGCCATCGAGAAAATAATCGCCCTCGGTGGGCTGGTCGAGGCAACCCAGGATGTTCATTAGTGTAGACTTGCCCGACCCCGAAGGTCCCATGATAGCCGCTATTTCGCCGCGCTGGATTTCCAACGATACCCCGTTCAGGGCGTGGACGAGCGTCGTACCCATGCGGTAGATTTTCTTGAGGTCCTTGACCTGAATGACGGGTGTGCTCATGTCAGGGCCTCATCGCCGATTGGGTGGGCCGCTTGGCGCATTCTCGAAATCGAAGAGCACGCGCTCTTCCGTTACCAGGGCTACCGTCATTCCCTCTTCCAACCCGGAGAGCACCTCGGTGAAGGCCTCATTCCGCATTCCGACAGTGACGGCGACGCGGCGCAGCTCCCCATCTACCAGATGGTAGGCGTAGATGAAGGTTTCCCCGCCGGTGCGCTCGGTGCGGATGGCCCAATTGGGCGCGAGCAGCACGTTTTCCTTGCGGCTGGTGTTGATGCTGACGTTGGCGGTCATGCCATCACGTACCTGTACCCTGTCATCCGGACTCAGGCGCACGCGCACGGGGTAAGTGACCACACCCCCCATGCTGTTGGCTGCCGGTGCAATGCGTTCGACCTGCCCTTGCAGCGCGGTGTTGGGGTAGGCGTCCAGCGTTACCGCTACTGCCTGATCCAGCGCCAGCTTGCCCACATCCGTCTCATCCACCGTGATATCCACAAAGAACTGCGCATCATCCACCAGCACGATGGCTGGTAGCCCGGCGGGGGCCTGCCCTGTTTGCAGATTGACTGCTGCTACCACGCCTGCAAATGGCGCTTTAAGCAGCGCATCGGCAAGTCGCGCCTGGGTCTGCTCCAGGCTCAGCTGCGTCTGCTCGATTTGCAGATTGGCTTGTTGTATTTGCTCGTCGCTCGCACCATCTTCAAGGCGGCGCATATTTTCCTGGGCCTGCCGATAGGCATTGTAGGCGCGCAGCCATTGATCTTGTGATTGTTGGATTTGTAGCTCGGCGTTGAGCAGGGTGACGCCCAACTGCCCCTCCATTTCCAGGTAGGCCAGATAGGCTTGATCGGCAGCTCCGCCGGGAATTTCGCCCTGGTCGGCGCGGACGCGCGTAGCGTGGTAGTTTTGGCTGGCGCGGTCGCGGGCGGTGGTTGCCTGCCGCATCATCTCGTTGCCCTGTGATTGCGCCACTTCCTTGCTGATGCGCGCTACTTCGAGCGATTGCGCGGCCTGGTTCAGCGTAAGCCGGGCCAGGGCGATGTCTTCCTCGCTGGCGGTCTTGGTGAGCTGTTCGAGGTTGAGCTGTGCCTGCTCTAGCGCCAGTTCGCTCTGCCGCACAGCGCGCTGTAAATCATCCGTGTTGAGCCGGGCCAGCACATCTCCAGCAGCGACGTAATCGCCCACATCTACCAGCACCTCGGCCACCGTACCGGCTGAAGCGAAACGCAGTTCGGCCTTCTGATTCGCGGCGACATTGCCGCTGGCGGCCACCGTGATTTCGAGCGTGCCGCGCTGCACCTGCCCTGTGCGTAGAATATCCGTGCGTTGTGTCTGGCTTTGCTGGCGCAGATAAATAAATCCCCACACTGCCCCGGCAAGCGTGGCGACAACGAGCAGGATTATGAGTATCTTTTTCATGGTATTCATCCTCTTACACAAAGTTGACCGTAGTCATTATTGACTACGGTCATTATACCATACCGAAATATAACTGTCAATGAGCGGGTACGTTTTACATACTGTTTTACGCTTTCCGTTTCAGCACCGCGCGCAACCCCACCTCAGTTCCGGCGCGGATATTGCGGATATTGGAAAGGTGTTTGTAGATGCCTACGGCGGAGATGATGCAGGCCAGGGCGATGGGATTAAGGCTGTACCTAAAGAAGAAGGCGACGATGAACGGCAGGAAAACGTAGAGCGCGATAGAACTGATGGCGATGTAATCGAGCAGGATCAGGAAGAAGGCGATGAAGAGGATGGAGGCCAGTCCGACCCAGCCGTTGAGCGCCAGGAGTGTGCCGACCAGTGCCGCGATACCCTTGCCGCCGCGAAATTTCATCACCATCGGGTAGATGTGTCCCAGTACAGCACATCCTCCAGCGATGAATCCTAAGCCAGGTACATTTGGATAGAGGGCCTTGATGAGCAAAACAGCGGCGGTGGCTTTGAGCACATCCCCTAGCCCCGTAAGGATGCCATAGCGCCATCCTAATACAACAGTTGCATTGGATGCGCCTGCGTTGGTGGTGCCGTGCTCGCGGATGTCAATGTGCCGCACGAGCTGCCCCAGGATATAAGCCATCTGGATGTTGCCGAATAAGTACCCGATTAATGCTGCAACGAAGAGATTTTGAATATTCATGGTAATGCCTCCTAAAAGTGTGTGCAAACAGTAGTATGGGTAAAGCCAATACCGAATTCCAACAAAAAAATATACCGTTAGTGTACTTGATATGGGATGCTTGTCAATTGTAGCCGCAAATCAAGAGCCGATTACTTGGAAAAGTAACCGGCTCTTGGATTGTGTTTGCCAGCTTCTAGCAACCAGAAACCAGCTTCATCCCCCCGCAATCAGATGAATTACCCGCACGTCCGCTTCATCAGGGATGTGCGTCTCGGCGTAAGCATCATGCTTCACCACCGTCCCGTTGATCGAGACGATGATGTGCGGATAGGTGTAGGTCTTCGCCGCCAGCAGCTCCGCGACGGTCAGGCTTTCATGCCAGTCAAAAGATTCACGTTTGTTGATGGTAATCATTTCAGCCTCAAGTTGCAAGCCGCAAGCCTCAAGTTATTTGCCGCTTGCCGCTTGCGGCTTGTTGCCTTGTGGCTTGGCGATGGATTCGATGAACCCGTGTAAGACTCGCCCGGCTTCGGCGCGACAGTTTTCCAGGTTGGTGAAGGCTGTTGCATCCAGGTAGCCCAAGCGGTGCGAGATTGAGATGAAGTACTCCACTTCTGAAAGCGAGCCTTGTGCAATGTGTAAGAAGTGCAGGAATTCGCGGTCAGTGCCTCGCCCTGAACCTTCAGCGATATTGGCAGCAACCGAGAGCGCCGCGTGCCGTATCTGTGAGGTAAGACCGTAGCGTTCGGTATCCGGGAAAGTGCGCGTTGCTGCATAGATTGCCAACACCAGCGCATCCGCCTTTTGCCAAGCCACAATCCTCTTGAAATCCCGCCCCATCTTTTCTCTTCTCGCTTGCCGCTTGTGGCTTGCTACTTGCTACTTATTGCCTTCTCCACCACCGCCACCACATCCGGGTAAGCAATCCCCAACGCCTGGAGCTTCTCCACCGTCGGCACGCCATTCTTCGTCCAGCCGCGCCGCTCGTAGACCGCATCCATGAGTTGGTCGTAGCGTCCCATGCGATGCTCGCGGTGCGCCGCCATCTTTTCCTGGAGCGTCATCGTGTCGGGATCGCGGCCCCACTCGCGCAGCTGCCCGTCGTAGCGTTCCTGGCGCGATGTGTACTCTTCCTCCGTCACCGGCCCCATTCCGCGATAGGGTGGGTAATCGTGCTCGCGCAAGCCCTTGCCCAGGCGGATGTTGAACACGCGCTGGAGGTTGTAGACCCGTTCGGACATGGCGATAATGTCTTTGATGGTGATTTCGTGCCCGGTCACGGCGGAGAAAATATCCACATAATTCTGGACGTGATGCGGGATTTTGGCGGGTTCGGCGCTCTGGGAGTTCTTGGGATCCACCACATCGTTCCACGGCAGCTTGCAGAAGCCGCACAGCCCAAACCAGGTGCGCCACATGGGGAAGTAGTGCAGCGCCTCGGCCTTGTCCTCGAAGGTGGGCAGCTGGTTGTTGACCATGTCCATGAAGATGAGCCAGGCCTCGTCGTGCTGCGGGCCTTTGTTGGTGAGCGCGTAGCCGCCCTGTTGCGCCAGCGATTCCTTCGCCATGTACATGGAATACTCCATGCCCTTGTTCTCCATGCCGATATCCTGCATGAACTGCGGATCGGCCCCGTACTGCTCCACCATGATGGCCTTGAGCTTGCGGACGCCCAGCCCGGCCAACTTGCCCATGCCCTCGCCGCGTGCCAGCTGATGCAGAATCTCCAGCGAGGCTGCTGCGTTGCCGAACGTGAGCTCCAGCCCCCCGGTCTTCTCCTTATCCAGAATCCCCGCCTCGTAGCACTCCATGAGGAAGCCGATGGTGTTGCCGTAGGAGATGGTATCCACGCCGTAAGTGTCGCAGTAGAAGTTCAGCTCCAGGATGGCGTCCGCGTCGAAGATGCCACAGCTCGAGCCGACCGCGCCGATGGTTTCGTATTCCGGCCCATCCACGATGACCTTCTGCCCCGCGTACGGCCCGGTTTGCAGCTCGAAGCCATCCACCGCGTGGGCGCAGGCGATGGTGCAACCATACCAGCAGCCATCGGGCAGCCCTTGGGTGAGGCGCGATTCCCAATACGCGCCATTGATGTCGTGCGCTTTGGGGTGCGCGCCGAACTTGAAGTTGTTCACCGGCAGCAGGTCGTAATCGCTCATAATGCCCACGAGATAGGGCGTGCCGCGATTGCGCATCCGGTTTTGGACAGGGTCCCAGGTAGCGACCTCTTTCTGCATATCCGCACCCACGCGCGCGATGCGCTCCGGGTCGGCGGGGTGGTTCGCATCGCCCTTGAATGGCTTGGCGCGCACCACCAGCGCCTTGATGCGCTTCTGTCGCAGGACAGTGCCAGGGCCGCCGCGCGCGCCCTGCTTGTAACGCACATCCTGCCGCTTACGGTCGTAGAGGCTGAAGTTGAGGCAGCCGAGCAGCGAGTGATCCGCGCCTGTGCCAGCGGAGACCATAGCGATGTAATACTTCTCTTCGGGTTTCTCGGCGAGCGCGTCATAGAGCCACGCGCCCAGCAAGTGCGTGTCGTCCGGCGCGTCGGGCAGTTCCTCGATGGTGACTTTGCCCGCGATGGCGTCCACAACCACCACCACGTCCTTCTCCGCGATGCCCTGCACCTCGATGGCGTCCCATCCACTGAACTTGAGCAGCGGCCCGAAGTGCCCGCCGGCGTTGCAGTCGGTCACAATCTCGGTGATGGGGGAGATCGTGGTCACGAGCGACTTGCCGGAGCCGGGGTACTGCGTCACGCCGCCGCACGGCCCAGTGGAGATGACGATTTCGTTTTCGGGTGAATCCCATTTTGTATCGTCGTTGACTGCGTTCCACAGCAGCCACATATCAAAGCCCTTGCCGCCGGTGAACTGCAGCTTCATCTCCTCAGAGACGGGCCTGGCTTTGATTTCGCCCGTCCCCACGTTGATGTACAACGTCTGATTGGTATAACCGCGCTCCACTTTGGGCGCTGCATAAGGAAATTCCGCGAGGATCTTACGGGTAATTTTTTCGGTCATAGGTTTTCTCCAGGGTAAACTAAAAAATTCTTAACCGCAAAGGATGCTGAGAACGCAAGGAAATCTTAGAAATCTTTGCGCCTTTGCGTCTTTGCGATAAAATCTCCACATCTAAAATCGCAAATCCCACACATCCGTAGAAGCCTCATCAACTTCCACGATCTTCAATGCCTCATTGGGGCACGCCTTGACGCACTGCCCGCAGGCAACGCACTTAAAGGCAATAGCCTCTTCCGGCGCGAAGTACATCACGTCGTAGGGGCAGAAGCCCACGCATGACATGCAGCCTACGCACAGATCTTTCTTCACCAGCACAACGCCCTGCTTGTTGTAGTAAAGGGCTTCGGTGGGGCAGACTTCGATGCACTTGCCGCACTGGATGCAGAACGCTGCGCTGAAGCCGTCATCCTGCGCGCTGATGCGGATGCTGGATTTGGCAGCATCTTTCACTTTGAACCACGTTTGAGCGCAAGCAATCTCGCACTCGCGCGCTCCGGTACACTTTTGGGAATCAAAGGCCAATACTTTCATAATTATTCTCCCGTGAAAATTTTAAGGTTTTAGAACGGATAGCAGCCATAGCTTCTTTACGCATTACGTTTTACGCAGTACGAGCGCTATGCTGGTCAGGAGTTCGTTGTGTGTAGCTGCTCATGCGCGGATGAGTATACCCGAATTCGGTTGTCAAATCTGCTGCTTCATACTATAGTCTAATATAACCTATTTTCACGGAGCTGCCAATGCTAGAAAGTCACACTAAGCCGGGTAAAATATCCGCTCTAACGACCGGCGTCCTGTTAGTCGCTTTAGGATACATTCTGCGCATCGTGGGCTTGCAGGCGCAAGGTCTCTGGCGTGATGAAGTAGACGCGCTGCTCTTTGCTACTGCGCCGTGGGCGGAACTGCTCGGCAATTTCACCCGTCCCGGTTGGAACGGGCCGTTCTATTTCGTGCTGCTGCGTGGCTGGGTCGCGCTTGCCGGACAAAGCGCGTTTGCGCTGCGGTACTTCTCGCTATTGGGGGGAGTCTTTAGCGTTTCCTTGACCTATGTCCTTGCGCGGCGTTTGTTAGGGAGTAGGTCGGCAGACTGTGCGGCGTTGCTGATGGCGTGCGCCCCCTATCAAGTCTGGTATGCCCAGGAAGTGAAGATGTACACCTGGATTACGGCACTGGCATTGCTGGCGTTGTACGCGCTGGAGCGAGCAGTTGTAATTGCAAATCGCAAATCACAAATCGCAGATTCGGAATTTCAAATCCAAAATCCAAAATCCAAAATCCAAAATTCTGCGCTGTGGTGGCTCGTCGTGTTGATTGCTATCAGCCTTGCCGTATATAGCCATATCCTCGCCGCGCTGTTAATTCCGGTGGCGTGCGTCTGGTTCGTGCTGCATCCTCGCCGCGCGCCGCGCGCCTGGATTGGTGGCCTGGTGACGCTGGCTCTGCTCACGTTACCGTATCTGCCGTTGTTGTTGTGGCAAGCGCCCTTGCTATTGCAGCCCGTGCAGGATACTGGTTATCCCATCTACACATTAGGACAGATGACGCAGGTCTTGCTTAGCGGTTGGAGTGCCGGGATTGTGACGTGGGGCGGTTCCTGGGCTATTACGCTGGGCGGAGTGTTGCTCTGCGGCGGCGTGATGGCGCTGGGGTGGCGCAAGCAAGCGCGTGTGGCGGGGCAACTGCTGGGGTGGTTACTGCTCCCGCTTCTGGCGATCTGGGCCATCTCGTTGCGCCGCCCGTTGTTCACCGATCGCTACTTGATTTGGGCCGCGCCCGCGTTCTATCTGCTGCTGGCGGCGGGGTGGGGTGCGCTGCGCGGGCGTTGGCGCGGTATCGAGTTTGCACTCCTGGCGCTGTCGCTCTTCTTTGCCGGGGGTAATCTCTACCGGCAAGCGGTACAGCCCATCAAGCCGCAGTTTCGCGAGGCTGCAGCTTATCTTCAGGTGCATCATGCAGCTGAAGATGTTTTTTTGTTCCAGATACCCTATAATGCGCGTGTGGTGAGCTACTATGCCCCAGAGCTAGGGCCGATCTTGGAAGCGCCTTTTACCAACTGGCGCACGGTTGAGGGGAACTATCAGATGGGTGTAGGCTACGTGGATGAGCAATTGCGCGCTTTGTTGCCCGGTGAGCAGAGCGTTTGGCTGATTTATTCCGAGGCGGCGATGTGGGACGAGCGCGATATGGTCAAAGCGTGGTTTGATCTACATGGGAGGTTAACAACAGAGGCTCACTTTCTTATGGTGAGCCTCTACCGATACCGTTTGAGCAGTCCGCCGTAAGGTGTGAAACGTGATATGTGAAGAGACCCTATCACGTTTCACATTGCTAGGCGTTCTTACGGAATGCACAACCGTTGCCCGGCGTAAATCAGATTGAGATTGTAGATATTGTTGGCGCGGGCGATGTTCCACATATTGGCGTTGTGCTGCCACGCGATGAGCGTGAGTGTCTCACCCCAGACTACCGTGTGCCACAGGCGGCATGTCGGTGGGACTGGATCCCCAAACTGGCGCGTAGCTACTGGGCCGGGCGGAATGGGTGCCCACGGCGCCGTCGGAATCGCCAGTCGCACACCCGCTGGCAGGTGATTCAGATTGCTGATGCCATTGGTTGAGGCGATGGCTGCTGGGCGCGTGGCATACGCGCGTCCGATAGAGTACAAGGTTTCCCCTGAGCGCACCACATGCTGCCCCTGAATACCGCCATCCGCCAATGCTGTTGCTGGGACTAGTCCCGTTATCAAGACCGCCAGCAAAACTCCAAGCAAAATTCGTGTACGCATGATTTACCTCCTCACTATGTTGGTTGAGCGATACAATTTTATTCTACTCCAATAATCGCTCATAAGAGATTACAAGACCATTACGAAAGCATATAGCGCGTGAAATGCGGCGAGCATACCCGACGCTTCTTGTCTTTTTCACAAAGCCGGGTACAATGCGCTCTATGATAGTTGTGTGGAGAAAGAGCAATGTCTGTAACTTACGACGATTTGCGTCAACAACTTGTAAAACTGCACGGTGAATTGCAAGAACAATTAGTAACGCTGGAGAGCGAGGTGCGCGAAGAAGGCGTGGGCTACAGCAATCACATGGCTGATTCCGCCAGCGAAGTCTTCGAGCAGGCTCGTGACGTTACCTTGCGCCGCCAGATTGAACGCTCCCATGAAGATGCTGAGCAGGCGTTGCGTAAGTTCGATGAAGGCACTTACGGTATATGCGAATCTTGCGGCACGCTGATTGATGTGGCGCGCTTGGAAGCGGTCCCGGCAGCCAAGTATTGCGTGCGCTGTCAGACCCGCCTTGAAGGAAAACGATGAGCTCTGTGCCCCGCAGCCGGTTGCTCCTTTTCGGGTGCGCGGCGTTCGTCTTACTTGCCGATCAACTCTCCAAAGCCTGGGTAGTTGCCAATTTGCCCTTGCAGTTTTCGGTGGATGTCATCCCCTGGCTTAGCCCCATTCTGTCATTTACCTACCTCACTAATACCGGCGTGGCTTTTGGGCTGTTCCCGCAGTTTGGCGATCTCTTTACCATCCTGGCTGTCGTTGTGGTGGGCGCGATTCTGATCTTCCAGCGCTCGTTGCCGCCGGAGGACTGGCTTTTGCATCTGGCCCTGGGCTTGCAGGTGGGTGGGGCGCTCGGCAATCTGGTGGATCGTCTGTTTCGCGGCTCAGTCGTGGATTTCATTGATGTCAATTTCTGGCCTTTCCAGAACTGGCCGGTGTTCAATCTAGCTGATAGTGCTATCGTTGTGGGCGTGGCGCTGCTGATGTTGAGCTCCTGGCTAGACCACAAACGGATGTCTGATGTCGGTGCGTGAGTTGTTGGTTGTTGAGACGGCGCAACGCCTGGATCAATGCCTGGTAGCGCGGTGGCCTACCCTGGCTCGTACTCAAATCCGCGAGCTATTGCGCTCCGGCGGGGTGTGGGTGAACGATGTCCCGATCCACAAAGCCGGCGTCTATGTTCAGCCCGGCGACCGGGTAGCTGTGTTGCCCCCGGTGTTGGCGGATGTTTCAGACGCTGACCTCGACGATATTTTGCCCCCTTTGCCGTTGGCTGTATTGTATGCTGATGAGAGTGTGCTGGTGATTGAGAAACCTGCCGGGATGCCCACCCATCCTCAGCGGCGGTACGCGGGCCAGACCTTCTCGGAATGGCTCAGCGAGCAATATCCCGCAGTTGCCCATGTGGGCGGGGCGGGGCGTGCGGGTGTGGTGCAACGTGTGGAGCAGGAGTTCTCCGGTCCGGTGCTGATTGCACGCTCTGAGGATGCTTACCGGGCCTTGCAGCGGGCTGTCAAGCGCGAGCGCGTCACAACGCAGTATTCTGTGTTGGTGGAAGGGGATACCGAACAAGAGGCGCGTATCGAAGCGCCGTTGCGTAGTGGGGGCTTGCGTGGTCTGCAAACCGTTGTCCGCGAGGGCCGTCCGGCCATCACCGAGTATCGCCGCTTACGCCACTACCGCGACCGGGTGCGGCATTACACCCTCCTCGAAGTACAGACCCGTACTGCACAACGCCATCAGTTGCGTGCGCATCTGGCCTGGTATGGCTTTCCGGTGGTGGGGGATCGTCACTATGGGGCGCGTCACCAACCGTTGTTGGAAGGCCGCTTGTTCATGCACATCAGCGTCTTGACCTTTGCGCATCCTCTCACCGGCGAGCCGGTGCGGGTGGAATCGGCGCTACCGCCGGATTTGCGCGAAGTGCTGCGTTTTCTGGTCAAGCCGAAATAGTAAGCGCGGGATTTTGCGCTAAGCCGCCAGTTTCTTATTTTTCAAAGAAGGAGTTTTAATATGCGCCAGTTGAACATTGCCGTGGTTCAAATGGAACCCCAGTTGGGCAAAATGGAAGCAAATGTTGGGAAGATTTCTGATATGGTGACGCAAATTGCTACCCAGCAGCCGGTGGACATCATTGTATTCCCTGAGCTATCTGTGACTGGTTACGAGGGTGGGCAGCGCTTCTCGCAGATGGCGCAGCGTGTCCCAGGGCATATCACCAATATGTTGGGGCAGCATGCCAATGAGTTTGGCGTATACATCTTGATTGGCATGGCGGTCAAAGAAAAGGTAGAGACAGTGCTCTACAACAGCGCGGTGCTTCTTGGGCCAGATGGCACCCCGGCGGCGGAGTACCGCAAGGTACACTTGCAGGCTGAGGAGCGGTTGGTGTTCCGTCCCGGTTACAAGATCGCTCCGGTGGAGACTGAGGTCGGTACAGTAGGGATCATGCTGGGCTGGGATTTGGCTTTCCCGGAGGTCGCGCGCGGTCTGGTGCTGGATGGCGCTGAGGTGTTGCTCTTGCCTGCTGCGTGGCAAGCCAAAGACGCTGATATGTGGCGCACGCTGTTGGTCTCCCGCGCCTACGAGAATGCAGTCTTCGTGGCCGCCGCTAACCGTATTGGTGAGGAGCCATCGTATAGCTTCGCCGGGCAGAGCGCGATTCTCAGCCCCACTGGTGAGGTCGTCGCTGCGCTGGAAGCGCCCGAAGAGGGTTATGTAGTCATGCGCCTTGATCTGGACGAAGTGCGCCGCATCCGCGAGGAAACGCAGATTATTCAGGCACGGCAACCCGCAGCCTATCGCTCTATCGTGCGGAAATACTGAGACCGGTTTTGCAATTTACATCACACCGGCGCGGGGTTTAACCCCGCGCCGGTGGTTTTTTACTCGCGCTTTTGCTATGGTAGCGCTGCATACATGGTGCTCTTGCGATAAAGGCAATACCGCTTTACTTGTGGGTAGTCACATCCAAAATCTACAATCCAAAATCCCTACAATTCCTTCTCATATACCCGGTACGTTCGGTAATGTTTCCCGTCGAAGTTGGCCGCAGTCTGCCGCATGGGAATATTCGATTCTAGCACCCAAGAGATTTCAAGTTCCTGATACCCGCCGCGTATGGCTGCCTTGAGCGATTCCAGAAACAAGATGGCGTCTACGCCTAGTCCGCGATATTCTTCGATGACGCCTCCCACTGTGGCGCGCAGCCGAGTGACGGAGTTGCGCACCTTCCACCAGTAGAGCATCTTCGTCAGCGTGACCCATTCCGGTGTGCCGGGGCGCGGATAGGCCTTGAGTAACGGCTGACACAGATCGAGAAACGGTAACATAAAGGCAATCGGTTGCTGATCCTTTTCCACAAAGAACACGGTTGAAGGATCAATCATCGTCTTGATCGCCTTGCCCAGATGTTCGATTTCGTGCTCGGTAAGTGGCACAAAGCCCCAGTTCTTGCTCCAGGCGGCGTTGTAGATATGCCTTACCCACTGTTTTTCTTCATCGTAATTCTTCATGTTGATAGGGCGCACGGTGAAGTTGTAGCGTTGGCGTACTTTTTCCGCCACGCGCAGAATTTTGGGGTTGACGCCGCTCCCGTCGGGTTTCATCCCGCGTAGGTCGGTGAGGTAGGCGTACACATCCATGACTTTGCCATACCCCGCTTGCTCGAGGTAATCCACATAATAGCGTGGATTGTACGTCATCATCACGACCGGCGGGCCGTTCCAGCCATCTACCAGCAGCGCGCATTCCTCGTTGGTGGAGAAGTTCATCGGCCCACGGATATCCGTCATCCCCTCAGCGCGCACAAAGCCCTCGGCGGCTTCGAGCAGCGCGGCGGAGGCTTCGGGGTCTTGCAACACCTCGTACATTCCAAAAAACCCCACCTGCTCGTTCCAATATTCATTGTGCCGGTGATTGATGAAGGCGCTGATACGACCTACCGGTTGCCCTTCGCGGCGGGCGATGAAGCTGCGCACGGTGGCGTGCTCGTGGAAGGGATGCCGCGCCGGATCCATGATTTCAAAGCGTTCTGAGAGCAGCGGCGGCACCCAGTATGGATCGCTCTTGTACACATCCCATTGAAAATGCACAAATTGCTTCATATCTGCCGGCGTCTCTACCGACGTGATGGATAATTTCCCGGATGGCATATAAGTTCCCCTTCAATAAGTCAGTATAATTGGCGTGATGCGTGAAACGTGACCAGAGAATTATTCACGCATCACGTTCCCAGGTCGTCATTCCTGCTTTGATAGCGGGCAGCACTTGCGCGGCCACCGCCTCGCGCCCCTGCCGGATGGCGTTCTTGATGGCCTTTGCGTTGGAGCGGCCATGCCCCACAATGACCACGCCATCCACGCCTAGCAGCAGGCCGCCGCCGTACTCGGCGTAATCCGTGCGCTTTGCCACGCGGCGCAGCCCGGGCAGCAGTAGCAAAGCCCCTGGCAACGCCAACAGTAGCCCCGGCAGCATCAACACCAGCGCGAGCTTCGGCAGCGGCCCGGAAAGCATCTCGCGCTTGAGCAGGCGCACCACAAACGAAATCACCGATTCCGCTGTCTTCACCACCAGATTGCCCGTGAACCCGTCGGAGACCACTACATCAGCCTCGCCGCGGGACATCTCCTTCGGCTCGATATTGCCCACGAAGTTCAGCCCGCTCGTTTTGAGCACCTGATGCGTGTCGCGCACCACCATGCTGCCTTTCTCATCTTCTTCGCCATTGGCGAGCAGTCCCACGCGCGGGTTGGGGATGCCCCATACCTTCTCGGCATAAATCGCGCCCATCCGCGCAAACTGGAGCAGATATTCGGGCTTACAATCGGCAGTGGCGCCCATATCCAGCAGCAGCACGCGGGTTTGGGCGACCGGATACAGCACCGCCAGGGCCGGTCTGCGGATGCCGCGCACCCGGCGCAGGTCGAAGATGGCTGAGGAGAGCACCGCAATTGTGTTCCCTGCCGATACGAACGCATCGGCCTCCCCCTTGCGCACCAGGCGCATCCCCACGCGGATGGAGGATTCCGTGCGTGTGCGCACCGCGTCCGCGTGATCCTCCATCGTCAGCACATCCGGTGCGTGTACGACGCGCAGCTTCAGCCCGGTGGTCTCATGTTTGCCGAGCTCCGCACGGATTTGCTCCTCCGGCCCTACGAGGATGATCTCATCCTCCGGCCACACACGCGCCGCCAGCACCGCCCCTGCCACATCCGGGCCGGGGCAATTGTCCGAACCAAAAGCATCTACAACGATACGCATAAGACCTCCTAACGTACTGCGTAATTCGTAATGCGTAACGGGAGAATTGTCGCTTACGAATTATGCGCGGTGTAACTCGTGCTTGTTCTATAAAGCGCAATTTGTACTGTGTGATTGGAGAGATCTCTGCTTACGCAGTAGCTCAATCCCACGGCGGCTCTTCGGGCGGTTCTTGCCAGGGTTCGTCGGGATACCAGCCGTCGCCGCCGCCGAAGGGGTCGGGCGCGGAGGGGAGCGGCTTACCCGCCAGCCAGCGTGATGCGAACTCCGGCAGCTGGGTTTTGCCTACCGTGCGCACGGTGGGATCGGGTAGCGATTCGATGAACCGCCGCCCGTACCCCCGCGTCAACAGCCGTTTATCCAGCACCACCACCAGCCCTTGATCCGTGTGGGTGCGGATCAACCGCCCAAAGCCCTGCATGAAGCGCAGAATCGCCTCCGGCACCATGTACTCGTTGAACGGGTCGGCGTACACTTCCGCGCGCGCGGCGATTAGCGGATCATCCGGCACATCGAACGGTAGCTTGGTGATGACCAGGCACGAGAGCGCCTCGCCCGGCACATCCACCCCCTCCCAGAAGGAGCGCGTACCTAGCAGCACTGCCCGCTCGCCCTTGCGGAAATTCTCTAGCAATTGCCCGCGCGAGCCGCCGCTGCCCTGCGCCAAGACCGTAATATCGTGCTGCGCTAGTGCTCCGGTGAGCGCCTGCGTGCTGGCCTTGAGCTGCGTATACGAGGTGAACAGCGCCATCGCTCGCCCTTCGGTTGCCTTGAACAGTTCCAGCAGCGTTTTATCCATGTTCTGCTGGTGGCCGGGTTGCCCCGGCTCCGGCACATCGTTGACCAGGCACAGCAGCGCCGCCGAAGTGTAATCGAATGGCGAACCGACCGCTTCCGTGCGCGCGTCTCCGGCTTCCCAGCGCTCGCGCATATAATCGAACTTCCCATCCACCCGCAACGTGGCAGAGGTGAGGATGACCGCGCGTTTTTTGTCGAACAGATGCTCCCGCACCAGCGGCCCTACGCGCAACGGCGCGGCATGGAGCGAGAGCACGTCCACGCGGTAATGGCTCTCTTCAATCCAATAAATGGTGTTGGGTGATGGTTCTTGCATGAACCGCCGCAATTGCGCGTAAGTTTCGCCGAGCCAGCGTGTGAGACCTGCTAGCCGCGCTTGGAGCGCGTCGGCCTGCGGCACTTCCACCATTGCCAGCTCCGCCAGCCCTTCGGCGAATTGATTGAGTGCCTCCACCAGCGTAGCGAAGCGCGCTTCTACCCGCGACCACGCGCTCAGCGCAGCGACCCAGGCCGGTTGCGCGCGCGATTGCTCCGTGATGCGCAAGCGGGCGGCGTAGGCGTTCTTCTCAGTGACGTTTTCATTCAGGAACATCTCCAGCGCATCAAAGAAGCTCTCCACGCCGCGCGCGGTATCGTCTGCGCCATCTTCCAGGCGCAGAAGCGCATCCAGCAGCGGGTAGGAATGCTTGCGCGATAGCCCGCTTGCCATCTGCCGCAGCGATTCGATGAGGCTAGGGAACTCGCGCTGGCCCTTGTAGAGCTCTTCGAAGAGCCGCCGCAGGCTGAAGCGATCCGCCTGGAAATGCAGCGCCTCGGTGGTGGCGCGCTCCAGATGGTGCGCTTCATCCACGATGAGGTAGTTGTACTCTGGCAGCACGCGGTTCTGGGTGGCGATATCGGCCAACAGCAGTGCGTGGTTCACGATGACGACGTGCGCGCCCTCGGCCCGGTCGCGTGCGCGGTAGAAGAAGCAGCCGTCATCCAGAAAGTAAGGGCAGTTATCCACATCGCAGTTCTCAGACGTGGCGGCGAGCGTCTTCCACACGCGCTGATCGCCTGCGGTGGGCAGGAAAAGCGCGTCGCTGTCGCCATCGAGTGTATTGGGCAGCCACAGGAGGATTTTGGCGAGCACGCGGGCATCATCCTCATCCACCGGGCCACGCGCGCGGAGTGCCTCCAGCTGGCGGCGGCAGAGATAGTGCGCGCGGCCCTTCAGAATCGCCGCGCGGAACTCGAATGGTAGCCCGCCCGTCGCCAGCGCGGGCAGGTCTTTGTTGGCAAGCTGCTCTTGCAGGTTGATGGTGTTGGTGGAGACGATGACGCGCTCGCCGTTCTGGATCGCCCAGGTGAGCGCGGGTACGAGGTAGGCGACGGATTTACCCGTGCCGGTGCCCGCTTCCACGATGAGGTGCTGGGGGGTGTTGAACGCTTCCGCCACCGCTTGCAGCATTTCGATTTGCTGGGGGCGCGCTTCATACTCCGGGAAGGCTGCCATGAGCGTGCCGCCGGTATCGAGCAGCGCCGTCAGCCCGGCCACATCGAGCGGGGTGAGCGATTTGCACGGTTCCAACGGATCGGGCAGCGTCTCGGCGAGGAACAGCGGCTTGGCGGAATCGCCCCCGCGTGCGGCGGCTAGCTGTGCGCCGATGCCGCCGCTGAAGCTCTCGCGCTGGCGTCCGTGGAGCGCATCGCGGAAGAAATCCACTGCGCCCCATTGCGCGCGTCCGCCGAGCTGAGCGATTTCGGTGAGGATGTCCACCGGCAGCTGGCGCGCGCGGCCCAGCAGCGATACAAAGAGCGCGTGGGCCATCCGCGCATCATCCAGCGCGCGGTGGGTTTGCGGGGGGAGCTCGATACCGAGCTGGCGGACGAGGTTCGCCAGGCTATAGCGCCCGGCGTGCGGCACGAGGATGCCGGCCAGCTCGAAGGTATCAATGGAGCGGTGGCCCATCAGCGCGCCGTGCTGGCGCAGGAAGCCCAGGTCGAAGCCGATGTTGTGGCCGATGATGGTGTCCTGGCCCACGAACTGGCGTAAGGTTTGCGCCGCCAGGCGGATGGGGGGTGCGCCCGCGACGTGCGCCCCGGTGATGCCGGTAAGCTCGGTGATGAAGGGCGGAATCGCCCGTCCCGGATTGACGAAGGTGGAGAAGCTTTCCAGCTCGCGGTCGTCCTGGAACCGCAGCGCGCCGATTTCGATAATCGCATCGCGCCCAGCCTCCAGGCCGGTGGTCTCCAGGTCTAGGGAAACATAAGTTCTTGCCATGCAGCACCTTTCTTTCGTGAAGTCTCTTGTAGGGCGCGATGTATCGCGCCTGCCGCAAGGGGATTATACACCGGAAGGGGGAATAAGCGAAAAGGTGAGAAGGCTTCTGCTCGGGTCGGTCTCTGAGCGTGCCCGTTTAGAAGACCTGCCAGGTTTTCTGAAACCTGGCAGGTCTGGAGGTAAATCCACGCTTCCGGCCTGCCAAGCACTGCGGAGACCGCTGGATTTGACAATCCAGTGGGAGCGCCCGCTCACAAAAGACCTGCCAGGTTTTCTGAAACCTGGCAGGTCTTATCTGTATCGCAATCTTGCCCATGGTTGAGATTGCTGCGTCGCGGAGACGCGGCGCGCTCTGAGTAGTACAGTTAAAAATAATTCTCTGTGCTTTCCGTGTCCCTGTGGTGAATTTTTACTTTTTTCAGGGGGAGTCAGCTAGGGTACCAGAAAAATGTTCGACACTGTTGGCGTTGGGGTGACAACTGGCGTGATGTTGACAGCGAAGAGACTGAGCAACATGCTCAATAGAATCATAATCGTAATCGCAGCGAAGATGATTTGCATCCCCTTGCTTTGTCTGCGTGAACTTCTCATTATACATATCCTCCTTGTGTACGAGTGAATTATAACACAAATTAGACGAAAACGGGCATTGTCTTTGTCGCTGCTCGTGGTATGATGCAGAAGCGGTGTGGAAATTTAAATTTGCAGAGATTGGGACTTGTTGGATTACTATGAAATTTTCAATGCGTGCTTTACAATGGCTGATTGTTGTCGCTTTAGCGATTTTTGCAGTGGTGATACTGACACGCTGGTCGCCGTCAGAGTCATCACAAATCGTTTATGTGACGTTGACTCCCTCGTCCACGGTCCCGCCGACCGTGGTGCCGACCTGGACAGTTACCCCTGTGCCAGAGGTCGAGCCTTCGCCCACTGCGTCTCCGACGCGTACCCCGCTTCCTACGCGCACGCCCGTTCCGTTGCCGACCACGGCTCCCCCGCCATTGGTGTTACCTGATCCGCCTCCGCTGCATGAACCTGAAGGCGAGCCTCTCAATACAACGTTACCCTTTACGCTGACGGGGCCACAAGGGATCAGGTGGGTTACAGATACTGTACCGATGGCCCAGATTGCACAACCCCCGCGCACCGTCAATATTCTTTTGCTAGGCAGTGATCGGCGACCGGGGGAGGCCGTGGGCCGCACGGATGTGTTGATGATTGTCTCGATCTTTCCTGACCTGCCTGGCGTGAGTATGATTTCCATTCCCCGTGATTTTTATGCCTGGATTCCCGGTTGGGGCTACGACAAGATTAACACGGCCTACTTGCGTGCTTCGCGTGTCAACTACGAAGGCGGTGGCCCAGCCCTGCTTCGTGATACTATCGAGTACAATTTCGGCATTCCTATTCACGCTTATGCGATGGTGGATTTTGCCAGCTTCCGCAGCATTGTGGATACGCTGGGCGGTGTAGATGTGGTGGTAGAATGTTCCTTCCATGATACTTATCCCGATGACGAATCGCCCACCGGTCAAACGGATATTGATCTGTTGCCGGGTATCCATCATCTCGATGGCAAACACGCGCTCTGGTACAGCCGCTCACGCTGGAACACGTCCGATTATGATCGGCATCGTCGCCAACAGCAGGTCATTCGCGCGATGTATACACAGGCGCTTAACCAGAACCTGCTCCCGCGCGTTCCAGAGCTCTGGGACGCTTATCAGCAATGGGTGGAGACCGATCTGAGACTGAACGATCTGCTGTCGTTGGGCGGCGTAGCTGCGCGACTTGATACGCGCAATATCAAGAGCCGTTTTATCCGCGGCGCGGCGCTCATCGAAGCGTGGACGGCTCCCAACGGCGGCTTTGTGCTCGTGCCGAATCGCCAATCGTTACAGGCGTTCATGGAGGAAGCGGCTCAGCCGCCGGTGACGAGCCGTGCCAGTCAGCGTGCCTATCGTGTGGAGGTGCTGAACGGTAGTGGTAATTCTGGCTGGGGGCATGTCGCGGCTTACCGTCTGGGGCTGGAGGGTTTCGAGGTGGTTGATGTGCAACCGGCGGAGGGCGCGCCCCGCACCACCATTGTAGATTTCACCACCACCGGCAAAGGCTCGCCTATCTATACATTGATGCGTCTCTACAAACGGCAAGATGGCGATGTGCAGGCCCAGCCCACTGAGGGTAGCCCGATAGATTTCCGCGTCATCCTGGGCTGGGATTACAATCCTTGCGACGCTGCTGGCCCGCCCATGTGGCAGCCGGCGCCGTAGGTATATCAAACGCGAACCGTGACACGTGATTGGCTCGCCTTTCACGGTTTCCTTGTTACCTTTTCTCACGTAACACGACAATCATAACGGTGTGTTTATGGAACTATCCTTGGAGGTTTGCTGTGGCTAACAAAACATCAGAAACTGTCCCGCGACTGGGGTTTTGGCAACTGCTCTGGGGGGTGGTGGCTCGCCCGCGAAAAACGCTCTCACTGTTACACGCGCCTTCGCGGGCGTGGTTGCTCATGGCATTGCTCTCGCTTGCGTTGATTCTGCTGCCGCAGTTAGTCGCGCCGTCTACCGTTTCGGGCGATGTCATACCCGACGGTCTGCCAAACCCTTCTCGTCCGATAATAATCGAACAAGAAATGGATGCCCCCTACATGGATGCCCCCTACATGGATGCGCCCACTGCCAGCGGGCCAAGCGTGCTGGCCTTAATTGGCTCAATCGTTGGGACGTTGGTGGTGTGGCTGTTGTGGGGGCTGGCCCTTTACGTCGCCAGTGTCTTTTTGGGGCGCAGCAGCACCTTCGGCGAAATGTTTCGACTCACAGTCTGGTGCAGCGTGCCGCAAGCTGTGCGCGGTCTGACGCAGGCCGCGTACACGCTCATCACGCGCGCCCCCATCGTCAATGCGGGGTTGTCCGGCTTTGTGCTCGATAAAAACGCGCCACCCGTGCTTCCGCCAGGGCCGGGGCAGCTCGCGCTGGCGAGCATTTTGGCGCAAGTGGATATTTACCTGGTGTGGCAGCTGCTGCTGTTGATTCTGGGCCTCACGGCGTTTACCAACCTGCCGCGCAAAAAATCCGTGCTCGCCGTGCTGGTGATCTGGGGCGTGCTGGCGTTGTTGGGCGTGATCCCGGCCATCATCGGCGGAATGTTCAGCCGGGCGGGGGGATTCTAGTGAACGCTGCCCCGCTGATTCGCACCCATGCGCTGCGCCGCGACTTCCAGATGGGCGGGCAGGTGGTTCACGCACTGGATGGCGTGGACTTGAGCATCACGCAGGGCGAATTTCTGGCCGTGATGGGGCCTTCCGGTTCGGGCAAGTCCACCCTGCTCTATCTGCTGGGCGGGCTGGATCGCCCCACCGGCGGCGAGATTTGGATCAAAGAGACCGAAATCGCCCAACTGGACGAGAACGATCTGGCGCAATATCGCGGGCAGCGCATCGGGTTCATCTTCCAGGCATTTCACCTGTTGCCCACCATGACCGCGCTGCAAAATGTGGAGTTCCCCATGATTTTTAACCGCATCCCGCCCAAGCAACGCCTGGAACGGGCCAGCGCGTTGTTGAGCCGGGTGGGACTGGAGGAGCGGATGCGACACAAGCCCACCGAGCTCTCCGGCGGGCAGCAACAGCGCGTCGCTGTCGCGCGTGCCCTGGCGAACGATCCACACCTAATCCTGGCCGATGAACCCACCGGCAACCTGGACTCGCAGACCGGGCAGGAGGTGATGGCCTTGCTCAGCACGCTCAACCGCGAAGAGCAGCGCACCATCGTCATCGTCTCGCACGACCCGGTGGTGACGCAATACGCCACCCGCACCATCCATTTGCTGGATGGTAAAATTGTCGAATGATATTCACCACTACACTGAGAAATCAATGTCATTAAGTTGTCTACCGTACATTTTCCAAGCGCATTCAGTTTTAGCCACGAATTAGCACGAATTTTACGAATTTCTTATTGTTTTCGTGTTAATTCGAGTGAATTCGTGGCAAAAAATCTACAAGTGTACGGTAGCAAATCATTAAGTAAAGTTTGCTTACCGACAACGAATCCTGAACGAATAAACGAATGAATTACAGACAGACAGACAAAATTCGTTTATTCGTTGTTTGATTCGTTGTTGGCAAGGTTACCAGATTTTTTATCTTAATAATATTGACCGAGAAATTATACAAACATGAGGAACACCATGAAAAATAAACTACGTTTGCTCATTTTATCCCTGGCATTCGGCGCGGCCTTGCTTTTTGGTGCGACGCAGGTCGCCGCGCAGTCCCCGGTTACAGTGGAGCCGGGGACACTCTACACCGATCAGGGCGGCACGTTGACGATTTACGCGAGCGGGACGCTCACGTTCACCAACAAGCATACCGTGCGGCTCGTGGGGCACGGCATTTTGCCCACCAGCTACAGCAATCCCACCGCGCTGCAAGCGACGGTGCCGGCAGGCTTGGCGGCGGGCGATTATGCGCTCCGCGTGCTGGATGAAAACGGGGTCGCTGTCGGCGCAGGTAGCGTCAAGCTTGTCAATCGTCCGGCTACACCTGCACCGCCGGACGCGCCACCTGCTGGGCAGCCCATCCTCACTATTCGCAACTCCAGCATCAATCCCGTGCAGGTGCGACCAGGACAAGAATTTGTCGTCACGATAGAAGTCTACAACAACGGTAGCCGCGCGGCGGAAAATACTCTGGTGCTCTTCCCTGGCGGGACGTTCCTGCCGGTGGGCGAGAACGGCCATCTGGTGGGGCAGGTGCATATCAACCACACTTTTACCCTTTCACAGCGGATGCGCGTCCCGCAGGAAGTTAGCAATGGTGTGCAGACATTACAGGTAAACATCGCTGCCAATGATTGGTCGGGGAGTACTTACAATTTCTCGCAACCCGTCAGCGTCGAAGTCATTGGCGCAAGTTCGGGAGCGCCCGCTACTGGCAAGCCCCGGCTCGTTATCGAGAATGCCGTGACCACGCCGGAGGTTATTGCTCCGGGGGCACCTTTCTCGCTGACCTTGCAACTAAGCAATCGTGGTAATCGCAGCGCCACGAATATCATGGTGGGTGCAGACCCGACGTTGGTCATTCCAACGCAAGGCGGCAATCTCACCCCGGCGGGTAATCTGCGCATCAACGAAACGCTCACGGTGACGTTGTCGCTCTTGCTTAAGCCCGGCAAAGATGGTGGACGCCAGGGCTTGCTCGTCACGTTGGAGTGCGGTGATTATAGCGGAGGTGGCTACAGTGAGCAGCAAACCATCGGTATCATGGTGGATACCAGTTTGGCAAATCGTCCTCAATTATTGGTGGAAGGTTATCACACATTTCCGGAGATGATCTCTCCTGGCGATAATTTCTCGCTGACGTTGGCGATCAGCAATGTGGGCGGCGGCGAGGCACAACGGCTCACGCTGGCGCTGGGCGGCGAGGAGGGCGAGCAGTTGGGCGCATTCGTGCCGTTGGATGGGAGCAATCTCAGCTTCATCCCGCGCATCGGCGCGGGGGAGACGGAGTATGTAGTGGTGCAGTTGATGGCGGCGGGCAACGCTGAAACCCGCGCGCACAACCTGCCGGTGGCGCTGGCTTACGATACCGGCGGTGGTACCCGCGAGAAGAGCACGCAGCGCATCAGCCTGTTAGTATACCGCCGACCACAGTTCAAGGTGAGCTTCTATCGCCCTGTTGAAGGGACCGCGATGATGGGGCAGCCGTTCCCCTTGCCTATCGAGCTGGTCAACACAGGCGCTGCGCGCTTCAATATCCCCACGTTTGAAGTGACTGGCGAGGGGGTGGAGTTCCTCGGCGAGAGCAGCACCTTTGTGGGCAACCTCGATCCGGGCGGCTCATGGACGTTGGATGCGACGGCGATGGCCTTCGCGCCTGGGCCCTTGGAGCTCACGGTCAACATCCACTACATTGATGATCGCAACCAGACGCAAATTATGAGCCAGACCTTGACCGTAGATGTGATGGAAGGCTGGATGCCGGAAAATGGCGAGGGCGGGGAAAACGGCGGGGGAATGCCTATGCCGCAGCCTGAAACCTGGTGGCAACAAGTGTTGCGGTTCATCAAAGGGCTAGTAGGATTTGGGAGCTAATGAGCGCGCGCGACCTGTTACGTTTGATTGTGAGCAACCTGCGCCGGATGAAATCGCGCGTGGCGATGACCGCCATCGGCGTCATCATCGGCACGGCGGCGGTGGTAGTGCTGGTCTCGCTTGGCGCGGGATTGCAACGCCTGGCGACAGAAAGTCTCTACGGGATGGGTGGTCTGGATGAGCTGTTGGTGCGTAATGACATGTATTGGGATACATATTATGGGAATGACCGCTCCGGTCAGCAGGCGCAGGTAATCCTGGACGATGCAGTGCTGGACGAAATCCGCCAGATGGAAGGCGTCCTTGCTGTCACCCCGTTGTTCGAGGTGATGATGCAAGGCCCATTGCGCCTGGATCGGCAAGATGGTTGGGGGCAGGTTTACGGCGTAGATATGGAGGCGTTCACGCATCTCGCCAGAGTGGATCGTGGGATGCTGGAGATATACCGGGGGCAAGTGGTGATAGGCGTCAGTGTACCGGAGAACTTCATTCCCTGGGAGATGTGGATGGAGTTTGAGGAAGGGGACGAAAGGCCGACGCCGCCGGATTTGCTCAACCAGACGCTGCAAATGATTCGCTACGATTACAACGAGCAAACCGGTTATGCCACGGAGAACGTGGTTGCGCGCCTGCAAGTGGTCGGTATCCTCCAGCGGCAGGGTTACATATACGACTATGGTATTTTCATGCCTCTGGTTGAAGCGCAACGGCTTAATCAGCGCATGAATAGCGGTCAGCCCACTCCCTCCGGCACGGCTAAGGGCTATATGCAGGCATTGGTTAGAGTCTCCAATCCCAATTATGCGCCTATCATTGAGCAAACCCTCAAAGAGCGCGGCTTTAGTGTGCAATCGGATCGGCAACAGCTGGAAAGCATCAACCAGTTCTTCCTGATCGTCCAGGCGATTCTGGGCGGGATCGGGGCGGTGGCGCTGCTGGTGGCGGCGTTCGGCATTGCCAACACGATGACGATGGCGATCTACGAGCGCACCCGCGAGATTGGGCTAATGAAGGCCATCGGCGCAACGAATCAGGACGTGATGTCGGTCTTTCTGGGGGAAGCAGGCTTTATCGGCTTGCTCGGTGGCATAGGAGGCGTGTTGCTGGCTGCCGGGTTGAATGCAATCATCAACATCGTGGGGCAACCCTGGGTGCAACAGGGCGGTCTGGGAATGGGCATGGGGCCGGGCGGGCCGCAACAACAGCAAGCCACCACCCTTACCGCCTTGCCGCTCTGGCTGCCGATTTTTGCGATCATGTTTGCGACGCTCGTGGGCATCGTCTCCGGCGTCTACCCGGCCATCCGTGCCGCCGCGCTCAGCCCCATCCGCGCGCTGAAGTATGAGTGATTTGATGCAACGCACTTGTGAGCGCTTAAGGCTATTCCAAGGAAATAACCCTTTCACTTGCTCCCGCTGGACGGCGTCCCGTGAAGCAAAGCGCAACGGGATTGTCAAATTCAGCGGTTTGCTAGATACCTGATAGGGCAGAGGCGTGGATTTGACAATCCACGCCGAGCGAGGTGGCGATTTTGATACTTGGAACAGCCTAAGTGCGTTGCATCTGGTTTTCTTTACGCATTACGTTTTACGCAGTACGGGCCAGCTGCGTGCCAGATTTTTGCGCCTTGTGATAGATTAAGCGTGGCTGTCCTAGCCGATACCTAACAACCGCCACAGATACGGCTCCGCCGCCAGGATGTGCGGCGCGGCAAATTCGACGCCGTCCTCCGGCACGCTATCCTCGCGCACCAAAATCGTGCGCATCCCAAAGGCCGCGCCGCCCTGCAAATTGCGTGCCTGATCATCGAGCAGGACGCACTCAGGGCCGGATGCCCCCAACAAAGCCAAGGCTTTGGCGTAGACCAAAGGGTAAGGCTTACCCACATAATCCACTGCGCGGATGTCAATGATGCGCTCGAAGTGCTCCCGCACCTCCAATTGCGCCAGGATACGCTCCGCCCACTCACTGATTCCGTTGGTGAAGATGACCTTGCGCGCAGGCAGGCGGGAGAGCATTGCCCCCAGCGCCGAATCGGGGACAAGATACTGTGTCACATCCACATCATGCACAGCGTATAGGTAATCCTCCAGGTCTACTTCAGGATGGTGCTGCCGTAACCCCGCCAGCGTCGTGCCGTACAGGGCAAAGTATTCCCGCCGCAAATCCGCCGCTGCTTCCCGGCTGATGCCAAGCGCGTGCGCTGTCCACGCCACAATCCGCTCGCCGACCTCGCCAAAGATGCCGGTCGCGCCGGTGTAGAGCGTATCGTCCAAATCGAATAACAGATGGGTGATGGGCATGGGGCCTCCGTGAAACGTAATCAGAGAAAGTGTAATATGAAACACCAAATAGGCAACAAAAGCCGGGGCTGATGGATACCAGCCCCGGCCCAAACTGTAGCGCAGGATTCATCCTGCATTGCGTGTACAGGATAAATCCTGTACTACGTTAGCCTTAACGTAAAACGTGACTTTCTGCTCACGCATCACGCTTCACGTCTCACGCAATTGTCCCCGTTAACGGCAATGCAACCAGACCACTGAGCACTTTGGGGTAGAAATCGGTGGATTTCTGCGGCATCTTCTCGCCCGCCTCGGTGCAATCGCGGACGTGTTCCATGCGCGTGCCGTTGAGCAGGAAGAGGAAGTTGGCCTCGCCTGCATCCACGCGCGCATAGCCGAGGTTGGGGTCGCGCAGGTAATCGAGGTTTTCCTTGCGGGCTACGCTCTCTTTGGTCAAGCCCATGACGTGCTCCAGGATAAGCTCATGCAGGATAGCGACATCCAGCGCGCGCCAGCTGGGAGCGCGGTCGGGGGCGAGCTCGGCCATCGCCTCCAGGCTCTTGAGCGTGAGCAGCGTGTAGCCGCCGTCGTAGAAGCCGAAGCGCGGCTGTTCCGGTGTGGCTTGGGCCAGCGCATCTTCCATCGTAGCGCGGTCGGGCATGGCCTGCACGTCGAAATAAGCCCCCAACGCCTGCAACAGCGTCTGGCTGTCCATCTGGCTGTAGGAGTGGATGAGCCGGTGCGTGGGCAGAATCACCAAGCCCGGATCGCTCATGCTGACGAAGGTAACGAGGCCGTAGTTGAACGCGGCATCGCTGGGCGCGTCGGGGTGCTGCGCGCGCATCTCGTCACGGTAGTTGAGCGCGGTCTCGTAACGGTGATGCCCGTCAGCGATGATGAGGTTGCGCTTGGGTGCCATCTCGGCCACCACAGCGGTGACGATTTCGGGATCATCCACCACCCAGAAGCTCTGCTCCACCGCCGGTTCGATGACCTGCTCAGTGAGCAGCGCGGGCATGTGCGTATCCAGATAGGGTTGCAGCAGCGCATTGATGCGGTTCTCCGGGTCGGGATAGAGTGCGAAGATGTGCCCCCAGGCGGTCTGCGTCACGCGGGTCAGGTCGAGCCGGTCGGCCTTAGGGCCGCTGAGCGTGCGTTCGTGCGGCAACACGATACCTTCATCGAAGCGGGTGAGCTCCAGCGCGGCGGTGAACCCCCGGCGGATGTATTCCTGCCCGCTGGGCGTGGTGAACCGCTGCTCCAGCACATACAGCACCGGGCGTGGATCGCGGATCAGCACGTCCTCAGCCTGCCAGGTCTGCGCGTAGGTGCGCGCGCGGGTGTAGACGTTGTTATCGGCCTCATCGGGATCGCGCAAACCCATATCAATGCGGCAGAAGTTGTAAGGATTCAGCGCGTAGTAGGCCGCCTGCTCCGCAGCGTGGATACGGTCATAAGGCTGCGTGATGACCTCCGAAAGGTCACAGAATTTATCGGGATTGTAACGCAATCCCTGAAATGCTTTGATATTTGCCATCGTTGGTTGCTCCTGAGTCCTGATTACAGCAGGTGTTCCTTCACCAGCTTCACTACCTCGCCGCCGATGCGCTCCTGTGCTTCTTTGGTGGATGCGCCCACATGCGGCATGACAACCACCTGCGGCAGCGCGATCAGGTTGTGCAGCAGCTCACTCTGGGGCGGCTCCTCGCTGAAGACATCAAGCGCGGCCCCGGCCAGCTGGCCCTCGAGCAGCGCATTGTAGAGCGCTTCCTCATCCACCACGCCGCCGCGTGCCGCATCAATCACCAACGCACCACGCTTCATCTTGGCGATGGCCTCTTTGCCCAGCAGGTGATGGGTCTGCTCCGTGTGCGGCAGGTGCAGGCTGACGTAATCCGCCTGCGCCAGCAGCTCATCCAGCGGGATGACGTCGGGGTGTTTGGCGTAAGGGTCGTAGGCGACCACCAGCATCCCCAGCGCGCGGGCTTTCTCGCCCAACAGCTGCCCGATGCGCCCGTATCCGATCACACCCAACGTCTTACCGGCGAGTTCCGTGCCCTTGAGCGTCTTCTTCTCCCACTTGCCAGCCTTCATCGAGGCGTCGGCGTAGGGGATGGCGCGCGCCAGGGCGAACATCATGCCCAGGGCGAGCTCGGCCACCGCATTGGAGCTGGCTGCCGGGGTGTTGAGCACTTTGATGCCCTTGCTATCGGCCACAGCAGCGTCAATGTTGTCTATGCCCACGCCGCCGCGAATAATGGCCTTGAGATTGCCGGGATTTTCCAGCACGGGAGCGCGCACTTTGGTGCGGCTACGCACCACAATCGCCTCGTACTCACCCACCACCTGCGCCAGTTCTTCTGCGGTGATGTCGTCGCGCACGTCCACAATCGCGCCGGCGGCGCGCATTTCTTCTACCGCTGTTTTCGCAATCGAATCGCAAATCAAGACTTTAGCCATGTCTCAGGTCTCCTTAGAAAATCTGCAAATCAGCAAATCACAAATCTATTTAGCCAGTGTAACGCGAACTTATGAATTTTAAGAAATTAATCCGTAAATAAGGTTTTGTGTGAAATCGGTCGCTCTAAAAATAAAAAGATACCCCCTTTCCCCCTGCCCCCTTTCCCCCGCTTGCGGGGGAAAGGGGGTATCTTTTTTTGTGGTTTTTTTGGGCGGCGGCTTTGCCGCCGCCCAAAAAAACCGTTATTTTCGCCCCCTCCCCACGCCGCACAGCGGCGTGGGGAGGGGGCAAGGG
>CAZDDI010000031.1:0-47499 GCA_964504195.1 uncultured Anaerolineales bacterium
GAGCAGCCGGTTTTTGGCTGGTGGAGTATTCTTTGTTAAGGTGCAAAAGTCGAGAGCTAACTCATAATATCCAAAACAAACCAAACATGACAATTGCGATTAAATCGTCATTTCTGAAATCCACGCACAATTACATTGGCTATCCGAAAACCTTGCTCAGAGAAAAAGGTCTTCCACTCGGAGAACGGCTTAAATTCGAAAGGGATTTCCATCTCAAATAAGCCCTGAGTTACTACGTTGCCAAAATAATCCAGAAACATCGTGTATCGCAACTGATCTTCTTCGGATAAAAACATAAAGTTCCGCAATTGCGGATCTTGAGATAACACATCCGCTAAACCCTCTAAATCAGATGGAAGTGCAAAGGTGTCTTCTTCAATCACAAGCCGATGCCGGCAAACCCTCTGTAACTCACGTAATAGAGGAACCAAATCCTCTGCCACGACATGATGCAACACCGACAGCAGTATCCCTGTATCAAATATACCATTTGAATAAGAAAGAGAGCGGGCGTCACCAATCAGCACAAAGGGCAAGCCACGCGCCTCTGCCGCTCGATAATCCAAAATATCTGTCAGACCAACTTCATAACCAGCTTGAGCCAAATGCCAAGCAGTCAGACCATTTCCGCAACCTAAATCCAGAATGCGATTTCCTATTAACCACGGCCGCAAATACTCGATATAACGGTGAGGTTTCAACCTATGTTTATACTCTAAATAAAGCCGGTTAAACCAAAAGTCAGGGTCGTGCTTTTGGAATATCTCATCTACAACATACCTAATGGCAAAAGCAAAATTCTGAGAATCATGACTTGCAGCCGCTAACTCACTAAAAGCCTGGCTCAGCAGTACCTGGATAGCATCTGCATGGTCAGGGGCACAATCCATGTAACTTTCAGTGATATATTGCTCACTGAATAGACGAAGCCGCTCGTTAGCCAATAAATCACGGAAACGCTCAGATTTGACTGTCTCGTACATTTTTCTGCAAGCGAAGGGTTTCTGCTTTCGAAATCGCCGCGGCATCTACCTGATAGTTAGCCACCGCCGTCACCGGCACCCAATCCAGCCGCGCCGGGTCGTGGATAAGGTGTAGTTCCGGTCTCGCGGCGCAGTTGAAGGCCACATATGCAAGCCCTGCCCGATGAGTTTGGTCGTCGCGCTCAGCGGCGCGACCACGAGCACCTTGAGCGGTTCGGGGAACAGGGCACTGCGGATGATGGTATTGGGTTTGAGTTGCTGCAACCACTCGTTCAAGCGCGACCTCGCTTACGCTCAACCCTGCGGAAAGGGCTTGCCTGACCAGTTGATACACAACATAGTATACCCATACAAACAAAAGAGATAGATGCAGATACTTTACATCCTCTTTGGCAAGCGTAGGGCTCACAATATCACCCACCTCATTGATCTCAAATCCCAATGAGATGAGCTCTGGAAAAACCAGGGCGCGGATTTCATCTGCGTTCATAACTCTACCCAAAATAACCTACTGCCAAGCTTCAGCTTGCACCAGCAGGCAAAGGGTGCAGTCGTACCTCCATGACAACGATGCATTCGCCGTCACTTTTACTCCCTACGATCAATCGCCTGGGACATTTTGCTCACAATCATGAGTATAACCCCAAACGCGGCAAATCACAAAACAGGTTGAAGGTATGTGGTAGAGCAACGCAAAAAAGCCACCCCTGGTGACCTTCAACAGGTCGGGATGGCTCTGCAATTGCCTCTGATGCAAAAAATTACTTGATACGGGAGCGACGGGACTCGAACCCGCGGTCTCCGGCTTGACAGGCCGGCATGTTAACCGACTACACTACGCCCCCAACGACTGAAATCATACCACAGCCTCAAAATTTGTCAACCGCGCCAGGGCCAGCGCGCCTTTGATTCCCGCTTGTCCGCCCAGCCCCGGCGGGACAATATACTTCTCGATGCGCTCCAGCAGCTCCGGCGCTTGCACATAGCCGTTAAGTGCGCTCTGCACCTCCGCGTACACGAGCGGGAGCAGCTGCGGCTGCTGCATCACGCCGCCGCCCAGAATGATGCGCTGCGGGGAGAGCACACACACCAGCGCCGCCAGCCCCAGCCCCAGGTAATGCGCCTCCAATGCCCAGGCCGGATGCTCCGGCGGCAACGTCTCCGCGCGCACCCCCCAGCGCGCCAGGAGCGCGGGGCCGGCCGCCAGCCCTTCCAGACAATCGCCATGATACGGACACGTCCCCATAAACGGGTCGCGCTCCCGGTCATGCGGGATGCGGATGTGCCCCATCTCAGGATGCACCAATCCGTGCAGCAAGCGTCCGTTCACCAACGCGCCGCCGCCAATCCCCGTACCGACGGTAATATAAATGAAGGACTCTACATCTTGCGCTGCGCCCCAGGTGTGCTCACCCAGCGCCGCCGCATTGACATCGGTATCGAAGCCTACCGGCACGCCCAGCGCTCCACGCAACACACCGACCACGTCCACCTGCTGCCAGCCCGGCTTGGGCGTGCTGGTGATGTAGCCGAATGTGGGCGACGTGAGGTGCGGATCAACCGGCCCAAATGCCCCCACCCCCAATGCGACCACTGGCTCAGGCTGCTGCTGGAAAAATACAATCGCCCGCCCCAAAGTCTCAGCGGGTGTGGTGGTGGGAAACTGCTCCGCCGCCACCAGTTCCCCCTCCGCCGTACCCACGCCACAGACAAACTTCGTGCCACCCGCCTCGATGCCACCGTATAGAACCACCGCGCCCTCCTTTGAAAATCTCAAATCAACATCTTTCTTTACGCATTACGTTTTACGCAGTACGGGTATGGTATGGGCAAGGCTTGCATGGCGTGTGGCTGGTCATGTACGGATAAGCATACCCGACTCCTAGCATACACCGGGTTCCCAAAAACTCAACCGGCGCTTGACCTTCTCCATCTTCCGAGTAAAATAGTTAGATATACTTACTTTTCTTTAACCTTCCGTGGGGGACACTATGGGCGTCAGCGAGTTTACCATCCAACAAACCTGGCAAGCGGATCGGCGCGGGCCGGGCCGGTGGATTCTTTCTCACACGTTGCGGCATTGGTGGATTATTGTGCTGATGCTGGTCGGAGCGTTCGGCAATGCGGCGTTGGCTTCCGTCGTGCCGATGCTCACCGGGCAGGCTTTCAATGCGATTAGCGCGCAACCCGCGCAGCTCGATGTACTCAAGGAGGTCGCCATCCTCATCGCGGTCTCGCAGCTGGTGCGCGGGCTGCTGCTCCAAATGGGGCGCAACCTCGCCGCCGAGACGCTCGGCCAGCGGCTCGAACGCGACATCCGTAACGAGCTCTACACGACGCTCATCGGCAAGAGCATGTCCTTCCACGATTCCTATCCCAGCGGCGATCTGATGGCCCGCGCCACCAACGATGTCCGCGAGATCAATCTGATGTTCAATCCGGGCGTCAATCTGGTCATCGGTTCGGCCAATTTCTTGCTGATGCCGGTGCTGTTCGCGCCGCGCTATCACCCCCAACTGCTCTTCATTCCCCTGTTCTATCTGCTGATTTATGGATTCAATATCCGCGCCTACCTGCGCGAACTGCGCCCGGTGACGGAAGCCGTGCGCCACGAGTTCGGCGGGATGAATACCACGCTCGCCGAGGCCATTGAGGGGATCGAGACGGTAAAAGGCGCGAGCCAGGAGCAGCACGAGATCGGGCGCTTCCGGCGGGTGGTGCAGGGCTGGCGCGATGCCTACCTCGCGCAAATCAAGGTCGAAGCGCGCTTCATCCCGCTGCTGCTGCTGGGATTGCTCCAGGCAGCGGGCCTCTACCACAGCCTACTGCTCTTCCGCACCGGCGAAATCGGGCTGGATGGCGTGATCGCCTTCAACGGCCTGCTGCTGCTCTTTGGATTTCCCACCTGGGCCGGGCAATTCGCCTACTCCCGTGTCGCCTCTGGCATGGCGAGCGCACGACGGCTGCTGGAAATCATCAACGCGCGCACTGAGCTCGACCAGAACGCCGCCGGCCACGCTGCGCCCATGCGCGGCGCGGTCACGTTCGAAGGCGTGAGCTTCTGCTATCACACGCAGGCCGCAGCCCGCTTTGCTGACCCGGAGTGCAGCGAGGAAGGGATGACGCTGGAGAGCCTCACCTTCACCGTGCAGCCGGGACAGACCGTCGCCATCGTCGGGCAGACGGGGGCCGGCAAGAGCACCATCGCCAAGCTCATCAACCGCATCTACGATGTGGACGCGGGCCGGGTGCTGGTAGATGGCGTGGATGTGCGCGACTGGAATCTGGCGGCGTTGCGGCGGCAGATTTCGATCATCGAGCAGGACATCTTCCTGTTCTCGCGCACCATCGCGGAGAACATCGCCTTTGGCAATCCGCAGGCCACCCGCGAGCAGGTCATCGAAGCCGCCCAAGCCGCGCAGGCGCACGATTTTATCACCGGCTTCAAGGATGGCTACGATACGGTCATCGGCGAGCGGGGGATGACGCTCTCCGGCGGGCAGCGGCAACGGTTGGCGCTGGCACGCGCATTCCTCATCGAGCCGGCCATTCTCATCCTGGATGATGCGACGAGTGCGATTGACAGCGAGACGGAAGACCGCATCCAGCGGGCTATCGCGCAAGCCGCCGCCGGGCGCACCACGTTTCTCATCACCCACCGCCTCTCGCAGATCCGCTGGGCCGATTTGATTATCATCATGCGCAAGGGCCGCATCGCCGCCATGGGCGATCACGAGACGCTGCTGGCGACCTCAGAAGCGTACCGGAACATTTTTGCGCGGTATGAGTGACACGGTAGGCGGTAGACGGTAGACGGGGGAGAAGGAGAAGCAGATGGGGCAGGTAAAGCGGTTTCAGGATTTGGAGACGTGGCAACGGGCGCACCAATTGGTGCTGGCGATTTATCGCTGCACAGCCGGTTTCCCGGTGGCTGAACGCTACGGCTTGACCTCGCAAATGCAGCGCGCAGCGGTCTCTGTCCCTGCCAATATCGCCGAGGGCTTCAAGCGGCGGGGCAATGCTGATAAGACTCGCTTTTACAATATCAGTGAAGCTTCACTGGAAGAGGTTAAGTATTATTTGATTCTGGCCCGCGATTTGGGCTATCTGGATGATATAGAAGCTCTCATGGCAGATGCCGAGACCGTCAGCAAGCTCCTCTACCGGCTCATCGAGAGCATTCAAAACCCTAACCGCTAACGCCGCCGGCTACCGTCTACCGGCTACTGTCTACCTTTATGGAGGATCCATGGGATTTTTTACCGGCCTGGATGCTGAAGCCTACGACCGTCAATATAGTGACCGGGAGTTGACCCGGCGCATCTTCGTGTATTTCCGCCCATACCGCTGGCGCATTATCGGTGTGGGTGCGCTCGTGTTGGGCGGCTCGCTGCTCAACGCTGTCCAGCCGATTGTGATCTCCTGGGGTCTCGATCTACTGTTGGTGGACCGTGCCCGACTGGATGTGTTCTGGACGTTAGTGATTTTCATACTGGTGTTCGGCGTCTTTGCGTGGGCCGGCAACTGGCTGCGCCGCCTCATCACCGGGCACATCGTCGCCGACACCATCGCCACCCTGCGCAGCGACGCTTTCGAGGCTTCCATCCAGCACGATATGGCCTTTTTCGACGATTACCGCTCCGGGCGCATCATCAGCCGCATCAACTCCGATACGGAGGAGTTCGCCCAGGTGGTGCAACTCGTCACCGAGCTGATCGGGCAAGTGCTCCAGGTCATCATCCTGCTGTTCTATCTGCTCAGCATCTCGTGGCAACTCACGCTGCTGATTTTGGCCTTCGCACCGCTGGTCTGGCTGTTAGCCTATAGCCTGCGGCGACTGGCGCGCAAGGTGACGCGGCGGGGCTTCCGCGTCATCGCTGAGGTCAACGCGACCATCCAGGAGGCTGTGACCGGTATCAGCGTCGCCAAGAATTTCCGGCAGGAAGCGGCCATTTACGCCGAGTTCGACGAGGTCAACCAGCAATCGTTCAAGATCAACCTGCAACGCGGGTACGCGCTATCGCTGACGTTTCCGGTCCTCAACGCCCTGGCCGGCGTCGCGACGGCGGTCATCGTCTACTGGGGCGGCCTGCCCGCTGCGTTGGGAACGATCAGCGTGGGTAACTGGTATCTCTTCATCAACAGCGCTGACCGGTTCTGGTTCCCCATGATTAATGTTTCGGCTTTCTGGAGCCAGTTCCAGGGCGGCCTTTCCGCCGCCGAGCGCGTGTTTGCACTGATTGACGCCGAACACAAGGTGCAGCAGACCGCTGCCGAACCGGCGGGCGTAATCCGCGGCGGCATCACGTTTGAGCAGGTAGACTTCCGCTACTCCGACCAGACGCAAGTGCTATGCGATTTCAATCTCGACATCGCCCCCGGCGAGAGCGTGGCCCTGGTGGGGCACACGGGCGCGGGCAAGAGCAGCCTTGCCAAGCTCATCGCGCGCTTCTACGAGTTTCAGGGTGGGCGCATTCTCATTGATGGGCGCGATATTCGCTCGCTCGATCTGGGCGAGTACCGGCGGCAGTTGGGCATTGTCTCGCAGATGCCATTCCTCTTTGCGGGGACGGTTGCCGATAATATCCGCTACGGGCGCGAGAGCATTAGCGATGCGGAAATCGCGGCCATCGCCGGGCAAATCGGCGGGGGCGAATGGGTAGAGATGCTGCCCGAAGGGCTGGCGACCGATGTGGGCGAGCGCGGCACGCGGCTCTCGATGGGGCAACGGCAACTGGTCGCGCTGATGCGGGTGCTGGTGCAGGAGCCGGCCATCTTCATTCTCGATGAGGCCACCGCCAGTATTGACCCCTTCACCGAGATGCAAATCCAAGAGGCGACGGAGCTCATCCTGAGCCGCAGCACCTCGATCCTCATCGCGCACCGGCTGTCCACCATCCGCGCCGTGGATCGCATCATCGTGCTGCGCGACGGGCAAATCATCGAAGAGGGTAACCACGAGGCCCTGATGGCCCAGGGGGGACATTATGCGGAACTGTATAACACTTACTTCCGGCATCAGAGCCTATCTTATGTAGAAGCAGCCGGACAGCATAAGAAAACACATTGATTTGTGGGGTTTTTGCCCGGTAATCTGGTCGGCCTCAGGTCAACCACTCTTGCTCTTTGCGGTTAGGGGAAAACCCATCGAATCTATCTGCCGTTTATGTTGCGAGCTATGCGCTGATAGCCTATAAAACACCGCACCAGCGCAGACGCTGGGAGTAGCGCAAGAGAAACACATACAACGAGCCGGGAGAATTACCTCCCGGCTCGTATTTTTTACCTACTGGATAGGTGTGATGCCTCTCAACCGCGCTGTCGGCGTTGTACAAGCAACAACCCACTCACCAAGAGCAGCCCACCAATACCAACCACCACACTATCGAAATTCGCCGTAACACCCGACTCGGGTAAGAGCGGGATAACTGGAGTTGCCACAACAGTTTCGCTTGTGGGTGGCTCCGACGGCGGCGCTGGAACTACAGGGGTTACGGTCGGCTCAATGGTCGGCGGCGGTGTTACCGTCTCGATCGGCTGCACCGGCGGACGGGTGGCCGTAGGCTCAGGCTCTTGCGCCAACACCGCTGGCGTCCCGCCCCCGGAAACGACTAACAGCACGGCCAGGCCGCACAGCACCGCCAGAGCCAGACTTTGCAGCCAACGCATCAGCGCACTCCCTGCCACGGATAACGCGGGCGCTCCGGCAGGGGCGCGAGCTGCTCTACTGTCCCGGCGTCGGACTGCGCACCACTGATCGTGAATGTCACCGGGCCGTAGCGGTTGTTGGTCTCGTCCACCTCATACACCCCACCCCAGGGTTGAGGCGTCCCCCATGAATCCACATACGCCCAGACGTGATGTTCGCCCGCCGGGTAAGCGGTGGGCCAGCGGCTCTGCTCGGCCACGAAGAAATCGCCCTCCAGCGTGAGCACCAGGCTCTCACCCACACCGAGCTCCGGCACGAACCAGGCCGCGCCGCCATAGTCGGGGTTCAAGGTCTGCCAGGGCTGATTCACTTCCGGTGGCGTAGCCGGGTTAAAGTACGCATCCACCCAGAAATTGCGCGCCGTGCTCAGGCCAGTATTGGCAACGTGGATTGCCAGCGCCGTCGGATCGGCGGGATCGAGCACGATCTGGGTCGCCACCAGATCGGGGCGGGCGTCATACCCGCGCACCACCACCGGCAGATACACCATGCGCGGGCGGAAGTAGACATTGAGCCACAACGGGCCGCCCACCTGCCCCTGCACGCGCTGCTGCGTGTAATCGTCGGTAAATTCGCCATCACTGCTCTGCACACCCAACACTTGTCCCAGCAAAATCGGCTGCGCAGCATAACCATCCCGCCAGATACCGTCATCCGGCTCGACCCACAACACAATCTCGAAACGCCGCGCCGCGCCGGGCGCGAGATCGCCCAACGCCCAGCCCACCGCGTTCTCATCACGGAACGTCCACGGCGGCAGCGACCAGGTCACGGTCACGCCATAGGGAATTTCCAACGTCACCGAAATACCCCGCGCGATAGCATCGCCTTCGTTGTAAGCCGTGACTTCTACCAGCACTTCCGAGGGATAGTCCGAAGGCAGATAACACTCGCCGCCGTAGGCCATCACATTCTGCGTGCCCGGCAGTGAAGAAGGTACATAACCGCCATCGCACCAGTAGTCCACCCAGACCGCCGCACCGTGCGCCTCTACCGTCACCGGCGGCCCTTGCGCCGTCCAGTCCATCGCGAAGGGGTCGGTATAGCGGATAAACGGCCCTTCGTTGACCACATTCGTGCCATGGTGGGCGCGGAGCAGCGTAGTTTTGGCGATCAGATACCAGTCCTGCGCTGCCGGTACCTGCTGATAGGCCGGGGGCAGCGCAAACGTGACCACGCTATCGGTGATGACAAATGCAACCGTGATAGCGCGCCCCTCTGCCAGCAAGGTATCGAGTAGGACGCTCGCTGTGTCGGAAAGCGGGTTCGCCGCATCCACATCCAGCGCAGCCCAGACCTCCGCGTGCGCGACGGTATCGGTAATGAGCAGCGCCAGATCCAGGCGCACCTCAGCGGGCAGCGTATCGGTCAACACCAATGCCGTTGCCGGCGCGGAGACGAAGCTCGGCGCGGCCTCGCGCTGCAAGAAGATGCGCGCCGGCGGCGCGGTGTAGTCAGCGGGCAACCCATCCGCCGCCACCAGCACCGGGATTTCCAACAGGCGATCCCAGAGCTCGTCGCCCACCTCGCCCACCTCGAGCTCGAAATACCACACGCTGCGCCAGGCATCCGGCACCGTCGCGCGGTTGAGGAAGCTCAGCTCGGGCCAGATCGGATCGGGTGCGGTGGTAACGTCGGTATAGAGCAGCGTCGCCGTGATGCCAGGGGGCAGATCAAGCGCGACGCTCAGATTGGTGAGCGTGATGCCGGTGTTATTATCTACCGCGATGCGCACCTGCGTGCGGTCGCCTTCCTGCACCACCGTGCGGAACAGCGTCTTGGCCTCACTGCCGCCGACATAAGTACACCAGACCAAATCGCCATAACCCCAACACTTGAGATAGGGATCATATTCGCGCTCGAAGGCCCAGCCGGAGCGCGGCTCGTAGGGGTCAGTTACATGGGATATCAGGATGACGGTGTCACTGTAGATGCTGACCAGCGTCGGCCCGCCACGCTTGTCAATCTCTGCATCGCTGCGCCAGCCTTCGGCGGCATGGACGCGAGCATCATAGACCTCGTAACGGTTCGGCCCGGCGATGGGCTGGCGATAGACCAGCCGCCCGCCATCGTGCAGCTTGTAGAGGCCCTCGCGGTTGAAGGGGTAATTCTCGATAGTCGCCGAAACGACGAAAGACGCCCACGAACCGGGCAGGATGTCCTGTTGGAAGAAGAGATGATCGTAGGCCACCTGCTCAGACACAGTGATCAGCTCCGTGCTGCCCGGCCCGATGCTGGCCCACGAATCCTCCCAGGTAGCGCCCCACGGCCCGATCTTGACGCCCAGCCCGTGGAAGATGGGCAGCTCGATGAGATTTTCGGCGGGCGGGATGGGGAACTGGTAGTCCCCGGCGTTGATGCTGTACGTCTTGCCCAGCAGCCGCAGTTGCGCCTCGCTCAGCCGGGTGGGAATTTCCTTGACCAGCGTATCCATCTCACCATCGCCATCCGTATCCGCCCAAATGCCGAAGGTCACGGCAAAGCCCACATGTTGCTCGCTCTGTCCGCCACACGTGGCACACGAGTCCCAATCCCACACATCGTAGAAAGTACCGCGCAGGGTCATGGTATGCGTGCGCGACCAGACATCCAGCCAGGTGACGCCGGGCAGCGTGGGCGGCTGCGGCGCGTAGGGTTCGACCGCCACCAGATATTCGCGGTAAGGCACGGGGTTCGTGCCCGCCGCCACAAAGACCGAGCCGGCATCGAAGGGCATGACCACCGTCCCCTCGCGCGGGGTGCCGTGGAAGACCACCTCGCGGCCCAGCAGTTCGCGCGAGTGAACGCCATAGCGCAGCGCCGGCTCGCGGTAATCATAGCCATTGAGCGCGCCCAGATCCCAGGTGATGCGCAGACACGGCAGCAGCAGCTCGTGCTCGGCGGTAACGGTGATGTACTGGGTGTAGGTGGGCGGGATAGTAATGAAGGAACCGTAATCGGTCACAACCGTGGTGTGCCGCAGCGGGTCAATGTGGATGCCGTGCGTGCTGGTGAAGACACACCACTCGCCTTGCCAGTCGTCCAGCGTAAGGGTTTGCGTGGGCGCGGTCGCGCCATCCCACAGCAGGTATTTATCGCCCCACAGATACGGCTCGTTCAACACCCAAATCGTCTCGCCATCGTTGGCGTTGAGGATGATGTGCTGATTAGCAATATCCACGATGGGCGAAATCAGGACCGCCCAATCCTGCGCGGTCACATCATGCGCGGCGGTGTGCTCTTTGTTCTCCAACGGCAACGCCACATCCAGGTACAGGCCCTCGGCGGGGATGCGATAGTAGCGATCGCCTTCCACGTCGCGGTCGCCCACCAGCCGGGCGGCCATTTGTGAGTACAGGATGAAGGGGTGATGAGCAACTGTATAAGTGGCACCTTCAGGCAACGTATACCTCACCTCGCCCTGGCTGAAGGTGCTCACCCCCGCCGCCAGCACGGTGGGCGAGGTGACAGCCTGGAACGTGAGGGTGACGCCCGCACGCGGCTCAAGATCGCCCAACTCCCACACCAACACCACCGTACCATCGGCTTCAGTGTACAGGTCAGTAGGTTCGGGAACAATTGTACCGGTGAGGTAATAGCCAGGGGACAGCCGCTCGGTCACGATAGCAGATTGCAATGCTTCATCCCACAGGTTGGTGATATGCAGGGTGGCGCTTACGGGCACCACCTCATACGCGGGGAACTCGTGGGGCGGATAGGCCGGGTTGAAGGTCTGAATGGCATCGCCGGTGAACTCGACATAACGGCTGAGGCTCAACAGCAGCGCATCCATGAAAATGGGCAGTTGATTGCGCCGCGTGGGATCAGTGGAATGCCCAGCCACGCCGATGACCTGCCCATAGCCGTAAGGGGCGCGGATCACCGCGGGGAGATCGCCATCCAGGGCATTGGTGAACACGGCGATGACTTCTACATCGGCGTCGGTGGTAAGCACAGGATCATCGAGCACATAGAGCGTCTCGGTGCGCCACGACCAGGCCAGTGGCGACTCCGGCGCAAGAACAGCGAGCTCGCCGCGATTCTCAAAAGCATCTTCTGGTACAAGTTCCACCACAGCATCGAAGTTTACCACACCCTCCGGAAGCGCGCCGGACGCTTGAGCAATAAATAGCCCCGTGCCCTGCGCGTAGAGCGTACCGCCAGCATCCACAAACATGCGCATGGCATCCAGACCGGCATCGCCCAACGCCTCCAGCACGGCCTCGGTCTGCTCGCGGTTGAAGGCGGGCAGGATGAGTAAATCGTAGCCCTCCAGCCCGGCAGCCAATCCAGCCTCATCGAGCGTGGTGTAGGGCACCGCGCCGCGCAGGTAGACATCGAAGAGCTGGCGGAACATGGCATATTCCCACATCGCCACTGCTTCGCCCGCCGGGGGGATGGGATAGGTGACGGAGGAACGGAAGAGGGCGACGCGGCCCGGAGAGAGCGCGTAGGCGCGGGGAATTTCCACCGTGCCGGTCAGCGCGAGGGTGGCGCAGGTGGAGCAGAAGTTCGCGCCGACCTCGCCGGGCGGCAGGTACAGGTCGCCCGGCTGCACCAGCGGCTCGGTCAGGGGTGCATCGTGGGCCAGCCATTGCACGCGCCCGCCGCGATAGACGTGACGCAGGGGTTCGGCATAGGCCGCGCGCAAATCCGGCTGGGCTGAGCCAAGCGGTACAATCAGCCCACCCGGTTCCAGATCGGGCGGCGCGGCGGCGGTGAGGGTCAAAAACACCCCCAACAGCAGCCCCGCTGTGAGCAGAACGGTAAGAATACGCCAGGGTTTCATTAGAGACTCCTTTCGAAAATGGTTGCAAGTTCAAAGTTCCGAGTTGACGACTTTGTTCGCCACAGATAAGCTCAACGAATTGAGAAAGGAACGAATTAGCTCACATGAAGCGAATTAGCTCACGTGAATTGAGAAGAGAACGAATTAGCCCGCGTGAAGCGAATTAGCTCACACGGACCGGAACAATGTGTAACATGGTATCGCTGAAATTCGCCAGGAAGCCAAGTTGCAGTCCCAATAATCGCAGGCGGGCGCGGAGTTGACCTTCCATTGCCGCATCTATCTCGGGCGCGGCAAATGCAGTGAGCAAGATCTTATCCTCCACGTTGATGAGCTGCGCCGGATGTTCTCCCAGCTGATGTCCCTGATATGTGACGGGCAGGCTTTTGATGTACCGGTACGCAATCCCCTGTTCCCGCAATTCCACCATCGCCGCCCGGCGATATACGCGATGTAGAAAGCCCGGCCCTAGTTCGAAGTGAACGCGGTGCAGCGTCTCGAACAGCTGTGCGCTGAGCTCGGGATAGAGCCAATCCTTCCCCAGTTCAGGCGGTTCCCAAGCAAAGACCGGCTGCTTATCGCGCAGGTAGTTCGGCAAGCGCTCGTCGGTCAGCGATTTCTCCCCGAAGTTGACAACGATGCCCAAATCCGCGCCTGTGACTTTGAGATACGAGAGCGTCTGGGCCTTGTGTCTGCCCATAATTTCCGGCGCGACCTTGAGCTCTAACAGCATCTTGCCACCCTCCAACCACATATCCACATAATGGCGGCCCACCCCCACGCCACGGTAAAACACTTCGAATTCCTTTTCCGTCTCGCAGCGGATGCCCTGCGCTTCCAACCCGATGGCGGTAGCAGCCTGGTAGAACTTCTCCGGCAGCATCGGGCCAAGTGCGTTGTGAACGTCGAACAGCACGCCTTTCACAGCGTAGCTCAGGTCTTTGTGGATGATGGTGGTCATGGGCTAGTCAACGCATTAGTCAACGCATTAGTCAACGAATTGGGAAAGGAACGAATTGCTCAACGAATTGGAAAGGGTACGAATTGCTCAACGAATTGGGAAAGGAACGAATTACTCAACAAATTGGGAAGGGAACGAATTGCTCAACGAATTGGGAAGGGAACGAATTGCTCAACGAATTGGAAAGGAACGAATTACTCAACGAATTGGGAAGGGAACGAATTGCTCAACGAATTGGAAATGGAACGAATTATCCAGACCAACAAAGCCCCACCGAGTCCGCAAATACCACCGCCAAGCAGCCCATTCGCTCCTTTCTCCATTCGTTGACCTACCCTGCCACCCCAACACCCGCAGCCGGATGCCATCCCGCAACACCGGCACGTTGAAGTTGATCAACAACCCCACCCGCCGAGTTTGAAATACATGGGCAACAGCGTCTCCACGGCTTTGAGTTCCAGCACCACCAGGTTATCCACCAGCAGGTCCAGACTGTAACCAGCGTCTAAATGAACTTCCTTCTGTATATCTTTCAAAATAGAAATCAGTAGTTTCCATTTTTGAATAATTCTCCTTCAGCTTTGCGCCGTCTGGTTAAGCCAGGCAATTCTGCGCCTCCAGCCTTGTTCCACCTCAAAAGTTCACTCGGTACTGCATCATAATCCCCATTATTGAGTTTTTGAAGCAGGTCCGAACTTTGAAGATTTCCCCTGCCTAAATTAAAGGTAAAACTAACTAAAGCATCAAATTGTTGTTGATTTAGTGGAACTGTTACAAGGTCATTAACAGCTTTCTCGGCAGATTTTGCATCACTTAGAAGTATTTCTAACCCACGCGCCTCTGAAATACCCTCCTTGAATTCTGGGGGGTCTTTTTCGTTACAATTACCCATATGGACTAAGTGCCCGTATCCTACTGTACAATGTCCAGCAGCGTCATTATACAAACGAGGTCTGAAGCCTTCAAATCCTGCGATAAATTTGAGTCCTGCATCGCTGATCCTGCGTGAATTATTAGTAGCAGCCCCACGGCATTCACCATAATAAGTCGAGCTACTTTCAACAATTCGTTTCTTATCTTGCCAATAATCACAAGCAGAGAACCCTCCCTCACGGCCTTGTTCGCGGGCTAGATCTATCATCAGATCGTCGAGGTGTTTTTCAATGGACTTTATATACACAGAATATCTTCCTATCTTATTGACTAAATTGGAATATTTATTAAAGTAGAGAATCTTGTAAAAAGGGATCCTGCTCAACATATAGAGATCAACTATTGCTTCATTTCGAGCTCCTCTAACAAGTTCTAGAAATCTCTCTGTTGTTTCAACGTCGTCTTTAAGCGCAAATCCCAAAAAGTCAGTCCAACGAATAGGATTACCCTTAACATATATGTATCGATGCATTGATAGAGGATCAATAAGTAAACCCCAATAAGAATCTCTAGTTGTCCAAGCTCCTGTTTTAGGATCGTAGTATCGCGCATAAAAATGATACAGCCCCGTCTCCACATCATAATCCTGCCCGGTATAGGCGAAGACCTGCAGCTCGCTCATGCCCACCAGCTGTTGCCCGTACTCCTCGTAGAGCAGCGCGTCGCTACTCTCCCCATTCTCATCCGTGAGCGCGACGACGCTATCAAGGCCGTCCAGCTGATACCAGTGCCGGTCGCCCGCGAAGCCAGTGTCGGGATTGGGCAGGCGCTCCATCTCGAAAGGCCGGCGCATCCCGGTGATGGGCGAGGGCGCGAGGTAGTAGTAGGTCTCGGTGATGGTCTCGTTGGCTTCCAGCGTCACGCCGATGATGTCGAGGCCGTCGTAGAGGTACGTCATGCGTACTACGTACTGCGTAAAGGTCGGAACACCCGTTGTAGTCATAGCGGGTGTGTACTCGACCACTTCTTTAATAGCGCGGCGGCCATAGCCATCATAGGTGTAGGTAGCAACCATAGTGACGGTGATGGCAACACTGTCACTGAGGCTCTTGGTCACGCCCACCAGGCGGTCTTCGCGGTCGTAGCGGTATAGGGTGAGCAAGGTCGTCCCGTCGGTCAATACCTCGGTCTCGCGGATGCGGTCGCCGTTGGCGTTATAGTCCAGCGTCGTGGTCGCGCCCGGCTCAGTGATCTCGGTCAACTGATTGGCGGCGTTGTAGGCATAGCTCACCTGCTCAGGAGCCGGCGCAACGGGGAGCGCCGGCACGCCGGGATCGGGGGCCAACACAGAGCCGGTCTTGCTCTGGCGATTGCCCACCGCATCGAAGGCGTAGAACGTGTGGCTGGCGGGGTCTGCCGTCGCCGCGCCGATGAGCCGATCCAGCGCATCGTAGGTATAGGTGCGCGTGAGCACCACGTTCGCGCCCAGGCCATCGAAGGGCGCACGCTCCTCCACGACCTGCACGCGGTTGCCCACCGCATCCATCGCGTAGCGGTAGGCCGATTGCACGCCCATATCCGCCCCGCGATTGATCAGCCCCAGCAGCCGCCCGGCGGAATCGTAAGCCAGGCCCACCCGCGTCCCGTTGGCGTGATGGATGAACGTCGCCTGACCCAGAGCATTGTACCCGAACGTGCTGCTGTCGCCCTGCGGATCGGTGAAGGTGGTCAGCCAGTCGTTGACGTTGTAAGCATAGCCTACTACAAAGCCGTTGGGATAAGTCAGCCCGGTGAGGTTGCTCGCCGCATCGTAGGTGCGCGTGATGGTGCGCCCCAGCCAATCGGTGGTGCTGATGGGGCGGCCTAGCGCGTCGTAGGTGTGCATCGTGCAGCCCCCTTCGACGCTGCTCAGGGCAAGCAATCCATCGCACATCTGCGTCTCGCGGCCTTCCAGGTTGTAGGTAAAGGTGATTGGGTGCATCGTCTCCGGCGTCACGCCGTAACGGATGCCGGAAAGTCGCCCATTGCTGTCGTAGTCGTAGTAAGTAGCCTGCCACAGCGCATCCACGCGCCGGATCAACTGCCCGGCAGCGTCGTAGGCATACCACCAGGATTTATCCAGCGGGTTGGTCTCCCGCGTCAGTTGATTGAGAAAGTTGTACTGGAAGCGCGTCACGCTGCCGTTGGCGTCGGTGATGACGGTGAGGCTGCCCACCTCGTTGTACGCATAAGCCGTCGTCCCGCTCAGCGCATCGGTCACGCGGATGAGTTGCCCCAACGGGTCATAGTCGTACTCGGTTGCGTGGCCGTTGGCATCGGTAACAGCCGTGACCCGCCCCAGCGCATCGCGCGTGTAGGTGGTGGCATGACCCAACGGATCGGTGTTCTGGAGCAGACGGCCTAGCGGGTCATAGTCATACGTCGTCACCCGGCCCAGCGCATTGACCAGCCGCGCCAGATTATAAGCATCGTCAAATTCCAACGTGGTGGTATAGCCCAGCGCATCTGTGAACTGCACCGGTAGCCCAGCCAGATTGTAGGTCGTGGTTTCCGTATGCCCGTTGGCGTCGGTCACAGCAAGCGGCGTATCTTCAGCATCATAAACATACTCCACCTGGCCCCCCAGCGGATCGGTGACGGTCACGACATTGTCATTGACATCGTACACAAAGCGGGTGACAAAACCCAGCGGCGAGGTGATGACCACCGTGTTCCCCACCGCATCATAGCCGAACTGCGTGGTGGGGCGCGCGCCGCCCTCCAGCGCCGGGCGTTCCACCCGCGCCAGGCGACCCAGATCGTCGTACCCGTAATCGGTGCGCCGGCCCAACGGATCTGTAATCGCGGAGCGCTGGCCCGCTGCGTCGTATGCGTAGTGCGTGACTTTACCCAGCGGATCCTTGACCGCGCTCAGGCGGCCCTGCACGTCGTAAGTGTAATCCGTCACCTCGCCGCGCGGGCCAATCGTGCGGATGAGTTGATCCTCAGCATCGTAGCAGTATTCGGTGCGATTGCCGTTCGCATCCATCAGGAACTTGAGGCGATTGGCAGCATCGTAGACCATGCGCGTCGTGTGTCCCAGCGCATTGGTGATGGCGGTGATGTTCCGGTTGGCGTCATAGGTGTAGCGCGTAGTCGCCCCAGCGGGATCGGTGGTCGTGAACAAACTGCCGGCATCATCGTAAGTGTAGCGCGTCACAAAGCCTGCCGTGTCGGTCATCACCGTGCGGCGATAGTTGGCGTCGTAACCGTAGCGCGTCCACAGCTCCAGCGGGTCGCGCTCGCCGGTCAGCTTGAGATTTTCATCATACTGATACAGTCGCTCGCCGCCGCGCCGGTCTAGCGAGCGAATCAGCAGATCGTTGCCGTCGTACTCGAAAATCGAGGGCGCGCCCTTGGGATCAACAATGCGGGTGATGTTGTCGCGGTTATCATAGACGAAGTGTACCGTATGCCCGTTGGCATCGGTATACGAGAGCTCCCGCCCGGCAGCGTCATAAACCGAAGTAGAGAACGTCCCATCGGGATAGGTAATCTTGACCAGATTGCCATCGTTGTCATACTCGTAGGTGGTTGTGCGGTTCAGCGCATCGGTGATAGCGGTCGGCTGTCCCCAGGCGTTGTAGGTTGCAGTCGTCGCGCTACTATCAGGCGCGAGGGCGCGGGTGAGATTGCCCGCCGCATCGTATTCATACGTCCAGGTGCGGCTTAGCGCGTCGGTGCGCGAGGCCACTTGATGGCGCGCGTTGTACGTCCAGCGATTCACATCGCTGATGTACGTCACCCCAGCGGGAATGGGATCGTGGCGCGCGATGAGATTGCCATTACCATCGTATTCGTACCGGGTAGTGTTGCCCTCTGGGTCGGTGCGGGCAATCAGATTGAAGTCGGCATCATAGACGTTCTGCGTCTGGTTGCCGCCGCCGTCCTGCTCGGCGGTCACGCGGTTAAGTTCGTCCCACTGATACACTTCCTGATGCCCCAGATTATCGGTAAACGTGGTTGTGCGACTGGCAATATCGTAGCTCAAATAGCTGTGCGTCCCACTGGCATCCACCTGCTCGATTACGCGGTCGCGGTCATCATAGGTGCTTTGGAGAAAAAGAATGTCCTCAGCATCCCATTCTTTAATCAAGCGATGACGCCCATCATACTCGAAACGGCGCAGCGTCCCATCCGGCCCGGCGATGCGCGTAAGATCGCCCGCAGCGCTGTACTCGAAGGTATACGCGCGCCCGTCCCACAGGCTCAAGCGCATGATGCGCCCCTCACCATCACTCTGCACTGCTATCGCCCGGCCCGCGTCATTGCGGATGCCGGTGAGCGGCGGGCGCGGGACTTCGTTGCCCTCCTGCCAGGCATTCTGCCCGCTCAGATCATAGGTGAAGTGCAGCGCATTGCTGGCGCGGTCGCGCCACTCGGTCAAGATCCCAAAACCGCCCACCGTCTCACTGAACGTGAGTGTTACATCGTTGGGCGTGATCCACTGCCAGCCCTCATCCGTCTTCTCCAGCCGGTCAAAGACGCCGGCGGGCGCAGTATAACCGCTGCCGTTGGGCGTGTAATGATAGGTGCGTCCATCGGCCAACGCCACCGTCACAGAATTATCCGCATACACCTGCGCGCGAGCATTATAGGGGAAAGTCCAACCGTAGCCCAAGAGATCACTGCGCATATCCTGCGCATTATAAGTCAGCGTGAAATCCCAATCCAGGCCACCGCGCGCGGGGATGCGCGTGAGCCGCGCCTGCACCACATGGTTGCCGGTGGAGAAGCTCACCGGATCCGCGCCGTAGCGCTGATAATTCTGGTAGCCCAGATCGCGCCAACGCTTGAGCATTTCCGCTGAAGGCGGCGTGGGATAAGGCGGCGGATTGTTGGGATCGTCGCCACAGTACATGCCCCGAGCTTCCAACTGCGCGCGGAGCGCGGAGTAAGTCGCATCGGCTATAGCGCCAAATCCCTCCCGGATGACGGGCCAATCGAAATTGTGGTCGAGAAACAGCGTTTCCATGTGCGCGTAAGACATGGGCAAGGCGCGGAACTCAGCATACGGCAATATCGGGTGTCCGCCACCCCAACGATGGGGCCGCCCCAAAACGGCCATGCGATTCAACAACTCTTGTCCCAACGCGCGATCATCAGGATCATTGCCGGCCCACACATAAGTTCCGCCATCACTGATAACCCCCCAGGGCCGGCCTGTAAGTGCGTTGAAAGCAAACGTGGCAAAAATATCCGCGCCAAAATCGCGCGCCATGTTGGCGCGGGTCGTGCGCGATAAGTAAGCCGGGCTGGCCACCTCGCGCGTCAGCAAGACCTCAACACGGCAAGCATCCGCTGCCAGGCGAGAGCGCGTCTCCTGCGCCAGCCGCACATTGTAATCTAACTCACGATGACATCCCTGTCCAGGCCAACAAACATGACCTACATCGTCATCAGCGTCAATGACCAGCTTGTAATATCCATCATTATTGAGCAACGCTTGCGCATCCACCGTTAGTGGAGTCACTCTCCCCCCCATCGCGTAAATCGCCAGCCGCGACATCAACGCAAACTCGCCGATGGTCTCTACCTCAGCGCGCAGCCAGTTCTCATCCAGATACACCGCCGAGGGTACCTTGAGCCAATCGTTGCGCCCTGGCCCGGTGCGGCGATAGAGCGAAAGCACCGAGAGATCCAGCCCCCAAATCTCTGGATCGGTGAAAGTTTTGGTAATAATAACTGTGGGCGTGTAGATAGACCACCACGGATTGGTATCGGTGAAGACCGTTACCGGGAAGGGGAAGTACGTCATGGGTTGCCCGCTGGAAAGCCGTTCGGCAGTCACCACAAAGGGCTGCCCGGCCATTGCCAGGTTGTCCGGCGATTGCGCAGGTGGAGCAATTTCCGCGAAGGTCACGCGCGCCGTCTCGGTCACAGCCACAGAAGTAAACATCACCTGCACGCGATGATCTGCCGTGCCAATCGTTCCACCGATGCCGGGATAGATGAGCATTTCAGCAGGTAGGGGCGGCGTATAGTTCCGCATCACCAGCGGCAGATATACCGTCTCCGTGAGATTGTTGCTGGCTTGCAAGGCAGGTATCCCCAACGGAGCAGCTACATCCTGCGCCGTTGCGCGTAAACGCAAGGGCAAGTATAACGGCCATGCAGCTATTGCCCCATTTGAGTCAGCGGGGGGATTTTCACTTGCCGCCCCCACCGGCTGCACCGTCCACGGGACCATACCCAGCAGCATCGAGACCACCGTCACCAGGGAAATTGTCGCGCGCCAGAAGGATTTCATCGCAGACCTCCGTATTGAGTTCAGTAACATAAGAGGATAAAGAAGACAGTCTCATATCTAATTTGTGCAAACACGCGGTTTGATGAGTGCAAACCTTTTTACATTGTAGCACAAGTAAGAAAATGGGTAAATAGTACCTAGGTACCGTCCATACAAAATCGCCCCATTACACGTCAGACTAGGCGCTGGTTGACAGTGACTTGATGTGTGCTATACTGTTTTGCGTTCTCGGTTACAGGAGCAACAAGCCGTTATAAGGAATTGCCTAACCCGGCCCACAGCAATTGTCAATCGGGACAATTTCAGGAATTCTATTTTTTTTGGAGGTTTGTACAGATATGGAACAGAGCGTTTCGATGGGCTGTGTGAAGTGGTTCGATGACAAGAAGGGTTACGGATTTATCACCCCCGACGGCGGGGAGAATGATGTTTTCGTACACTTCTCGGATATCAACGGCAACGGGTTCCGCACCCTGCGCGAGGGCGACCGCGTGCAATTTAGCCTCACCCAGGGTGAGCGCGGGCTTAAGGCCTTCAACGTTAACCTGGCGCAGGAGTAGTCGCGCACTAAACACCTTACTTAAGGTCAAATATCAACCGGGACATGGTATACCATGTCCCGGTTTTATATTAGCAATTATCGTGACGATTCTCAGATAAGCTACCGGCCCACTTCCAAACGATCAATCAGGCGTTGAGGTAAGTCTTTGATGCGCATCCGCTCCTGGGTAATCTGTACAGCGTAAGAGACCCGGCGCGCTTCCCACGTGAGCGCCTCGGCATCAAGAATGGCATAACAAGCACGCGGATCGCCATCACGCGGCTGCCCCACGCTACCGGGATTAATAATGAGCCGGCGCGAGTCCAATTGCAAGGGTTCGCCCCAAGCCGGCAACAACATACGCGCCTCGCGTTGTTGTGGCAGCCATTCGTAGGTTATCGGAACATGGGTATGGCCCACCAAAGCGATCGTGAAGGTCTCAGCCAGGAAGTTTATCTTGGCACGCTCCACGTCTAAAAGATATTCCCAAATTGGCTCGCGCGGACTACCGTGTGCCATAAGGAACGACCCGACACTCATAGAAGCAGGCAATTGCATCAAGTATTGGCGATTTTCGGGTAACAGTTCGGACTGAGTCCATAACAACGCCTTCCGGGCCTCGTTGTTGAAAACCAACAAATCAGACCGCCCAATCGCGCCCCAGTCGTGATTACCAGCGATGCAAACATGGGGGTATTCCAGTAATACATCAATGCACTCATTAGGATTAGGGCCATAGCCGACCAAATCGCCCAAACACCATATAGCATCGAACGCCCCAGCATCATGCAGCACTGCGCGTAGCGCGGTAAGATTAGCATGAATATCAGAAATAACGACATAACGCACAGGAAGTTCCTCCCATCAATAAAAAGTCACACATCAACGCGCGCATCGTGAATATCCGCATTATACGCCATCTACCGCAAAATGCGATATTGCACAAGTTACATTCTTATGTAAGGGTACCCGCGAGAGGGGTTTCCGGCTCGGATACAATGGGGGCTGCGTAGCTGGCAAGAGCTATCTGCCAGCCAATAGTTGCATGGGTGAGTTTCAACCACACCCAAATCAACCCCGCGCCGATAAGCATCGTGAGCAAGCCGATCAGCCCGGCTTCCGGCCCAAAAGCACCACCAGTCCACAATTCAGGGCCAGTTTGCTGAATAGCTATGTATGACGTGCCTGGGATACTCCCGCTGACAGGAAAGCCAAACACGTTGCCCTGGAAAAAATTCCAGGTGATGTGCAGGCCAATGGGGAGAGCCAGTTGCCCGGTGAGAACATAGGGCAATCCTAACATCAACCCCGCCAGCATAAGGTTCACGGTGCTCACCCAGGTAGCATTGGGATTCCCTAGATGGAGGAGACCAAAAACCGCAGATGAAATCACATAGCTAATCAATAAAGCCGACTTAGGCCCAACATGCCGAAAGTTAAACCCTTCTGCGATGTTTCGCAACCAATAACCACGAGTAAGCACTTCTTCCTGAATACCCACAGCGATGAAAAGGCCGATATATAGCCATATCCCCGCAGCGAATGTGGTGGAATTGGTCTCAAAAAAACCTGTGGGTGTGACCCAGCCAAGTGCAATTTCAACCCCATAGACCCCGGTCATCAGCAGCGCGCCGAGAAGCAAGCCAAAGCCGAGGTCTTGCCACCAGCGCCGATCTAACGCAAAGCCAAAATCCTTGAAGGCGCGCCTATCGAGAAACCGCCCGGCCAGCATCAAGCTGACGATAATACCAATCCAGGTCAAGCTACTCTCAATCAACCGGATAGCCAACCTGACAAACAGCAAATGCCCCCCCAGCGGGCGCACCACTTGCTCAACAAACAGGGAATATAACAGCGAGATGGGTAACACCAACAACACCAACAAGAATAGATGCAGCAATATCCGCCAGCCAGCCCGCACGCGACGTTCTGTCGGATTCCAAAACCAGTTCTTGATGTAATTTCGCGTGGCGTTTTCTTTGTTAGTTGTTGCGACCATCTTTCCCTCTAACAATAGGAGTGACTCACACTCGCAAGCTCACATCTCCCATGGAGAAGCGCCGCTCGACATGGTCTTCGAGGCGCAACACGAGCGCACCACTGGCTTCAACATCCACGGCCATGCCAATGATGGTCTCAGTAGGGGTATGTAGAATAACAGTGCGTCCCAGCCAAGCCAACCGCGCGCGCCAGCGCGTAAAAATATCTCCACCGACCCGCAGCTCGTGATAGAGTATATCAGCCCGTTCCAAAATGGCCTCTAGCAACGGGGGACGCTCCACCGGTCGCGTACACTCCGCCAGCAAACTGGTGGCATTATCGGCGAGCTCGCTGAGCTGCTCCACGGGCACGTTGACGTTAATCCCCATCCCCACCACCAGGAAGCCTGGTTGCGCGCCTTGCCAGCCCACTTCGCTGAGCATCCCCCCCAGCTTGAACCACTGCCCCTCACGCTCTACAATGAGATCGTTAGGCCACTTGAGCATCACAGGAACGCCGGTCAGCTCACGCACCGCTTCGACAGCCGCCACGCCGCAGAGCATCGTCACGGGCGCGGCGGTATGAATAAAAGGCGCTGGAGGGCGAAAGAGCAGGGAAAAAAGCAAACAGCTACCGGGAGGCGCATTCCAGCGGCGATTCAACCGCCCGCGACCGGCGGATTGTTCCTCGGCAAGCGTGAGCAAACCCTCCGGTGCCCCCTGTTCACCCAGGCGCATAAGCAGGGCATTGGTAGAATCCACTTGTTCCAGATACAGCGAGCGAGAGCCTAAAAGACCCTCGCTACGTTGATATGTAGACAGACCCGCAGCGAGCATCGTCGCCTATTGGGCACCTGCCACCACAGGCAAAATTGGGGCAGGAATATCATAGAACGCCGCAACCCACTGTAACGGGTCTACGGCCTGTCCATCCACCCATACCTCCCAGTGCAAATGCGCGCCGGTGGAGAGACCCGTGTTACCCACGCGCCCCAAAATATCGCCCTGTGCCACGCGCTGCCCCACAGTGACATCGTTCCGCGAAAGGTGCCAATAACCGGTGATTAAGCCCCAACCGTGATCCACCATCACAGCATTGCCCCGCACAAGCAACGGTTCGGAGAGGATGACGGTTCCGGCAGCCGGAGCACGCACCGGCATCCCCGTTCCGGCGCGGAAATCTACCCCTGCATGATAACTATTGAAGGCACCCCCATAAGAACGGCGTGAGCCAAAGTAAGATGAAACCGCCGCTTGCAACGGGTACTGAAAGGGGAATTCCCAACGCCGCGTCTCGGTGCGCACCCCCCGCAAGCGGGCCAACGTGTTGAGCTCCGCCTGTACAAGGGCCTGATCAAGCAAATTCTGGCGATCCGGCGGCAAATCAATGCGCTCATAACCGAAGCGCCCAGCAGTGACGGTCAACGGAAACTGTAAGGCTAAGGTGCTATCGCTGGTCTGGACCCGTACCACCGCATCATACGTACCCGGATCGAGCATGGGGTCAATCCCCAACAGCGCGAAGAGATGCGTGTCATCCTGGTTGTAACAGGGGGTGGTTTTACCCAAGTAGGAGACCTCACAAACAGCCGGCGCAAGGGTCTCCAGCTCCAGTACAAGCGTCTGCCCACGATCCGCTGATGAAGCCGAAAGGCGCAGATGGGCGACCGGACGCGGCAACACGTCTGCATTGCCAGCGCTGGGCAGCAGCAATGGCCCGTGGGTGTAGACGGGGCGCGGGTTCAAGATAGCCAATGACCAATACGATACGCCCTGGCGTAGCGCGAGTGTAAGCAAGCTCTCACCCGCTGGCATGACAGCCGGAACGATATCAGCACGGGGAGGCAACAGCACTGTCTGCCCGGGGCGCAATTGTGCCGGGTTGAGTAAACCATTGACCTCAGCGAGCGCGTGCGTCTCTACACCGGAGCGTTGCGCCAGCAAGGCAAGGTCTTCACCCAATGCGACACGGTAGGCTGCCCAACTACTTGTATCCACAGCCGCAAGATGCGGCGTCAGGCGCAATTGCTGTCCGACATAGATGTGCCGGGGATCGGCCAACGCATTTATCCTGGCTAAGGCCTCTACAGTAGCGCCGTGCTGCGCCGCTATCGAGAAAAGCGTATCGCCAGGCTGTACCACATAATCAGGGCCTTCATATTCAAGCGCCTCGGAGAGCTCGGGGGGGAGATTATCCCAGGCCTGCACCTGAGTCGGCCACACACACACTAACAAACAAATAGCCATGAAAGCTTTGCGCAACATACACACCTCGGAAAAAACTAATAACTTCTTCTATAATAAGCAAAACGGAGCAAAAGTCAATCTGGGCCAGACTAGGCATCTCTACCCCACAGCAGTTTTAACCGCAAAATTCGGTTGCTGCCGTGCTTAACTCAAAGGGATTGCCTCTAAGCGCGTGTGGGTATTATTCCTCCAGCGGCTCGATAGTGAAATGATCGCCCACCTGCACCTGCTCCAACAACGCTGGGGCAGCTTCAAGCACATATTGCGCGGGCTTGGGTGCAACATAATAGGGGCGAAAGGCACGCGCTAGCTGCGCCGAAACCACCGTCCCCTGCGCATCCAACCAGATAGCAGCGATATCAAAGAAAACAAAGAACATGTGAATCGCCGTATCCAACCGGCTCTCGCGGCGCTCCACCAATAGTAACGCCTCCTCCGGGCCAAGCGCCCGGCGAAAGGTCAAACCACGTAACCGACAAAGGAAAGTACGGCAATAGCGCACCCGCACAGGTAACTGCGCGCCATCCGCACGGCGCAAGATGACAAATTTCGGCTGTTTCATCGCGTAAGTCCTACCCCCTCAAGCCCCTGGACTCGATGTAGCGGCAGCAACACCGTAAATTTGCTACCCACGCCCGGCGTGCTATCAAGCCACACCCGCCCACCGTGCGCTTCAGCCAACGCCTTGACAATCGCCAACCCAATCCCCAGCCCACCAGCCTCCAGACTCAAGGGATTGTCCGCCCGATAGAAGCGTTCCCAGATACGCCCCTGCTCAGCCAAATCAACCCCTACCCCGGTATCTGCCACCCAACATGAAAGATAGGTAGGCTCAGCCAGATCGTCATCCATCACTGCACACCCGATCCGCAGTTGACCGCCGGGATAAGTAAACTTGAGCGCATTGCTGAACAAATTATCAAACACCGAGCGCAAACGGTTAGGATCAGCCTCCAATGTCGGCAAACCTTCCGGCATTTCCAGTTGCACATCTATCTCACGCTCAGCAAAATGTTCTCGATAGCGCAACAACACATCATCCACAACTTTACTGATGGTCACGGTCTGATATGAAAGCCCCAACCTCCCCCGTTCGATTTCGGAAACGGAAATCAAGTTGTCGGTGATAAAATTCATACGCACGGTATTCTCACGAATAACACCCAGGAACTGCCGCATCGTCGAAGGCAAATCGCCCAACATACCTGTCAACAACAGTTCCACATAACCCTTGATAGCTGTAAGCGGCGTGCGCAGCTCATGCGAGATACTGGTAATGAAGTCGCGTTTAGCTTCTTCGGCAAGCATCTCACGGGTAATATCTTGCATCACAGCCACCACACCCAGACGGAACCCGTCCTTCATGCGCACTGGCGCAGCATGCGTCAAGATTTTACGATCCTGCAACGTCAACACCGTCTCAACCGGGTCTTCCAGATTCAACAAATGCTCGGACTCGATAGGGCTGTCGGTCAACAAAGGATTGAGCAGTCCCAACACCATTTCTCCCAACACTTCCGCCCGATCAACGGCCAAAATACCCTCAGCGGCCTGGTTCATCAAGATAATTTGCCCACGCGGGTCAGTCACCAGGATTCCCTCGGTCATACTTTCGAGAATGGCTTCCTGGCGGCGGACTTCAGCCTCGCGTACTTTGAGCAAAGTTGCCAGCTCCGCAGCCTTCGCCTCAAGATCACGATACAGTTGACTGTTCTCTACTGCACCGGCAAGCTGCACAGCAATAGTCGTCGCCAAAGACTGCTGTTCAGATGTAAAAGCGCGATGAGTATGCTCGTTACAAGCCACCAACACGCCCAGGGTGCGCTTTTGCCGCGTGAGGGGCTGCAACAATATCGGGCCGGGTTGTTTAACCCCCAACAAATCAAAGAGCGGTTGCAGCTGCACGGAGTCCACATCATCGTTGAATGTCAACTGGCGCGGGCGTAACGTAGAAGCCAGCATAGGATAATCACTCAGAGGCAACTGCTGCGCCGGCCCAGTACGCTTGATACCCAAGATGCGATATTGTGCTGCCAGGGTAATCACATCCGGGTGATCTGGGTGCAATACAAAGATCGCAGCCAGATCAGTGCTGAGGGCCATCGCTACATTCTCCACCACCCGCCCTAGCATTCCCCGCAAATCCAGCGCATCGCCAATTGAGCGCGTGGCTTCGATCAAAAACAGTAAGGATTGGCTTTGCCGGAGCGCATCCTGACTCAAGTCTTGCAGTTCTTTGCGATAAGTCTCCAAGTCACGGAGCGCCGATTGGTACAGATCAATAGCGAAGAGGGGGTAAGCGATAAGCGCCAACAAGCGCCCGATGCCCTCACCGGAAGCCAGCGGCGTTCCAAACCAACCCGAACCGCCCAGGCTTACCAAAGCGCCCAGGCCTAACAAGGCAAAGGCATACGGCGCCAACGTCGTCGTACCACGACGCTTGAAGAGTAAAGCTGCCCCCGTACAAGCAACGATAGCAGTACTGGCATGCCACAGCGGCACTTGCCACGAGTGTTGCGTATACGTCAGGGCTACCGGCCCGGCACTCTCCAGATACCACTGGATTACCGCTAGCAATACTAGTCCCCCCCAGCAACACAAAAGGATTTGCAAGGCTAGACGAGTGTGTTTGCTCCAACGCTGAGCAATGACAAAGGCCCACAAAAGCAACGATACTGAGAGCAGCTCGCTGCCATATAAAAAAGGGCTACTGAAGTGCGCTAACATCGAATCTGGCATGATGTGCAAAGGAGCCACGAACAACGCCAACAAACGAAAGCCCATAATCAGCGCCAGGGCCACCACATACGGGCGCAGTGTCACATCGCGGGATTTGTGCCACTCGGTCCAGACGATGCCGAGGGCCGCCAATAGACCCAACACAATCAGCGCCTGATAAACAGCTGTACCGGCCAGCGTTCCCAACAGATTGAGCAGAAATTGAAGCGCCACGATTCTCCCCCTTTACTCGGAGGTCAGGGTGACTGCGCCGATACCGGCGGTCAGGTTGATGGTCAACGTGATTGAGGATTCACCGTAAGCCGCATTGACGTAGACATTATCGCTCTGCTCAACAAAACCGTTCAACGTCAAGGCACTCATAGGGGTGGTCGTGTAGTTTATACGCACCCCCAGGGTAGCAGGAACGCGCAACGTAACTTGCCCGGCCCCCGCACGCACGTCGGCCACGGCTGAGCGCGTCCACGCGCCGCCGAAGTCCGCCTGCACGGTGCCAGCCCCCCCAATCAATGAGAGGCGATCAAAATTAGCATTGCCCAAGTCGCGCAAATTGAGGTTGCCAGTGCCAGCAGTAACGCGCAGCAAGCCGAGCGGCTCAGGATTAGTCTCAGTAAAGGTCAAAGTCATGTCAGCGTTAGCAGCAGTAACACCAAGATCGGAAAGGGAAATCCCCCCTAAGTCCAACGTCGCCATACCTGCACCCAAATCCACCCCCAAATCAATGGGAACGTCATGGGGCAAGGCCACATTCCAGGCATTGACGAACTCTTCACCCCCAAACGCCAACTGGGTACCGATACCCTGATTGACAGTGAGACGTGCATTGGTATTCTGCATGGTCTGAGTAATTTGAGGTGCCCACTCTTCAACATTATAGCGGAAAGCGGTTGCCACTTGTAGCGAAGCATCCCACGGTTGCAGCACAAAATCACCGGAGAGCATCCGTAAGCGCACTTGCGCACGAGACGCACCGGCAAGACTCCAGGATTGTGTTTGCTCCACCGTTTCGATAATGGTCAAGGGTTGTGACGTAGGAATTGAGACCGCACAAGCGAGCGTCGTCAAAAACAATAGCGCTGCCCACCAACGAAGATGCGCCATACTCAAGCTCCTTTCGATAGCCTCAAACCGCTTCTAGCACAACCAGCGGAGCAAAGGGTTCTACGCTGCCATCGGGCGATAAGCGCACAATACGTAATTCTACCTCATCCAAGAGGTGCTGACAGTGCTCAGTAAGTGCGCGCCCGCGTTGATAAAGACACACCAGCTCTTCAAGCGGCTGCCCACCTGTCTCCAACAAACGCACGGTTGTTTCCAATTCCGCTAATGCCTGCTCAAAAGAAAGACTATCTACAGGTTCAATTTCCGATGTGTGCATGCATACAACTCCTACAGAGGGGATTTACAAATTTATGTGACTGCCTGTCGTTTGCTATGTACCGTTCTTTATATTATAACCGGGTTTTTGGGGTTGTCACCTGCGCACAATTCTAGGGGTAGCGCATTGAGAAAACTTATCCTATCACGCTGCCAGTTGTGCCGCTAAAGCAGCCTTATTGTTTTTAGAGAGGATTTCTGCAACAAATGGTCAAATTGCCGATAGCCCTAGCAACACAGTTGACAAGTTAGCAACTTTGCATATAATGACGTTTGTGAGCGCCTCAGTGGCGGAATTGGCATACGCAGCAGGTTGAGGGCCTGTGCCCTAACGGGCGTGGAGGTTCGACTCCTCTCTGAGGCACACGACTACGCTTTTTAGATAGGGCGTGACACAGCAAAGCGGCTCCCTGATGGGAGCCGCTTTTGCGTTGTACACAGCCAGTGGTTTTCTTGATTTTGATGCTGGGACGAGGCCGGCGGACATTATATGTGCGTAAAACCTCAAAAATTTTCGACGGCTTCGCCGCGAGCGTGTCTGGTTTGGAGTCGCCCGCTGTTACCCCCCCAGCACGCTTGTTAAACAGTGCATAGAGTTCAGAAGACAGGGATCAAAACACATCAAAGAGAACACTCCTGGTGACACAAAAGCCGTAGCGGGCGCTGAGGGCGCCGTCAGGATGATTGCAGGTAAGGGAGGCGCACCGCACCCAATAAATACTACTACCCCAACCACCACCCCGGAGCACTGCTGTGCTTTTTGGCCCCACCGCCCTACTGATGAAGCCGCTGCTCACGGCGCTAATTGCGCTGACGACCATTTGAGGCTGGATGAGGTCTCCAATCTGCGCGCCCAAGGCTATGCCGCGCTGCTCATCACCAGCCATGGGGCGCAAGGGACGCTAGCCCATTGGCATCGCGTCACCGATACGCTGGAGAACCTCAATTTGCACGGGCTAAGCCGCGCGGCGCAGTATACCGGGGCGTTATTGCAGACGCGCGATGCGCTGGAATGACCCGGTTTCAATATATCTATTGACAAAAATACAATAGATGCTATACTGACAATAGAGGTGGATAATGTGGTGACTGGGGCTATAATCGCCGGATGGGACAATTCCTCGATCCGGCGCTGCTTTTGTTGCTGGAACGATCCCCTGCACACGGCTACACGCTCTTGAGCCGGATGGCTGAGTTTGGCTTGGAATTCCTCGCCCTACCGTCATCTACCGCGCGCTGCGCGAGATGGAAGACCAGGGTTAGGTGAGTTCCACGCGAAACGAAGAGGAGACACAACGGCCACCACGGCGCGTTTACGCGCTCACCCCGCCAGGCGCAACGTCCTGCGCTGCTGTATTGCTCAGCTTCAGAACACACGCCAAATACTTGACTATTTCTTAGCCTGATACAAAGAGCTTGTTGCAGAAGATGAACCGGATGTAGCAACAGCCCCAACTATTGCCGAGGAGGTTATCATGCGCTTAGTCATTCCTGCCAATGGCACCCACCTGGATGCGCCCACCAGCCCCGTTTTCGGACGCTGCCAGACTTTTATCTTGGTTGACCCGGAGACTTTGGAGTTTGAAGCCCTGCCTAATCCTGCCGCTACCGCTACCGGTGGCGCAGGCGTGCAAGCCGCGCAACTGGTCTTGCAAAAAGGCGCGGATGCTATCCTGGCGCGGAGTTTAGGCCCTAAAGCATTTGGGTTGATCCAGACGGCGGGTATCTCTACTTATGTGTTGGAAGGCGCGACCGTGCGCGAGGCGCTGCTGGCTTTTAAGGCCAAGCGCTTAACGCGACTTTAGATGCTAAATTTTGAAAGGAATTCTCCCCATGACCAAAATCGCAATTGCTGTGTTGGATGCTAACGGTCTGGATGCACAGATTAGCCCGCACTTTGGGCGCTGCCCGTATTTCGCAGTAGCGGAGGTAGAAGGCGCGGATGTGCGTACGGTAGAAACCGTCGCCAATCCCTTCTATCCCAATCACGAACCGGGGCAGATTCCCGAATTCATCCACCGTCTGGGCGCGCAGGTGATGCTCGCCGGCGGGATGGGCGGGCGCGCCGTGACCTTCTTCCGCGAGTATGGCATTGAACCGGCGACCGGCGCGGCAGGGACGGTACGCGAATCGCTCGCCCGCTATCTCGCTGGCGGCTTGAGCGGCGCTGCACCGTGTGATGAGAGTGTCGAGCACGGACACGCCTAAACTCTGCTTGGGAGCTGGCAATTCTACTTTATCCCAAGGAGGGAATATTATGGGACGCGGAAGTGGAAGTGGTGCTGGTCGTGGACAGGGCGGCGGCGGCGCAGGTCGCGGTCAAGGGCAAGGCCCAGGGCGTGGTGATGGTGCAGCGGCCAGCCCAGAGGGCGCGTGTGTCTGTCCAGCGTGTGGACACCGTGAGCCGCATCTTGTCGGGCAACCCTGCACCAGCAAGGCCTGTCCTAAGTGCGGCACGCAAATGATGCGGGGATGAAACTCGCCATCGCCAGCGGCAAGGGCGGCACGGGTAAGACCACTGTGGCGGTGAGTCTGGCCCTGAGCCTGGCCGAACAGCACCCGCTCTTTCTCGATTGCGATGTGGAGGAGCCGAACGCCGCGCTCTTTCTGCGCCCAGAATTCACCGAGCGCCGTGACGTGGGGCAGTTGATCCCGGTCGTGGATGCGGCGCGCTGCACGCATTGCGGACACTGTGTTGAAGTGTGCCAGTATCACGCCCTCGCCATTATTGGCCCGCAGGTGCTCGTCTTCCCTGAATTGTGCCATGGCTGTGGCAACTGCACCCGCCAATGCCCCGTTGAAGCCATCCACGAAGAGCTTGATCTGCTCGGAACATTGGAGCGGGGGCGCGCTGGCGCGCTGGAATTCGCGCACGGGACGCTCAACGTGGGCGAGGCGCTGGCCGTGCCGGTGATCCGCCAGCTCAAGCAGTGGGCCATCCCGCCGGATGTGGGCGACCGGCCCGTGATTCTGGATGCGCCGCCGGGCGCATCCTGCCCAGTGGTGGAAACGCTGCGCGGGGCGGATGCCGTGTTGCTCGTCACCGAGCCAACCCCCTTCGGCCTGCACGACTTGCGCGTAGCGGCGGAAGTCGCTCGCGAAGTACGGGCGTCCGGCGGGACGCCCGTACCCGTCGCCGTCGTCATCAACCGCGCGGGCGTGGGCGACGGGGGCGTGGAGGCTTACTGCGCCGCTGAAGGACTGCTTATCCTGCTGCGTATCCCGCTGGAGCGCGCCATTGCCGAGGGCGTCGCGCGCGGGGAGACGTTGGTCGCTATCCGCCCGGAATACCGCGCTCAGCTGACAGCGCTGTGGGATACACTGGCGGCCCGGCTATGAAACAACTGGTTATCCTGAGCGGCAAAGGCGGCACGGGCAAGACGACGGTCGCGGCGGCGCTGGCAAACCTTGCGGCGCAGACGCCGGGCGCGCAGGCACATTCTGTAGTGCTGGCCGACGCGGACGTGGATGCGGCGAATCTGGGGCTGGTGCTTGCGCCGGTCACGGAGGAGACGCACGATTTCACCGGCGGCAAAATCGCGGAGATTGACCCGGCTGCGTGTAGCGCCTGCGGGCGCTGCGCCGAGGTCTGCCGCTTCGACGCGGTGCAACCAGGCGCGGCTTACGCGGTAGACCCGCTGGCCTGCGAGGGCTGCGCCGCGTGCTTTTACGAATGCCCGGCGCAAGCCATCACGATGACGCCGCAGCGCGCCGGGCAGTGGTTCGTCGCCCGCACGCGCTACGGCCCGCTCTACCACGCCCACCTCTTCGCCGGGCAGGAGAACTCCGGCAAACTGGTCACGCTGGTCAAGCAGATGGCGCGGCTGCGGGCGCTGGACGACAAAGCTGACCTGCTGCTGGTGGATGGGCCGCCGGGCATCGGTTGTCCGGTCATCGCGGCGCTGGCCGGGGCGGATTTGGTGCTCATCGTCACCGAGCCGACGGTCTCCGGTGCGCATGATTTGGAGCGCATCCTGGGCGTCGCCACGCATTTCCAGACGCGGGCGGCGGTGCTGCTCAACAAGGCCGACCTCAGCCCGGCGCAGGCGGAGGCGATTGCGGCGGCGTGCGCGGAGCGCGGCGTCCCGCTGGTGGGCCGCCTGCCCTACGACCCGGCGGTGACGGAAGCGATGGTGCGCGGCGAGCCGGTCACGGCAGGAGATGGGCCGGTCGCGGCGGCGCTGCGTGAGGCGTGGACCGCACTACAGGCACATTTATGACTCTGTGCAACTATCAATCCCGGCCACCTCTAACCAGTTGCATAATCTCATCCCGCGTGGTGTAGACCTGCACCAGTTTGCCATCTCGCATCTGAAGCACCCGATCCACATACTCGCACATCCGCAGATCATGGGTCACCATAATGCCGGCCCGCTGCTGCTCGTGAATCAGCCCGGCAAAGGTTTCCACCACTTGATAGGCGCGTTCCGTGTCCAGGCTGGCGGTCGGTTCATCCGCCAGCACCAGGCTGGGATTGTGAATCAGCGCGCGGGCGATGGCGACACGCTGCTGCTGCCCGCCGGACATCTGCCCGGGCAGATTGTGCAGCCGCTCACCTAAGCCCAAGCGGGCCAACAATTCACGGGCGCGCAGTTTACCGGCCTTGTCCAGCCGCCGGTTCAAGCGCAACATCAATTCCACGTTTTCGACTGCGCTCAGGTAAGGCACGAGATTATTCGCCTGGAAGGTGAAACCGATCTTCTCGCGGCGCATCACCACCCGTTCCGCGTCACTCATCCCCGCCAGGTCTGCCCCATCGAGCAAAATTTGCCCGGAACTGGGTTGGAGCAACGCCGCCAGCATCGAGAGCATGGTCGTTTTGCCGGAGCCGCTCGGGCCAACGAGCGCCACGAATTCGCCCGCCGCTACGTTGAGCGAGACCTCATTCACGGCAAAGATGATGCCAGCATCGGCCTGATATTGCTTAACCACAGCGCGGGTTTCCAGGGCATACTTAGTGTGTGTCATGGTATTCATCAGTTCAACCCCAGGGCTTTAAGCGGCTCGATGCGAACCGCGTAGCGGATGGAGACCAGGCCGCCCGCCGGCCCAATCAACAGCAGCGCGATGACGGCAATTGCCGAGGTGGTGCCGTTGAAGACGATTGGTACGGTGGGGGGAAAGAAGAGCGAAAACATAAAGGTCAGCAGCGCGCCGATAGCCACTCCCACCACCGTGATCACTATGATTTGAATCACAGAGGCCCAGGCCACAATCGCATTGGCTGTGCCGATAGCCTTGAGCACGCCAATCTGCGAGACTTTCTGCAAAATTTGAATCTGGAAGAAGCCGCCGATAACCAGAATGCCAATGAAGAGCGTAAAGCCGCCCTGCGTGTTCAACGTGCTTTGCTGGGCGGAATAGCCGGGCAACGCCTGGATGGCCTCTTGCAGCGTGGCGACATCCACTTTCTCCACCTGCGCCGCGAGCGTCGGTTGCATCGTCTCGACCGCGTTCGGGTCCACCAGCCGCACGATGATCACATTGGCCGTGGCGTCCGCGAAATTCAGCTCCGCCGCCGATTGCGGGCGGACACGATCCCAGGTCAGGAACGGGACGAAGATCGCCGGTTGGAGGCTGTACTGCCGTCCATCCGTGAGGCCTACAATTTGGAGCGTGAAGAAGGCATCCTCCGCCCCTTGCGTGACGCGCAACGTCAGCGCATCGCCCACCGCGAGGCCCGTGCGGATAGCGGTGTTCCGGTCAATGATGACCTCATCCACCTCCTCGCCCGCGAGCTGCCGCCCGTTCACTACCGGCGGTTCGCCCACACGGCCAGGTTCGACGCCCAGCAAGGCGGCCTTGAGGGTCTCGTCGCCCTCCAGAAGCAGCGTGGCACTGGCCGTGCCCAGCATACCGGCATCCGCCACACCCGCAACACGGCGCACTTCAACCACGCGATCAGTGCTGAGACGGCTGGCGGCAATCAGAAAGTCCGATTTAGCCTGATAGACCAGCAGTTCGCCATCCAATTTGGAGAGGTACTCCCGGTTGCCGTTGCCCAATCCCTCACCCAACGCGGCGATAAAGAGCACGAGCAGGGTAATCAGCGCAATCACCAGGCTGACCAGGAGGAAGCGCCATCGGCTGCGCCAGATCTCTTTCAGCGCCAGATAAGCCGATACTGTCAGCGTCTGCTTCATTTCCCCCTCCCCGGTTCACGATCCGACTTTTCGACGCCCGGCCCTACCGGTCCATCGAAGGCGGCGTCCCAGCTGGTTGCCAGCACGCCGCTCAGCAGTAAATCCAGCGGAGGGTGGTCAGCAATATCGTCATAGTAATACGGCAACACAATCCGCCCATCCGGGCTGATGATGAAAGTGCCCGACATCTGCATGGCATCTTGCCCGGCGGGCGGCGTCTCCAGGTGGTAGCCTTTCTGCCGCGCCTGCCTCACGGCCTGCCAGACCCGGAAATTCAGGACCGTCTGGAACACATTGCCGCGTTCCAGACCATACGCCTGGTACGCCTTACGCTCCGGGTCAGCCAGCATCAACAAACTGGGCGCAAAGATTTTAGCAAATGCGGCAGTCGTTTCCGACGTTCCCTGCGTGATGACCGCAATCGCTAGCCCCGCTTGTTCAATGCGTTTTTTCCCAGCCACGAGTTCATCGAGCATTTCCTTACACTGAGTACAGCCAAAATGCCGGGTAAAAGCCAGGAGCAAAGGCTTTTGGATCCACAAACTGGAGAGCTGCACAGGTCGTCCAGCAGTGTCAAGGACCGACAAATCAGGCGCTGCCTGGTTAAAGTTAAGCTGTTTTTTCTTGGTCATAGGTCTCCTGGAAAAAAGTTGGTTGATGATAGCGCCTGATACATGAGGCCCTCGCTCGAAAATTTTCTTTAAAAGTTAATAAATACATGATAATAATATATAATAATCCATAAATGTCAAGCAACCCAATCATGGTTCAGCCGCCATTTGCAAATACAGAGCCGCGCGGCATAAGCCAGGCTGGGACAATCGTTACGGGGCAGGTCTTTCGACCTGCCCCGTGTGGTGTGTGTGAACGGACGCTAATTGTAAGCGTCGCGCGTCTCTTGATCCGCCATGATGGGCGCGAGCAGCGGTTCCCAGGCCGGTGAAGCCCATGTCCCCAGGCGCGTGTGCAGCTCCAGGTATTTCGTGGGGATGGAATGGGTGCCGACCACGACCTGCACGCCGTAGCGCGCTTCCAGGAACGCTTTGAACGTGTGAATGCGTGGGCAGGGCGGATAACCCACCACCAGCCCCGTCGCCAGGTGGATGACCTGCGCGCCGTTTTTGACCATCTCCTCGCCGGTGTATTCGACGTTGCCGCCCGGACAACCATCGCAGGAGGTGTAGCCTACCAGTTCCACCTCTTTACCCGCGTAGATGCTGAACGCGCCCTCGCGGTTGCGCAGCGCGCGCAGGCACTTCCCGCCTGCACAGCGCCGGTAACGGTCACAGATGATGATACCGAGTTTTATACATTCGCTCATGGCGTCTCCTTATATCAGGCCAATTGCTCCGCACCGGCGAAGACTTGCTCCACGCGCAAGGCGGCGACGGCGTGACCAGGTAACCGGGTCGGATTCCAGCGCTTCATATCCTCGAACAGCGGCCCTTCGGTGAAGTATTCCACGCGGCCCTTGAGCTGATAGGCTTTGCCCTCTTTGGTAATGAAGAGCAGCGCCGCCGGACTGCCTGCCAGGATGTTGGCACGGGTTTTGTGGAAGTAGTTATCGGCTACGAGCAGGGTATCTTCGCTGAACTTACTGACGCAAGTGGCGTAAATGGCGTTGGGCGTTCCGGCGCTGTCTACCGTAGTGAATACCACCGGGCCTTCGCGCTCTTCCCAGGCTTGACTGACAATTTTGGGCAATACGGTCATGGGGTTTCTCCTTGAGAAAAATTAGAGACTACAGATCCGCGCAGCAACATTAACGCCGGCCGCGCCAGCGGCGCTACCAACCAAAACAGAACAGTCATCACCACGGCTGAGGTGAGACACCAAGCGCACGTCGCGCCGATAACGAACGGCTCCAAGAAAGTCAGATAGCTGGAGAACGCGATCCCAAACCAGGCCATTCCTGCCATAGCGAGCTGCGCGAGTTCGGCCCAGGGGCGGCGCGTCCAGCGTGCTACGGCCCACGCCGCGCCAATAGCAACGTAGCCCAGCACGCCCAACACCGCAATCGGCAGAAAGCCGAAGAGCAGGGCGAACTCGCTCTGTTGCACGGTGTTGCAATCCCCTACCGGTCCACAGACTGCCGTGACCTGTTGCGTCTCCACATACGCCAGATAGCCCGCCACAATCAGCCCCAGTACCACCAGTGGTGGGATGGCCCACGACCAGCGGCTCGCTGGTGCAATGGGTGCGCGGGTGAGCGCCCAGCCTTGATAGAGGACGCTCACGAGCATCCCCAGCAGCACCAGCACCGAGAGCCCGTTGCCCAACGGGTCGCGGGCGAAACGGTCGCGCCAGGTCTCCTCGACCACGCCGGGGATAACGGTCGGCGGAGTTGGCGTAGGAGCAATAGGCGTCGCGGCAGGCGCTGCCTCAGTGGAGACTGGTGTCACGTTGGACTGTTCTGTAGGCGTCGGTTCCGCTTCGCTTGCGTTCAATGCCTCAAGCAGGCCAGGGATGGCGGGCCAGTCCAGGCCGCCCTGCACTAGATAGGTTTCAACCAGCCCCGGCAATTGCTCCGGAATTTCGCCTGACCCCACCAACACATGGTCGCCGATGACGAGCGTCGGCACGCCCCGGCGCTCCGATGGGATGGCAAAGTGTTCGATGGTGGCTTGATACAAAGCCTGGCCGCCCGGATCGGCCACATTGACGCCGACAATCTTGAATTGCTCGCCGTGTTGCTCCAACAGCGGCGGTAAGACGTTCTCGATGACGTGATGACAATGTCCACACGAAGGCGAGTAGAACATGACTGCGTGAACCACCGGCCCTTCGGCTAAGATGGGCATCGCTCCCAGACTACATAACCAGCACAGCAATAATCCATACCCCATATACTTCATCTATAACCCCTGAGATAAAAAGTGTGTTGTTGATAGACAACCGTGACCAGCTCCCCACGCGCTGTCAGCGCTTGCACAGTGTCCCACGTTGCTTCGCAGCGTGTCAGAAGTTCGGCCACGGCATCTTCGCGCAGCGGGTGGACGGCGGTAATGCTGAGCAGGTCTGCGGCGGCGTCGCCTGTTGCGGCGAAGGCGTTGCCCTCGTAGCCGCTGAGCAGCTCCACGCAGGGCAGCGCGGCCGCGAACAGCTGGTAGGCGCGGTTGAGCGCGGCTTCGTCGGGTGGCTGCACCCAGGTCTCGGCGGGTGGGCGCGTGGGGATGCTGAGGTAGGCGACCGTGGGGCGCAGCTCGGCGATGACCGCTGCTGTCGCGGCGAGTGTGTCCGGCGCGTCATTCACACCGGCGACCAGCATGGTCTCTGTGACCAGCGTTCCGGCGAAGTCGCGGGCGAAAATCCGTGCGCCAGCCAGGATCTCCGCCAGACGCAGCCGTCCGTGCGGGCGATCTATCCGCCGCCAAAGGGCTTCATCCGTTGCATCCAGCTTGAGCGAGACCCAATCGGCGAGTTGCAGCACTGCGCGCACCCCAGGGGCGCCGAGCAGCGAAGCGTTGGTAATCACCGCCAGGGGGATGCCCAGCGTTTTGAGGGCCAGCAGCATATCGCCCAGATATGCATCCAGCGTCGGCTCGCCGTCAGGCACAAAAGTCAGATAATCCAGCGGTTCACCCGCCGCCGCAGCCGCCGCGACTTTGGCCTGCACTGCCGCGACTACCACCTCTGGCACATAGAATGTCTGGCGCGTGCTTTGCAGGTGGGGCGTGCGTCCTAACTGGCAGTAGATGCAGGCGTAGGAGCAGGTCTTGGGCGGGATGTGATTGATGCCCAGACTGCGCCCCAGGCGGCGCGAAGGCACCGGGCCGAAGGTCAAAGCAGGTTGTGTTTCAGTCATAGCCACACTCAGCGCCGCCGCCCCCAACTGGCAGTCAGGGCCGGCGGCGTGAGATAAGGTGTTCAGTTGCGCTCGAGCGCATCCAGCTGTTGTTGCACAGCATTGAGCTGCGTCTGCAACTGCTCGGCCTGCTCTTTGAGCAGCGCGGCCTCATCCACCGGCGCGGTGGCCGCGTCGCCCCAACGCATCCAGCGGGGCAGCCCTGTCGCGCGCGCCCAATGGCGCCAGCCACGACCACGTCCAAAGCCACCGCCGAAGAAGCGCGACTGCTCCGTTCCGGTACAAGCGCCCATGCCGCGTCCTGTGCGCGGGCCAACACCTTGCGGTCCAGTTTGATCTCCACCTGGCATAGTTTACCTCCTATGAATCAACGCATCTCAGAATGACCGTTATCGCTGCACGCGGCGCCCACGTCCGCCACCTCTACCTCTACCGCGTCCCAGCCAACGCATGGGGTTCATCCAGCGTAACAGTTCCCAACCTCGTGCGGGCAGCCCTTGCTGTCCCACATAGCCATAAGGCTCGCCGACTGGCGGCTGCACGATAGCGCAATTGCCTGCACCCCGCCCGGTAAACGGCCCTAATCCTTGCGGCCCACTTCCATCTCTCCGTGGCATGATGTGCCTCCTTTCAAGTTTGAACTACGCTAGTGTAATTTTATTGTACACCTCTAATATCAAATTGTCAATAGATAAAGAGCTAAGATGTGTCGCTGCACCAACGCTAACTTCACATACAATTTCAATAGATCGAAATTCAGTTTTTGAACGGATGAAGCGGTTACTACGAACTCCGAAATCACATCTACTGAATTTTCATCTTATCTTCATCTTAACTTCACATAGAGCGTTTAGAATTAGAAATATCACCAAGAATCAAAAAGGAGTGACGAAGATGAAAACACGAAGCATGATACACGGATGGTTAGGCGTTGGATTAGTCGTAGCGTTGCTATTACCTGGCTGTAGTGCGGCAACAACGTCCGCAGTAAGTTTGCTGGATGCGAGCATGGTCAATGCTGAGGTTGAGGCCGCCACCATCGCATCCGCAACAGCGATTGATACAATTTCACCGGTTTTGCCTGCGACGGGTCTGACCGAGGCCGAGGCAGCCGGCTTGCGCCTGATGCGCGAGGAAGAGAAACTGGCTCACGATGTCTATCTCACGCTGTACGAACTGTGGGGACAGCCCATTTTCCAGAATATCGCTCAAAGTGAGGCTACGCACACCGCAGCGGTATTGACCCTGTTGGAACGCTACGGCATCGCCGATCCGGTGGGAGATAACACGGTGGGTATCTTCACCGACCCGACGTTACAAGCCTTATATGATGCTCTGGTGGCCCAGGGCAGTGAGTCGCTAATTGCGGCGCTCCGGGTCGGCGCGGCGGTCGAGGAGATTGACATTCTAGACCTGGAGGAACTCAGCGCACAAACCGATAAAGCCGATATTTTGAATGTCTATGCCAATCTTACCAAAGGCTCGCGCAATCATCTACGCTCTTTCGTGCGGATACTCGAACAACACAGCGGCGAGATTTACATACCGCAGTACATGGGCCAGGAAGCCTATAACACCATCATCAGCGGCGCAGCTGAGCGCGGGCCGGGCGGCAATCAAGGCCAACGCGGTAACGGGCGCGACTAACCCCACAGTTTTTCACCCAGCGAGGGCAGCAGTCACGGGCTGCCCTCGCTTTTTGTTGCAATCTTCTCCGTATCCGCACTCTTCCCTACATCATATCTTCACATACCCACGTTATACTCCAATGAGAGATTTCAATCTCCACCAGCTTGACGATTTATCATTTATGTGATATATTTAGTTAGTCTAAATAAATGGATAATCAAGCGATGACTGAAAACTACATCCTAACCGAACAGTTTGTTAAATTGTTGCGCCGATTGCGCGCGGCAGGGCCGGGGCAGCCTCCTTTTGAGGAAGTGGGGATTTCTTCGGCGCAACTGGCGCTACTGGAGTGGGTCGCAACAGCGCCGGGATGCACGCTGCAAGACATAGCCGATGGCCTGGCATTGACGCCGCCCACCGTCAGTGTAGGAATGCGGAAGTTGGAGGAAACCGGGTTACTGGAGCGACAACCGCACCCTGCTGATGGGCGCGCGTGGCAATTCACGCTGACGGCAGCCGGTAGCGAGCTCTGGGCGCGCGTGCAGCGCTATCGCCGCCAGAAGGCAGAGCGCTTGCTTGCGGGACTGACCTCGGAGGAACAACAAACTTTGCTAACGTTGTTGGAGCGCGCTATCGCCACGGCGTTGCGTGCAGAGGAACCTGCTATTTGAAATCAGATCATCATTTTTAGGAGATTAAACCCATGAACATTGTCAATGCTTTAACCGCAGCCGAGTCCCCTAATCCCCACGGCATCAGCGCGCGCGAGTTGCTCAGCACGGAGCACGCCCAGGCGGTGCTGGTGACGCTGCAACCCGGCGAGGCGCTCAAGTTGCACCTCACGCCGGTGGATGTGTTTTTCTATGTGCTGGACGGCGCAGGCATCGTGGAAATCGGCGGTGAACAACAACCGGTTGTCCGCGACATGCTCATCGAAAGCCCGGCGCGCATCCCGCACCGGCTGCTGAATCAGAGCGACGGGGTTTTCCGTTGCCTGGTGGTCAAAACGCCGCGGCCCACCGAGAGCACGCGGTTGCTGTAGGAGGTCAAGATGCCCGATCAAATGTCCCTCAATCCGCTGATTCTGGTCAAGTTTGTGCTCTGGATAGCAACCATCGTGGCCGCGACGCTCCTGCTACGCCGCCGCAAGGTGAGCGCGAAAGTGCGCCTGGCTTTCCTCGTCGGCGGGGTGGTAGTCTTCGGCTTCCTTTTCGGCTTACTCATCCCTTCAGGCTTGAACCCGAACCCCGTCGCCTCGCTGCGCACGCTCTTGAGCAGCACCTTGGTGCGTCAGCAGTTGGTGATACCCGTCGCCATAATGTTGACTCTTTTGCTGGTAGCCGTGTGGGTTTCCAACAAATCCATCTGCGGCTGGGCCTGCCAGTTGGGCTTGCTCCAAGATCTACTGTATCGCGCACCGCTGCCCAAGTGGAAACCGCCTTTCTGGCTCGCCAACGGCGTGCGGATCCTCGCCCTGTTGGGACTGGTAGGCGGACTGCTTGTGAGCGGGCTGGATTGGATTGGCGTCATTGACCCGTTCCAACTCTTCTCCTTCAACTTCACCTGGGCGATTGCTGGTTTTTCCTTCCTTGTGCTTGTCGCCAGCCTCTTTATCTACCGGCCCTGGTGCCGCTTTCTCTGTCCCTTCGGCCTTGTCGGTTGGCTGGTAGAGCAGGTGAGCCTGTTGCGCCCCCGCATTGACCGGGACCTGTGCAAGAAATGTAAATTGTGCGTCAAAGCCTGTCCCTCCGGCGCGATGGCGGACTTCTACGCGGACGCCAAAATTCACGCCGACTGCTTCGCTTGTGGGGCCTGTATCGCCGCCTGCCCGCAACGAGGCGCGCTCGAATGGCGCAAAAAGGCGTAAGGCGTTGCTCCTATTGGGCGGGGATAGCCGGCAGCTATCCCCGCTTTTTTATCGCCAATCTTCTTCAAAACCCCACCTTTCCTTCATCATATCTTCACACACTCGCGTTATACTCCCATTAGATTTCAGAACTCAGGAGGTTCAAAATGTTGAAGAAAAGTTTACCCGTAGTGTTGGTGCTGGGTTTGTTGATGTTGGCTTTCCCATTGATGGTGACCGCGCAAGGCGGACAGCCCCCGGCGACGGCGACTCGCGCTGGTCAGGCGACCACAAGCGGCATGGCCAGGCGCAGCGCGCAGCGCGGCGGCTGGCTCACCGGCGGCGTCTCCCTGGTGGATGCGACCGCGCAGGCCACCGGCCTGACCATCGCTGAGGTTATCGCCGCCTTGCAGGGCGGGCAGACCTACGCCGACATCGCCACGAGCGCGGGCATCGCCCCGCAGGCCATCGTGGATGTGATCCTGGACGTGCGCGCGGCAGCGCTGGCGCAAGCCGTCGCTGATGGACGCTTCACCCAGGAGCAGGCCGATACGATGCTGGCGACCATGGCGACCGATCTGCTGGCGCAGCTGAGCGCGCCCTGGACGGCCAAAGGCGCGGGCAACGGCTACGCCCTCGAAGGCGCACAGCCTCAGAATGGTAGCGGTTATCGCGGCGGCAACGCCCAGGGGCGCGGGCAACAGCGCGGCACGGCCTCCGGCGATTGCCTCAACCCGTAACATCAAACAAAAATATGACAACCTGTGGTGCGCGGAACTCTCCGCGCACCACATCCCGTTGACTACCAGACTAACGACCACATGACTATTTTGGAGGAATTGCTATGACCCGAAGTCGCCGCCGCAAACCCGTATGGCCCTGGCTGATCGTCCTCGCGTTAGTGCTCGCGGGCGCGTATGGCTATTACACTACCACCCAGGCCCGCGCTACCGAGACCCCCGCACCCACCCTGCAAACCACCACCGTCCGCCGGGGCGACATTGTGATTACCGCCGTAGGCAAAGGCGCGTTGCAGCCAGCGGCAGAAGTCGCGCTAGGGTTCAAGGGCGGCGGCGTGCTGGCGGAACTGCTCGTGCAGCCCGGCGAGCGTGTCACTGCGGGGCAACCCCTCGCGCGCCTGGATGCGACCGACGCACAACGCCAGCTGCGCCAGGCCCAGATCGCCCTGGAACTCGCGGAACTGCGCCAGGCCGAAACGCTCGCCAAAGCCCCCTCGCCCGAAGCCGAACGCACCGCTGCGCTCCAGGTGGAGCAGGCGCGTCTTTCCCTGCAACAGGCCGAAGGGCAGCTCGCCGCCACGACGCTGGTCGCGCCCCGCGCGGGCAACGTTACCCGCATCCACACCGCCGTGGGCGAGACGGTGGGCGCGTCGCCCATCCTCACCCTTGCCGACCTGGAAGCGCCGCTCGTGCGCTTCAACCTCGAAGAGAGCGACCTCGACAGAGCCAGCGTGGGCCACCCCACACGCATCCGCTTCGACGCCTACCCCGACCGCATCTTCGACGGCGTCATCACCCGCATCGAACCGGCGCTGATCACGGTGCAGAACGTCCCAGCGGTGCAGGTCTGGAGCACCATCACCCCCACCGCTAACGCCCCCGCCTGGCTCGTGGGCCTCTCCGCCGAAGTGGAAATCATCGCCGGCGCAGCCTCCCGCGCACTGCTGGTGCCTGTCCAGGCGTTGCGCGAGCTCGCGCCGGGGCAGTTCGCCGTCTTCGTGGTTGAGCCGGATGGCAACCTGCGTCTCACCCCTGTCGAGGTGGGCCTGCGAGACTTCGCCAACGCCGAGATTCTCTCCGGCCTGCAAAGCGGCGACATCATCAGCACCGGCACCGTGGAGACGCCCTGATGCACGCTCCAGTGGATGTACTCATCGAGATCGCTGATCTCGCAAAAGTCTACGGCGCGGATGATATCGCCGTCCACGCGCTGCGCGGCGTGCAGCTCACCATCCGCCGGGGCGAATTTGTCGCCATCATGGGGCCGTCGGGATCGGGCAAATCCACCCTGATGAACATCCTGGGCTGCCTTGATCGGCCCACCAGCGGGCGCTATGTGCTCGATGGCGAGGACGTGAGCGCGTTGGATCGGGACGCGCTGGCGGACATCCGCAACGCCAAAATCGGCTTCGTCTTCCAATCTTTCAACCTGCTGCCGCGCCTCTCCGCGCTGAAAAACGTGATGCTGCCGATGCTGTACATCTGGGACAACAAACCCAACGCCGAGGAGCGCGCCGCCCGCGCCGCTGCCGCGCTGGATGCGGTGGGCCTGGGCGACCGGCTCCACCATCGCCCCAACGAGCTCTCCGGCGGACAACAACAGCGCGTCGCCATCGCTCGCGCCCTGGTCAACCACCCACCGCTCATTCTGGCAGATGAACCGACCGGCAACCTGGATACGCAATCGGGGGAAGACATCATGGCGCTGCTGCACGCGCTGTACGCGCAGGGGACGACCATCCTCATGGTCACGCACGAGCCGGATATTGCCCGTCACGCCGAGCGCGTGGTCTGCCTGCGGGATGGCGTGGTGCTGGCCGATGGTCGCGACGCCGCCCGCGCCTGCGACAAACAGGGAGGTGCGGCATGAGCTTCTGGGAAACCCTCGCCGTCGCCTGGGAAGGGCTGACACTCAACAAATTCCGCTCGTTTCTCACAGCGCTCGGCGTCATCATCGGCGTTGCAGCGGTCATCATCATGCTGGCGGTAAGCGCCGGCGCCGAAGCCGCCATCGCCGAGCAGATCAACGCGCTGGGCGCCAATCTCATCGTGGTCGGCCTCATGCGCGGGGAGCCGGGCGCGGCGCGCAACTTCGTCTACAGCGACGCGCTGGCGCTTGCCGAGCAAGTGCCGGGCATCGTCGGCGTCTCTGCCGAACAATTCTCCACCCAAATAGTGCAGGCCAACGGCGCCCGGCTGGAAGATCTCTCCATCCTGGGCGTCAACAGCGACTTGCCCCTGGTGCGCGATTACGCCGTTGCACAGGGCCGGTTCTTCACGGCGGAAGAAACCGCGCGCAAACTCAAAGTGGCCGTGTTGGGGTATGGCCTGGCCCGCGACCTCTTCGGCGCGGAAAGCCCGCTGGGGCAGACCGTCACCATTGGCAGCACGCGCTTCACCGTCATCGGCGTGATGGCGGAGAAGGGGGTGGTGGGCGATACCGACTACGACGGGCGCGTCTACGTCCCCATTACTGTCGTCTTCCAGTATTTCGCCCGCTCGCAGATGGGGCAGGATCGCATCCGCACGGCCTACGTCAAAGTGGCGCAGGCGGAAGACCTCGACCGGGCCATTGCGCGCATTACGGCAGTGCTGGCCGAAAAGCACGGCGTTGACCCGGCCCGCCCGGATTTCTCCGTGCAGACGCAGCAGGACATCATCAACACGCAGGAGGCCACCACCGCCACTTTCCGCAATCTGCTGGCGTGGGTGGCGGGTATCTCGCTCATCGTGGGTGGGATTGGGATTATGAACATCATGCTGGTGAGCGTCACCGAGCGCACGCGCGAGATCGGCCTGCGGCAAGCCCTGGGCGCGCGCCCCGGCGACGTGCGCCTGCAATTCCTGCTCGAAGCCGTCATCCTCAGCCTGGCCGGCGGGCTGCTGGGCGCACTGGTGGGCGTGGGCGGCGCAGAGCTGCTCAATCGCCTGGGCGCCATGCGCACCGCCCTGGTGCCGGCCTCCATCCCGCTGGCTTTCGGCGCGGCGACGGCGGTGGGCATCTTCTTCGGCTACTATCCGGCCACCCAGGCCGCGCGCCTCGATCCGATTGAGGCGTTGCGGCGGGAGTGAAACGTACTGCGTAATGCGTAAGACGAGATTCGCTATTCGCCATTTTTGGAGGAAACAATGAAAACAAAAACCTTTCTGTGGATTAGTGGTGTTGTTCTGCTGACCCTGGCGTTGAGCGCGTGCAGCACAACGGGCGCGTCCGCGCCAACCGTAGCCGCTGGCACTGTTGCGCCCGCGCCACAGACTTCCACCGGCAGCGCGGTGCTCACCGAACTACTGCCCACCGATTACACCGACGCCCTCAGCGCGCGCAACCAGCTGGCGCTGGGCACGCTGCGACTAGAAGGGACGGCGCAGGCCATCACGCCGGAGCAGGCGCAGACGTTGGCCTTCCTCTGGCAGGGCCTCAAGTCGCTTTCGGGGACTTCGACCGCCGCCAGCGAGGAAACCGCCGCCGTGCAACAACAAATCACGGATGCGCTGAGCGCCGAGCAGCTGGCCGCCATCCGCGATTTGCGCCTCACCAGCGCCGACCTCAACGCCTTCTACGAAGAGCGCGGCATTCCGCTGCCTACCGGCGACCCCGACAATCCCGACGCCGAGGCTGGCTCGCATCGCGGGCGGAACATGACGGAAGAGGAACGCGCCGCCTGGCGCGCAGAGCGCGAAGCCACCGGTGATGGAGGTGGGGGTGGCGGCGGCGGCGCGGGCACGGCCCGTCGCGACGCCCTCATGGATGCCGTTATCGCCCTGCTCGTTGAACGCGCGGAGTGAAATTTCCGGTATAATAAAGCCAGCGAATGATGAAAATTAAGAAAATAAACCGGAAATAAAACCATTTGCAAGAATCACTTCTTA
>CAZDDI010000032.1:0-46493 GCA_964504195.1 uncultured Anaerolineales bacterium
GTCTTTTGACCCCCCCCCCACCCCTACTTGGGCGCCAACCCCCGAAAAAAAGGGTTTTTTTGGGGGGGGGGGGGCCCCCCCCCCCCCCCCAAAACACTCTTAAAAAATCACTTTTTGAGATTAAAGATCGTTTGATGGAACAAACCGCGCAACTACTGTAACCACTTGTTGCAGAAATGCGGCCTAAAGGCCGGGGATAAAGGGGGATTTTTGTGGCGGGGCTTCGCCCCGCCACAAAAATCCCCTCTAAAAATACCGCTTTAGCGGTGCAACAGACAGCGCGAAGGAGATGATTTTCTAAATGCGATAGTTATGAGAGCTGGGTTTGACAATTAAATTCTCTGGGTATATAGTTGTTTACGGGGTCGCATTTTCCTACTATGTTATTTATCTGCCCTTACCACTTCCTTTCACCCCATTTTCTAAGTATAGGACCGCCCAAACCACTGCGAGAAATTCGCATACAAGAGCGACAGGGGCACTGGGTCAAGGAGGGTTTATGCACTGATTAACTTCTTTGAGCTGGCACATGTAGACCGGCAGCTTTACATGTACCTAACAACCACAGCAAAGTTTTCGTAACAATTCAGACAATCCCATTAAGGAGGGAAGAGATGCTTAGGAAACGGCTCCTGGCTGTATTTAGTCTTTTGATTGTCGCAACCTTGCTTCTATCAAGCGGGGTCTACTCTCAAGGTATTCAGCCACCCCCCCCTGGCGAAAACCAGATTGTTTTGAGCGTAGTTGACGCAGGACGCGAATTACAACTGCCCAGCGACCAACTTCTGGTAATCGAGTTAGAAAGCAACCCCGCCACCGGTTATACCTGGGAAGTTGTAGGGATAGACAATCGCGTGTTGCGCCTGACCGACACCGGATTGCGTACACCCGACCATGAACTCTCCAAATTGGGGACCCCCTTGTTGGGAGCTCCACAAATTCAGGTCTTACGCTTCGCAGGACTTCATGCAGGCCAAAGTGAATTAACCCTGGCCTATCGCCGTCCCTGGGAACAGCAAGAGGTTGCACCACAAGAAACCTACTCCATTTCCGTGAATGTGCTGGGAACTTTTAATGGTGCCTATACTCCCTTAGAAGATCAAGGCGCGCAATTTGTCGAGTCCCCGGCATTTCAGGATGAGGCACAAATTTTGGCGCTCCCCACATCTTACAACTGGTGCGATCATAACGGCTGTACGCCGGTAAAGAATCAGGGCAGTTGTGGCAGCTGCTGGGCCTTTGGCACTGTCGCCCCACTGGAGTCCGCTATCCGCCGCATGGACGGTGTGACCAGGGATTTATCCGAACAGTATCTGGTTTCGTGCAACTCCGATAACTGGGGCTGTGATGGCGGCTGGTGGGCACACGACTACCACCAATGGAAGAAAGTAGCCGGTCAAGCAACGGCCGGGGCCGTCTATGAGGCCGATTTCCCCTATACAGGCACCGACAGTGCTTGCAATCCGTCACATACAACCCACGAGACAATAACCGGCTGGGCATATATTACTAACAGCAGCAGCGTGCCTTCTGTAGACGCCATCAAACAGGCGATTTATGACCACGGCCCTGTAGCTGCAGCAGTCTGCGTAAACACTGCGTTCCAAAATTATACTGGCGGGATTTTCACCGGAGCCAGCTGTACAACTGTAAACCATGCCATTGTCCTGGTGGGCTGGAATGACACAGATCAAGCCTGGATTCTACGGAACTCATGGGGCCCAAACTGGGGCGAGAACGGTTATATGCGCATTCGCTATGGGGTCTCCCGAGTGGGCTACTCGGCCAACTACATTACTTATGAAAGCGCTGGCCCTACCCCCACACCGACCCCTGTCACCCCCACTCCCACGCCTGTGGCGGGCGAGTTGATCAACGGGGTCGCTGTCAGCAATCTGAGCGGGAGCGCAAGCAGTGAACGGCAGTACTACATGAATGTACCTGCCGGCGCGACCAACCTCAGCTTCCAGATTTCTGGCGGCAGTGGCGATGCCGATCTGTACGTCAAGTTTGGTAGCCCGCCCACCACCAGCAGCTACGACTGCCGCCCCTATCTGAGCGGCAACAATGAGACCTGCACGATTAACCCGGCACAGACTGGAACCTACTATGTGATGGTGCGCGGTTATTCCGCTTACTCCGGCGTAACTCTGATGGGCTCCTACGGCAGCACGCCCACCCCCACCCCCGTCCCACCCACACCGACGCCTATTCCACCCACGCCAACCCCGATTCCACCCACGCCCACGCCCATCCCCCCCACCCCCACGCCGGGAGCCGGTCAATTGTACAATGGGGTTGCTGTCAGCAATCTGAGCGGGGGCGCAGGCAACGAGCAAAACTACTACATGCAGGTGCCCGCCGGCGCGACCAACCTCAGCTTCCAGATTTCTGGCGGCAGCGGTGATGCCGATCTATACGTCAAGTTTGGCAGCCCACCCACCACCAGCAGCTACGACTGCCGCCCCTATCTGAGCGGCAACAACGAGAGTTGTACGTTCAACACGCCGCAAACCGGGACCTACTATGTAATGATACGCGGTTATTCCGCTTACTCCGGCGTAACGCTGGTCGGCGCTTACGGCAGCGCCCCCACCCCCACCCCCATCCCGCCCACACCCACACCAGTAGGAACTCAATTGTACAATGGAGTAGCCGTCAGCAACCTGAGCGGCAGCGCGAGCAGCATGCGAAACTACTATATGAGTGTCCCCGCTGGTGCGAGCAACCTCAGCTTCGAAATCTCCGGCGGCAGCGGGGATGCCGATTTGTACGTCAAGTTCGGCAGCCCGCCCACCACCAGCAGCTATGACTGTCGCCCCTACAAGAGTGGCAACAACGAGACCTGCACATTCAGCACACCGCAAACAGGCATTTACTATGTGATGCTGCGTGGCTACTCTAGTTACTCCGGGGTAACGCTGAAGGGATCCTTTACTAACCCCTAAACAAATCTGATTTTCTGCCGCCAAATAGTTGGGGCGTTTGCATGGGCAACCATGTGAACGCCCCATATTTTGTATAGGGCACAAACAGGCCTTTCCAAACCCTCCAGTGGTACACCAGGGTTGTATGATAAGAATAGACAGAAGTCAAATAGGCTCATCCGCGCCTGATCTGCTACCCGCGATGAAGGCCTGGCCCGCATAGCAGTCTGTACTGCGTAAAACGTAATGCGTAAAGAAGATGCTGCTTCTGAGTTTTCTACAACTCAGGGGCTTTCACAGGAAACGGAAAACCGCTGACCGGTTTTTTTCCAGGTCGTCCGTCTCGAGCCAGCGGTCAAATTCAACCAGGAGGCATTATGGGACCCTCGCAAATCGTGATCAAGGATTTATCCAAGACGTACCGCGTGCCGGAGCGCGAGCCGGGTGTGCAGGCGGCGCTGCGGAGTCTGATCCACCGCACCACGCGCGATGTGGCAGCCGTGCGCGGCATCAGCTTCAGCCTGGAGGCGGGCGAAATGGTGGGCTTCATCGGCCCTAACGGCGCCGGGAAGACCACCACGCTCAAGATGCTCTGTGGACTGCTGCATCCCACCAGCGGCGAGGCGCGGGTGTTGGGTCATATTCCCTGGGAGCGCCGGCCCGCGTATCTGCGGCGGATCAGTATGGTGCTGGGGAACAAGAGCCAAATGCTCTGGGACATCCCCCCGCTGGATAGCTTCCGCGTACTCGGCGAAATCTACCGCGTGCCGCCCGCCCACTATCAGCAGACGCTCGATGAGCTGATTGCGCTGCTGGAGATGGAAGACCTGCTCACCAAACCGGTGCGCAACTTCTCGCTGGGCGAGCGGATGAAGTGCGAGCTGGTCGCCGGGCTGCTGCACCGCCCCGAAGTCCTCTTCCTTGATGAGCCGACGCTGGGACTGGATGTCTCCATGCAGGGACGGCTACGGCGCTTCCTGGCGGAATATAACCGGCGCAGTGGCGTGACAGTGCTGCTCACCAGCCACTACATGGCCGATGTGACCGCGCTCTGCCCGCGCGTCATCCTTATCCATCACGGGCAACTGCTCTACGATGGGGCGCTGCAAGGGCTGGCGCAACGGCTCGCGCCGTTCAAGCTCATCCGTATGGCCCTGCGTCACACCGAAAACGAGCCGCCACTGCCCGCCGGCGTGGAAGTGGTGGCGCGTGAGAACGGCAACCTCACCCTGCGCGTGCCCCGCGCCGCTGCGCCCGCGCTCACCGCACAACTCCTGCATACCCTGCCCATCGCCGATCTCGCCGTGGAAGACCCGCCCATCGAGGCGGTGATTGATCAGATCTATCAGGACGGGGAGGTGCTGCCATGAACTTTCACGGCGGTTATGCGCTGATCAAGGCGACCTGGCTCTCGTGGCTGCAACATCGCAGCTTCTTCTTTCTGTTAGCGTTCGGCTGGATGATTCCGCCGCTCATCTATCTCTTCGTGTGGAGCACGGCGGCGGGCGCGGGGACGGTCGGCGGGCTGAACCGGGGCGAGTTTGTGGCCTACTATCTGCTGCTGATTCTGGTGAACCAGCTCACCTATGCACAAACCAACTGGACCGTAGGCGATGTCATCCGCTACGGCGGGATGAACACGCAACTGCTGCGCCCGCTTGCGCCGATTTTCGACACGCTTTCCACCGAGATTGCCGGGAAGGTGGTCTATATGCTCTTCGTCATCCCGCTGACGGCACTGCTCGCGCTGGTGCTGCGCCCGGAATTGCACGTCACGCCGGGGGCGCTGCTGGCCTTCATCCCCGCGTTGGGAATGGCGTGGGCGCTGCGCTTCTTCTGGGGCTACTGGCTGGCGCTGCTCGCCTTTTGGGCCACCCGCGCCGACGCGCTGCTCGCGTTGCAAGACACGCTGATTTTCCTGCTGGCGGGTCAGGTCGCGCCGGTGGCGCTGCTGCCCGATGCAATCCACACTGCGGCGACGCTGCTTCCGTTCCGCTACATGGTCAGCTTCCCTGTGGAGGTACTCATGGGACAAGTGTACGGCCCGGCACTGTGGCAGGGACTCGCCTTTCAAACTGGCTGGCTGGCAGTAACGGTGACACTCTACGCCCTAATATGGCGCGCTGGCGTGCGGCAGTACGCGGCGGTAGGCGGATAATGAGTGCAAAGTGCTGAGGACTGAAGACTTACTCAGCACTTAACAACAAGGAGGCATGATGTACTATCTACGTTTGATCCGTAGTTTTATCCAGGTTTCCATCCACGAAACGGCAGCATATCGCTCGAATTTCTGGATCAGCCTGCTCAATGCAGTCCTGGAGCTGGGCGCGGGTGTGCTCGCGCTGGTGATTCTGTTCGGGCAGGTGGAAACCCTCAACGGCTGGACGTTACCCGGCGTGCTGGCGCTGCTCGGCGTGTACCTCACGCTGGGCGCGTTGCGCGCGCTCGTCATCGGCCCTAGCCTGGAAGCCCTGGCGGGTATGGATGGCGAGGTGTGGAGCGGCAAGCTCGATTTCACACTCGTGCGCCCGGTGGATGTGCAATTTCTCGCCAGTTTCCGCACTTGGCGCCCCCTCAAGCTGCTCGATCTGGCGCTGGGATTGGGTGTGCTGGGCGTCACTGTGACGCAGCTGGGCCACACGCTCACTCTTGCCGACCTCGCCGCCTTCCTCGTGACGCTTGCTGCCGGGCTGCTCATCCTCTACGCTATCCTGCTCGCTTTTGCGGGACTGGTCTTCTGGAGTCCCGGCTTCCTCTTCACCTGGCTCTTCGATGCCTTCTTCCAGATGGCGCGCTATCCGGTGGGCCTCTATCCCGGCTGGCTGCGCTTGGTGCTCACCTGGGTTATCCCCGTCGGGCTGATGACGACCATCCCGGCGCAGGCGCTCACCGGCGAGCTGCCGCTTGCATTGCTCGCAGGTAGCCTGCTCACGGCGCTCCTCTTCTTCGCCGGGGCGACCGTGCTCTTCAGAACGGGCCTGCGCCGCTACGCCAGCGCATCGAGCTGAGACATGCTGCGTAAGAAAACCTTGTTAGCCGCGCTGGTCGTTTCCAAAATCCCCAATCCAAAATCTAAAACCCTCAAACCCTCCACTAATACACCAGGGTTGTATGATAAGAATAGACAGAGGACAAAAGACCGATGACCGGGGGTTTTCTTGCCGGTCATCCGTCTCCGGTCTTTGGTCTATTACTTACGGGGAGGAAACAAGAAGCTATGTACGATACCATCATTCTTAAAGGCGCGCGGCTGCACAATCTCAAGAACATTACGGTGGAAATCCCCAAGAACCGGCTGGTGGTTATCACCGGGCTTTCGGGATCGGGGAAGTCCACGCTGGCGTTCGATACACTGCACAAGGAGGCGCAGCGCCAGCTCATGGAATCGCTGGGACTGGTCACGCATGGCCTGACCAAACCGCCCCTTGATAGCGTGGAGGGTCTGTCACCTTCCATCAGCGTGGATCAGCATCTCACCAACCACAGTCCGCGCTCTACGGTGGGGACCGCCACCGAGGTCTACACCTACCTGCGCGTGCTCTTCGCCCGGCTGGGACATCGCCCCTGCCCTGCCTGCGGCGCCGACATCCCCCCGGCTTACGATGACGCCCCCGCACTGCTTGACGAGAACGAGGTGGAGGATGCCGGATTGGATTTCGATGATGGCCCGCGCGTCCCTTGCCCAGCCTGCGGCGCGACCGTGCCGGAGCTGGGGATGACGCACTTCTCGTTCAACAAGCCCGCCGGCGCCTGCCCCACTTGCACCGGCCTGGGCGTAGTCAACGAGGCGAATCTGGCGCTGCTGATGGACGAATCCAAAAGTATCATGGATGAAGCCATTGTCGGGTGGGACATCCACTCCATCACCCGATACAGCGAAAGTTTGCAGGCCGCCGGGCGACACTACGGTTTCGACTTCGACCCGGCGCTACCCATCCGCGAACTGGGCGAGGCGCAGCGCGACCTGCTGCTCTACGGCGTGGAGGGCGCGCGCTTCCGCCGCCGCTTCCCGACCATCGAGCCGCCCCGGACGGCGGCGACGGGCCGCTTCGAGGGCGTCGTTACCAATCTACTGCGCCGCTACGCCGAGCGCATCACCGATCCCGACTACCGCGAGAAGATGGAAAAATTCCTGGTGCAACAAGTCTGCGCCGAGTGCGGCGGGACGCGCCTGCGCGCCGAGAGCCGTCAGGTGACGGTAGATGGACGCACCATCGTGGAGATGACCCAACTGCCGCTCGCCCCATTGGCGGCGTGGGTCGAAGGGTTGCCAGCTGTTCTTTCTGCCGCCGAACAGACCATCGCCGCGCCGGTCATCAGCGATCTGCGCGAGCGCATCCGCCGCCTGGTGGATGTGGGCGTGGGCTATCTCACGTTGGAACGCGCCTCGCCCTCGCTCTCGGCGGGCGAAGCGCAACGCCTGCGGCTGGCCGCACTCCTCGGCTCCGGGCTGACCGGCGTGCTCTATGTGCTGGATGAGCCAACCATCGGCCTGCACCAACGGGATACCGAGCGGCTCATCACCGTGCTGCGCCGCCTGCGCGATCTGGGCAACACAGTGGTCGTGGTAGAACACGACCTGGACTTCATCCGCGCCGCCGACCACATCATTGATGTAGGGCCGGGAGCGGGTGAAGCGGGTGGGCGCATCGTGGCGGCAGGTAGCCCGGCGGAAGTAGCAGAGGCCGATTCGCTCACCGGGCGTTATCTAACGGGTGTGGAAAGCGTCCCTGTCCCGGCGCAGCGGCGGCAGGGCAATGGGCTACAGCTCGTCATCCATGGCGCACGGGAGCACAACCTCAAGCACATCACCGCACGTTTCCCGCTGGGGATGCTCATTGCCGTCACCGGCGTCTCCGGCTCTGGCAAGTCCTCGCTCATGTTCGATATTTTCGACCGGGCGGCGCGGCAGCGTTTCTACGGCGCAAGCGACCCGCCCGGCGCGCACGACGGCATCCAGGGGTTGGCGCACCTCGAAAAAGTCGTCACCATTGACCAGGCCGCTATCGGGCGCACGCCGCGCTCCAATGCGGCGACGTACACCGACGCCTTCACGCCCATCCGCGAAACCTTCGCCGCGCTGCCGGAGGCTGCCGGGCGCGGACTGACACCCCGACATTTCTCGTTCAACGTGCCCGGCGGGCGGTGCGAACACTGCCAGGGATCGGGCGTGCTCACAGTGAACATGCACTTCCTGCCGGCTGTGGAAGTGCGCTGCCCAGCATGTCGCGGGCGACGCTTCACCCGCGAAGTGCTGGCGGTGCAATATCGCGGCCATAGCATCGCTGATGTGCTGGAAATGACGGTCGAGGCGGCGCTGCCGCTCTTCGCTGAGGTCCCCGCCGTAGCCGCCCGGCTGCGCTTGCTCGCCGACGTGGGCCTGGGCTACCTGAAACTGGGGCAGCCCGCCACCACGCTCTCCGGCGGTGAAGCGCAGCGCATCAAACTGGCGAAGGAATTGGCGCGGGGACGCAACGGGGGTCGCAGCCATGCACACACACTCTACCTGCTCGATGAACCCACCACCGGCTTGCATCCAGCAGATACCGCGCGGCTGCTGGACGTGCTCCAACGGCTGGTGGATGGGGGCAACACCGTCATCGTCATCGAGCATAACCTGGATATTATCCGCGCGGCGGACTGGATCGTGGACTTAGGCCCGGAGGGCGGCGCGGCAGGCGGGCGCATCATCGCCGAAGGGCAGCCGGAAGTTGTGGCGCAAGTCGCGGAGAGCTATACGGGGCGGTATTTGCACGGCTAAGGCCATAACGCCCGCCCGCAGCCGTAGCTACGGGCGGGCGCAAAATCTTGAACATGGATTACCACTAGGTTAAAGCTCGATCTTTGTCCCCAACACATGCAAGAACTTAGCGAGCCAATCAGGATGAGCAGGCCAGGCCGGTGCAGTGACCAAATTACCATCTACATGGGCCTTGTCTACGGGAATATCCACATAGGTGCCTCCCGCGCGCGTCACGTCCGGCCCTACCGCCGGATAAGCAGAACAGGCTTTGCCTTCAAGAACATTGGCAGCCGCCAAGACCTGTGCGCCATGGCAAATAGCAGCAATAGGTTTCTTGGCCTCCGAGAAGTGGCGCACTATTTTCAACACGGTCTCGTTCAGACGAATGTACTCCGGCGCGCGCCCGCCGGGGATAACCAACGCATCATAGTCTTCGGCGTTGATCTCTGCAAAAGTAGCGTTCAGCGCAAAATTATGACCCGGCTTTTCGCTGTAAGTTTGATCTCCCTCGAAATCATGGACTGCGGTACGCACCGTCATGCCAGCCTGCTTGTCAGGACAGACCGCATGTACAGTGTGCCCCACCATCAAAAGCGCCTGGAAAGGCACCATCACTTCGTAATCTTCCACATAGTCGCCGACAAGCATCAAGATTTTCTTTGCACCCATAGTTAAACTCCTTTCTGTTACTGAACAATTGCCAGGTAAAATTTTGGCGAACAGATAACCACTAGCGTCCCCCATCACCCACTTAAACTATTGTACGCGCTCTCGCTGTAAAAGTCAAAATTCAAGTGCCCATTGCCTGCTACCTGAAAAATCACTTTGTTACGCCTGGGAAACAAACAACTACGGCACTGCTCGCTTTGGACTGGTTGGCAATGCTGATGACGCCCCCCTGGCTTTCCACCAGACTTTTGGCAATGGGCAGACCCAATCCAAAGCCCGGCGCAGCGGGTTCGATTTCACCACGATAGAAACGGTCGAAGACATGCGGCAATCGCTCCGGCGCGATGCCAGGGCCGGCGTCGCGTACTTCGAGCGTCACCTGCGCTGCGGTCGCCTCCGTCACAACCGTGATCGCCCCCTGCGAGTGCTTGAGCGCATTATCCAGCAAAATCAATACGATCTGCTTGAGCGCGTCCCGATCACCGAGCACCGTTGCCGGTTGCACCTGCTCAACGATTTCCCGCGTCGCATCCAACAAGCGCGCCTGGCGACAAGCTTCAGCAATCACCTCCTGAACAGACACCCGCTCGCGTTTGAGACTCGGCCCAGCATCAGCACGGGCCAGAAGCAACAGGTTGTTCACCAGCCGAATCATGCGTTCGCTTTCAGCTTCTGCATCGGTGAGAATTTCGGCCTGTTCAACGGCGGGCAGGGGCGGATCGCGGCGCAGCAGCGCGAGATTGCCGCGAATGGTGGTTAACGGCGTGCGCAGCTCGTGGGAGACATCCGCCACGAAGTCCCGTTGCAGGCTGAGGGTTTGGCTCACGCGCTGGTAGGCCGCTTCCAGCCGAGCGAGCATGGTGTTGAAGGTGGTTGCCAATCTGCCCACCTCATCATCCGGGCCGCTATAATCCACGCGCCGGGCGAAGTCACTCTCGTACCCGATGGCTTGTGCTGTCTGTGTGATGCGGTGAATGGGGCGCAACGCTGCGCCCGCCAATCCCCACCCAATGCCGCAGGCGATCAGGGTGGTGAGCAGCCCGGCCAGGCCCAGCGTGCGGGTCAGATTCGCCAGAGCGTGGTCACGCTCGGCGAGCGGGCGGGCCATCTGCACGATAAAGAGTATGTCCCCATTCATCACCACCGGCCGGTTGTAAATCAACAGCCTCTCGCCTTCCCACACATTGATTTCCCACCACACTTGCTGCGCGCGCACAGCTTCCAGACCCTCGGGGCTAAGAGGTAGCGCGCCTTGCGCACCGGCAAAGGGGCTGGCGACCAGATTTCCTTCCACATCCAGCACGCGCGCAATCTCACGTTCCCGCAACTGTTGAAAGGCTTGTTCGTCAGAGAGATTTTCCAGCGGCGGGCGGCGCTCCGGTTCTGGCGGCCTCTCCGGCACCGGGGGCATGGGAGACCGATAGGCGCGCAGCACCAATTGGCTCAGCCCTTCGCTATTCACACTCAAGCCATGTTTAAGAGCACTGAGTGTATTTTGTGCCTGGACGGTGTAAAGGGCAAAACTAAACACCAGCAGGGTGACTGCCAGGATGACGCTATAGAGCAGGGTAAGCCGCAGCCGAATGGACATTATGCCTCCCGCAGCACATAACCGACGCCGCGCACTGTATGGATGAGACGCGGGTGTCCGCCGGATTCCAGTTTTTTCCGTAGATAGCCGATGTAGACTTCCAGCACATTGTCATCGCCGCCGAAGTCGTAGCCCCAGACAGTGTTGAGGATTTGGGCGCGTTCCAGCACCTGGCGGGGATGGAGCAAAAAGCAACTGAGCAGTTCGAACTCGGTAGGGGTGAGCGTGAGTTGAATGTCGTTTACGCGTACCTCGTGGGCGCGGGGATCGAGGAGCACCCCGGCGAAACGAAGCGGCTGATGGATGGGTTGTGCGGCAATGCGGCGTTGTAATGCCCGGACGCGGGCTACCAGCTCCGCCGGCGCAAAAGGCTTGGTGAGGTAGTCATCGGCCCCGCTTTCCAGTCCCTCTACCCGATTTTCCAGCGCATCGCGGGCAGTGAGCATGAGAATGAAGACAGTGTTGTTTTCGGCGCGCAGCTGCTGCATCACTTCCAGCCCGTCCATTTTAGGCATCATCCAATCCAGGATGATGAGCTCTGGGTGACAGGTATCCACCTGCGCCAGCGCCTCCTCCCCATTGGCTGCTGTGACCACATGGAAGCCCTCGTAAGCCAGCGTGCGCTGCAACATGCGCAGCAACCGTTGATCGTCATCTACTACCAGTACCGTAATCATCTCACTCCAGAAGAATCAGCAAATCGCAGATGGTGGTTTGTGTCTCCAAAATCTAAAATCATAGTATACCGCGAGGCTGAGAATTTGCTGTGAAATAGCCTTTGAAAGCGTCGCAAGGGATTTTCTCAGCCATTTCTCAGCTTTCTCTTAATCTTCTCACAGGTTGGGGAGCTAGAATAGGCGTGAGCGTGGAGAACAAATCCTGTAGTGGGCATTGAAAGGTTCGGCATGACCAATCTCAGCCATATCATTCGCAGTTTCAACCGTTTTGAGTTGAAGTATCTGGTCACATTGCAGCAGGCGGAGCGGTTTAAGCGTGACTTACGCGCTTATCTCACGCCCGACCATAACGGCGACCCGCGCGGGGCGTACAATCTCGCCAGTTTGTACTACGATGGGCCGGACTACCGCTTCTATTGGGAGAAGGTGGATGGCATTAAGTTCCGGCGCAAACTGCGTATCCGCCGTTACGAAGCGAATGGCCCGCTGGCTCCTGAATCTCCCGTGTTTGTGGAAATCAAGCAGCGGGTGGATCGGGTGACGCAGAAGCGGCGGGTGCAGTTACCCTATCGAGAGGCGTTGCGACTCTGCAATGGCCGCGAGCTGCCCGAACACGATTCGCGCGATCAAGCAGTCATCGAGGAGCTGGCGGCGATGATCTGGCAGTACAATTTGCGCCCGGCGAGTCTGATTCGTTACCGACGCGAGGCTTGGGTGGGGAGCGAGTATGACATTGGCCTGCGCGTCACGTTTGATACGGAGCTGCACTATTATGCCAGTCTGCTCGATCCTGCCGCCGTGCGACTTGATAGCCCTTACACCAAACGCTCGCTCTTCCCACCGGAATGGATTGTCATTGAAATCAAAGTCAATGAGCGGATTCCCTACTGGTTGACCGAACTTGTTGCAGCACACAACTTGAGTTTAACGCGGCTGAGCAAATACTGTCGCAGCATTGATCTGGCGCAGATTCCTCATTAACGGGTAGTTCAGCAGTTGGGTGAAAATGTAACGCGCACTGTCTAGCGCGCATGGTGTGGAGCAAACGCTCCGCACCACGCAGACTTTGATTTGTGATTTGCAGAGTTGCAAATTTTTAGATGGAGGTTGTTACACATGGAAGGGTTCAGTTTTCAGGATTTAACCGGGGTATTTTCAGTGACCGATGTAATATTGGGGGTGCTGCTGAGCTTCGCGCTGTGCGCAATGATTGGTTGGGTGTACCAAATCACGCATCGCGGCGCGTCGTACACGCAGAGCTTTGTGCAAACGCTGGTGCTCAACGGCATAATTGTCGCTATCGTCATGCTGATTGTCGGCTCGAACATCGCGCGCGCGTTTGCGTTGGTCGGTTCGCTCTCCATCGTCCGCTTCCGCAACGCGGTCAAAGAGACGCGCGACGTGGGCTTCATCTTTTTCACCATGGCGGTTGGTATGGCCGTAGGCACACGGTTTTACTTGCTGGCGGTCATTACAACAGTATTGGTTAGCTTGCTTATCCTGATGATGACGCGCTTCAATTGGTACGCCCGCCGTATGGTCAGCCAGATTCTCAAAGTGCAGGTGCCCAATGATACGCCCTTTGACACGCACTTCGATGACATCTTTCTCAAATACACCGGCTCGTCGGAACTTATTAGCGTAGATTCTGTCCATAGCGGTATGTTGACCGAGCTGACCTATAGCGTGAGTCTGAAGAAGCAGAATCGAATGCAGGAATTTCTGACCGATATCAAGCGTCTCAACGGCAACAACCGTGTTACCCTGATTGCGGGGTATAACAGCACGGATTTGTAGGGACGTGAAAGGTAATTATCCATGAACCTAACATTCAGACGCCACTATCCACTATTGGTCGCGTTGGTAGCAGTGACACTGGTATTAACGCTACTGCTGGGTGATCAACGCATCATCGCTTACACTACGCCGGGCGCTCTGGAGGTCGCTGCCGCTGATGGCACTACTTACAGCAGCGATGTAGCTTTGTTCGATGATACCGTCGTCCATAGCATCCAGATTCTCATGTCCGATGAGAACTATCAGCAGATGCTCACGACTTACCGCGAGACAGGTGAGAAGGAGTATTTCCACGCCGATGTCATCATGGATGGCGTGCGGATCAACGATGTGGGGGTGCGGCTCAAGGGCAACGCCTCGCTGCGCACGGCGGTAGGCGGGCGGATGGCCGGCGAACGTCAGCAACCGTTTCCCAACCGGGGTGAGCTGCCCGCCTTTGGCGACGGGCAAGCGCCACTGCCTCCTGAAGGCCAGCCCGGTCAGCGGCCTGTGCGTCCTGGTGGACAAATGCCCAACCTCGAAGGATTCCCTCTCCCGCCTGACGGCCAGATGCCTGATCTTGAGGGCTTGCCTTTCGCCCCCGGCGGCATGGGAACTGGCGAAGTCACTGTTGATACCAAAATTCCACTGATGATTCGTTTTGACAAGTTCGTCACTGGGCAAACCTATCAGGGTTATACGCACCTGGCGATTCGTACCTATGGCACATCCAGCGACGCTGCCATGCTCCAAGAGCCTGTAACCAACGCCGCTATCCGCGCTATTGGGTTGCCTGCCACGCTGACTGCGTTCGCCAGCGTACAACGTAACGATGGCCCGGCGCTCCTCTACACGCTTTCGCAGGCCATCAATAAAGATTATGTGGCGGAGCACTTTGCTAATCCCAATGGTGTTCTCTATAAAGCCGAACTCGGCTCGACATTGCGCTATCAGGGTGAAGACCCGACGCTCTACACCAGCAGCTTCACGCAGAAGACGCGCCTCAAAGATGCCGATTTTGCTCCGCTGATTGCCTTCATGCGCTTCGTCACGGAGGCTGATGATGCGACTTTCGCTGCGGAGTTGCCCGATTATCTCGATGTAGAAGCGTTCGCGGCTTACCTCGCGGTCAACAACCTGCTGGTGAATCTGGATTCGATTGTCACGATGGGACACAACTACTACTTGTACTACGATAACGACGCACGGCGCTTCACGGTGCTGATGTGGGATGCCAATGAGAGCCTAGGGAAACTTGCCTTTGGCGGCGCTCAAACAGCTACTTACGACATCTACTATCAGGGCCAACAACAGATGGGGATGCGGATGGGCGGCAGCAATGTTCTCTCCACGCGCTTCCTGGCCACGCCGGAATTTGTCGCTGTGTACGAGGCACAATTGCAGCGTATCTATCAGGATCTCTTTGCCAACGGCTTCCTGGTAGAGCGGATCGAGATCTACGCGGCGATAGTACGTGCGGCCAATAGCGATGGCGCACTTGCCGAGCCAGCGGCTTATGAGCAAGCTGTCACTGCAACACTGAACTTCATCAACCAGCGACAAACCTATCTCGCCGGATTGCCGCTTTTCAGCGAGATAGCTGCACGCGCACCGTGAGAGTGGGGGTGTAAGAATTATTCGCAACTCAAGTTGCTATTCGCGCGGCGGGAATTGCTTTGAAAGAAATCTGCCAGACAAACCCGCATCATTGGGGTTTTATACTACATACGGGTAGGTTTTGGACTTTTTCACAAACGTGATTTCAATTGTTGCTGGGCTTGATTTAGAGATTTTGGACACGGATTTTACGGATCACACGGATTTTTTCTTTTTTCTGGGCCTTATCCGTAAAATCTGTGTAAATCCGTGTCCGATAAGCATTCTGGCGGACAAGTAGCAACTTTTGGGTAAATCTAGTTGAGCGTGATAAAAAGTCCAAATTCAGCCCACGCGAAGTATCAATCCTGCGCTACAAGCAGATTTATAATCTACTGAGTCTTCATTCTGGTTACTGTCACAAAGTATGCGCCATTGCCGCCCGACAGTCAACCGCTGGACTACAGCACAACACCCCACAAACAAGGTTGAGGCCGTTCCAAAATTTGGAACGGCCTTACTTTTTTATACCAGAATGGAAATCAGCACCAGGAACTGAATAATTTTTACGATATTCTTATGCTTTACTCTTGACTTTCCTCACCAAATCGCGTATACTATAGATAAACTATACAAAAATACAACAAAATTACGCAGTACGCATTACGAATCAGGAGGTCATCATGCCCAGAAAAACATTGACCCTACAACACCAGATCGAGTACCTCTCGATCCTGGATGAACACGGCGCTCTCGATGCCGCTTTGGAGCCGCAGATTCCCGACGAACTACTGCTCAAGATGTACCGCGCGATGCTGTTGGGCCGCCGCTTCGATGAGCGGATGTTCAGCCTGCAACGCCAGGGCCGCATCGGGACATTCGCCCCCATCAAGGGGCAGGAGGCCGCCAACATCGGCTCCATCGCTGCCGTGCGCGATTCGGACTGGATGGTGCCCGCGTTCCGCGAGGCCCCCGCGCTTCTCTGGCGCGGCCAAAAGATGGAAGACATCCTCAGCTACTACGGCGGCTACGATGAGGCCGGCGCCATCCCGGAGGGCATCAACAACCTGCCCATCTCCATCCCTGTCGGCTCGCAAACGCTGCACGCGGTGGGCCTGGGTTGGGCCATGCGCTATCGCGGCAAAGACGATGTCGCCATCGTCTACTTCGGCGACGGCGCGACTTCGGAGGGCGACTTCCACGAGGCGCTCAACTTCGCCGCCGTTTACCAGACGCCCACCATCTTCCTCTGCCAGAACAACCAGTGGGCCATCTCGATCCCCCGCGCTAAACAGACGCGCTCGGAGACGCTGGCGCAGAAGGCGCTGGCTTACGGGATGCCCGGCATCCAGGTGGATGGGAACGACGTGCTGGCGGTCTACACGGCGACCCGTGAGGCGGTGGAGCGCGCCCGCGCGGGCGACGGCCCGACGCTCATTGAGGCCGTCACCTACCGGCTCTCTGTCCACACCACCGCCGACGATCCCAAGCGTTACCGCACCGATGATGAGGTGGCGGATTGGGAGAAGCGCGATCCGCTGCCCCGCTTCCAGACGTACCTGGTGGATAAGGGGCTGTTGACTGAGGAGAAAATCGCCGCGCTCGAAGAGGAAATCAAGGCGGAAATTCAGGCGGCGGTGGAGCGCGCGGAGGCGCAGATGAACGCGCCGGTTGACCCGCTACAGATGTTCGAACATACTTACGCGGAGCTGCCGCCCTACATTGTAGCGCAGCGCGAGGACTTGCTCCGCGAATTGCAGGAGGTGCAGCATGGCTAAGCTGACCATGGTTCAGGCGCTGAATCTGGCGTTACAACAGGAAATGGCAAAGGATGACGGCGTTATTGTGCTAGGCGAGGATGTGGGGCTGGATGGCGGCGTGTTCCGCGTGACCGATGGCCTCATCCAAAAGTTTGGCGAGCAGCGGGTGCTCGATACGCCCCTGGCTGAATCGGGCATTATCGGGTTCGCTATCGGCATGGCAATCTACGGCCTCAAGCCGGTGGCGGAGATGCAGTTCTCCGGCTTCATCTACGAGGGCTTCCATCAGCTCGAGTCGCACGCCTCACGGATGCGCCATCGCACGCAGGGGCGGTTCGGTGTACCGCTGGTGGTGCGCGCGCCCTACGCGGGCGGCGTCCGCGCGTTGGAGCATCACTCGGAGAGCCGCGAGGCGTACTTCGCCCACACGCCGGGCCTCAAGATGGTCATCCCCTCCGGGCCGCGCAATGCCCGCGCGCTGCTCGTGAGCGCGATCCGCGATCCCGACCCAGTGATTTTCTTCGAACCAAAATCCATCTACCGGGCCTTCCGCGAGGACGTGCCGGACGAAGAGGAGACTTTCCCCATCGGCAAGGCGCAGATCGCGCGCGAAGGGCAGGACATCACGTTCATCACCTACGGCGCGATGGTGCGCCCCACGCTGGAGGCCGCTGAGACGCTCCAGGCGCAGGATGGCGTGGAGGCGGAGGTGATTGATCTGCTGACTATTTCGCCGCTGGATGATGAAACCTTCGCAGCCTCGGCGCGCAAGACCGGGCGCGTGGTCATCGTCCACGAAGCGCCGCGCAGCTTCGGCCCTGGCGCGGAAATCGTCTCGCGGCTCATCGAGAAATCGTTCTGGTATCTCGAAGCGCCCATTGCGCGCGTTGCCGGAGCAGACATCATCTACCCGCTGTTCAGCCGGGAGAAGGAATACCTGCCCGGGGCGGAGCGGATTGTGCGGGCGGCGCGGGAGACGTTGGGGGCGTAATGCGTGAAGCGTGAAACGTGAGGAGAAAGATTATGAGCAAAGAATTTAAGTTACCCGATCTTGGCGAAGGGATCCACGAAGGGGAAGTGCTGGCGGTCAAAGTCAACGTTGGGCAGCAAGTCCAGGAAGATCAGATTATCCTGGAGGTGGAGACCGATAAGGCTGCCGTGGAAATTCCCTCGCCGTATACGGATGTGGTGACGCAGATCAACGTGACGCCGGGGCAGATTGTGCATGTGGGCGATGTGCTGCTGGTGTTTGGGGGGAGCGAGTCAGCGAGTCAGCGAGTAGGCGAATCAGCGAGTGAGCGAAAAGGCGAAAAAGCGAGTGAGCGAGTCAGCGAATCGGGACAGCCGCGACAGGAAGGGACGCCGGTGCCGGCTGCACCTTCGACGCGGCGGCTGGCGCGGGAGCTGGGGGTGGATTTGCACGCCGTTCCGGGCAGCGGCCCGGCGGGATTGGTAACGGCTGAGGATGTGCGCGCTTTCGCTGAACGCGGCCCGGTCGTTGAAGCGCAACCCGCGTCCGCGCAAGCCGCGCCCGCGCCGGTCGCCCCGCGCCCAGTGGAAGCGCCCCCGCTGCCGGCCTTCGAGCAGCGCGGCGGCGTGGAGCGGGTGCCATTGCGTTCCGTGCGGCGCGCTATCGCCAAACAAATGGCGCTGAGCTGGGCGCACGTGCCGCACGTCAACACGCAGGATAAGGTGGACATCACCGCGCTCGAAGCGTTGCGCGAGCAGTACAAGGACGCGGTCGAAGCGAAGGGCGGCAAGCTCACGCTCACGGTCTTTGTGGTGAAGGCGCTGGCGAACGCGCTGCGGGAGTTCCCCAAGTTCAACGCGAGCCTGGATATGGACAATGAGGAGATCATCCTCAAACACTACTACAACATCGGCGTGGCGACGGATACGGAGCGCGGACTGCTTGTGCCGGTGCTGCGCGATGCGGATCGCAAGAGCATCGCGGAGATTGCGGCGGAGCTCACGCAGCTGGCGCAGCGCACACGAGAGGGTAAGGCCGCGCTGGAAGACTTGCAGGGCGGCACGATGACCATCACCAACATCGGCGCGCTGGGCGGGACGGGCTTTGCGCCCATCATCAACTACCCGGAGGTCGCCATTCTGGGGCTGGCACAGGCCCGCCTCGAGCCGGTGGCGCGCATCAAGAAAAACGGTACAATCAAATTTGTCCCCCGGCTGATGCTGCCTGTGATTTTGGCTTTCGACCATCGCGTGAACGATGGGGCCGAAGCGCAGCGCTTCCTCAACCGCATCATGGAGCAGTTGGCTGAGCCGGAGCGGTTGTTGTTGGGACTCTAAATACCAGACCTGCCAGGTTTTGGAAACCTGGCAGGTCTAAAACTAAAAGGAGAACTTGACGATGAAAAAGAATATGGGAACCATTGATCGCATTATTCGGGTAGCAGTCGCGGGCATTATTGCGATTCTGTACTGGGGCGGCGTCATTTCCGGGACACTCGCCATCATTCTGGGGCTTCTCGCCCTGGTTTTTGTAGCGACGAGCTTCATCGGCTTCTGCCCGCTCTACTTGCCGCTGAAGATTTCGACCACAAAGTACAATTTGCCAAAATAAGGAGCAGACCTGCCAGGTTTCCAAAACCTGGCAGGTCTAGGGAGGAAATTATGAGTAACAAAATCATCAAAACCGATGCCGAATGGCGCGCGGAGCTGACACCAGAGCAGTATCACGTCATGCGGGAGAAGGGCACGGAGCGAGCGTTCACAGGCCAATACTACGAGCATGACGCGGACGGAATCTATCGTTGCGCGGCGTGTGGACAACCGCTGTTCGATGCGCAAACCAAGTACCACTCCGGCAGCGGTTGGCCCAGCTTCTACGCGCCCATTGCAGGCGAGAATGTGGACAAGCGCGCCGATTTCGGCAACTTTATGATCCGCACGGAGGTCAACTGTAGCCGTTGCGGCGCGCATCTGGGCCACGTCTTCGATGACGGCCCACAACCGACCGGGCTGCGGTATTGCATCAACTCCGTGTCGTTGGAGTTTGCGGAACGAGAAGATAAGGATTGAGACTTTCAGCCACGAATTACACGAATTTTACGAATTTATCTTAAAATTTTCGTGATAATTCGTGAAATTGGTGGCTTTTCTGGGGGGATAATCTATGGTCATGGGAGAATTCACACAAGAAACCGAAGTTGTGGTCATCGGCGGGGGGCCGGGGGGCTACGCGGCGGCGTTTCGCGTGGCTGACCTGGGCCTGGAGGTGACGCTGGTGGAAGCGGATGCGCGCCTGGGCGGCGTATGCCTGCAACGCGGTTGCATCCCCTCCAAGACGCTGCTGCATGTGAGCCAGCTGCTCCACGATGCGCGCCACGCCGGGCCGCTGGGCGTGACCTTCGGCGAACCGCAAATTGATTTGGAGCAGCTGCGCGCCTTCAAGGATGGCGTCATCGAGAAGCTCACGGGCGGGCTGGATTTGCTCGCCAAAAAGCGCAGCGTGCAGGTGTTGCAGGCCCGCGCCGAGTTCGAGGATGCGCAGCATTTGCATCTGCACGGCGGCGAAATCTCCCGGCTCAAGTTCAAGCACGCGATTATCGCCACCGGCTCGCGCCCCACGCCGCTGCCGGGCGTGGAGTTCACCTCCGGCGGGCGCATCATGGATTCGACCGGTGCGCTGGCGCTGGCGGACATCCCGGAGCGGCTGCTGGTCATCGGCGGCGGCTATGTGGGGCTGGAGCTCGGCTCGGTCTATGCGGCGCTGGGCAGCCAGGTGACGGTGGTGGAAGCGACGGAGCGGCTCATCGCCGGGGCGGATGCCGATCTGGCGAAGCCGCTCTTGCAGCGCATCGAGCGCGACTTTGCGGCGGTGCATATCAAGACGAAAGTGCTAGGCTTACAGGAAGATGCTACCGGCGTGGATGTGACCTTCGCGGGCGCGGCGGAGGAACTGCGGCAACGGTTCGAGCGGGTGCTGGTCGCCATAGGCCGGCAGCCTAATAGCGCAGGGCTAGGGCTGGAACAGGCGGGCGTGCAGGTGGATGAGCGCGGGTTTATCGTGGTGGATGCGCAACAGCGCACCGCTACGCCGCACATCTACGCCATCGGCGATGTGGCGGGCGGGCTGTTGCTGGCGCACAAGGCGATGCGCGAGGGCAAGGTGGCGGCGGACGTGATTGCCGGGGAGCCGGCGGCCTTCGATGCGCGGGCGATTCCGGCGGTGGTGTATACCGATCCGCAGTTGGCGTGGGCCGGGCTGACCGAGAACGAGGCCCGCGAGCAGCAACGCGCGATCAAGGTAGCGCGCTTCCCGTGGAGCGCCTCCGGGCGCGCGCTGACGATGGATGCGGCTGCCGGGCTGACCAAGATCATTGCCGACCCGGAGACCGGGCGTGTGCTGGGGATGGGCATCGTGGGGCGCGAGGCGGGCGAGATGATCGCCGAGGGCGTGCTGGCAATCGAGCTGGGCGCGCTCGTCGAGGATGTCGCGCTCACCATCCACGCGCATCCCACGCTCTCCGAGACCGAGGGCGAGGCGGCGGAGGTCTTCCTGGGCCAGGCGACGCATGTGTTGCCGCCGCGGAAGCGGGGGCCGTGAGACTGTGACCCTGACCCAGGGGGTGAATTGTTGTTATCGGGGTTGGTAAGGGCTTGATTCTATGGCATGAACCACAGGTAACTGGCTACGAGCAAAGTCACCAGAAGAATGAGAAAAGCTCCGCTGTTTTGCTCCTAAAGTGTAAACCTATTTCCACTGTAATTTGAACCATCCCCAAACATCATAGTTCATTTATGGTCATTCCATCTCGAAACACATGGGGGGCATATTGACGCAGATCGTCAGCCAGGCCACCCTCGGGCCAACCCTCCAAGCCGCTCAAATGAATGGAGTACTTACCTCTAGGCCACAGTGGCTGCCCCAGGTTTACTCCTTCTAACTTGGCAAGAAACCCCAAACCGGATAGTTGGGCATCCTTCAAATTCAAGAAGGTACGATGCCAGTAGGCGCCACGCATTATGCCCAAATCTTTGACATCTTCCCATGTACATTGTAAGTTGAATAATCCGGGGTGTTGGTATTTTAAGCCATGTGGGGATACCTCGAGCCTGCGGAAGAACCTTGCGATTACATCTGCGGCACACCAAATCCACAAGGCTCCTGTGATGAGAATAACTATAAAGAAGATGATGACAATTGTAAAAAGTAGTACTGGAAACTCATCTCTCATGATATCTTGCGTTAAAAGCACCCCAGGAATACTCACAGATAGACATAGCCCTAAACAACTGAGCAATGACACCAGTGCAAAGCCCACCCCGCTCCAAAGCATAGGCCCTGCAAGTGCGTGGTAGGTCTTGGTGGAATCATCTTTAGTAGGCATTAATTCGCTCCTCCTCAGGAAATCTCAAATCAACAAATTGCAAATCAAAACCAGCGTAACGTGGAGCGTCTGCTCCACGCTACATTTTTGTGATTGTTCACATGGGGATTCCTCTTATCTCCAAAAGTTGTTGCGCCGCTGCTGTATTGGCCCACTTGTGAGTATCTGCAACGTACTTTTGCCTTTCAGTATATCATGGCGACGTGGCGATGCAAGGCTAAGCGGAGGTACGCTCACCATCCACACGCACCCTCGCGCTCTCCGAGACCGAGGGTAAGGCGGCGGAGGTGTTTCTGGGTCAGGCAACGCATGTGTTGTCGCCGCGGAAGCGGGAAGCGTGAGACGTCTAGCAGTAGCGTGTCGCTCAGATCGTCGCGGGCCTGCACCCGGCGGCGACCGGCTACCTCGGCCTCGCTGAAGTGGGCGTTCTCAGGCCAAAAGAATAATCTAGGCGACTGAGACGTTACCGCTACCCTCTCTATTTGCCAGTTTCCCAAGTGATGAAACTGACCTGAAGACTGTTTTTCCCCTGGGGGTTTACTTCATCTATCCGCAGCTGAGCGAGACGCCCCTGGTTGGTTATGGCGCAGACATAGTGGCCCGCGACAATTTCGGGAATGTTGCCTTTCGAAAGTGAAGCAGCGGCTTGTTGGCAACCATCAAGGCCGGGGGCCTCCGCGCCCATCGCAGCGGCCCTTCCTCCATTCACTGGCTCAAGCGTGTAGAAGATCATAGAGCCGCCACTGACCACAAATCGGATGTCACCTTCTGTGATACGCTGCTCGCCTGTGTCCAAATCGAGATACGCCTCGGGTTTTTCCAACAGGGCCGCGTCGGCAAAGAGGGTAATACTACCACTGACAATTTCCATAAAATACAAAGGCAGGGGTTCCTGTTGGGCCTCTATGGGGGTGAGAGTCGGCAAAACAGGTGTGATTTGCATAGGAGTTGAAGTAGGTGCTGCTGCCTCCAATGTGACCGGTGTAACGTGTGTAGGCGTCAGGGTAGGGGCGGCGGACTCTGGCGTGCTCTTCAATGAACATCCGATTAACAAAAAGAGCAGTCCGGCTATTTTAAGCAGTGTTGAAAAAACGTCGTAATATTTAGTCATGTTATTTCTCCATGTGTCCTGTTCTCTAATCTACCCGCGATTTCGTGAGATTAGTCAGGGTGTGCAAGTATATCACTCTCGTTCCTAAACAACTGTTCCAAAACAACCCATGAAAATGCAGTGAAATGGGTAAGTTATCAGGTACTGGTTCTCAAGCGACTTCTTACAGCATTACGGGAGTGTATCGGCGACCCCGGATTCCTCACCGGGGTCATCGGCGGCGAATAAGATCCCTTCCTCCTCACGTCGAATGACTAACCCCGGTTGTCTCTCTCCATCGCTTCCATGTACCCACCGGGCCAGTTCGCCTGGTACGGATTCATAGTCGCCCTGGTTCAGTTTCTCAAGCAGGTCGGAGCTCGCAAAATTGCCCGCGCCTACATTGAATGCAAAGCTCACCAGGGCGTTATACTGATTTTGTGTCAGCGGCACAGTGACCAGAGTGCGCACAGTTTGCTGGGCGTCTGCCAAATCGCGATCGAGCAATTTATAGGCTTCTTCCTCGGTTATTCCTTCTAAAAACTCGGATTCGGATTCGCGGCCATCTATGGGGCCCAAGTGAACCAGATGCCCGACTCCTATAGTGCAGTTGTTGGAAGGGTCGTTGTAAAGCTCCAGTCTTATACCCTCATGCCGTACAATAAGTTCATATCCACTTGAACTGAACGCTATAGAATCCAGCGGGCGGGGTTCGCGTAAATATTGGATGGCGACCCACCCATTGTGTTGCTTGCCGTCGGCATCCGCATAGGAGACATAGCCCCACTCATAGCCACTTGTTACTAGAGTAGGGACATGGGTGTTCAGGTGAATCTGGGCACCATTCGGAATTTTGCTATCCATCGCCAGGTTGCTATCACGGTCGTCTTCCGGGATCATAGGGGTCGTTCGCATATTCAGCCCGCCAGAAGCTGTCACATACATTACAGCGCCGGGCGGCGCAACGACCGGAGCGGGTTCCCCCACGAATTCAGCCGCTTGTTGAAGGGCATTGCACGCTTCGACCCACGCCAGCACCTCTTGACCGCTCATCGGCCCGGGAAAGTCGCCTTTTTCCAGCCAGGTCTCCAACCCGGCCAGCCGCGCATAATAGAAGGCCACCCAATCGTCGTCCGTCCATTGCACCGCGCCCTCCCCTGAGAGCAGCCACGCCAAGCGGAACTCGGCGTAATCCTCCGCGGTCGGCGGGCGGCCATGATCCCGCTCGAACGCCTCCGCCCACCAGCCAAAGCCGTCCGCTTCCCACGACAACCCATCTCCCAAAGCATCCCGCCAGTTCCATTTGGTGACAGAGTTTTTCGCCGCAGGCAACCGGGCGTTTAGCCCCGTGTGGTGCAGCGGCTCACTGCCAGGCAGGGCCCGTGGAGTCGGCACCAGCCCCAGGAGCTGCTGCACCGCCGCCGTATCCGCCCGCTCGAAGGCGTCCGCGGCGCGCATGAGGGTATCGCTCAGGTCGTCGCGGGCCTGCACCCGGCGGCGACCCGCTACCTCCGCCTCGCTGAAGTGGGCGGTCAGGCGCGCAGCATCGCCGCTGGGCCAACAGCCGGTATCCAGTTCCATAACGGCGTGGCGCAGCTCCGCGTTGATGTGTTGGATGTCGGCGCTGCTGTGGCGCAGTTGCGCGGCAGTATCGCGCAACTCTTGTGGTTCAACCAGAATTTTCTTTGCCATTGGTCTCCTCTCCTGATTTGGTAGCGACTCTCATTTAAAAATTCTCATTATTTCACACCTAGCCAATTGTCATATTCCGCACTCAGTGGCAATGGAAATCCAAAGGCCCTGGTTCATAGCCAATGTCGAAGGCGTAGACGACGTACAAGGTCCCCTCTGGATACTCCGCTAAATCTATGCCCCAACCAGAAACCGTTCTCAGTGAACGCGGCAGTCTCCCTATAAAAGCCTCAGTGATGGCTTCTTCTTTGATAATGAGCGTATGAATATCAACTGCCGTCCGACCTATTCTCCTCCCTGGTTCTGGGCCAGCCTTAGCAAATGGGATGGTTTGCCCTATATAAAAGTCTTCGATTTCCTGCGGAGTAAGCATGGCCCATCGAATTTGGCCGGCAAAAAAATCGCAATGATTTGAATTGCCCACCAACAGCCCCGTGCCCTCTTTTGAAGCAATCAGTTCTGACTGCTCTGGATGGGAAATTCGCTCAAAGTTGTTAATGAATTTTTGGAATGTAAATATACTTGGTATCGCGGTTATCCATAATGAAGCACAGCAAAGTAATATCCCGGCCACCGGGCTGAGCGCAATGCCGGTGAGCAAGAGGAACCGTTTTTGTTTTGACCGGTAATGTTGTATGATGATAGCAACCAGAGCGACTACATAGAGGCTCAAGGCGAATAGAATGCCCCATAGTACATCGAACCAGAGCAACATCCCGGTGGCCACGATGAAAATAGGCACAGCAAGCAAAACCAAGCGGGTTCGCTTGGAATTGTGGGACCTGATGATAACCACGGAAGCCACTCCATAGCATATCGAAACGATAACAAGAATTGATAACCAGTCGGACATAGTCAGTACCTCTCATTCTTTAAGACTGGACATTGGCGAAAATATTCTCGCTTGGTCGAAATAGATGAATTTTAGCAAAAAATATCCGGCCTTTTCAGCCGATTTGGGCAACACAAACCTACCCAGAGCGAATCAAGTGTTCTCCGGTTGATTTGTTGTATTGTTGATACTTCGCGGCAACAAAACGATCCACAAGAGCTTTTATGCTCCCTATTGGCAGAACCGACCGTGAGGTCGAGGGATTAGCTATCCCTGGTGCTATGCAATTTAGTATCCGTATCACGGACAACGTCCGTAGCGCTCAAGAGGCCGCTGGTGCCTGGATAGATGCATTGCCAAGATCATTTGCACGACCGCAAGTATCAGTTATTAACATCATACATCCAAAATTCGCCAGAGTCCAGTTTAAGATTGATGGCGTGTAATTCCGTTGCATAGGGGCAGCGTAAAGAACACCAAAAAGGATCGCACCGCAGAGTCCGCGCGTTCTCTATGGTTCTCCTCACTGGAGGAAAGGGGAGGCGGTCGAGCCGGTACGAATCACGGCAAAGGGGTGGGAGTTGAGGTTGGGAACGTTAGTGCTGGCGGCGCAGTTGGAGAGGGTGTGGGTGTGGGCGTTAGTGTTGGTTCTGGTTCTGGTTCTGGCTTTGGCACTGCTACTGGTTCTAGAGGCGGAGAATAATTCAACACCTCCTCCATACGCGCCATGTTATCGGCGATTTCTTGGCCCCTATCGCTAGGTTCTGAATCCGAATTCAAGCCTTCATTATACAATGTGCCTAAGCTCGCCGGCGTATTACCAAGGTATTGGCCGTGTTCCTGCCAGTTGTAATCAGTGATTTGTTTTACATAGGCAGCAATCAATAGAGGAGCCATATCATTATCCAGCAACATCGTGAGCGAACAGTCCAACCGATCATCAGCCCATCCCTCTGGCGCATCAATATATCCCCAGTCCACTAAATCGTATACGGTGCCCACATTCATCTGAGGTAGACCAAAAGACTGATTCTCAATAGGCTCAGGAGTGAGACTCCTATCATCAAATGGATTTAATCCAACCACTATTTCTAGAGTTCTTATAGCGCGTCTTTCATGAGTTCCTTCAGCATCAATGATACTTTGCGCTACAACGTCTTGAAATTGATCATCAACCCCCCGTCTTTGAAGTTCATCATAGAGAATCGCCGCTACGAGGGTCGGGTTCACGCCATATCTATCAGCAGATTCGTTAATCTGTTCACGTAGATCCGAAACAGTTTGTTCATTCCTTGATAAAGGTACAACATTAGCCGTAGGAACTTCTGGGGCAGTCTCAGTTTCCGGTAGTGGTACCATATCCTGAGTAGCAGGTCGTAAAAATTTACTAGCTACCCATCCGCTGTGCGCTTTGCCCTCGGCATCTATATAGGTGATATAACGCCACTCAAAATTATTCGCCACCTGTGTGGGGACATTGATATGCACATAAATCCGTGCATTATCTGGTATCCTGCTATCCATTACAAGGTTTTCATGGCTATTTGCTGGAATTTCCGGGGTCCTGCGTAAGTTCAGTCCAATATAGGATGTCACATACATTGTGGTGATAGGAAATGGGAACAGGCGTTGTACCTGCCCGCCACCGAGTATCATCTTGATCCAATCCGGCGGTAGCCCCATGAGCTGCTGCACCGCCGTCGTATCCGCCCGCTCGAAAGCGTCCGCGGCACGCATGAGAGTGTCGCTCAGATCATCGCGGGCCTGTACCCGGCGGCGACCCGCTATCTCCGCCTCGCTGAAGTGGGCGTTCAAGCGCGCGGCATCGCCGCTAGGCCAACAGCCGGTATCCAGTTCCATAACGGCGTGGCGCAGCTCCACGTTGATGTGTTGGATGTCGGCGCTGCTGTGGCGCAGCTGCGCGGCAGTATCGCGCAGCTCTTGTGGATCCACCCGGATCGTTGTGTTCGGGGACATGATTTTCCTCCAATTCGGACAATCTAGAGCCAAAGAGGCTTTCAGACAAGCTTCACAAGATTTTATTGCGCATTTGGGTTGAAAGCAAGAGCGCGCTTAGGGTTCAGTTGCAGGTCTCAGGCGCACCCAGTGTGCTTTGTACGGGATGATTTAGTTACCATCAACGATTTTAAACTCACTGGTGTGTAAATTGTAGGTAGCAACAAAACGCTTGTTTTCAAGGTCCGTATAGGTGAATACCAGTGTATCCTCATCTGGTGACCACGTTGGGGCAAAGCCTTGCGGTTCAATACAATGACTTTGTTGCGTTTCTACATCAAAAATACAGATTGGTTGATTCTCACCCGATAATTCGCAAGCCCCGAAATGTTGATAGAGCAGCCGGGAACCATCCAGCGAGAAGCCCGAAAGCACCGTGTACGGTGGTAAAGATATTTCATGCCGCTCACCTGATGAGAGATCCAGGATGTATGCAGTATTGTTGCTACAGAAACCTAAAAAGTAACAGGGTGAACAGGGGAGACGCTCCTGCGCTGGATCAGCAGCTATTACGATAATCTTACTGCCATCTGGAAAGTAGCGGGCTTGTGTCTCCATCAGCGCGTCAGTGGTCAGGTTGATAGGTGGCCCCCCGGTAATGGAGCCCCGCATTAAATCAAACGGTCTCTGATCCTGGGCAATATAGAGATATGCGCCATCTGAAGAGACATCTTCTATCTTGTAATGATAAAACGGCTCTTGAACTACTGTGTGTGTGCCTTGGAAAACATCGAATAGCCATAGAACTCTGGTTGTATTGTTTTCCAGCACAGGGAGTAAGACATGTTGGCTGTCGGACAACCAGAACATCTGTCCTGAGATTGGCGGCACAGGATAGGTCATACGCGCTCCTGTGGATAACTCTAAAAATACTAGTTTATGCTCACCCCTGGTTACCGGTATTGACTCGGCAAAGTAAGCGCGCCATTGCCCATTGGGTGAAACTGAACGTCTTCCTAGGGGAGACTCGAAATACTCACCCTCAGGGCTTGGCGGGGGCGTGGTTGGAACCGGGTGGTCGTCTTGAACAGCGGACGCCGTGGGCGTCGGTATTTGCAAGACCGGGGCAGCCGGCGTCGGCGGCTGACACCCCATCATGCAAACCAATAGTGTAAGCATTAAACACATACGCGCTTTGTTAATCATCAACGACCTCCTGCATAACAAAAACTATGGGGGATCAACTCATTCTTCTGGGTTGCCAAGGTACTGCTCTGTTCCATCTATGCGTTCCCCGGCTACCCAACCGGTCCAGGTGATTCTTTCAGAGAAGATCACAGCCGGATCGATGGCTGGCAGCCTGCCTTGATTTCTATTGACAAAGTAATCTATTCTATTCCTCTCCAAAGATTCCTCATCAGTATCAGTCCTATCCCCCGCCAAATCTGCCTCACCAATCCTGACCTCCATGTGGAGATGTGGCGCTGTAGAATTACCCGTACTTCCTACCACACCTATAACATCCCCTTGATTGAGCACGGTGCCGACCGTGATTAAGCCAGTCACTGTCTCCGCCAGGTGGGCGTAGAGGATGTATACGGAATCCCCTTCTGTATACTGCGGTAAATCACGCATAGGTTGAGGCACCGAATCCGATGGATATTCTACGATAACGTAGTTGCCATAATCGTAATAATTGCCGTCTCGGTTGATCATGCTACCAGAGAACCTGACCACCCCCCCTGCCGAAGCATAGATTTGATCATCTCCCCCCTGATAAGTATAATCAATTCCTGGATGCCCATCGCGAAATGTATAACCAAGGGCTGAAATGTCGGAAACCGGAGGCCGAAAATCGGGAGAGGCGTAAGGGATGGTATATGTTACACGATACCATAGATGCTCGCCTTCCTGCAGGGGTGCGTCAGGATGTACGATCACTTCGGCACCCTCCGGAATTCTCCTGAGTACGACTTCACCCGTACCCGGAGCTTGCCGCAGGTTAAGCCCCACGCCGCTGACGACGCGCATGGGCCTTTCTTCTATCACTGGGGGCGCTGGCGCGGGTTCAATTTCCGGCGCCAGCGCCTGAGCACGTGCATTCTGCGCTTCGACCCAGGCCAGCACTTGCTGACCATTCACTGCTCTGGGAAAGTAGCCTAATTCGTTAATCCATGCTTCTAGTCCCGCCTGGCGTGCATAATAGAAGGCTACCCAATCGTCCTCCGTCCATTCCACCGCGCCCTCGCCTGAGAGCAGCCATGCCAAACGGAACTCGGCGTAGTCTTCCGCGGTCGGCGGGCGGCCATGATCCCGCTCGAATGCCTCCGCCCACCAGCCAAAGCCATCCGCTTCCCACGACAGCCCATCTCCCAAAGCATCCCGCCAGTTCCATTTGGTGACAGAGTTTTTCGCCGCAGGCAACCGGGCGTTTAGCCCCGTGTGGTGCAGCGGCTCACTGCCAGGCAGGGCCCGCGGAGCCGGCACCAGCCCCAGGAGCTGCTGCACCGCCGTCGTATCCGCCCGCTCGAAGGCGTCCGCGGCGCGCATGAGCGTGTCGCTCAGGTCGTCACGGGCCTGCACCCGGCGGCGACCCGCTATCTCGGCCTCGCTGAAGCTGGCGTTCAGGCGCGCGGCGTCGCCGCTGGGCCAACAGTCGAGGTCGAGTTCCATCACGGCCTGGCGCAACTCCGCGTGGATGTGTTGGATGTAGGCACTGCTGTGGCGCAGCTGCGCGGCAACCTCGCGCAACGCTTGCGGCTCAACCCGGATGTTTTTGTCTTGAGACATGGCAACCTCTTTTTGTGATTACTTTATTGAAATACAAATGGGTAATGGTTGCAAGTTCCTGTGAATCCAGCACAAGGTTGGCGCTCTTCGCGTCCTAACCCCGACAAAGCCACCTTGCTGCCAGGCCAAAACCAAAAAAGTTTTTTGTAGTAATGGCTTCAGCCACCTAAAGATCGCTAAAGCAGTTACTACGAACCTAAATTTCGATCCACGGAGTCTAACGATGAATTCGGGATTATGGTTCCAGTATTTGTAGAGTTACATTGTCAATTTCAAATGCGCATAACCACGCCCCTAAAGGCCCTGATCCCGACTCTGTGCATAAGACATGCCAGGTATCTCCAAGATATGTCAAAGTGATATCACAATTTGATACTGCTAAACTTTCAATATGATTATTAGCTAATTTTGCGACATCAAACAATAGCAGATTTTCGGCCAAAGCGCTTGGTGGTATAGTTAATGGATAATGCTCAGTATGATCCTCAAATTGCATTTCCATTGTTTCATTCAGTTTATCTATGGACACTATTCCCACGATTACGCGCGCGCGTAGTCTGAATTTTCGATCGATACGAACATATCCAATGTTAATTTTCCCGACCATTTCGTCAAGATCTTCACATTGGCCTAAGAATGTTAGTGAACTTGCATACGCTCCAGGTACATATTTCTGTACTTGTTGATCGACTTGCATCAGTATAGTATCCATTGTAATATATGAAGTATCTGGCAAAGATATGGGAATACCTGTAGCGTAGACAGGTTTAAAAGTAGATGCGCAGGCATTGAGCGATAAAAATATTAGGCACGCCGTCAATATTAGAGCAATATATTTAGAATTCATTACTCTTCACTCCAACGTAAATACTCATCAAGTGTTTGGTTATCATAAGGCCACCACTCAATCATACCTATGAGACCACGCATTTGAAGTTCCTGTTGAAATCTATCAGTCCATCCCCAATTATACGCAATAAGAAGTAATCTTTGCTGTTGTTCAGAGGTTAAGTTGTTATAACCCGTTGAGTTATTCAGCTGATCTGATAAATAATGCAACATTCCAGCCACATATTCGACTGATGTGGCTTCGTTTAACAAATCTAAACGTCTTTGATAATCATTGTTGCGTGTTGTCACATACCCCATTTCCTCTAACTCACGCGCGCGGCGAAGTTGCATCTGTGCCGGGCCAATAGAAGCAGTATCTCCTTGAATGTAACTTTGAAGAAATTCGGCTGTATTTGCGATAAAACCGGGTTGCATGGTGGGCCATAATGTTAACAACCTGCGCTCAATAGCAGCACTTTCCAAGCGCAGTACAGCTGCTATTAGTATTGGATCGACTGAATGTAGGTCTGCTTGCTCTTGAATAACATGAGTTACATTCATCACTAGTTGTCCACCAATTCGATCTCTCCTAGCATTATCTGACGATGGGAAAAGAAGAGTCGCAAACTCATAACCCACCCTTCCCCCTAAATAAGCGCCTCCAAGTATGATGAGGTAAGGTATCGGGTTATTATAGGTGTAACTGTAGCGATTGAGGCTCTGCGAATTGCTAAATAATATCTGATCCGTTAGCCAGTTCGTTCCATTATCCGTGGGGAGTAAAGAAGGTGGCGCGGGCAACCGGGCGTTCAGCACCGTGCGGTTCAGCGTCTTCCTGCTGGGCAGGGTGGGCGGCGTTTGCATCCAGCCCGGCACCCGCCCCAGGAGCTGCTGCACCGCCGTCGTATCCGCCCGCTCGAAGGCGTCCGCGGCGCGCATGAGCGTGTCGCTCAGGTCGTCGCGGGCCTGCACCCGGCGGCGATCCGCTATCTCCGCCTAGCTGAAGTGGGCGTTCAGGCGTGCGGCGTCGCCGCTGGGCCAACAGCCGAGGTCGAGTTCCATCACAGCCTGGCGCAGCTCCGCGTGGATGTGTTGGATGTTGGCGCTGCTGTGGCGCAGTTGCGCGGCGACATCGCGCAACGCTTGCGGCTCAACCCGGATGTTTTTGTTCTGCTGAGACATGATATCCCTCTAATTCGGACAATCTAGAGCCAAAGAGGTTTTCAGACAAGCTTCGCAAGATTTTATTGCGCATTTGGGTTGAAAGCAAGAGCGCGCTTAGGGTTCAGTTGCAGGTCTCAGGCGCACCCAGTGTGCTTTGTACGGGATGATTTAGTTACCATCAACGATTTTAAACTCACTGGTGTGTAAATTGTAGGTAGCAACAAAACGCTTGTTTTCAAGGTCCGTATAGGTGAATACCAGTGTATCCTCATCTGGTGACCACGTTGGGGCAAAGCCTTGCGGTTCAATACAATGACTTTGTTGCGTTTCTACATCAAAAATACAGATTGGTTGATTCTCACCCGATAATTCGCAAGCCCCGAAATGTTGATAGAGCAGCCGGGAACCATCCAGCGAGAAGCCCGAAAGCACCGTGTACGGTGGTAAAGATATTTCATGCCGCTCACCTGATGAGAGATCCAGGATGTATGCAGTATTGTTGCTACAGAAACCTAAAAAGTAACAGGGTGAACAGGGGAGACGCTCCTGCGCTGGATCAGCAGCTATTACGATAATCTTACTGCCATCTGGAAAGTAGCGGGCTTGTGTCTCCATCAGCGCGTCAGTGGTCAGGTTGATAGGTGGCCCCCCGGTAATGGAGCCCCGCATTAAATCAAACGGTCTCTGATCCTGGGCAATATAGAGATATGCGCCATCTGAAGAGACATCTTCTATCTTGTAATGATAAAACGGCTCTTGAACTACTGTGTGTGTGCCTTGGAAAACATCGAATAGCCATAGAACTCTGGTTGTATTGTTTTCCAGCACAGGGAGTAAGACATGTTGGCTGTCGGACAACCAGAACATCTGTCCTGAGATTGGCGGCACAGGATAGGTCATACGCGCTCCTGTGGATAACTCTAAAAATACTAGTTTATGCTCACCCCTGGTTACCGGTATTGACTCGGCAAAGTAAGCGCGCCATTGCCCATTGGGTGAAACTGAACGTCTTCCTAGGGGAGACTCGAAATACTCACCCTCAGGGCTTGGCGGGGGCGTGGTTGGAACCGGGTGGTCGTCTTGAACAGCGGACGCCGTGGGCGTCGGTATTTGCAAGACCGGGGCAGCCGGCGTCGGCGGCTGACACCCCATCATGCAAACCAATAGTGTAAGCATTAAACACATACGCGCTTTGTTAATCATCAACGACCTCCTGCATAACAAAAACTATGGGGGATCAACTCATTCTTCGGGGTTGCCAAGGAACTGCTCTGTTCCATCTATGCGTTCCCCGGCTACCCAACCGGTCCAGGTGGTTCTTTCAGAGGTGTTTCTTTCAGAGAAGATCACGACCGGATCGATGGCTGGCAGCCTGCCTTGATTTCTATTGACAAAGTAGTCTCTTCTATTCCTCTCCACAGATTCCTTATCAGTATCAGTCCTATCCCCCGCCAAATCTGCCTCACCAATCCTGACCTCCATGTGGAGATGTGCCCCTGTGGACTCACCCGTACTTCCTACCACACCTATAACATCCCCTTGATTGAGCACGGTGCCGACTGTGATTAAGCCGGTCACTGTCTCCGCCAGGTGGGCATAGAGGATGTATACGGAACCCCCTTCTGTATACTGCGGTAAATCACGCATGGGTTGAGGCACCGAATCCGATTGATATTCTACGATAACGTAGTTGCCATATTCGTAATAATTGCCATTTTCGTTTATCATGCTACCAGAGAACCTGACCACCCCCCCTGCCGAAGCATAGATTTGATTATCTCCCCCCGACTGATAACCATAGTCAATTCCTGGATGCCCCTCTTCAAATGTATTACCGCTGACTACGACTGTGGAAAGCGGGGCCCAAAAATCGGGGGAGGCGTTAGGAGCAGGAGGAATCGTATACGTTACACGATACCATAGATGTTCGCCTTCCTGCACGGGCGCGTCAGGATGTACGATCACTTCGGCACCCTCCGGAATTCTCCTGAGCACCGCTTCGCCCGTACCTGGAGCTTGCCGCAGGTTAAGCCCCACGCCGCTGACGACGCGCATGGGCCTTTCTTCTATCACTGGGGGCGCTGGCGCGGGTTCAGTTTCCGGCACCAGCGCCTGAGCACGTGTATTCTCCGCTTCGACCCAGGCCAACACTTGCTGCCCCGTCGCTGCGCTGGGGAAGTAGCCTAATTCGTTAATCCAGGCTTCCAGTCCGGCCTGGCGCGCATAATAGAAGGCCACCCAATCGTCGTCCGTCCATTGCACCGCGCCCTCCCCTGAGAGCAGCCACGCCAAGCGGAACTCGGCGTAATCCTCCGCGGTCGGCGGGCGGCCATGATCCCGCTCGAACGCCTCCGCCCACCAGCCAAAGCCGTCCGCTTCCCACGACAACCCATCTCCCAAAGCATCCCGCCAGTTCCATTTGGTGACAGAGTTTTTCGCCGCAGGCAACCGGGCGTTTAGCCCCGTGTGGTGCAGCGGCTCACTGCCAGGCAGGGCCCGTGGAGTCGGCACCAGCCCCAGGAGCTGCTGCACCGCCGCCGTATCCGCCCGCTCGAAGGCGTCCGCGGCGCGCATGAGGGTATCGCTCAGGTCGTCGCGGGCCTGCACCCGGCGGCGACCCGCTACCTCCGCCTCGCTGAAGTGGGCGGTCAGGCGCGCAGCATCGCCGCTGGGCCAACAGCCGGTATCCAGTTCCATAACGGCGTGGCGCAGCTCCGCGTTGATGTGTTGGATGTCGGCGCTGCTGTGGCGCAGTTGCGCGGCAGTATCGCGCAGCTCTTGTGGCTCAACCCGGATGTTATTGTCTTGAGACATGGTACCCTCTTTTCGTGATCACTTCATTTTTTCTATTTTGACAACTCCAATGGCGGCATCCCGGTGATTTCCAGCACAAAATCACGCGCAGCTTTGGGGACAACAAACACATAACGATCTCCAAACCCATTTTCGCTGGTGACACCCCCGTAATTTCTGACCCCGCCATTGATGATATCCCGATCGGGTGCCCACATGTAGATGTCGTTGTTTCCGATGGCTGTTAACGTCGCCGTCAAATGAGATGTTTCTCCCAACGTGTAACTGATTTGAATGTCACTGCGCCGTAGCAATCGTGGCTCTGTGGACAAAGAGGTGGTGCGACAATAGATCCACACAAAACGCTGGTCTTCTGACGGCAATAACCACTTGTTCCCACGATCCAGGCGGTCTTCCCAGCGAACCGGCAGGCGACATACAATTTCGTAATCGCTATCCGTTGTGGTTACTTTTGCTCTTTGGAGCGCACATCCGGCGAGTACCAAACCTAGCAACATGATAACCAGTGTGATTTTCTTCATAGCTTATCCTTTGCATTAATCCATATCTCATCATTTCAGGGCCAGGTTTGTAGCAAAGGCGTTGAGGAACCCCAGGACGTTGTAATCCACCAGCCCCCATCTATTGCACCCGGCGGCGACCCGCTACCTCCGCCTCGCTGAAGTGGGCGGTCAGGCGCGCGGCGTCGCCGCTGGGCCAACAGCCGGTATCCAGTTCCATAACGGCATCTGTAATCCAGAACATGATTTCCACCACTGCAATATCGTTCAAGCGGTCTATGTAGGGTGTAACCTCAATTATATGTGAATTTATGACGGTACAAGCTGTCGCTGATGGAAGACACATTGATTGCAAAATTTTCATTGATGCAAATAAGACACTTGCATTTCACCCTTCCCGCTTAACCGCTCCGCCAACCTTGTATTCCGCCCGGCGATCTTATCATTCCGCACGGCCATGCCGATGGCACGGGGATCGCCCACCAGCACCACCAGCTCGCGCGCTCGCGTAACTGCCGTATAGAGCAGGTTGCGCTGAAGCAGCATATAGTGCTGCATGAGCAGGGAGAGCACCACCACCGGGAACTCCGAGCCTTGCGCTTTGTGGACGCTGACGGCGTAGGCGTGAACCAACTCGTCGAGCTGCGCAGTCTCGTACTCCACCCGCGCGCCGTCGAAATCCACCGTGAGCACCTGATCTTCCAGGTCGAGCGTGACAATACGCCCCATATCGCCGTTGAACACCTGCCGGTCATAGTCGTTGCGGAGCTGCATCACCCGGTCGCCCACGCGGAACACGCGCGAGCCGTGCCGCCAGTCCGTCTTGGCGGGCGCGGGCGGATTGAGCGCGGCCTGCAAACGGCGGTTCAGCTCCCCCACGCCCGCCGCGCCCCGGTGCATCGGCGTGAGCACCTGAATATCGCGCTGCGCATCGTAGCCGAACTTCCCCGGAATCCGGTTGACCACCACATCGAGCAGCAACTCGGCGGCGGCCTGTGGCTCCGGCTGCTGGAACAGGTAGCAATCGCGTGCGCCCTGGAAGATGGGCAGGTCGCCCTGGTTGATGCGGTGCGCGTTGACCACGATGAAGCTATCCTCAGCCTGGCGGTAGATGACCTCCAGGCGTGTCACTGGCACCGTGCCGCTGGCGATGCAATCGCGCAACACGTTCCCCGGCCCTACCGAGGGCAGCTGATCCACATCCCCCACCAACAACAGATGACACCCCAACGCCACCGCCTTGAGCAGGTGATTGGCGAGCAGCACATCCAGCATCGAGCTCTCATCCACAATCACCAGCGCCGCATCCAGCGGATTCTCCTGATCGCGCAAGAACGGTTGCGCCGGGCTGGGGTTGAACTCCAACAGGCGGTGCAGCGTCTTGGCGGGCTTACCGGTCAACTCGCTCAGCCGTTTGGCGGCGCGGCCCGTTGGCGCAGCAAGCAGCACCGAGCCGCCATGCGCCCCCAATAGCCGCAAGAGGCTTCCCACGATGGTTGTCTTGCCGGTGCCGGGCCCGCCCGTGAGGATGCTCACTTTCTGCGTGAGCGCCATCCGCACAGCCTCGCGCTGCTGCGCCGCCAGCGTGAAACCGCTCTGCTGGTCGAGCCAGGTGAACGCGGCGTCCCAATCGAGCGCGCGGAAATGCGCCAGCCGGTCTTGGGATGCGGTTTGCAGGCCGCGGATGCGGTTGGCGACTCCGCGCTCGGCGTAGAAAAACGGCGGCAGGTAGATAGCCTCGCTCTCCGGTGCGTCGCCCGGCTCGGCGATGACCTCTTCCATGCGGATCAGAATATCGAGTTGCGCGGTACACGCCTCGCGGGGGGCTTCGAGCAGGGCGGCGGCGGCTTCCACCAGCTGCGCGCGCGTGGCAAAACAGTGGCCGGCATCGCTGAACTGGCCCAGCGCGTAGCGCAACCCGGCTTGCAGGCGCTCCGGCGCATCGGCGGCAAAGCCCAGCTGCCGGGCGATCTTGTCCGCCGTCTTGAAGCCCACCCCGTAGATGTCCTTCGCCAGCCGGTAAGGGTCGCGCTGCACAATCGCAATCGCCTCATCGCCATACTGCTTGTAGATTTTCACCGCCAGCCCGGTGCTCACGCCGTGAGTCTGGAGGAAAATCATGATTTCCTTGATGTGCTTCTGCTCCTCCCACGCTGCTGCGATGCCCGCCACGCGCTTCTCGCCGATGCCGGGCACTTCGCGCAGCAGGTTGACATCGGACTCAATCACGTCCAGCGTGCGCAGGCCGAAGTAGTCCACGATGCGCCCGGCGTTGACCGGGCCGACGCCCTTGATGAGGCCACTGCCCAGGTACTTGCGCAACCCTTCGACCGTAGCGGGCAGCTGCACCTCGTAAGTGCGCACCTCGAACTGGCGCCCGTACTTGGCGTGCGTCGTCCACACGCCGCGCAACCGCAGCGATTCGCCCACCTGTGCGCCGGTCAACGCGCCGATTACCGTCACCTCGTAGGACTTCCCTTTGGGGATGACCTTAGCGACGGTGTAGCCGTTGTCCTCGTTTTGATAGGTGAGGCGTTCGAGCGTGGCCTCCAACTCCTGGAGGGGCGCTTCGGGCTGGGCGGCGGGCTGGTTCATGGCGCGGGTTTTGCCTCCCTGACGCTGCGCTTGAGCCGTGCCGGACCGAAGATGACAACCAATGCCACCGCCACAACAGCGGTGACGCCCACCATCAACACATAATGGCGCGTGAAGTCCGGGTGAACATCAAGCAGAGCAAAGGCCACTGCGTTGGAGGCCGCGTGGAAGAGGGAGACATAAAGCAGACTGCCCGCGGTGTGATTGTAGAGCCAGGTGTAGATAATCGTGAGTGAAACAGCGAAGACCGGCTCTGCCCACAGCGGCAGGCTCGCCATCGAAGCATCCGGGTTGAGCATGAGCGGCAGGTGCCAGAGCGACCACAGCAGACCCATGAGCACGCTCGTCCCCAACGCGGAGTAGCGCTGTTGCAGGCGGGGAAGCGCGTAGCCGCGCCAGCCGAGCTCCTCCCACACGTTAGAGAGAAGCGTGATGGGCAGGAACCGTAGCATCGCGCTCCAGGGCAGCGTGGCAAAAGCCAGTTGCGGCCCACCGAGCAATGGCTCAAGCGCCCAGGCTATCAACACAAGCACGAGCGGGGTTAGCAACGCCAGCAGCAACCAGCCGACACCGGCCCGCTGAAATAGCGACTGGAACAGATCGCGGGGGCTGTTTTTCCCCTCCGTAAGCATCAACACAATCACTGCCGCTATTGTTGGCCCAGCGCTACCTAGAATGGTGAACAGAAAACTATCGAAGGGAAACAGCCAACCGCGCGCGTAAGCGGCTTGCGCCCCCCACCCCAGCCAGGAAATGGCAAAGGCCAATAGATAGAAGGCAATAAGTGAGTGTGCTTTTATCCAGGATTTCATGAATAGGTAACTCCTACACAAATCTCAAATCGCAAATCATAAATCGCAAATTGAGATTTGCGATTTGCGATTTGCAAGTCTGTTGCAAGTGTAGCCTAAAATGGAAGTGCGTCAACTCAAGCAACTTACCACCAGCAACCAGCAACAAGTTAGCCTCCTCAAACCTTAACAATTTATTAACATACTATTGAAGACGTGTTAACAATCAGCTGGTATGCTACGCTTGTCTCAAAAATACTAAGTTTTGGAGGAAAAGAACATGCGTCGCTTATGGTTAATCGCTTTAGTCTTGGTTGCCCTGGCGGCAACCGCGTGTGGGTCTACACCCACGCAAGCCCCGGCCACCCAAGCGCCGGCGGTTCAGAATACGCAGGCACCAGCAGCTCAAGCCACACAGTCGCCAGCGTTGGCAGGTATATTGCCCGAAGTAAACCCGCTAGATGTGCGCGGCGACATCATCACCGCCGGGAGCTCCACCGTGTTCCCACTGTCCGAGCGGCTCGCCGAGCGGTTCCGCGATGAGGGCTACAGCGGCAACATCACGATTGATATGATTGGCTCCGGCGCGGGCTATGAACGCTTCTGTGTCGCCGGTGAAAGCGACATTGCCAATGCCAGCCGTCCTATCAAGGATTCCGAGGTCGAATCTTGCCGCGCTATCGGGCGCGAACCCCTCGAGTTCCGCGTGGGCACGGATGCCCTGGCGGTGGTGGTGAGCAAGGAAAACACCTTCGTCACCAATGCCAGCATGGACGAACTCGCCGCCATCTTCACCGCTGAAAAGTGGTCGGATGTGAACCCCGCGTGGCCCAACGAAGCCATCCTGCGCTTCATCCCCGGCACGGATAGCGGCACGTTCGATTACTTCGTGGAGGAAGTCTTTGACAAGGAAAAGGAGCCCCTGCTCAACGCCAGCAACCTGCAACTGAGTGAGGACGACAATATCCTGGTGCGCGGCATCACCGGCAGCCCCTACGCCATCGGCTTCTTCGGCTACGCTTACTATGAAGAAAACGCTGATACGCTCAATATCCTTTCGATTGATGGCGTTGCGCCGAGCGCGGCCACGGTGGATGACAACTCCTACCCGCTCGCCCGCCCGCTCTTCATCTACTCCGACGCCACGATTATGCGCGAGAAGCCGCAGGTCGCTGCGTTCATCAACTTCTATCTCACCTATGTCAACGAGGAAATCGTCGCCGCCGGGTATTTCCCCGCCAGCCCCGCCGCCCTTGAAGGGGCGATGCAGGCGTGGCTCGATGCGATGAAATAATGGTAACGTCCCCTGGCGAAGGTTGCAAATCTTCGCCAGGGTAAACTATGACCCAGACGGCGGACAACAAGTCCGTCGTCTGTGGTCAACCGGAGGCCAATAACGTATGACATTAAGAACCGATTCCATGCCCGCAGTGAACAATGCTACACCTGCTACGCGGGCCACCGTCAAATTACAGAAACGCTTACGCCTGAGCGAGACCCTGATTCAGGGATTTTTGTTTATCTGCGGCGCGATTTCCATTCTTACCACCATCGGCATTGTGTATGTGCTGGGGCGCGAGTCCATGCTCTTTTTCGCCAGCCCTGAAGTAACGCTGCTGGAATTCTTCGGCACGACTCGCTGGCAACCGGCCATTCTGCAATTCGGCATTTGGCCGTTGATGAACGCTACTTTTATGACCAGCGCCATTGCGCTGCTGGTAGCGTTGCCGCTGGGGCTGAGCGCCGCCATCTACCTGAGCGAATATGCCACGCCGCGCGTGCGCAACATGCTCAAACCCATTCTCGAAGTGCTCGCGGGTGTGCCCACTGTAGTCTACGGTTATTTTGCGTTGAGCTTTATGACCCCGCTGCTGCGGGCAATTTTCGGCATGAACACGGTGGAAATCTACAACACCGCCTCCGCCGGGCTGGTGATGGGGATTCTGATTCTGCCGCTGGTGACTTCGATGAGCGAGGATGCGCTGAGCGCGGTGCCGCGCAGCCTGCGCGAGGCAGCTTATGCACTGGGGGCAACCCGGCTGGAAACGGCGGTCAAGGTAGTGGTGCCGGCGGCCCTTTCGGGCGTCACGGCGGCCTTCATTATTGCTGCTTCGCGCGCCATCGGCGAGACGATGATTGTGGCGGTCGCCGCCGGCGCAGGGCCGAATTTCACTTTCAACCCCTTCAAAGCCGCCGAGACCATGACCGGGCACATCGTCCGCATCAGTGGCGGCGACCTCAGCTACGATTCCATTGACTACAATAGCATCTTCGCTATCGGGCTGATGCTGTTCTTTATGACGCTGACCCTGAACCTGATCAGCAATCAGGTAGTGCGGCGCTTCCGGGAGGTATACGAATGACCCAGCCGAACCCATTCAACCCACAAATTGCGCGCCGCCATCGGATAGGGCGCGTGTGGAGCACGCTCTTTCTGGGCGCGATTATCGTCGCCATTGTTGCGTTGGGCGCGCTGCTCTACAACATTATTGATGAATCCTTCGGGCTGGCGGCTATCGAGAACAGAGTGGATCCGGACACGCTCGCCATCGAGGGCGTCCCACTGGAAGACCTTAGCAAAGAGCAGTTGACCGAGATTTTGGCGGCGCATGTCTCCGCTGGCTTGCTGCGCCGCTTTGAAAACGATCAGCCGTTCGCGGAGCGCGACCGCGCTAGCGTGTACGCGCTCGTGTTGGAGCGCGTGGTCGAGCCACAGATCAGAGCCGCCTGGTCACTTACCGATTCGTTGCTCCGCCGCGAACAAGTCCTCGCCGAAGCCGCCGAAAAATACCCGCAGGCCGAAGTGGAGTTCCGCTCGTGGCTGACGCCCACGTTTCTGCAAATGCCGCAATCAAGCAAACCGGAGCTGGCGGGGGTGCGCACCGCTGTGTTGGGGTCACTATGGACAATTTTCATTACGATTGCCTTTGCCTTCCCCATTGGCGTGGGCGCGGCCATTTATCTCGAAGAATACGCCGCCGATAATCTCGTGAATCGCATCATTCAGACCAACATCAACAACCTGGCTGGCGTACCTTCGATCATCTACGGTATGTTGGGGCTGGCGATTTTTGTGCGCGGGCTGGAGCCGCTCACCAGCGGGGCGATGCTGGGCGCAGTAGATGTCACTACCGCCAACGGGCGCACGGTGCTCTCCGCCGGACTAACGCTGGCACTGCTCATCCTGCCGCTGCTCATCATCAACGCGCAGGAGGCCATCAAGGCCGTGTCAAACTCGTTGCGCGAGGCGAGCTACGGTCTGGGGGCGACGCGCTGGCAGACGATCTGGCATCATGTGCTACCTAACGCGCTGCCGGGCATCCTCACCGGCACAATTCTGGCGATCTCCCGCGCCATCGGCGAGACCGCGCCGCTGGTGGTGGTGGGCGCATCGGCCTTCGTCGCGCTCGATCCCAATGGGCCGTTCTCCAAGTTCACCACATTGCCCATCCAGATTTACCAGTGGACCACCCGTCCGCAAGATCAGTATCGCAGCCTGGCCGCCGCCGCCATTCTGGTGTTACTGGCTTTGTTGTTAAGCCTGAACGCAACGGCGGTACTGTTGCGTAATCGTTATAGCAGGGCCTAACCGCGCAAATCCTTGCTCGACCAGCAAGCACGCGGGCCACATAAATCCTTTTTGATTCCGGTTTATCCGGGTTAGGAGCGTATAACATGGGAATTTCATTATCACATAATTTTCAACTACCCACCGAACACAACGGCTACGCCGTCGAAGCGCGTGGGCTAGAAGTCCATTATGGCCCTTTTCGCGCCGTTAAAGACACTTCGATCAAGGTCGAAGCCCGTAAAATCACCGCCTTCATCGGGCCTTCGGGCTGCGGCAAAAGCACCGTGCTGCGGGTTTTCAATCGCATGAACGATCTGATCCCCACCGCGCGGGTGACAGGCGAGGTGTTGTTCGAGGGGCAAAATATCTACGCGCCCGATGTGGACGCGGTGGAGGTGCGGCGGCGCGTGGGCATGGTCTTTCAGAAACCCAACCCCTTCCCCAAGAGCATTTACGAGAACGTGGCCTGGGGCGCGCGCATCAACGGCTTTCGCGGCAACATGGATGAGCTGGTGGAACAGACGTTGCGCCATGCGGCGCTGTGGGATGAGGTGAAGGACAAGTTGCAGCAGAACGCGCTGGCGCTCTCCGGCGGGCAGCAGCAACGGCTGTGCATTGCCCGCGCCATCGCCGTTCAGCCGGACATCGTGCTGATGGACGAACCGGCCTCCGCGCTCGATCCCATCGCCACGCTGCGCATCGAGGAGCTCATGCGCACGCTGGCGGAGGAGTACACGATTATCGTGGTTACGCACAATATGCAGCAGGCGGCCCGCGTTTCGGACTACACCGCATTCTTCATGGTGGATGAAGAGCGCGCCGGCTATCTGGTGGAATACGGCAACACCCGTGACATCTTCACGAATCCGAAGGACAAGCGGACGGAAGATTATATTACGGGCAGATTTGGGTAAAACGTAAGGGTGAAATCTTTTGAAACTGGTGTACAATAGCCTTAGCCACGAATTGGCATGAATTTTAAGAAATAAATGAATAATTCGTGTCAATTCGTGAAATTCGTGGCATAATAATAGTAACACAACGGAGAAATGAATCCTATGGAGACAAGAAGAACCTTTGACCGCGAGTTACACGCGCTGCAAGATCAGGTGCTCACGCTGGGCAGTATGGTGGAGAATGCCATCATCGAGTCGGTGGCGCATCTCAAGCAGCAGAATCTCGAAGGGGCGCGAGAGATTATCGTGCAGGATAGCCTCATCAACAAGAAGCGCTACGCTATCGAAGAGCAAGTGCTAGTATTGATTGCTACGCAGCAGCCGATGGCGAGCGATCTGCGCGTGTTGGCGGCGATGCTGGAAATCGCCGGGGAGCTGGAGCGCATCGCCGATTACGCCAAGGGCATCGGCAAAATCACGCTGATGATTGGCTACACGCCGCACATCAAACCGCTGATTGACATCCCCCTGATGGCACAGCACGCGCGCGAGATGCTGCACGCGGCGCTGGTGGCCTTCGCCCAGCGCGATGTGGCCGCCGCCCGCGCCATCCCCAAAGAAGATGATGTGGTAGATCAGCTCTACAACCAGGTCTACCGCGAGCTGCTCACCTACATCTTCGAGGATCACACCCGCATCGAGCAGGCCAATCAGCTGCTCTGGGCCGCGCACAATCTGGAACGCGCCGCCGACCGCGTAACCAATATCTGCGAGCGCGTCATCTTCACCGTCACCGGCGAAATCGCGGAGCTGGATGTGAAGGGAGAGCTCGAAGCGCCGCCGGAAGTGTAATGTACTGCGTACTGCGTAAGAAGAGAGTTACGCATTACGCAGTATTGATAAACTGCTGCGCATACAATTGCGCGTACACGCCGCCCTGTTCCAGCAGGGCGGTATGTGTTCCCTTCTCGATGATGCGGCCATCTTCCACCACACAGATCATATCGGCTTTGCGGATGGTGCTGAGGCGGTGCGCGATGACGATGGCGGTGCGCCCGGCCAGCAATCGCTCCAACGCGCCCTGGATGAGCACCTCGGTGAGGGTATCCACACTGGCGGTGGCCTCGTCGAGAATCAGGATGCGCGGCTCGGCCAGCACCGCGCGCGCGATGCAGAGCAGTTGCCGCTGCCCCAGCGAGAGGTTGACGCCCCCCTCCTGCACCAGGGTCGCATAGCCCTGCGGGAGTTGCGTGATGAACCCGTGCGCGTTGGCGGCCTGCGCCGCCGCTTCGACCACGTCTTGCGACGCCTCTGGTTGCTCGAAGCGGATATTATCGGCAATCGTTCCGGCGAACAGGAACGGGTCTTGCGGCACCAGTCCCATCTGCCGCCGTAACGAGGTCTGTGTGACCGTCCGCACGTCGCGCCCGTCTATCAGCACCGCGCCCTCGGTGGCTTCGTAGAAGCGCGCCACGAGATTGGCAATAGATGTTTTCCCCGCGCCAGTTGGCCCGACAAGCGCCACGGTCTGGCCCGGCGCGATGTGCAAATCCACCTCATGCAGCACGCGGGTCTCGCCGCGATAGGCGAAGCTTACGCCGCGCAGCTCCACCTCACCCACGATGTCCGGCATCTCTGTGGCAGAGGGCAAGTCGTACACATCCGGCTCAGTATCCAGCAACTCCAACACCCGCTCGCCGCCAGCCATGGCCGATTGCAACGTAGTGTAGAGCTGACTGAGCTCCTGAATCGGCTGAAAGAAGCGGCTCACATAGGATAGGAACGCGACCACCACGCCCAGGGTGAGGGCTTCCTGTGCCACCGCCCGCCCGCCGAACCACAACACCACGCCGGTCGCCAGCATCCCCAGAAACTCCACGGTGGGCAGAAAGATGAACGAGAGCGACATGGCCGAGACGTAGGCGTCGCGGTTGGCGCGGTTGACCTGATCGAACCGCTCCTGCGAGGCGCTTTCCTGCGCGAACGCCTGGATGACGCGCATCCCCACCAGGTCTTCGGCGAGATCTCCCACGACGGCGGCGATGCTGGCCCGCGTGCGGCGGAAGGCTCCGCGCGCCAACCGCGTGAACGCCAGCGTCGCCAGCAGCATGAGCGGCGTCACGCTGAACGTGAGCAGCGCCAGGCGCGGACTCATTGAGAGCATCACGGCCACGATGCCCACCAGCATCAGCAGGTCGCCGATGAGCGTGAGCAGGCCCTCTGAGAGCAGCTCGTTGATGACGCCCACGTCGCTCATCACGCGGGAGATGGTCACGCCGACAATGTGCGTATCGTGATAGCCCAGTGAAAGCCGCTGCAAATGCGCGAACAGCTGCTCGCGCAGCGTCATCAGGATGCGCTGCCCAACCCAGGAGAGCTGGTAGGATTGCACGATGGTCGCCAGGTACAGGCCCAGAAACGCGCCCAGCATAATCAGCGCGGTGCGCGCCAACCCCGGCCCGTCGCCGGTGGCAATCATTTCGTCAATGATGATTTTCATCAGGTAGGGCACGGTCAGCGTGAGCGCCGAGGCGATCAGCAGCATGGCAAACGCCAGCAGCATCCGCCCCGCGTAGGGCCGCAGATAGCCCAGTAGCCGCACCATGATGCGCCGGTCGAATGCGCGGCCCGCGCCCTCGCCTTCACCGAAGTTTTCCAGCACTCCGCGCGGCCCCATATTCATGCCGCTCCCGCCGATAGTGAAACTCATACGTCATTCCTTTTCCAAAACATAATCACCACATAACCATGTAGCACAGGATAATGAATTTTAAGAAATTAATCCGTAAATAAGGTTTTGTGTCAAGTTGGTCGCTATAAAAATATAATGATACCCCCTATCCCCCTGCCCCCTTTCCCCCGCAAGCGGGGGAAAGGGGGC